>NZ_CP108080.1:5083707-5699914 GCF_036181745.1 Streptomyces sp. NBC_00259 | reverse complement strand
CTCCAGCTCCGGGCAGACGGGGCTGTCGATGACGAACTGGGTGGAGACGCCGATGAAGCTGGAGTCGGCGATCTTTCCGGTGAACCGATTGCGGCCCGCGGCTATGTCACCGGCGTCGTCGGCGTGCGCCAGCGAGATCTTCTCCGGGCGGACGCCGACGAGCAGCTTGCCGCCGGTGCGGGGCTGTGTGGCACAGCGTCCCGCGGGCAGCCGCAGCTTGGCGTCGGCGGCCGTGACGACGACCTCTGTGCCGGTGGCCTCGGCGACCTCGGCCTCGATGAGGTTCGAGGTACCGAGGAAGTTGGCGACGAACGTCGTCTGCGGGTTCTCGTAGAGCTCGGCGGGGGCGCCCAGTTGCTCCACGCGGCCGCCGTTCATCACCGCGACCGTGTCGGCCATCGTCATGGCCTCCTCCTGGTCGTGGGTGACATGGATGAAGGTGATGCCGACCTCGGTCTGGATCCGCTTCAGCTCCAGCTGCATCTGGCGGCGCAGCTTGAGGTCGAGGGCACCGAGCGGCTCGTCGAGCAGCAGCACCTGCGGGTGGTTGATGAGCGCGCGTGCGACGGCGACGCGCTGCTGCTGGCCGCCGGAGAGCTGGTGCGGCTTGCGCTGGGCGAAGTCGCCGAGCTGGACGAGGTCGAGCATCTCGCCGACCTGCTTCTTCACGGACTTCACTCCGCGGCGGCGCAGGCCGAAGGCGACGTTCTCGTAGATGGTGAGGTGCGGGAAGAGCGCGTAGCTCTGGAAGACGGTGTTGACCGGGCGCTTGTACGGCGGCAGGTCGGTGACGTCCTTGTCGCCGAGGAAGACGGTGCCGGTGGTGGGGTCCTCCAGTCCGGCGATCATCCGCAGCGTGGTGGTCTTGCCGCAGCCGGAGGCGCCGAGGAGGGCGAAGAACGAGCCCTCGGGCACGGTCAGGTCCAGCGGGTGCACCGCGGTGAACGAGCTGTACGTCTTGCTGATCCCGGAGAGGCGGACGTCGCCGCCCGCTGTCTTGTCAGTCATGGGTCGCGGTCCCAGGGTCTAGGGGGAGCAGGGGAGCAGGAAGGGTCAGGCGCCGATGAGCTTGGCGAACTTCTCTTCGTACGCCGTCTCTTCCTCGCTGCTGAGCGAGCGGAAGGCATGGGACTTCGCGGCCATGGCCTTGTCCGGGAGGATCAGCGTGTTCTTGGCGAGCGCCGGGTCGATCTTCGCGAGTTCGGGGCCGACGCCCTCGACCGGGCAGACGTAGTTGATGTACGCGGCGAGCTGGGCCGCGACCGGGAGCTCGTAGTAGTAGTCGATGAGCTTCTCGGCGTTGGTCTTGTGCCTGGCCTTCGCCGGGACCAGCAGGTTGTCGCTGGAGGTCATGTAGCCGGCGTCGGGGACGACGAACTGGATGTCGGGGTTGTCGACCCGCAGCTGCACGAGGTCACCGGCCCAGGCCAGACAGGCCGCGATATCGCCCTTGTCCAGGTCCGAGGTGTAGTCGTTGCCGGTGAAACGGCGGATCTGCTTGGTGTCGACGGCCTTCTGGACCTTGGCGACGGCCGCGTTGAAGTCGTCGTCGGTGACCTTGGCCGGGTCCTTGCCCATGTCGATCAGGGTCATGCCGATGGTGTCGCGCATCTCGGACAGACAGGCGACCCGGCCCTTGAGCGCGGGGTCCTCCAGCAGCTGGGAGACGCTCTCGATCTTCCGGCCGCCGGTCGCCTTGGAGTTGTAGGCGATGACGGTGGAGATACCGGTCCACGGATACGAGTGGGCCCGGCCCGGGTCCCAGTCGGGGCTGCGGAACTGGGGCGAGAGATTGGCGAAGGCGTGCGGCAGGTTGGACGGGTTCAGCTTCTGCGCCCAGCCGAGCCGGATGATGCGGGCGGCGAGCCAGTCGGTGACGCATATGAGGTCGCGTCCGGTCTCCTGGCCGGCGGCGAGCTGCGGCCGGATCTTGCCGAAGAACTCGACGTTGTCGTTGATGTCCTCGGTGTACTTGACCTGGATCCCGGTGCGCTTGGTGAACGCGCCCAGCGAGGGACGGCTCTTCTCGTCCTCGCTGATGTCGATGTACTGCGTCCAGTTGGAGAAGCTGATCTGCTTCTCCTGGGCCGAGCGGTCGTCGGAGGCTGCCGCCCCTTCGCCCTCCCGCTTCGCGGGAGGGATTCCGCACGCGCCGAGCGCGGCCGCCCCGCCCACCGTGAGGGCGCCGATGCCGGTCGCCCGCAGCAGGGAGCGGCGGGAGAGGGCACCCCGGCCGTTCGTCATGCTGCGCCGCATAGCGGCCAGCTGAGCCTCCGAGAGGCGTTCGGGCTGGTACTGCTTCATGCGCTGTGTTGCCTTTCGGGATGGTCGCCGTCGGTCGGGACGTGGGCTGCCACGCGGCCTCAGCCGGGTGTTACAGCCGGTCCCCGAAGATCGTGCGGTGCCAGTCCTTCCTGACCGCCGCCGTGTTGTCGTACATCACATGCTTGACCTGCGTGTACTCCTCGAAGGAATAGGCCGACATGTCCTTTCCGAACCCGCTCGCCTTGTAGCCGCCGTGAGGCATCTCGCTGATGATCGGGATGTGGTCGTTGACCCACACGCAGCCCGCCTTGATCTCACGGGTGGCGCGCCCCGCGCGGTACACGTCCCGGCTCCAGGCGGAGGCGGCGAGACCGTACGGGGTGTCGTTGGCGAGGGCGATGCCCTCGTCGTCGGAGTCGAAGGGCACGACGACCAGGACGGGCCCGAAGATCTCGGACTGGACGACCTCGCTGTCCTGTGCGGCCCCGGCGATCAGGGTCGGCAGATAGTAGGCGCCCTGCTCCAGGGCCCCGCCGGGTGCCTTGCCGCCGGTCACGACGGTGGCGTACGAACGGGCCCGGTCGACGAAGCCGGCGACCCGGTCGCGCTGGGTGTGCGAGACCAGCGGGCCGAGGTCGGTGGACGGGTCGAAGGGGTCGCCGAGGCGTACGGTCGCCATCAGGTCGGCGACCCCGGCGACGAAGGCGTCGTAGAGCGGACGCTGGACGTAGGCGCGGGTGGCGGCGGTGCAGTCCTGGCCCGTGTTGATCAGTGAGCCGGCGACCGCGCCCTGCACGGCGGCGTCGAGATCGGCGTCGTCGAAGACGACGAAGGGGGCCTTGCCGCCGAGTTCGAGGTGCAGCCGTTTGACGGTGGCGGTGGCGATCTCCGCGACGCGCCTGCCGACCGGGGTCGAGCCGGTGAACGAGGTCATGGCGACGTCCGGGTGCCCGACGAGGTGTTCGCCCGCGTCCTTGCCGGCGCCGGTGACGATGTTGACGACACCGGCGGGGATGCCGGCCTCCGTCGCCGCCTGGGCGAACATCAGCGAGGTCAGCGGGGTGATCTCGGCGGGCTTGAGGACGATGGTGTTGCCCGCGGCGATGGCCGGGAGGACCTTCCAGGCGGCCATCTGGAGCGGATAGTTCCAGGGCGCGATGGATCCGACGACGCCGATCGGCTCCCGGCGTACGTACGAGGTGTGGTCCCCGCTGTACTCACCCGCGGACTGGCCCTGCAGATGGCGGGCGGCTCCGGCGAAGAACGCGGTGTTGTCGACGGTGCCGGGGACGTCGAACTCCCGGGTGAGCTTGATCGGCTTTCCGCACTGCAGCGACTCGGCCTGGGCGAAGTCCTCGGCCTGCTCGGCGAGTACGGACGCGAAGCGGTGCAGGGCGTCGGAGCGTTCGCCGGGTGTGGCACCCGCCCAGCCCGGGAACGCGTCGCGCGCCGCGGCGACGGCGGCGTCCACGTCGTCGGGGCCGGCCAGCTCGTACTCGAGGACCCGCTCCCCGGTGGCCGGGTCTACGATTGCGTGGTTACGTCCTGATGTGCCGGGGCGCACCTGTCCGTCGATGTACTGTGCGCCGTTCTTGAAACGGTCATGCACCTGGAAGCGGTTGCCCATGACGCTCTCCGTTGTTCCAGATCGAAGTGAGTGCCGATCCTGACAGAGGCCAACTTCGTCAACAAGTGATTCCGTAGTTGCCTTTTGGTTACGCGACGGATTCGGTCGACCATGTGTCGGGTCGGGGCGAGCATCCCCGTACGAACTGTCAGTGGTGGCTGCCAGACTCGCGTGCATGGGGATGATCGAGGCATCGGCCGAGGCTCTGATCGAGCGGGTCGAGAATGGCGAGCGGGTCAGGTATCTGCATTTCTGGGGGCACAGGCCGCGGCCCGACGGCGCCGTCGGTGCCGGCTGTCTGAGCCAGTGGTGGCCGTCGCCGTTCACGGTGGACGGAATCGAGTATGCGACCGCCGAGCACTGGATGATGGCCGGGAAGGCCCGCGTCTTCGGTGACCGGGACGCGGAGCGCATGGCCGTGGAAGCGGCGAATCCGGCGCTCGCGAAGAAGGCGGGCCGGCTGGTGCGCGGCTTCAGCGCCGAGATATGGGAGCGCGAGCGGTTCGCGATCGTCGTCGAGGGCAGTGTGCACAAGTTTTCGCAGCATGCGGATCTGCGCGCGTTCCTGCTGGCCACGGGCGACCGCGTGCTGGTGGAGGCAAGCCCCATGGACCGGATCTGGGGCATCGGCCTCGCGGCGGACGACGAGCGTGCTCATGACCCGGCGCGGTGGCGCGGGCTGAATCTGCTGGGCTTCGCGCTGATGGAGGCGCGGCAGCGTCTCGGGCAGGTGACCGCCGGCCCGTCCGGCGCCTGACGGCGCGGCCACGGCGGGGGCGGGGGCCGGGCGGCGCGGGGGGCCGCCCGGATACCCGTCACGGGCCCGGCGGGATCCGCCGGGCAGGGGCTAACGCGTGGCCGTGGCCACGGTCAGCGTCGTCTCCCAGGGGTCCTCGTCCGAGCTGTCGGTGAAATCCGGGTCATGGGTGATCGCCCAGATCAGGAAGCCGAGGAACGCCGCGCTGATCACGATGCCGATGGCGCCCAGGATGATCCCGGCCAGCGCCATGCCACCGTTGTTCGCCTCACCGCGCCGGGCGCGGGCGCGTCCCAGGAAACCGAAGATCAGCGCGAGGACGCCGAGGATGATCCCGAGGCCGTACATACAGAAACCGACCACGGCGATGATGCCGAGCACCAGCGCGGTGATGCCCATGCCGTTCGCCGGGGCCTGTACCCAGCCTCCCTGGCCGTAGCCGGGGTAGCCCGGGTATCCGGGGTGGCCGGGGTGGCCGCCGTACGAGGCGGGGCCCTGCGGCGCACCGGGCGCGGCGGCCGGGTAGCCGTAGGGACCGGGCACCGTCTGCGCGGGTCCGCCCGGAGCCGTCGGGGGCGGCGGCACGGCACCGGGCGCGGGTCCGGAGCCGGTGTCCGCACCGGTACCGGGGGCGGCGAAGGGGTCTCCCGCCGCCGGCATCGAGGTCACCGTCGGCTGGTCGTGGACGCCCGGCGGGCGGCCGCCGGGCGTGGCCTTGCCGAGTTCCACCTTGTCCTGCGGCGCCCGGTGCTCCGGCGGAGCCCAGGGATCCGCCGGCCCGTTCTCACCGGGCCGCTGGTCGCTCTGGTCTGACATGGGCCTCCCCCATCGTGGACTTGTCATGCTACGGGCGCCGCTCCGCGCGTCACCCGCCCCGCCTACGATGATCCCTGACCGGTACGGCTGAGCACACGGAGGACCCGGTGACCGATCTGCTTCCCTTCATCGCGGGCCTGCCCAAGGCCGAGCTGCACGTCCACCACGTCGGCTCCGCCTCACCGCGCATCGTGTCCGAGCTCGCCGCCCGGCACCCGGACTCCAAGGTCCCCACCGACCTGGAGGCCCTCGCCGACTACTTCACCTTCACCGACTTCACGCACTTCATCGAGGTCTATCTCTCGGTCGTCGATCTCGTCCGCACCCCCGACGACGTCCGGCTGCTCACCTTCGAGGTCGCCCGGGACATGGCCCGGCAGAACATCCGGTACGCCGAGCTGACCGTCACCCCCTTCAGCTCGACCCGTCGCGGCATCCCCGAGCAGGGCTTCATGGAGGCGATCGAGGACGCCCGCAAGGCCGCCGAGACCGAGCTGGACGTGATCCTGCGCTGGTGCTTCGACATCCCGGGCGAGGCGGGACTCGACGCGGCCGAGGAGACGGCGCGGCTCGCCGTCGATCTGCGCCCGGAGGGCCTGGTCTCTTTCGGTCTCGGCGGGCCCGAGATCGGTGTGCCCCGGCCGCAGTTCAAGCCGTACTTCGACCGGGCCATCGCCGCCGGTCTCCGGTCCGTGCCGCACGCCGGCGAGACGACGGGCCCGGAAACCGTCTGGGACGCGCTGAACGACCTGCGGGCCGAGCGCATCGGCCACGGCACCAGCTCCACGAAGGACCCGAAGCTGCTGGCCCATCTCGCCGAGCACCGCATCCCGTTGGAGGTCTGCCCGACCTCCAACATCGCCACCCGCGCCGTCGCCACGCTCGACGAGCACCCCATCAAGGAGATGGTGGATGCCGGTGTGCTGGTGACCGTCAACAGCGACGACCCGCCGATGTTCGGGACCGACCTCAACAACGAGTACGCGGTCGCCGCCCGGCTGCTGCAACTGGACGAGCGGGGCGTCGCCGCGCTCGCCAAGAACGCCGTGGAGGCGTCCTTCCTCGACGCGGCCGGAAAGGCGCGGATCGCCGCCGAGATCGACGCGTACACGGAGCGCCGGCCGGCGAACTGACGAAGTGAGGGGTGTCGCATGCGCACTGTCACCGTCGTAGGACATCGTGGCGACCCGTATGTCGCGCGGGAGAACACACTGCCGTCGCTGCGGGCCGCGATCGAGCGGGGCGCGGACGCCGTCGAGGTGGATGTCCGCCTCACGCGCGACGGTGTGCCCGTACTGCTGCACGACGACACGCTCAAACGACTGTGGGGGCACGACCGTCCGCTGGCCCGGCTCACCCACGGGCAGCTCACCGAGCTGACGTACGGCGCGGTGCCGACCCTGCGCGAGGCACTGATCTCGGTCGGCAGCCACCGGCTGATGCTCGATCTGCCCGGCGCCGACGAGGCGGCGGTCCGTGCGATCGTCGACACCGTCCGTGAATGCGGCGCGGGCGAGCGGGTCTACTACACGGGCGGTCCGGTCGGGATGTTCGCCGTACGCGACGCCGATCCGCACGCGGAGATCGCCCTGACCTGGTCGACGCTCGCCCCTCCCCGTCCGGTCCTGCTCGGCGCGCTGCGGCCGCGCTGGCTCAACTACCGCTTCGGGCTGGTGAGCAGGGAGCTGGCGGACCGGATTCACGGGGACGGTTATCTGCTCTCTGTCTGGACCGCCGACACTCGTGGGACGATGCGCCGGCTCGTGGGTCGCGGAGTCGACTCGATCACCACGAACCGCGTGGACGCGCTCGTCCGTGTACTGCGCGGATCCGGGACAGGGAAGGGACGCACATCGTGACGCAGTCCGAGGACACCGGCCAGGACAGGATCCGTACCGACATCGCGCACAACGCCCGGGTCTGGAACTACTGGCTGGGTGGCAAGGACAACTACCTGATCGACCGGCAGGTGGGTGACCAGGTCACCGGGATGTACCCGAGCATCGGTCAAGTCGCCCGCGCGGACCGGGCGTTCCTGGGGCGGGTCGTCTCCCTTCTCGCCGGTGAGGACGGTGTGCGCCAGTTCCTCGACATCGGCACCGGCCTGCCGACCGTCGACAACACCCACGAGGTCGCCCAGCGCATCGCCCCCGAGTCGCGGGTCGTGTACGTCGACAACGACCCGATCGTGCTGACCCACGCCCGCGCCCTGCTGACCAGCACCCCCGAGGGCCGCACCGAGTACATCGACGCGGACGCGCACCGCCCCGCGGACATCCTGCGGGCCGTCGAGCCGACGCTCGATCTGTCGCGGCCGGTCGCGGTCATGATGCTGGGGATCCTCAACTTCATCCTCGACACGGACGCGGCCACCTCGATCGTCCACCGCATCATGGACGCGGTCCCGTCCGGGAGTTATCTCGTGCTCACGCACCCCACGCTGGAGCTGGGCGGCGAGGGCAACGCGGAGGCGATGGCGTTCTGGAACGAGAACGCGACCCCGCCGATCACGGCCCGCACCCGCACCGAGTTCGCGGGCTTCCTCGCCGGGCTCGACGTGCTGGAGCCGGGCATCGTGTCCTGCGCCCGCTGGCGCGACGGGGGCGCGACGACCGTGGAGGTGGCGCAGTTCGGCGCGGTGGGCCGCAAGCGCTGACGTGGACACGGGGGCAAGGCCTCAGGCGGCGGCGGTCGGTGCCGCCGCCTGCGCCGGAGGTGCCGTCTCCGTAGCCGTTGCCGTTTCCCCAGCCGGTCCGGTCGTCAGCCTCTCCAGCCGCTTGGTCATGCGGTGCAGGACGAGGAGCGGGATCACTCCGAAGACGCCGAAGGACATGTCGATGACGGTCCACCAGAACGGGATCCCGCGGATCGGGCCGCAGACCAGGGCCAGCGGGATGATCCCGGCGCAGGCGATCATGCCGAACTCGATGACCCAGATGTTGCGTACGGGATCGCGGTAGGGGCCGTAGAAGGCCACGGCGATGACGAGGTGGGCGAAGGCCAGCCAGTCGGTGCCGTACAGCAGGAAGGCGTACTGCTTGTCGGCGACGTCCAGGCCGGTGCGGACCCGGTCGATCCACGTCTGCAGGCCGGGGAAGGCATCGGCGACCGGGGAGGCCCAGGACGACAGGGCGTCCTGGGCGAGGTGCAGCTCGGTGACGAGGGGGAAGGCCGTCAGTCCGCTCAGGACGAGGCAGACGATGAAGACGGCCAACCACACGCGTATGCGGCGCAGAAGCGCTCTTCGCTCGCTCATGTCCGCAGCGTACGCCCCCTCATGAACGTGTTCAAAAACGGGGGGCTCCGGTGAGTCCCCTGGCCACCGCGTGAGAGACGACGGTGGCGGCCGCGGCCGTCGCCAGCCCGGTCAGCACATCGCGCGGCCGAGTGGGCCGCAGCACGCCCGCACGCCGCAGCCGCCCCCGCGCCCACAGGGTGAAGGGCACCACGAGCAGCGCCGAGGTGGCGGAGCCGGGGGTGTAGCCGCGGAAGGCGGCGGCCTGGCCGAGATGGACGAGGCCGTGGAGCCCGAATCCGCCGAGCGCGCCCTGGTAGAAGCCGGAGCGGCCGCCGGACCGGTGCCCGGCGACGGCCGCGGCACCGACGATCGTGGCCATGGCACCCACGGCGACGGCGAATTCGCGTACGTCGACGGACTCCATGAGGCTCCAGAGACTCTCGGGGCGACCGGTGCGCGCGGCAATGGACGGTGCGTCGAGCGGGAGCCCGCGGCACCGACACCCTGTCGATCATGGGCATCTGTCTATACTTCCTGGACGAGTGTCCATGAACTGATGGATCCATCATCGAGGGAAGGGTCTTCCGTGACCGTCACCGCTCACGTCCTGGTCGCTCTGGTGGCCGCGCTGCACGTCTACTTCCTGGTGCTGGAGATGTTCCTGTGGGAGCGGCCACCGGGACGGGCACTGTCGGGCTTCGACGCGGAGACCGCTCACGCGACGGCGCCGCTGGCCGCCAACCAGGGGCTCTACAACGGCTTTCTCGCCGCCGGCCTGATCTGGGGCCTGATCGCCGCGGACCCGACGGGCCACCGGGTGCAGGTGTTCTTCCTCGTGTGCGTAGTGATCGCCGGGCTGTACGGCGGCGCCACCGCGAACCGGCGCATCTACGTGGCCCAGGCCCTGCCGGGCGCGCTGGCGCTGGCCGCGGTGCTGGTGGCGGGATGAGCGGGGACCCACGGGCCGAGCGCACCCGGGACCGGCTGCGGCGGGCCCTGCTGGAGGAGTGCGCCGAGCGGCCGCTGGCGGAGGTCAGCGTCGCGGGCCTGGTCCGCCGGGCGGGCCTGGGCCGCGCCACGTTCTATCTGCACTACCCGGACCTGGACGCGCTCGCGGTGGACGCCTGCGCCGAGATCGTCCGGGACGCGGTGGAGGCGCTGCACGCCTGGCGCGGGGTGCCCGACCCGGCCGCTCCGCCCGCCGCGCTGACGGAGTTCTTCACGGGGATCGTCGCGCACGCCGCGCTCTACCGCACGCTGCTCCGTGAGGGCGGCGGTGGGCCGCTCGGCGTTCTCCTGCACCGCGAACTCCGCGCCCGCAGCCACCGTGAGCGTGAACTGGCGGGCGCTCCCGCGCCGGACCTCATCGCCTCCGCGGTGGCCGCCACCTTCACGGGCGTCCTCGGTGACTGGCTGCACGACCGCGTCCCCGCGACGCCGGAGTCCATGGCGGAGCAGGTCTGGCGCCTCCTGCTGGCCCTGCACATGACGCCGTTGCCCTGACTCCGGCGCGGCCGGCGCCGGGTGACGCCCGCGGCGGACCTGATCGCCTCCGCGGTGGCCGCCACCTGAAGCCCGCACCTCCAACTCCTCCTACGCCCGCGGGGGCGTTGGGGAAAGCCGGCGCAGCCGACACGAGGGCTCCGCCCGCCCGGATCCCGCCGGACGGCTGGATCCTCCGGCTCCGTCCGCCCATCGAGGACGGGGCCCGAGCCCACGCCGGGGTCCGGGCGAACCTCCTTCCGGCGAAGGCGGACGGCGCTGAACAGCCCGAAGGGCGGGCCCGCAGGCCCGCCCTTCGGTTCCGCACGCCGCCGGAGGCGTTACGCGTCCAGGGACGTCATCACGTGCTTGATGCGCGTGTAGTCGTCGAAGCCGTACGCCGACAGGTCCTTGCCATAGCCCGACTTCTTGAAGCCGCCGTGCGGCATCTCCGCCACCAGCGGGATGTGGGTGTTGATCCACACGCAGCCGAAGTCCAGGGACTTCGACATGCGCATCGCCCGCGCGTGGTCCTTCGTCCACACCGACGAAGCGAGCGCGTACTCCACGCCGTTGGCGTACTCGAGCGCCTGGTCCTCGTCGCGGAAGGACTGGACCGTGATGACGGGGCCGAAGACCTCGTTCTGGATGATCTCGTCGTCCTGCTTGAGGCCGGACACGACCGTCGGGGCGTAGAAGTAGCCCTTGTCACCGACCCGGTGACCGCCGGTCTCGACCTTCGCGTGGGCGGGCAGCCGGTCGATGAAGCCGGAGACCTGCTTCAGCTGGTTGGCGTTGTTCAGCGGACCGTAGAGCACGTCCTCGTCGTCCGGCCGGCCGGTCTTCGTGTCGGCGGCGGCCTTCGTCAGCGCGCTGACGAACTCGTCGTGGATGGACTCGTGCACGAGCACCCGGGTCGCGGCCGTACAGTCCTGGCCGGCGTTGAAGAAGCCCGCGACCGAGATGTCCTCGACGGCCTTCGGGATGTCGGTGTCCTCGAACACGACGACCGGCGCCTTGCCGCCCAGCTCCAGGTGCACGCGCTTGACGTCCTTGGCGGCCGACTCGGCGACCTGCATGCCGGCCCGTACCGAACCGGTGATGGAGGCCATCGCGGGAACCGGGTGCTCGACCATCGCGCGGCCCGTGTCGCGGTCGCCGCACAGGACGTTGAAGACGCCCTTCGGCACGATCGCGCCGATGATCTCGGCCATCAGGACCGTCGAGGCCGGGGTGGTGTCCGACGGCTTCAGCACGACCGTGTTGCCCGCGGCGAGCGCCGGCGCGAACTTCCACACCGCCATCATCATCGGGTAGTTCCACGGCGCGACCTGCGCGCAGACGCCGACCGGCTCACGGCGGACGATGGAGGTCATGCCCTCCATGTACTCGCCGGCCGAGCGGCCCTCGAGCATCCGGGCCGCACCCGCGAAGAAGCGGATCTGGTCGACCATGGGCGGGATCTCTTCGGTGCGGGTGAGCTCCAGCGGCTTGCCCGTGTTCTCCGACTCGGCCGCGATCAGCTCCTCCGCCCGCTCCTCGAAGGCGTCCGCGATCTTCAGCAGTACCTTCTGGCGCTCGGCCGGCGTGGTGTCACGCCAGGCCGGGAACGCCGCGGCGGCGGCGGCCATGGCGGCGTCGACGTCCGCCTGACCGGAAAGCGGCGAGGTCGCGTACACCTCTCCCGTGGCCGGATTGACCACCTCGATGGTCCGCCCGTCCGCGGCGTCCCGGAACTCTCCGTCGATGTAATTGCGCAGACGACGCAGTTCGGTGGTCACAGCCACCCCTCCTGTCAGATGTCCGATGGGTGAGACACCCCCACACTACGTCGCTCAGGCTAGCCCGACGAGCGACGCTTTCGACAGACCCAACGCCGTTCGACTTCGAAATCAGTGAGATTCGGGACCGAGAACAACGAATTTCATTGCGGACGGGTTGCGGGATCGACGACTCCGGTGCACAGTGTGCTCGTGGCCAGTCGAAGCACGGACTCCAGGACCGGGAGCGGATCGTCCCCGACGATCGATGCAGTCTCCCTGGCGATCATCGAACAGCTGCAGGAGGACGGGCGCCGTCCGTACGCCGCGATAGGCAAGGCCGTGGGCCTTTCCGAGGCGGCGGTCCGACAGCGCGTCCAGAAGCTGCTCGATCAAGGCGTGATGCAGATCGTCGCCGTCACCGACCCGCTCACCGTGGGTCTGCGACGCCAGGCGATGGTCGGGATCAACGTCGAGGGCGACCTGGACCCGGTGGCCGACGCGCTGACTGCCATGTCGGAGTGCGAGTACGTCGTCATGACGGCGGGCTCGTTCGACCTTATGGTGGAGATCGTCTGCGAGGACGACGACCACCTGCTTGAAGTGATCAACCGGCGCATCCGCACCCTCCCCGGCGTGCGCTCCACCGAGAGCTTCGTCTACCTCAAGCTCAAGAAGCAGACCTACATGTGGGGAACCCGATAGCCGTGAGCAAGGACCTCTCCAAGACCGCCTACGACCACCTGTGGATGCACTTCACCCGCATGTCGTCGTACGAGAACTCACCCGTGCCCACCATCGTGCGTGGTGAGGGCACCTACATCTACGACGACAAGGGCAAGCGCTACCTCGACGGGCTCGCCGGTCTGTTCGTGGTCCAGGCGGGCCACGGCCGCAGGGAACTGGCCGAGGTGGCCGCCAAGCAGGCCCAGGAGCTCGCGTTCTTCCCCGTGTGGTCGTACGCCCACCCGATGGCCGTCGAGCTGGCCGAGCGTCTCGCGAACGAAGCCCCCGGCGACCTGAACAAGGTCTTCTTCACCACGGGTGGCGGCGAGGCGGTCGAGACGGCCTGGAAGCTGGCCAAGCAGTACTTCAAGCTGGTCGGCAAGCCGACCAAGTACAAGGTCATCTCCCGTGCCGTCGCCTACCACGGCACCCCGCAGGGCGCCCTGTCCATCACCGGCCTGCCGGGCCTGAAGGCCCCGTTCGAGCCGCTGGTGCCCGGTGCGCACAAGGTGCCCAACACCAACATCTACCGCGCCCCGCTGCACGGCGACGACCCCGAGGCCTTCGGCCGCTGGGCCGCCGACCAGATCGAGCAGCAGATCCTCTTCGAGGGCGCCGACACCGTCGCCGCGGTCTTCCTGGAGCCGGTGCAGAACGCCGGCGGCTGCTTCCCGCCGCCGCCCGGGTACTTCCAGCGGGTCCGCGAGATCTGCGACCAGTACGACGTGCTGCTCGTCTCCGACGAGGTCATCTGCGCCTTCGGCCGCCTCGGCAAGACGTTCGCCTGCGACAAGTTCGGCTACGTGCCGGACATGATCACCTGCGCGAAGGGCATGACGTCGGGCTACTCCCCGATCGGCGCCTGCATCGTCTCCGACCGGCTCGCCGAGCCGTTCTACAAGGGCGACAACACCTTCCTGCACGGCTACACCTTCGGCGGCCACCCGGTCTCCGCCGCCGTCGGCGTCGCCAACCTCGACCTGTTCGAGCGCGAGAAGCTCAACCAGCACGTCCTCGACAACGAGGGCGCGTTCCTCTCGACGCTGCAGAAGCTGCACGACCTGCCGATCGTCGGCGACGTCCGCGGCAACGGCTTCTTCTACGGCATCGAGCTGGTGAAGGACAAGCACACCAAGGAGTCCTTCAACGAGGAGGAGACCGAGCGCGTCCTGTACGGGTTCCTCTCCAAGGCGCTGTTCGACGCCGGTCTGTACTGCCGCGCCGACGACCGCGGTGACCCGGTCGTCCAGCTCGCCCCGCCGCTGATCTCCACCCAGGAGACGTTCGACGAGATCGAGCAGATCCTGCGGTCCGTCCTCAGCGAGGCCTGGACGAAGCTGTAGACGCGGACGGCAGAGCGGACACGGCGCACGCCGTCCGATCGTCGGCTTTTACGCGGCCCGGGTGCACCCCTTCGAGTGAGAAGGGAAGCATCCGGGCCGCGTGCTGTCCGTACACCCGGCTCCGAGTACCTACGGTGCTGTGACCGATCGGCCTTGAGGTCGTTCGCCCGTACGGGGGAACGGAACCAACGGATCTGAACCGAGGTGTACGCCATGGTGGTCCCGCCGGACAACGATGTGCTCTGGGCGCGCTCCCTGAACCACGCCTACCGCGGCTCGCCCGCCCTCTGCGGAGTTTCCCTCGGCGTGCGCGAGGGAGAGATCCTCGCCGTGAACGGCCCCCGCGGCAGCGGAAAGACGACCCTGCTGCGCTGTCTGTCGGGCCAGCTCGTCGCACAGCAGGGCGAGGTCTGGTTCAACAGCAGCCCCGTCCACACCATGGGTCCGCTGGTCCGCGAGCGACTGCGGCGCGACCGCTTCGGCTGGATCGGCCCGGACCCCCAGCTGGTGCCCGAACTGACCGCCTGGGAGAACGCGGCCCTGCCGCTGCTGCTGCGCGGTTCCTCGCACCGCAAGGCCAGGACCGCCGCCCTGGAGTGGCTGGAGCGGCTCGACATCGGCGGCTGCGCGCGCAAGCGCCCCCGCGCGCTGCTGCAGTCGCAGCGGCAGCGGATCGCCCTCGCCCGCGCGCTCGCCATCACGCCCGCGGTGCTCTTCGCCGACGAGCCGACCGCCTCGCTGCACAGCACGGACCGCGCCCAGGTGCTGCGTACGCTCACCACCGCGGCCCGCTCGCATCGCATCACCGTCGTGCTCGCCACCCATGACGAGGAGGTCGCGACGCTCGCCGACCGCGCGGTGTCGCTGATCGACGGCCGGCGCGTGAACCCGGCGAGCGGCACGGAGGCGGAAGGCCGGGCCGCGTGCTCGCTCTCCGTCTAGCCCGCGGTGCCCATCCCCTGGTCCTGCTGCGCCGGCTGATGGTCGCGGCGGCTTCCGCGGGAGTCGGCTTCCTTCTGCTGTGCACCCTGTCCTACGCGGTGGCGGGACCGCATCCGTCCGACCCGGCACTGCTGCGGCTGGCGTGGTGTCTCGCGCCGCTCGCCGCGACCGTCCAGTTCGCCGTCGCCGTGGCGCGCACGGACCCGGGCGCGAGGCCCCGGCAGGGGCTGTCCGCCGTGGGTCTCGGACCGGTGCGGCTGACCGCGCTGGCCGCGGCGTCGACGGCCGTGTCCTGCACCCTCGGCAGCATGGTGGCGCTGCTGTTCTTCCTGCATCTGCGGGGCGATCTGACCGGGATGCCGTTCGACGGGGACGCCGCCGAACTGCTCGCCGCGGGACAGCCGTTGCCCCTGGGCGCCGTGCTCCTGCTCCTCGCGCTCGTACCGGTCGTGGGAGCCGGGGCGGCGGCGCTCGCGCTGCGCCCGCGCCGTTCGGTCTGGGGCGAGGGCATCGACGACGACGAGCCCGAACCGGCCTTCGAGGCCCCGCCCGGCGGACTCCCCTGGGGCGTCGCGCTGACGGCCGTGGGCGCCGCGGTCGAGGCGTACGCGGGCCGGGGCACCGGCGGCGGAGGCGGCACACCGGCCGGCGTGCTCGCCGGCTGGACCCTCACCGCCGTGGGCCTCGCGATGGCGGGCCCCGGCATCGCCCACGTGTGCGGGCGCGTTCTGCAGTCCCTGCACCCCGGGGCCGTCCGGCTGCTCGCCGGGCGTGCCCTGATGGACGACGCGCGCCGCATCGGACGTCCGCTCGGGGTCGTCAGCGCGGTGGTGTCCGCCCTGATCGCGGCCTCCGCGCTCGCCGGGGAACGCCCCCAGCCGTTCGGCCCGCTGACCGGGCTCGGCGCGGCACTCGTCGTGGCCTGCACCGTCGCGGCGCTGCTCACCTCGGCCCTGGAGGCCAAGCACGCCCGTGCCACGACTCGGGAGGGCCTCCTCGATCTCGGCGCCCCGGCGGGCCTCCTGCGCGCCACCGTCGCGCTCCGAGCGGTGGTGCTGCTGGTGGTCTTCGCCCCGATCACCTGGGCGGTCGCGGAACTCGCCGCGCTGCCGCTGCGGCGCTGACCCGGGCACGGCGGCCCCGAACGCGGCACCTATCGTGGGCGCATGGTGAACGCAGAGAGGCCGCGGCTGGGGTCGTCGTTCGACGACGACCGGGAGATCGAGACGCTGGAGGAGTTCGACCAGGTCGTCACACGACGCGGCAGCCTCGCGGGACACCGCGTCCAGTCCGTCGACCTGACAGGACGCACCTTCGCACTGCTCTCGGCCGACACCACGGGCGCGATGTTCCTCGGCTGCGCCATGGAGCCCGACGCCGCGGCCAAGGTCCGCACGGACGGTGCGCTCGTCTTCCCGCCGATACCGGACCTGCCGTTCGATCCGTACCGCGGTCTGCTGTACTCCCCCGACGAGTTGTTCGACGGGCTCGACGACGGCGGCTACGAGGTCACCTGCGACGCGCTCACCTACGAGTGGTTCCAGGAGACCAAGGCCGACCGGGACATCTACGCCTCGATGCTCCGGGCCCTGCACGACGACGCGGTCTCGGACGCGCTCGACGAACTGCTGAACGGCGTTCCCGTGGTCGGTGTGATGGGCGGTCACGCGATGGGCCGCGGCACGGAGGCGTACGCCGGCGCCGCCCGGCTCGGTCGCGCCCTGGCCCGTACCGGACTCACCGTCGCCACCGGTGGCGGCCCCGGCGCGATGGAGGCGGCGAACCTCGGCGCGTACGCTGCCCCGCACCCCGACCCGATGCTCGACGAGGCACTCGAACTCCTCGCCAAGGCCCCCTCGTTCACCCCGTCCGTCACGGACTGGGCGGCCGCGGCCTTCGAGGTGCGCTCCCGCTGGCCGCGGGGCGGCGACTCGATCGGCATCCCCACCTGGTTCTACGGCCACGAGCCGCCGAACCCGTTCGCCGGGCACATCGCCAAGTACTTCGCCAACGCCACCCGTGAGGACGGTCTCCTCGCCCGCTGCACCGCCGGTGTCGTCTTCCTGCCGGGCGCGGCGGGCACGGTGCAGGAGATCTTCGACAACGCGACCCCGAACTACTACGAGTCGCGCGGTGAGCCGACCCCGATGGTCCTGGTCGACCGCGCGCACTGGACGGAGAAGCTCCCGGCCTGGCCGCTCCTGCGGGCCCTGGCCGACAGCCGCTCCATGGACGCCCGCATCACTCTGGTGGATTCGGTGGACGAGGTGCCGCAGGCGCTGGCGCGGCTCACGGCGTCAGGGCAGTCCGCCTGACGGTGACGGTCCGTCCGAAGGATCCGCCCGGAGGACCGTCCTGAGTCCGCCTCGAGGACCATCCTGAGGGCCGTTCGAAGAGGAAAGGCAACTTCCGCACCGAAACCGACGTCTGGCAGTCGGAACGAACAGGACCGACCAGACGCGAACGGAGCTTTCGGTGCTCATAGGACTGCTGACCGCCGTGGCGGCATCCATCTGTTACGGCACGGGCTCCGTCCTCCAGGCCGTGGGCTCGCGCAAGTCCGCCCGCCGGGAAGCCGCCGCGGGCAGTGTCACCCAGCACGGCGGACCGAGTCTCTCCTCGACCGCCAAGGCGGCGATGACCTGGGAGTTCATCGTCGGCACGATCCTCGACTTCGTGGGGTTCGGGCTGGGCGCGCTGGCGGCGCGGATGCTGCCGCTCTTCCTGTCGCAGACCGTGATCAGCGCCAATCTGGTGATCACGGCGGTGCTGGCCGTCAAGCTGCTCGGGATCCGGCTCAACCGCGCGGAGTGGACGTCGATCGCCGTGGTCTGCTCCGCGCTGGTGCTGCTGGCGACCGCGGCGGGCCCTGAGGGCAGCGGCCACACACCGATCTCCACGCACTGGTGGCTGCTGGCGGTCTCGCTGCTGCTGATGGTGGGCGGCACCGTCGTCGTACGTCTTCTGGGAGCACGGGCCGCGATCCTGGCCGGTCTGCTGTCCGGCCTCGGGTTCGGCGCACTCGGCGTCGGGGTGCGCGTGCTGAACGGCATCGACCCGTTCGACCTGGGCGCCCTGCTGTCCGACCCGGCGCTCTACGCGATCCTGGTGGCCGGTATCGGCGGAATGTATCTGCACACCATCGCCCTGCAGATCGGCTCGGTCAACGGCGCCACGGCGGCGCTGGTCGTCGGAGAGACCGTCCTGCCGGGCATGATCGGAGTGCTGTGGCTGGGCGACTCCTCACGGCCCGGGTTCGCCTGGGCGGCGATCACCGGGTTCGTGCTCGCCGTCGCGGGTGCCGTCGCGGTGGCGTGGTTCGGCGACCCGGAAGGCCACGGCGGCGAGGCCGGTCCGCCGGGACCGGCATCCGTGGAGCCCGAGCGGCCGGAGCCGGTGTCGAGCCTGTCGGGGGTGTGAGGGCGGCGGCGTGAAGGCCGGGCGGGGCGGGCGTTCGTCCGCGTACGGACGCCCGGTCAGCCGGAGGTCGGCGCCAGCACCACCACGTCCTCCGCGGCGAAACCGGCGCCGACCTCCGCCCCCACCTCCGGCACGTCCTTCAGCCCGCACTCGGCCTCCAGCGGCGGCGCGCCGGTGGGCCTCAGCCGTACCGCGACATGGTGGCCGCGGAAGGTCAGCGACTCGACCACGCACCGCAGCCCCGCGTCCGGCGGACCGAGCCGTACCGCCGCAGGCCGCACCAGCAGCCGGCACACGCCCTGGGGAGCACCCGCCGGGACGGGGATCCTCCCCCAGGAAGTCTCGGCCGTCCCCCCGGTCACCGTCGCCGGGACCACATTGTCGAAGCCGAGGAAACGGGCGACGAACTCGGAAGCGGGCCGCTGCCACACCTCGCGCGGCGTACCGCTCTGGGCGATCCGCCCGTCCCGCATGACCACGACCCGGTCGGCGAGCGCGAAGGCCTCCCCCTGGTCATGGGTGACGGCGAGCACCGTCGTACCCAACCGGCCGAAGACGCCGCGCAGTTCGACGACCAGCCGTTCCCTGAGCGTACGGTCGAGCTGGCCGAGCGGTTCGTCGAGCATCAGCAGCCGTGGCCGTGGCGCGAGAGCGCGGGCGAGGGCGACCCGCTGCTGCTCACCGCCGGAGAGGGCGGCGACGGCCCGCTTCCCGGCGCCCGGGAGGCCGACCAGTTCCAGCAACTCCTCGACGCGACGGCCCTGTTCGGCCTTCGGTACGCCGTGCATGCGCAGCCCGAAGGCGACGTTGCCCGCGACGTCGCGCTGCGGGAAGAGCTGGTGGTCCTGGAACATCAGGCCGACCCCGCGCCGGTGCACCGGCACTCCGGCCTGGTCGGCTCCGCCGAGCAGCACCCGCCCGCCGTCGAGGTGCTGCAGCCCGGCGACGGCCCGTAGCAGCGTCGACTTGCCGCTGCCGCTCGGCCCCAGCACACACACGATCTCGTGGTCGGCGACCTCCAGGTCCACCGCGTCCAGCGCCGTCCGCCGGCCGAACCGTACGGTCGCGTCCTCGATCGTCAGCATCAGAACTCCCCGGCGGAACGGTCGGGACGGAGCCGGTCGAGCAGCAGCAGAGCCGCCGCGCAGACCAGCATGAGGATGGTCGAAAGGGCCATCGCCTGCCCGTAGTTGAGCTCACCCGGGCGGCCCAGGAGGCGCGCCACGGCGACCGGGAGCGTCGGGTTGTCGGGCCGGGCGATGAAGACGGTGGCGCCGAACTCACCGAGCGAGACGGCGAAGGCGAAGCCCGCGGCGACGAGCAGCGCCCGGCGCACCAGCGGCAGATCGACCTCGCGCCACGCCCGCAGCGGCGAGGCGCCGAGGACGGCCGCGGCCTCGCGCAGCCGGACGTCGACGGCCCGCAGCACCGGCAGCATGGTCCGTACGACGAAGGGCACCCCCACCAGGGCCTGGGCCAGCGGCACCAGGATCCAGGAGGTGCGCAGATCGAGCGGCGGCTCGTCGAGAGTGATGAGGAATCCGAAGCCGACGGTGACGGCGGAGACTCCGAGCGGCAGCATCAGCAGCGCGTCGAAGCCCCTGACCAGCCGGCCCGCCTTCCGGGTGAGGGCGGCGGCCGCGAGGCCGCCGATGACGAGCGCGATGGCGGTGGCGGCGAGCGCGTACTGGAGGGAGTTCCCGACGGCTTCCAGCGGCGGTACGAGGAAGGTGCCGCCGCTCGCCTCCGCCGACCGCAGGGCCTCGTAGAAGGTGAAGCCGTAGCCGCCGGGCCCGTTCCCCTCGGCGAGCGACCGCTCGACCAGGACCGCGAGCGGCGCCAGGATCAGCAGAACGACCGTGGTCAGAACGGCCGCGAGCAGGGCCCATTGGCCCGCGCCGCGCGGCCGGTGCGCCGTGTGGGCCGGGTCGACGAGCCGCAGTGCGGTCTCCCGTCGCCGTACGGTCCGGGCGTGGACGGCGAGGATCGCGCCGACCGCCGCGAACTGCACGAGCGTCAGCACGGCGGCCGTCGACAGGTCGAGGACCTGCGCGGTCTGCCGGTAGATCTCCACTTCGAGCGTGGCGAACGCCGGTCCGCCGAGGATCTGGACGACGCCGAAGGAGGTGAAGGTGAAGAGGAACACCATCAGCGCGGCGGCGGCCACGGCAGGGGTCAGCGCGGGCAGGGTGACACGCCGCCAGGCCGCGAAACGGCCCGCGCCGAGGACGCGTGCGGCCTCCTCCTGGCGCGGGTCGAGCTGTGCCCACAGGCCGCCCACGGTCCGTACGACGACGGCGTAGTTGAAGAAGACATGGGCGAGGAGTATCGCCCAGACGGTCGTGTCGAGGCGTACGCCCCACAGCTCGTCGAGCAGTCCGCCACGGCCGACGAGGGCCAGGAAGGCGGTGCCGACCACGACCGTCGGCAGGACGAACGGCACGGTGACGACCGCCCGCAGCAACTGCTTCCCGGGAAAGTCGAAGCGGGCGAACACATACGCGCCGGGAAGGGCGATCAGCAGGGTCAGCCCGGTGGAGGCGAGCGCCTGCCAGGCGGTGAACCAGAGGACGTCGAGGATGTCGGACCGGCCCAGGACCTCGCCGATGCGGCCCAACTGCCAGGCGCCGTCCACCTGGAGCCCGCGGCCGACGATCGCGGCCACGGGGTAGGCGAAGAAGAGCGCGAAGAACGCGACGGGCACGGCCATCAGCGCGAGCCGGGTCGCGCTCCCGCGCAGGGACGCGGACCCGCGCGCGGAGGTCCTCCCGCGCGGGTCCGCGTCACCGCCCGGTGATTCGGCTACTTCAGGACGAGTGAGGACCACGACTGGATCCACTGGTCACGGTTGTCGGCGATCTTCTCCGGGGTCATGGTCCGCGGCTCGGCGACCACCTCACCGAACTCGGTGAACAGCGCGGGGAGCTTCGCGTCCCCGACGACCGGGTTGACGAACATGTTGAGCGGCATGTCCTCCTGGAACTTCTTGCTGATCAGGAAGTCCAGCAGGGCCTTTCCGCCGGCCTCGTTCTTCGCGCCCTTGAGCAGGCCGGCGGCCTCGGTCTGGCGGAAGCAGGTGCCGGTGGAGACGCCGGTGGGGGCCTCCTTGGGCTGCGGCTTGGCGTACAGCACCTCGACCGGCGGGCTGGAGGCGTACGAGACGACGAGCGGCCGGTCGCCCTTGGCCGCCTTGCCGCCGGCGGAGCCGGAGAACTCCTGGTTGTAGGCGAGCTCCCAGCTGTCGACGACCTTCACGCCGTTGGCCCGCAGCTTCTTCCAGTAGTCCTGCCAGCCGTCGTCGCCGTAGGCGCTGGCGGTCCCGAGGAGGAAGCCGAGGCCGGGCGAGGAGCGCTCGGCGTTCTCGACGACGAGGAGGTCCTTGTAGGCGGGCTTGATCAGGTCGTCGAGCGTCCGCGGCGGGGCGAGCTTCTTGTCGGCGAAGTACTTCTTGTCGTAGTTGACGCAGATGTCGCCGGTGTCGACGGGCGTGACCCGGTGCTCGCCGCCGTCGAGCTGCACGGCCTCGGGGATCCGGTCCAGGCCCTTGGCCTCGTACGGCGTGAAGAGGTCGTTGTCGAGGGCCCGCGAGAGCGTGGTGTTGTCGACACCGAAGAACACGTCGCCCTGCGGGGATCCCTTGGTGAGGATCTCCTTGTTGAGCGCCTCGACCGCGTCACCGCTCTTCAGCACCTTGACCGTGTATCCGGTCTGCTTGGTGAACTCCTTCAGCACCGCCGGGGAGGCGTTGAAGGAGTCGTGGCTGACGAGCGTCACGGTCTTGGAACCGCTCCCGGCGCCCTCACCGGCGGAGTCGTCCTTGGACTCCCCGCCGCAGGCCGCGAGCGTACTGACGCCGAGGGCGGCGGCCAGCACGGTGACCGTGATCTTCTTGGTGGTGCTCACTGAGATTCCTCCTGGGCATGACCAGGAAGAGACGCGGCCCTGCCCGGCTCCGGATCGCACATCCGGAGCCGGGCAGGGCGCAACAGCTTGAGTCTCGTCCGAACTTCCTACCCAGAATGACCTGGGCGAGGTTCAGAGGGTCTGCGGCCTTGACGGTTGCCGCACTCTCAGCGCTGTGGCGCTCCCCTGTCGGAATATGAAGATGTTTCGAGCCCAGATTACATGGGCCCTTCGGGCGGGGTTCTAGCGCTCGGAGGCCGCGAGCTGTCCGCAGGCTCCGTCGATCTCCTGGCCCCGGGTGTCCCGGACGGTCACGGGTACGCCATGGGCGGCGATCGCCTCGACGAAGGCCTTCTCGTCCTCGGGACGGGAGGCCGTCCACTTCGAACCCGGCGTCGGGTTGAGCGGGATCAGGTTGACGTGCACCCGCTTGCCCTTGAGGAGACGGCCGAGCAGGTCACCGCGCCATGCCTGGTCGTTGATGTCGCGGATCAGGGCGTACTCGATGGAGATGCGGCGGCCGGACTTCTCCGCGTACTCCCATGCGGCGTCCAGGACCTCCCGCACCTTCCAGCGCGTGTTGACCGGGACGAGAGTGTCGCGCAGCTCGTCGTCCGGGGCGTGCAGCGAGACGGCGAGCCTGCACTTGAAGCCCTCGTCGGCGAACCGCAGCATCGCCGGGACCAGGCCGACGGTGGAGACGGTGATTCCTCGCTGGGAGAGGCCGAGCCCGTCCGGCTCGGGGTCGGTGAGCCGGCGGACGGCCCCGACGACCCGCTTGTAGTTGGCCAGGGGCTCGCCCATGCCCATGAACACGATGTTGGACAGCCGCGCCGGGCCTCCGGGGACCTCTCCGTCGCGCAGGGCGCGCATGCCGTCGACGATCTGGTGCACGATCTCGGCGGTGGACAGGTTGCGGTCGAGCCCGGCCTGGCCCGTGGCGCAGAACGGGCAGTTCATACCGCAGCCGGCCTGCGAGGAGATGCACATCGTGACCCGGTCCGGGTAGCGCATCAGCACGGACTCGACGAGCGTGCCGTCGTGGAGCCGCCACAACGTCTTGCGGGTGGTGTCGTCGTCGCAGGAGATGTGCCGGACGACGGACATCAGGTCGGGCAGCAGCTCCGACGCGAGCCGCTCGCGCGCGGCCGCGGGGATGTCGGTCCACTGGGCGGGGTCGTGGGCGTACCGCGCGAAGTAGTGCTGCGACAGCTGCTTGGCGCGGAACGGCTTCTCGCCGATGGCGGCGACAGCGTCCTTGCGCTCTGCGGGCGACAGGTCGGCGAGGTGCCGCGGGGGCTTCTTGGCTCCGCGGGGGGCGACGAAAGTGAGTTCTCCGGGCTTAGGCATGGCCGTACCAGTGTCGCAGATCCACTCGCCCGGCCCAGGGCCTCATCCGCGCGCGGTGGTCGTCATTGGCCGTCTCCGGCCGTCCGGCCCTCCTACGACGACCCGCGGGCGGCCCGGACCGAGCCTTCCCATCGAGCGTCCACGCAGGTCAGAGAGTGGTCCCGGGTTCTGCGCAGGGGGCGAGCCCTGCCTGCGGGGCACTCAGGCAGGAGCGGCGGCCGCGCTCTCCGCTGAGTAGCACACGCCGCACGTCAGTCGTCTGGCTTCGGGCCTGGGCGGGGGGTTGGGCACACCGGACACCGGATCGCTGGTGACATGCAGATGCGTGCGGCACACCCCGGCACCGCATCGGGCGCACGTGGCTACAGCGACAGCCTGTACCGGTCGGAGCGCGTCAGTGGCGCAGTCATAGCAATGCATGGCGACCGCCCTTCCGAACTGTTGAGCCTTCCCGTACCGCTGGCTGGGGAGGAGGCACAGGAGGGCGATGACGTCCCCCGTCGCCGCGCCGGCCGACGAAGCTGCGGTATACCCAGAGTTGAGCATCATCACTGGTAGGGAGGCCTCAGAAGCCGCCCTTCCAGCGTGCCTCCAGCATGGCCGGTACGCATTCCGAAGGAACGGGACGAGGCAGCGGTGACCGTCAGGTCAGGGGCGGCAGCGCCGCGTAGACGTCGGCCAGCGCCGCAGGGGTGTCGGTGCCGTCGTCGACCGCGGTGTGGCCGTCGTGGACCACTACGCGGGTGAGGCCGTCCATGACGGGCGGCCCGGTGGGGCGGGACGGCAGGCGGGTGAAGTCCACGTCGTCCAGGGCGGCGCGCAGTGCGGCCAGGTCGGCCGGGGTCATCCGGCCTGGGCGGTCGGGCGACCGGGGTGCCACGCGAAGGAAGCGGCCGTCCTCGTACACGACGAGGGAGTTGTGCCGACCGTCGATGCCGCCGCTCTCGGTGAACGTGACGAGCACGGAGTGCCTGTCGGGCGTGGTCGCCGGGTCCGACGTCGGGCTGGGCGCTGGTGTGCCGGGCACCGGTGTGCCGGTGGTGGCGACCGGTGCCGACGAGCCGGACCTGGTGGAGGGCGAGGGTTCCGCGGCGTCGCCGCCGTCCGTCGCACAGCTCGTCATGGTCATGAGTACGGCCAGCAGTCCCGCTCCGCAGACGATCCGCCTCGGCATGCTCAGCCCCCTGTCGCCCCGGCACCGGCTACTCCGGCTACTCCGGCTCCGGCCCAGCATGGAGGCCCGGGGCTCCCGAGGACAGCCCTCGTCACCGCCGAGGCACGGCCGGCGGGCGGCCATGGGGGGCGGTCGGAGACGGTCGGAGACGACAGAAGGGCCTCCCGAGGAGAACGAGAAAGGGGCCCACCGTCCCGTGGACGACGAGCCCCTGCTCCGGAAATCCCCGCTCAGCCGGCGCCGACGAACACCACGAAGAGCAGCCACACCACCGGCGCCGTCGGCAGCAGCGAGTCCAGCCGGTCCATGATGCCGCCGTGGCCCGGCAGCAGCGTGCCCATGTCCTTGATGCCCAGGTCCCGCTTGATCATCGACTCGCCCAGGTCGCCCAGGGTCGCGCTGACGGCGACCGCGAGCCCGAGGAGCAGGCCCTGCCACCAGGTGCCGCCGTCGATCAGGAGCGGCATGCACAGGGCGCCCGCCGCCATCCCGAACGCCACGGCTCCGACAAGACCCTCGCGGGTCTTCCCGGGGCTGATGCGCGGTGCGAGCTTGCGCTTGCCGAAACGCCAGCCGATCGCGTACGCGCCGGTGTCGCTGACGACCGTCAGCAGGAGGAAGGTGAAGACGCGCTGGGGGCCGTCGTCGGCGGTGAGCATCATCGCGACGAACGTGGCCAGGAACGGCACGTAGAACGCGGCGAACAGCCCGGCCGTGACGTCCTTGAGGTAGCCCTCGGGCGGTTCGGTCATCCGCCAGACCAGCACCGCGAGCCCGGTGAGGGCCATGGCCACCCAGGCGCCCTCGGCTCCTCGCACATAGCCGGCCACGACCATCGCCGCACCGCCCACCGCGAGCGGTACCAGGGGCGCCTTGATGCCCTTGCGCTCCTGAAGGCGGGAGGTGAGCTCCCAGAGGCCGACGACCACGGCGACCGCGATCACGCCCACGAACACGGCCTTGACGACGAACAGCGCGGCGATGATCACCGCCCCGAGCCCGACGCCGACCCCTATCGCAGCACGAAGATCGCGGCCGGCGCGCTTCTTCTGCGGCGGCTGCGACGGCTGGGAAGCCGCAGGCGGCGGGGGGCTGGGCATGGGCTCCTGCGGCATCTCGTCACGGAACAGGGGGCCACTCGGCCGAGCGGCCCCCCGGTCGCGGTTTTCGCGGTCCTCAGCGTCTCTACCTGCGTCGGGATCGTCCGGCACGATGGGCATGGGCCGAGTTTGCTGGGCGACAAGCTCATCGTATGCGGGACCCGCCGGGGCAGCCCCCTGGTCGGGCGGGCCCCAGTAGCCGGCGCTCGGCGGGGCCCCCCAGGAAGAGTCGTTCATCAGACCTCGAGCAGCTCGGCTTCCTTGTGCTTGAGCAGCTCGTCCACCTGCGCGACGTACTTCGCGGTGGTGTCGTCGAGCTCCTTCTCCGCACGACGGCCCTCGTCCTCGCCGACCTCGCCGTCCTTGATCAGCTTGTCGATGGCCTCCTTGGCCTTGCGGCGCACGGAGCGGATCGAGATCCGGGAGTCCTCGGCCTTGCCCTTGGCGACCTTGATGAACTCACGGCGGCGCTCCTCGGTGAGCTCGGGGAACACCACCCGGATGATGTTGCCGTCGTTGCTGGGGTTGACGCCCAGGTCGGAGTCCCGGATCGCCTGCTCGATGTTGCGCAGCGCGCTCTTGTCGAACGGCGTCACCACGGCCATGCGCGGCTCCGGCACCGAGAAGGAGGCGAGCTGGTTGATCGGCGTCAGCGCGCCGTAGTAGTCGGCCACGATCTTGTTGAACATCGCCGGGTGCGCACGCCCGGTGCGGATCGCGGCGAAGTCCTCCTTGGCGACCAGGACGGCCTTCTCCATCTTCTCCTCGGCCTCGAGGAGGGTCTCTTCGATCACCACTTGCTCCTGCGTGTCTTGGTGGGCCCGGCGTGTACGGGTGACGGTCCGGTTCACGGATACGCGTGGCGAATCCGCGTTGCGGGTCCGCTCCACGATTCCGTGTCCCGATGTCGCGTCACGAGTACGAGGCCGGTGAAAACTTGGCGGCGCGTCTTTTCCTGCACGGTGTCCGACCGGCAGGGCTTTGTCCATCCCGGAGGGTGGCGCCCAGGGTCAGGCCCGGGTGCCCCGGTCGCTCACGAGCGTGCCGATCTTCTCACCCCGGACCGCCCGCGCGATATTGCCTGCGGCGAGCAGTTCGAAGACGAGGATCGGCAGATTGTTGTCGCGGCAGAGCGTGATGGCGGTGGCGTCGGCGACCTTCAGGTTGCGGGCGAGCACCTCCCCGTACTCCAGCGCGTCGAACTTCACGGCGTCCGGGTTGGCCTTCGGGTCCGAGTCGTACACCCCGTCGACCCCGTTCTTGCCCATGAGCAGGGCTTCGGCGTCGATCTCCAGGGCGCGCTGGGCCGCGGTGGTGTCGGTGGAGAAGTAGGGCATGCCCATACCGGCGCCGAAGATGACGACGCGACCCTTCTCCAGGTGGCGCACCGCCCGCAGCGGAATGTACGGCTCCGCGACCTGGCCCATGGTGATGGCCGTCTGGACGCGGGAGTCGATCCCCTCCTTCTCCAGGAAGTCCTGGAGGGCGAGGCAGTTCATGACCGTACCGAGCATGCCCATGTAGTCGGACCGTGCCCGGTCCATGCCGCGCACCTGGAGTTCGGCGCCGCGGAAGAAATTGCCGCCGCCGATGACGACCGCGATCTCCGCGCCGTCACGGACGACCGCGGCGATCTCCCGTGCGATGGCGTGTACGACGTCGGGGTCGACGCCCAGGCCGCCGCCGCCGGAGAAGGCTTCCCCGGACAGCTTCAGCATGAAGCGGCCGGCTTTCTGGCCGGTGTGGTCGCTGTTGTCGTCGGCAGCCGGATTGGCGTCCGCGCCCTTGTTCATGGAGATCTCCTCGTGCACATACGAAGAAGGCCATTGCCGGTGGGTGCTGGTGTCCCTGCGGCAATGGCCTCCTCGTCAGATCTGCGGTCGTCCGGCGTCCACGCGGCCGACGACTGCTGGGAAACCCTAGCGGGATCCCGTGTCGATCGCGTACCGGCTCAGATGCCGACCTTGATGCGCGAGAAGCGCTTCAGGGCGACACCGGCCTCGTCCAGGATCTGCTGGACGGACTTCTTGTTGTCGAGCGCGTACGGCTGGCCAAGGAGGGTGGCGTCCTTGAAGAAGCCGTTGATGCGACCTTCGACGATCTTCGGGAGCGCGGCCTCGGGCTTGCCCTCGGCGCGGGTGGTCTCCTCGGCGACGCGACGCTCGGACTCGACGACCTCGGCCGGAACGTCCTCACGGGAGAGGTACTTCGGCGCGAAGGCGGCGATGTGCTGCGCGACGCCCTTGGCGATCTCGGGGTTCGGCTTGTCGAGCTCGACCAGAACACCGATCTGCGGGGGCAGGTCGGGCATGGTGCGGTGCATGTAGGCCGTGACGAAGGCGCCGGAGAACTGCGCGAAGCGGTCCAGGACGATCTTCTCGCCGAGGTTGGCGTTGGCCTCGTCGACGTACGCCTGGACGGTCTTGCCGGGCTCGATCTCGGAGCCGAGCAGCGCGGCGATGTCGGCCGGGGCGGTCTTGGCGGCGTGAGCGGCGAGCGCACCCGCGACGGCCTGGAACTTCTCACCCTTGGCGACGAAGTCCGTCTCGCACTTCAGCTCGAGGATGACACCGGAGGTGTTGTCCTCGGCGATCAGGGAGACCACGGCGCCGTTCTCGGCGGAGCGGCCCTCGCGCTTGGCGACGCCCTTCTGGCCCTTGATGCGCAGTGCCTCGACGGCCTTGTCGACGTTGCCGTCGGCCTCGTCGAGCGCCTTCTTGCAGTCCATCATGCCCGCGCCGGTGAGCTCGCGGAGCTTCTTTACGTCAGCGGCGGTGTAGTTCGCCATGTCTGTGAATCTCTCTGAAGTCGAAGAGCTGAAGTCGAAGATTCGAACGATCTACGGGTCAACGGCGGGGGCTTCGTGGGCCCCCGCCGTCAACATCCGAACCTGGGTGTCAGGCCTGCTCGGCGTCCGCAGCCGGAGCCTCGGCCGGAGCCTCGGCGGGGGCCTCGGCAGCAGCCTCGGCCGGCTTCTCGGCCTCGGCGGCCGGGGTGCCCTCGGCGGCCGGGGTCTCGTCGGCCGGGGTCTCGTCGGCCGGGGTCTCGTCGGCCTTCTTCTCGCCCTCGAGCAGGTCGCGCTCCCACTCGGCCAGCGGCTCGCCCGCGGCCTTGTCGCCCGGCTTCGAGTCGCCGGTCGCGACGCCGGAGCGGGCGATGAGGCCCTCGGCGACGGCGTCGGCGATCACGCGGGTGAGCAGGGTGACGGAGCGGATCGCGTCGTCGTTGCCCGGGATCTTGTAGTCGACCTCGTCGGGGTCGCAGTTGGTGTCGAGGATCGCGACGACCGGGATGTGGAGCTTGCGCGCCTCACCGACGGCGATGTGCTCCTTCTTGGTGTCGACGATCCAGACGGCGCTCGGCACCTTCTGCATCTCGCGGATACCACCGAGGGTCTTCTCCAGCTTGGTCTTCTCGCGGGAGAGGACCAGGAGCTCCTTCTTGGTGAGGCCGGAGGCGGCCACGTCCTCGAAGTCGATCGCCTCGAGCTCCTTCAGACGCTGAAGGCGCTTGTAGACGGTGGAGAAGTTGGTGAGCATGCCGCCGAGCCAGCGCTGGTTGACGTAGGGCATGCCGACGCGGGTCGCCTGCTCGGCGATGGCTTCCTGCGCCTGCTTCTTGGTACCGACGAACATGATGGAGCCGCCGTGGGCGACGGTCTCCTTGACGAACTCGTAGGCGCGGTCGATGTACGACAGCGACTGGAGCAGGTCGATGATGTAGATGCCGTTGCGCTCGGTGAAGATGAAGCGCTTCATCTTCGGGTTCCAGCGACGGGTCTGGTGACCGAAGTGGACGCCGCTCTCCAGCAGCTCCCGCATCGTGACGACGGCCATGGCCGTATCTCCTTGAGTTTTCTCGGTTATGTCCTGACGCCCCGACGCGCCGTGCCACAAGGGACCGAGGAGCGCGGCCACCGACCGCGAACGAGGGTGGTGGCGGGGCGTGCGAAGTCGACCCGGTGACCCGGATCGCCAGAAGAAGTGTACGGGACCGCCGCGGTGCCGGGTGACGGCGCTGTCCACAACCGGCCGGTTGTCCACAGATCCGGACCATGATCAGCGTGGATGGGCGGTTTGAGGGACCGTCTGAGTCATGAATCGCGTACGGGTCGTGACGATCGCGCTGGCGGCCGTGCTGCTGGTGCTGCTGCCGGGTGGGGCGGCATGGGCGGCGGACTGGCCGGTGGGTCCGCCGCGCCCCGCGGTGGTCCGGGGCTGGGAGCCGCCGGCCTCGGCATATGGGCGGGGCCACCGCGGTGTCGACCTGGCGGCGCCTGCGGGTACGGAAGTGCGTGCGGCGGCGCCGGGGCGGGTGTCCTTCGCGGGGGCGGTGGCAGGGCGCGGGGTGCTCTCGATCGCCCTGACGGGCACGGGTGACCCTCCGCTGCGCACCACCTATGAGCCGGTGCGCCCGCTGGTCCCGCCGGGGACCGAGGTGGCCGAGAACCAGGTGGTGGCCGTTCTGGCGGACGGGCCCTCGCACTGCCCGCAGGGGTGTCTGCACTGGGGTCTGCGCCGCGGCGAGCAGTACCTCGACCCGCTGTCGTTGCTCCCTCCGGCGGCCCTGCGCCGGGGGCCGTCCCGGCTGCTGCCCGTCTTCGGGGTGCCGGTGCCGCACGGAGCTCCCGCCGGCCCGGCCGCGGCGTCGGCGGTCGTGGCTCGGGCGGGCATGGCGGATGGGGACCCGGTCCAGGCACTGGTGCTCGCCGTGGCCGCGGCCTGGTCGCACAGGGCGCTGCGGCGTCCGCGAGCCTGTCCGGACGGGACGGATCAGCTCCGCGTGGCGGCCGGGACGGCTGGGGCGGGTGGGACGGGCAGGCTCAGTCGCCCAGGACGCCACGCAGCGCCATCGAGACCGCGGCCTCGGAGATGGCGGAGGGGTCCTCGGCCGCACCGAGCTCGATGCGCCGGACCGCGGCGTCCACGACGCCCTGGAGGAGCATGGCGGCCAACCGCGGCTGCTGATGGCCCAGTTCCCCGAGCGCCTCCACGATCATCGCGACGAGCCCGCCGTGCGCTGCGCGGATCTTCTCCCTGGCGCCGTCGTCCAGCTCGCTCGCGGAGATCGCGACGACGGCCCGGTGGCGCCGGTCGCCGACCAGTTCCAGCTGCTGGCGCACATACGCCTCGACCTTGCCCTCGGGCGTCTCGGCCCCCTCCATGGCGGCCTCGACCTCGGCCGCCCAGACCGGGAAGTCGACGGCGCAGAGCTCTTCGACGACCGCGGCGCGGGAGCGGAAGTACTCGTACACCGAGGACCTGGCGAGGCCCGTGCGCTCGGCGAGGGCGGGGAAGGTCAGCGCCTCCGTACCACCTTCGGACAGCAGGGAACGCGCGGCGTCCAGCAGGGCGCCTCGCTGCATGGTCCGGTGCTCGGCCACGGAGGCCGCTCGAATCCTGGGCACGCGCCTACTCTACGACCGGGGCGCCATCCGGGGGTGGGGCAGGGAAGGACTCCCCGGCGTCGCGCAGGGCGTCATCGGCCGACGTCGGCCAGCTTCGCCCTGAGCTGCAGCACCGACTTGGTGTGGATCTGACTGACCCGGCTCTCGGTGACGCCCAGGACGTTGCCGATCTCGGCCAGGGTGAGGCCCTCGTAGTAGTAGAGGGTGACGACGGTCTTCTCACGGTCGGGGAGGGTGTTGATGGCGCGGGCGAGCAGCCGGCGCAGCTCGCGGCCCTCGGCGACCTCGACCGGGTCGTCGGCAGCGGTGTCCTCCAGCGTGTCCATCAGACTGAGCCGGTCGCCGCCCTCGCCGCCGACGTGGAGCAGCTCTTCCAGCGCCACGACGTTCGCCAGGGACAACTGGCTGAAGACGGAGTGCAGTTCCTCCAGCGAGATGCCCATCTCCGAGGCGACCTCGCCCTCCGAGGGGGTCCGCCGCAGTTGCGCCTCCAGCGTGGCGTAGGCGCGCTCCACATTGCGCGCCTTCTGCCGCACGGATCGGGGGATCCAGTCCAGCGCCCGGAGTTCGTCGATCATGGCGCCCCGGATGCGGGTGATCGCGTACGTCTCGAACTTGATCGAGCGCTCGATGTCGAACTTCTCGATCGCGTCGATGAGGCCGAAGACTCCGGAGGAGACGAAGTCCGCCTGCTCGACGTTGGACGGCAGCCCGACGCTCACCCGGCCCGCGACGTACTTCACCAGCGGTGAGTAGTGCAGGATCAGCTGCTCCCGCAACCTGCCGTCGCCCGTGGTCTTGTAGGACCGCCACAGCTCTTCGAGCGACGACGGCGCGGGCGGCCGCACGGTGCCACGGGCGGCGGGGGGCACTGCCGCGTGGTCAGACCCGGAGGTGTGCTGGGGCATGCGTTGCCTTGAGCCGTTCTGCTGTGGAGTGTGTAGGGACGGGTTGTCTGTGCCGATGGCTGGGCGGTGAACCTGGTGAGCGTAGCGTGACTGAAGGATTGCGGTGCGCGAACAGCGGCGTATCGCGCCTCCGCGGGTATGTACCGTCGGCCACACCTTCGAACGAGGGCCGACGCCGAACGCGCCGGCCCTCCCGGTGTCACCGAGTGGGCCGCGAGGGTCATCGGCATCACCTTTTCACCCGAATGCGCCAGGTCAAGTACCGCCTCGCCGTGCGTTCGACCCCGGTGTCGCGGCCGTCGCCAACTGCCAGTGATCGCCGTGCCGTTCGACGAAACCCAGCGAGTGCAGTTCGTACAGCCTGGCGAGCGCCTCGTCGGGTGTGGTCCCGGCCCGCCGGGCGAGATCGGGCCCGCCGAGGGCGCCTCTGGCCGGGAGGGCGTCCAGGATCCGTGCGCAGCCGGGGCGGAGAAGGTCCCTCGGGAGCACGGGTCCCCGGCGCGCCGGGGCGAGGTCCCCGATGTCGCCGACCAGCTCGACCACTTCGTCGGCGTCGGTGACCAGCACGGCCTCCGCCCGCAGCAGTTCATGCACTCCCGCGGAGAGTCCGCTGGTCACCGGGCCCGGGACGCCCATGGTGAAGCGGCCGAGGCGCTGCGCGGCGCGGGCGGTGACCAGCGAACCGCTCCGGTATTCGGCCTCCACGACGACCGTGCCCCGGGTCAGGGCCGCGATCACCCTGTTCCGCGTCACGAATCTGCCGCGGGTCGGATGGGCGCCGGGCGGCAACTCGGCGATCACCAGCCCCTGTTCCACGATGCGGCCGACCAACTCCGCATGGGCCCGTGGATAGACGACGTCGACACCGCAGGCCAGCACCGCGACCGTCGCACCACCCGCGGCCAGCGCACCCCGGTGGGCCGCGCCGTCGACCCCGTGGGCCGCGCCGGAGACGACGACCCAGCCGCGCTCGGCGAGGCCCGTGCCGAGGCTCGAGGCGATATGGGCGCCGTACGGGGTGCAGGCTCTGGCGCCCACCACCGCGACCGAACGCAGCGCCCATATCCGCAGGTCGGGGCGTCCCCGCACCCAGAGCCCGACCGGTCTCGCCTCCCCCAGGTCGTCCAGCTGTCCCGGCCATTCCGGGTCGCCCGGGCAGAGGAAACGGCCGCCGGCCGCCGCCACCGTGTCGAGGTCGCGCTCCGGGCAGGCCGCCGCCGCCCGGATCCGATAGCCCTCGACGCGCCGCTCCCCCGCTCCCGGCAGCGTGCCTTCGGGCAGCGCCGGAGCGGTGAGCCGTGCCATCAGCTCCACGGCCCCATGGCGCGCGAGCCACCTCCCCGCGCGCTCATCACCCGGTTCGACGACCCGCGTCAACGCCGCACGTGCCATCCGCTCCTCGTCACTCACTCCCGCCGTCATGTCCCGCCCTCCGGCCACGCGCTCCCGCTCACCGCTCGGCTCCGATGCCCACCGGGACGCCCCTGGCGATGCCCGTGCGCAGTTCCAGGGCCAGGTCCACGTCCTGGGCGGTGGGCCGGGCGCGGCCCGCGAGGTCGGCGATCGTCCAGGCCACGCGGAGCACGCGGTCCAGGCCACGGGCGGTGAGCAGCCCCCGCTCCATGTCCCGCTCGGCCGCGGCGAGCGCGCCCGGGGCCACCTGCCAGCGGGTACGCAGCTCGTGCCCGGGCACCTCGCTGTTGACGCTCCACGGTGTGCCGTCGAGCCGGTCGGCCGCTCTGGCTCTCGCCTCGCCGACCCGGGCGGCGACGGCCGCGGAGGTTTCCCCTCGTGCGCCCTGTCCCATCAGGTCTGCCCGGTTGACCGGCTCCACCTGGACGCGCAGGTCGACCCGGTCGAGCAGGGGTCCGGACAGCCGGGCCTGGTAGCGCCGGATCAGCGAGGCGGGGCAGTCGCATCCGGAGCCGTGCAGGGTGTGCCGGCCACAGGGGCAGGGGTTGGCCGCCAGCACCATGAGGAAGCGGGCGGGCAGCCGGACCACTCCCGCGCTGCGCGCGACGACCACATGCCCGGATTCGAGCGGCTGGCGGAGCGCGTCGAGCGCCTTGCCGGAGAACTCGGGGGCCTCGTCGAGGAACAGGACACCGCGGTGCGCCAGGGACACCGCTCCGGGTCTCGCCAGACCCTGGCCGCCGCCGACGAGGGACTGCATCGTCGCCGAATGGTGCGGGGCGCAGTACGGCGGCGTACGCACCAGGGGCTCGCCGGGCGGCAGGATGCCCGCGACCGAATGGACGGCGGTGACCTCCAGGGACTCCTGCCGGGTCAGCGGCGGCAGCACGGCCGGCAGCCGCTCCGCCAGCATGGTCTTGCCGGCGCCCGGCGGTCCCTGGAGCAGCAGGTGGTGGCTCCCGGCCGCCGCGACCTCCAGAGCGGTGCGCGCGACATACTGCCCGGCCACGTCCGCGAGGTCGGGCCAGGGCCCCTCGCCGCGACCCGCTCCGGCGGCGAGCCCCGTGCCGACCCCGGCGCCGGGCACCATCAGTCCGGCCAGCATGGCGTCCGGCCGGCCCGCGCCGTCGGGCTCCTCCTCGGGCACGGGCTCGTCATTGAGCACGGCGATGAGCTGGCGCAGGCTCCGCACCCCGAGGACCGAGACGCCGGGCACGAGCGAGGCCTCGCCGGCGGTCCGCTCCGGAACGACCACCTGCTCGTAGCCGGCCTCGGCCGCGGCGAGGACCGCGGGAAGCACCCCGCGCACGGGCCGCACCCTGCCGTCGAGACCGAGCTCGCCGACGAGCACCAGATCGGCGATCGCCCTCGGGTCGATACGCTCCGCCGCTCCCAGCACCGCGCAGGCGACGGCGAGATCGAAGCCGCTGCCGCTCTTGGGCACGGAGGCGGGGCTGAGGCCGACCGTGAGCTTCTTCTGCGGCCATTCCGCGTCCGAGTTGACGACGGCCGCCCTGACCCGGTCCCGGCTCTCCACCAGGCTCTTGTCGGGCAGTCCGACCAGGGTGAAGGCCGCCACCCCCGGCTCCAGGTCGGCCTGGACCTCGACGACGACGCCCTCGACGCCCACGAGCGCCACCGAGCACGTACGCGCGAATCCCATCAGGCCACCCCCTGCGCATGCTCGACCTGGGGCGCGCCGCGCCGGGGCAGGACCACCCCGATCAGATCGATCCGCACGCCGCCCGGGGGTGGTGGTCCGCCGTACCGCTCCAGCCAGCAGGCCGCCAGCTGTCTGAGCCGGTCCGCCTTGGCGGGTGTGATCGCTGCCATCGAGTGCTCGAAGGGCTCCCGCCCTCCTGGCCCGCCTCTGCGGGTCTTGACCTCGCAGACGACCATCGTCTCGCCGTCCCGGGCGACGATGTCGATCTCGCCGGTCCGCCCGCACCGCCAGTTCCGTGCCAGAACGGCCATTCCGGCTTCGGCGAGCCGGCGGGCCGCCAGCTCCTCGCCGTACCGCCCCAGTGCCCCCGTCGCGTTCATCTCGGCACCACCTCCGGCACCGACTGTGCCGCGCGCGGACCGAGCGAATGGATCTTGGTGGACAACCGACCGATTGTGGATAACTCCGTCACCCACACGAGCGAGACGGCTCAGCCTCCACACACCGCTCAGCCCTCACCCGCGTCACCCGGCGGGAGTGCGAAGGCTCAGCCTCCCGGAAGCTCCAGGTCGCTCTTGTTCAGCTCCTCGATGTTCACGTCCTTGAACGTGAGCACCCGGACCTGCTTGACGAACCTGGCCGGCCTGTACATGTCCCAGACCCAGGCATCCGCCATCGAGACCTCGAAGAAGACCTCACCCTGCACCGAGTGCACCTGCATCTCGTAGTCGTTGGTGAGATAGAAACGACGCTCGGTCTCGATCACGTATTTGAACAGACCGACGACGTCGCGGTACTCCCGGTAGAGCTTCAGCTCCATCTCGGTCTCGTACTTCTCGAGGTCCTCGGCGCTCATGGCATGTTCCCCTTCAGCCGTGCGTCCCCCTATTGTGCGCCAGCCCCGTACGTCCCTAGACGATTTCCCGGGCCAGAACCACCGGTGCACTCGGAGGACCCTCGACGAGCAGCGTGCGCAGCAGCTCGGCGAGTCTGGTCGGGTACACCGTCTCACGCGCCGCCGACAGTTCGGCGGAGGTCCACCACCTCAGGCCCGCTACGCTGCGCCGCTCCAGCCACGTCAGGCCGGTGAGGCTCGTGGCCGTCTGCCGGGTACGTGCCAGGTAGTACCACTCGTCCTGGTCCCAGCGCCGCCCGTCGAACGGGAACGAGCACTCGCGCTGCCAGATCACCGGCCCCAGCTCGACGTCTGTGATTCCCGTCTCCTCGGCCACCTCGCGCAGCGCGGCCTCCGCGCGGGTCTCCGCGCCCTCGACCCCGCCACCGGGCGTGAACCACCAGTCGTCGGCCGGATCGTCCGGCTCGAAGCCGTGCAGCAGAAGAATGCGGTCCCGGGGATCGAGGAGCACCACCCGGGCGACCCGGCGCAGCTCCCGCCCGGGCTCACCCCTGGCGTCACGGGAGGCAGGGCCCTCCCGCTGCTCCTCAGACACCCGCGGTGACCCTGCTGCGGGCGGCGGGCTTCTTCCCGCGGCCGAGCGCCCGCGCGAGCGGCCCGTACGCAGCGCCGCCCAGGATCAGCACGGCGCCGATCACCACGGCCCCGATCACCAGCCGGATGGGCCCTGGCTGCGAGATCCCGCCGGGCAGCTCCGCGAAGCTCCGCGGTCGCTCCACCAGCCCCTCCATCGGCCAGGCGACGGCGTCCAGCCGGGCGCTGACGGCCTCACGCGGCACGGAGCCCTGCGCCGTGTCCTGCAGATGCGAACGGGAGTCCAGGGAGCCCATGCGCTCGTCGCCGAGGAGGAAGAGGTGCCCCTTGGGCACGGTGACGGTGAATCCGGTCGGCGAGGCCGGCCCCTCGCCCCGCAGATACGGTTCTTCGACCGCTTGTCCGTCGACGCTCATCCGGCCGCCGGCATCGCAGCACGCGATCTTGTCGCCGCCGACGCCGACCACCCGCTTCACCATCGGGGCGTCGCCCCACACCTTGTCGGTGAAGACGACGACATCACCGCGCCGCACCTCGGAACCGTCGATCCGCTGTGCCAGCACCCGGTCGCCGGGCTTCACGGTCGGGGACATCGAGTCGGTGGGCACCGTGTACGGCTGGTAGATCAGTGCCCCCCAGACGAACCCACCGAGGAAGAGCACACAGCCCACAGCCACGGCCAGCCCCGACAGCACGCTGCCGCGCCGGCCGTGGCCGCTTTCCGTACGTCCTGTTCCGCTCATCCCAGCGCTCCCCACCTCGGAGACCGACGATCGCTGATCCGAGCGGCACCCTACCCGGCGGTACGGTCGCTCGTCAGCCTCCGCCTGCGCCAGAGCACGAACGGCACCGCCCCGGCGAGGCCGATCGCACCGGGCGCCACGGCCGCCGCGGCCCCCAGACCAGGCTGGTCATAGGTGTCCGGAACCGGCAGCGTCGCCCAGCGGTCGACCGGCCAGGCCACCACCACGGCCCGCCCCACGACATCGTCGACCGGCACGAAGCCCTTGTTCGCGTCCTCGGTGTGATAGCGGGAGTCCCGGGAGTTCTGGCGGTGGTCGCCCATCACCCAGATCTTGCCGTCCGGCACCTTGAACGGTCCGAAGGGCATGTCGTCGCAGGGAGTGTCACCGGGATAGATGTACGGCTCGTCCAACGCCGTCCCATTGACCCTCACCGGACCACCCTTACGGCACTCCACCGTGTCACCACCGACCGCGATCGTCCGCTTGATCAGATCCTTCTCCTCGGACGACGGCATCAGACCGATGAAGCTCAGGAACTTCTGCACCACATTCGGCTCAGGAGTCGGCTCCCCGTCCAGCCAGCCACCCGGATCATGGAACACCACCACCTCACCACGCTCCGGCTCCCCACCGAACCACGGCGTCAACTTGTCCACCAACACCCGGTCACCACGCTGCAACGTGTCCTGCATCGAATCCGACGGAATCGAAAACGCCTGCACCAGAAACGTCTTGATCAACAACGCCAGCACCAACGCGATGCCGATCAGCAGCGGCAACTCCTTCCAGAAGGAGCGCGGCTTCCTCGCCGTCCTGTCGCCCCCGTCCGCGGCGTGCGCGCTCTCGGGCGCTTCCGGATCCTGTCTCTCGCCCGCAGTGCTGGAGGCAGATTCGGCGGACTGCTCGGGCCTCTGCTCGGGCTCTCCATGTCCAGATCGTGCACCGACGGCCACGTCGCTCACATCCGCTCCTCACTCAGCGTCAACGCCTGCCCTCTGGGCCCCGCCAATCACGGGCCCACTACCGAACAACGAGCGGGAGTTCCGCAGGGCTACTGCCGTTCTCCGATCGCCTTCCCGCCGACGGGCGCCGACGCTCCGGCCCGCCCGTCACCGACGAACGCCCCCCGGTTCGGTCGGCGTGCTCGCCGAGTGGACCGAGGGGCGGTTCAAGTGCCTTCCGGTACCGGCGAGCGGCACCGAATCCATCATCGCGCATACCGGATGGCCCGAGCGACCGGGCCGCCTCCGGGCCGGCCGGGCCGCGAGCCGAGCCGCGAGCCGAGCCGCGAGCCGGGCTCAGCCGATGGCGGCTTTGATGGAGCAACAGCTCGTGACCGACCGTCAGTCGCCTTTACGGGCGGGATCCAGGGCCTCCCGGCCTCCGCCTGCGCCAGAGCACGATCGGCACCGCCCCGGCGAGGCCGATCGCACCGGGCGCCACGGCCGCCGCGGCCCCCAGACCAGGCTGCTCGAAGGTGTCCGCAACCGGCAGCGTCGCCCAGCGGTCGACCGGCCAGGCCACCACCACGGCCCGCCCCACGACATCGTCGACCGGCACGAAACCGTCGTGTGCCAGCTGCTGGTTGTAGCGCGAATCCTGCGAGTTCTGGCGGTGGTCGCCCATCACCCAGATCTTGCCGTCCGGCACCTTGAACGGTCCGAAGGGCATGTCGTCGCAGGGAGTGTCACCGGGATAGATGTACGGCTCGTCCAACGCCGTCCCATTGACCCTCACCGGACCACCCTTACGGCACTCCACCGTGTCACCACCGACCGCGATCGTCCGCTTGATCAGATCCTTCTCCTCGGACGACGGCATCAGACCGATGAAGCTCAGGAACTTCTGCACCACATTCGGCTCAGGAGTCGGCTCCCCGTCCAGCCAGCCACCCGGATCATGGAACACCACCACCTCACCACGCTCCGGCTCCCCACCGAACCACGGCGTCAACTTGTCCACCAACACCCGGTCACCACGCTGCAACGTGTCCTGCATCGAATCCGACGGAATCGAGAACGCCTGCACCAGAAACGTCTTGATCAACAACGCCAGCACCAACGCGATGCCGATCAGCAGCGGCAACTCCTTCCAGAAGGAGCGGTGCCCCCGGGCACCACCCCCCTGCGGGCGGGCCCCGTCCGGATCAGTGTCTTCGGGTTCTTCGTGTCCGGATCGCGCGTCGACCGCCACGTCCCCCACATTCACTCCTCGCTCCGTGCCGCGCCCCGTGCCGGAGACGATGCAGGCCCACCGCCCCCAGGGCGAGCGGGAGTTCCGCAGAGCCCGGGAGCTGGATCATTCCGTTCGGATCCTGACTGGACACACTATGCGACGGGCCGTGCGCGACGGTCGCACCACCACGGGTATCGGGCACCGACGCGTACGTCTCGCGCTCCTCCAGCCCGCGCCAGTGGCCGAGCGGCCAGGCGATCACCACGGCCCGCCCCACGACCTCGTCCATGGACACCGTGCCGTCGTACTCCTCGTCCAGATGAGCCCGCGAGTCGGCCGAGTTGGAGCGGTGGTCGCCCATCACGAAGATGCGTCCGGCCGCGACCCGTACCTCGAACCTCAGGGTCGAGGGGGCGTTGCCGGGGTGGAGATAGGGCTCGTTCAGCGGTACGCCGTTGACCGTGACCCGGCCGTCCTGGTCGCAGCACTTGACGGTGTCCCCGCCGACCGCGACGACCCGCTTGATCAGGTCCTGCTCGTCGTCGGACGGGAGCAGACCGATGAAGGTCAGCGCCTCCTTGACCTGCTTGACGACGACCGGATCGTCCTGCTGGGGGGCCTGTTCCTCCTGGAGCCAGCCGCCGGGGTCCTTGAAGACGACCACGTCTCCGCGCTCCGGCTGGGAGCCGAACCACGGCGTCAGCTTGTCCACCAGCACCCGGTCGTCGATCCGGATCGTCTGTTCCATCGAGCCGGAGGGGATCACGAACGCCTGGACGAGGAAGGTCTTGAGGACCAGCGCGATCAGCAGCGCCACGGTGATGAGGAGCGGGATCTCCTTGACGGCGGACCGCTGACGCCGGCGTTTCACCTTCTTCGCGAGCTTGCGCCGCTCCGCACGACCCGGGAGCGTCCGGCCGCCGTTCGTCGGACGGGTGCCGGTCGGCAGCCGGGTGTCGGAGCGGTGGCTCGCACGGCGTCCGCGGTTACCCATGGGCGCCGTCCGGTGCGGCCACACGGTCGAAGGCGCCGGTCGGGCGCAGCACGGACCAGCGGCCGGCCGGCCAGCCGATCCAGTCGGCGCGGCCGATCACGTTGTCCAGGGGCACCATTCCGCCTCCCGGCTCGCCCAAGTGGTCGCGGGAGTCACGGGACTTGCTGCGGTGGTCACCCATGACCCACAGGGTGCCCTGGGGTACGACGATGTCGAAGCGGACCTGGGACGGGGCATCACCGGCGTACAGATAGCGCTCGTCGACCGGTACGCCGTTCACCTCGAGTCTCCCCCTCTTGTCGCAGCAGACCACGCGGTCGCCGCCCACCCCCACCACACGTTTGACGAAATCGGTCTCGGACGGTTCCGCGAGGCCGACGGAGGCGAACGCCTCCCTCGTCAGTGCACTGACCGGATTCTCCCGCACACCCTCCTGCACGAAGGATCCGGTGCCGTCGAACACGACCACGTCCCCGCGCCGGGGCTCGGAACCGAAGCGGTACGCCAGCTTGTTCACCAGCACCCGGTCACCGACCTCCAGGGCAGGCTCCATGGAGGTGCTGGGGATCAGGAACGGCTGCACCACGAAGTGGCTGAGCAGCAGCAGGAACACGGCGCAGACGCCGCCGAGCAGACCGGTCCGCCGCCAGGAAAGCCAGGAGAGCCAGGAGAGCCACCGGGATACGCGCACGGAGCGCGACCGCTCTTCGACCCCGGACCGTTCGGTCTCGGATGCGGAAGAGCGGTCGCGCTCCGTGTGCTGTGCTTCGGTGTCCATTGGGGCCAGATGCTATCCGGCCGCCGTAAGAACCGTATGAGGCCGCAGCAGGGCGCGGGTGTGAGCCGGAGCTCAGTTCTCGCGCTTCTCCTTGATCTTCGCAGCCTTGCCGCGCAGCTCACGCAGGTAGTAGAGCTTGGCGCGACGGACGTCACCGCGCGTGACGAGCTCGATCTTCTCGAAGATCGGGCTGTGCACCGGGAAGGTGCGCTCGACGCCGACGGAGAAGGAGACCTTGCGGACGGTGAAGGTCTCGCTGACGCCAGAGCCCTGGCGGCGGATGACGACACCCTTGAACTGCTGGATACGGGAGCGGTTGCCCTCGATGACGCGAACGTGGACGTTCACGGTGTCACCGGGACGGAAGGCGGGGAGGTCGGTCCGCAGCGAGGCGGAGTTGACCACATCGAGCACGTGCGACATGTTCGTCTGCTTTCTTCACCGATGCCACAGGTCATCAGCGGTATCTGGAGATGAGATGGGAGCCGCGGCGTCGGAGCGGGCGTCGTGTCCCCCTGTGGCAGGGGCGCACGCCGGACGTACGGCAGCGGCCTATTCTTCCACGGCCTCCGGCCTGCGCCAAAATCGGCCGTCGGGCGAGGGTGCCCAGCCCAGGATGGAGAGGATCTCCCGGTCCTTCTTGTCGAACGCCGACGGGTCGCAGCGCTCGATGAGGTCGGGCCGGTTCAGCACCGTGCGGCGGAACGCCTCGTCCCGCCGCCATCGCGCGATCCTGCCGTGGTGCCCGCTGAGCAGGACGTCGGGGATGCCGTGGCCGCGCCAGACCGGGGGCTTGGTGTAGACGGGCCCCTCCAGGAGGTTGGCCATGGCGCCGGGCGCGAAGGAGTCGTCGCGGTGCGATTCGGCGTTCCCGAGGACGCCCGGCAGCAGCCGCGCCACGGCCTCCGTGACGACCAGGACGGCCGCCTCGCCGCCGGCGAGCACGTAGTCCCCGATGGAGACCTCGTACACCGGTATCCGGGTGGCGTACTCGTCCATGACCCGGCGGTCGATGCCCTCGTAGCGGGCAGGGGTGAAGATCAGCCAGGGCCGCTCGGACAGCTCGACCGCGAGCTCCTGGGTGAACGGGCGGCCGCTGGGGGTCGGCACGACGAGCGCGGGCGCGTGCGCGCCCGACTCGTATCCGGCGGCGAGGGTGTCGTCCAGTGCGTCGCCCCAGGGCTCGGTCTTCATGACCATGCCGGGGCCGCCGCCGTACGGGGTGTCGTCGACAGTGCTGTGCCGGTCGTACGTCCACCGGCGCAGGTCGTGCACATGGACGTCGAGCTGTCCGCGTGCCCGCGCCTTGCCGACCAGCGAGACGTTCAGCGGTTCCAGGTACTCGGGGAAGATCGTGACGACGTCGAGCCGCATCAGGCGCCTTCCCCGGCGTCGTCGTCCCGCGACGACGCGATCTCCGCCCGGTCGTCGATGAGTCCGGGCGGCGGGTCGATGACGGCCTTCTGCTCGTCGAGATCGATCTCGGTGACGATCTCCTCGACGAACGGGATCATCACCTCGCTGCCGTCGGGGCGCTCGACGATGAAGAGGTCCTGCGAGGGCAGATGGGAGATCTCGATGATCCGGCCGACCTCGGTCCCGTCGGCGAGCACCACGTCCAGGTCCATCAGCTGGTGGTCGTAGAACTCGTCGGGTTCGTCCGGCCGCTCGTCCGGGTCGACCTCGGCGATCAGCAGGGTGTTGCGCAGCGCCTCGGCACCGTTGCGGTCCCTCACGCCCTCGAAACGCAGCAGCAGACGGCCGCTGTGCACCCGCCCCGTCTCGATGGTCAGCGGTCCGGCGGAGGCCGGTTCGGTGGCCAGCACGGCTCCGGGGCCGAGCCTCAGCTCCGGCTCGTCCGTACGTACCTCGACGGTGACCTCGCCCTTGATGCCGTGGGCTCGGCCGATCCGTGCGACTACCAACTGCACGCTTGATGCTCCTGTCATACGACGACGGGCCGGGGCGGGCCGGTAGGCCCTCCCCGGCCCACGCCGGTTTTCGAACGAGTCAGCGGACCTGGTCCACGTCGACGAGGTCGACACGGATACCACGGCCGCCGATGGCGCCCACGACGGTGCGCAGGGCGCGAGCGGTGCGGCCGTTGCGGCCGATCACCTTACCGAGATCGTCGGGGTGCACCCGAACTTCGAGCACCTGGCCGCGCCGCAGATTGCGGGAGGCCACCTGCACGTCTTCGGGGTTGTCGACGATGCCCTTCACGAGGTGCTCGAGAGCCTCCTCGAGCATGCTCAGGCCTCGGTCGACTCGGCGGGAGCGGCCTCGGCCTCGTCCGCCTTCTTCTCGGTCTTCTTCGACTTCTGGGTGATGGCGTCACCCTTGGCGTCGTCGCCCTCGATGGCCTTGGCGAAGTCGTCGAAGGAACGACGCTTGTCTTCCTTCGTCGCCGGGGCCAGCAGCGGCTTCTCCGGGGCGGGCAGGCCCTTGTGCTTCTGCCAGTCACCGGTGAGCTTGAGGATCGCGAGCACCGGCTCGGTCGGCTGGGCGCCGACGGACAGCCAGTACTGGGCACGCTCCGAGTCGACCTCGATACGCGACGGGTTGTACGTCGGGTGGTACAGACCGATCTCCTCGATGGCCCGGCCGTCACGGCGGGTACGGGAGTCGGCGACGACGATGCGGTAGTGAGGCGAACGGATCTTGCCCAGACGCTTCAGCTTGATCTTGACTGCCACGGGAGTGGGTTCTCCTGGATTTGACGTGGTTGGGCACAACGAGATGCCGCGTGGGGTTGCGGTACCCGATGGCCCGATGGACGCGTCAGCCGGAGGAGAGAGGGGTCCTATGCGACTGTCGAGTACAGCTAGACATTGTGCCACACGGATCCGGACCGGCGGGCCCGAGGCCGTGGGACCCCGGGCCCGGGGCCGGCCGGTCGCTCCCGCCGCCCTCGGAAGGTGACGGATCAGCTCGCCGCGGCCACCGGCTCGGGGATGCGGAAGGGCTTCCCGCAGCCGCCGCAGACGATCGGCGCCTGAGCGAGGACGGAGGGAACGACCCGGACGTTCCTGCCGCAGTCGCAGACGGCCTTCACCCGGACGCCGCCGCCGGACGAACCGTGCCTGGCGGCCGGGCCCCGGAAGGTCCGCTTGGTGTCGGATGCGGTGGCGACCGTGTGCGCGGCGAGGGCGCGCTGCAGCCGCTCGATCGTCGGGCGGTACCGCCGCTTCGCCTCGGGGGTGAGCGTGACCAGTGAGAAACCGCTGCTCGGGTGCGGCTCCTCCGGGTGGTCCAGGCCCATCTCCTCGGCGATCGCCAGGAACCGGCGGTTGTGGTAGCGGCCGGCGCGCGAGGTGTCCCGCACTCCTCGGGCGGCGGCGATGCCGTGGACTGCCTCATGGAGCAGTCGCTCGAAGGAGAGCTCGTGCCCGCAGGCCGACGAGGACTCTCCGATCAGTGACTCTGGCGCGGCAAGATCGGGCAGCTCGGGGTGGTGCCGCTGAATGTCGGCCCACGCCTGTGCCAGCTCTGCGGCGAGAACAGGTGGTGTCGTGCTCACGTCGTGATAACGAGCCGGGCCCCCTGCGGGTTCCATTCCGGGGCATCCCAAATAATTTGCACGTACCCGTCAGTTGCCATTGATGCGTCCTGACGAGGGCGGGTGCGCTGATCTGCGGAGAAGCCTCGCAGCTCACAACAAGGTGGTACGTAGCCACGCCGTCTACGCGGCAGTGCCGGAGGCATGAGCCAGGGGCGCGTGCTCACTTTCCGTGCGCCGGAGGCGCGGATGGCACGGTGGGGGCGCGCTCAGCGCGCTCAGTAGGCGCGCGCGACGATCGCGAGCGTACCCGGGGCGTCGTCCCCCTCCGGCACCGACCCGTCCTCCGCCACCAGGCACCGTACGGACACCGACTGATCGGCGAGCGCGATCTCGCCCTCGGTGCCCAGTGCCGCCCACGGGATCCGCGCCCAGCCTCCCGCGGCCGCGGCCTCGGCGGCCTCCTCGACGGTGCGCACCTCGGCCGTGCGTGCCTCGCGGCGTTCACGCGACTGGCGGAGCAGCAGCGCCTGGTCCTCCTCCAGCACCGTGGGCAGCAGCCCGGCGAGCGCGTCGAGCGCGACGGGCTCCTTGCCTCCGGGGATGCGCCGGGCCAGCATCGCCGTACCGCTCTCCAGGTCGCGCGGGCCGATCTCGATCCGTACCGGCACTCCCTTGAGCTCCCAGTCCACGGCGCGGCGGCCGAACGGGGTGTCCGTGCGGTCGTCGACCTGGACCCGGATGCCCGCGGCCTTCAGCCGGTCGCCGGTCTCACGGACCTTCGCGAGCACCGCCTCGTCGCCCTTGATGGCGAGGACGACGGCCTGGACGGGGGCCAGCCGGGGTGGCACGCGCAGTCCGCTGTCGTCGCCGTGCGACATGATCAGTCCGCCGATCATCCGCGTGGAGGAGCCCCAGGACGTCTGCCAGACCAGTTCCTGCTTGCCGTCCTTCGACAGGTAGGTGGTGTTGAAGGCCTTGGAGAAGTTCGTGCCGAGCTCATGGCTCGTGCCCATCTGGAGCGCCTTGCCGTCGCCCATCATCGCTTCCAGCGTCAGGGTGTTGACGGCGCCGGCGAAGCGCTCCCTCGCGGTCTTGCGGCCCAGCACGACGTCGATGCCGAGGACGTCGGTCATGAAGCGTGCGTAGACGTTCCGGTGGATGTGGGCTGCGTAGTCCCGGGCCTCCTCGTAGGTGGCGTGGGCGGTGTGGCCCTCCTGCCAGAGGAACTCGGTCGTGCGCAGGAAGACCCTCGGCCGCATCTCCCAGCGGACCACGTTCGCCCACTGGTTGATGAGCAGCGGCAGATCCCGGTAGCTCTGCACCCACTTGGAGAAGTAGTCGTTGATGATCGTCTCCGAGGTGGGGCGGACGACGACCGGCTCCTCCAGCTCCTTGCCCCCGCCGTGCGTGACGACCGCGAGTTCGGGGGCGAAGCCCTCGACGTGCTCCGCCTCCTTCGTCAGGTACGACTGCGGGATGAAGAGGGGGAAGTACGCGTTGGACGCCCCGGCCTCCTTGATCCGGGCGTCCAGGTCCTGCTGCATCCGCTCCCAGAGCCCGTATCCGTACGGCCGGATCACCATCGTGCCGCGCACCGGGCCGTTGTCGGCGAGCTCCGCCTTGTTGATCAGGTCCTGGTACCAGCGAGGGAAGTCCTCCGCCTGCGGCGTGAGGACGGGTGCCTTTGCCATGGCGGGAATCGTACGGCCGCTGCACTCTGGATGCGGAACCGATCGGCGCGGGGGCGCACGACCGGGGCATGCGAGGCAATGCGGTGCGACCCCTGGACGTACGGACGGATGCGCAGTTCCCTGGCATACGGGGGAGCGCGAGCGAACGTACACGGGGGCTGTCACTCAGGGCACAGCTGACCTCTCGTCGGATTGGGGCGCTTTTCGATGACTCCTACGCTCGTCCCGCACCACCCCCGCACGGCTTCCGCGCCCCCGGTGGATCCGGCGGCGCGTGCCCGTGACTGGGCAGAGATCCAGGAACGGATGCTGGTGCCGCTCTACGAGGCGGCGTACGAGCACCTGGAGGTCGGCGCGGGCTCTCGGGTGCTGGGGCTCGGCTGCGGCTCCGGCCTCGCCCTGCTGATGGCCGCGGCGCGCGGGGCGCGCGTCACCGGCGTCGACACGGACCGCTCCAGGATCGCGCTGGCGCGCGAGCGGCTCACCCCGGATCCCGAGCTGTCGGGCGAGCGGGATGGCGCGCCGGAGATCGCGCGCCTGGTGGTGGGCGAGCCCGGGGACGCGGCAGGCCCCGGGCGCTCCAGGTTCAGCATGATCACCGTTTTTCAGCCGATCGGGTGTACGGCCGGCGACTCCGAAGGTCTGGTGCCCGCGCTGCGGGCGGTGGCCCCGCTCGCCGAGCGCGGCAGCCCCGTGGTGCTCGCCGGCTGGGGCCCGCCGGAGCGGTGTGCCACCTCGGCGGTGCTGCGCGTGGCGAGCCGGCTCACCGAGCGGCTGCGGGCGGGCGGCGGCTGGCGGCCGACTCTGCGGGACGATCTGGAGGACGTGGCGACCAGGGCGGGCCTGAAGCCGGACGGCTCGGGGCGGGTGGCGTGCCCCTTCGGGTACGCGGACCTGGAGAGCGCCGTGCGGGGGCTGCTGTCGACCGGACTGTTCGACGCGGCCGTACGGGCCACGGACCAGGCGCAGGTGGAGAAGGAGGTCACGGAGGCGCTCCATCCGCATGTGCGGGCCGACGGGACGGTGTGGATGCCGAACGTCTTCCGGTACCTGATCGCGCGTACTCCGTAGACATCGCCCGTACGCGGGAGGCCTCGCGGGTACGCGGCGCAGGCAGCGCGTCCGTCCGCCTTAGGGCAGCCCGTCGCCCCCGCCTTCGGGCAGCCCGTCGCCTCACGCGTCCGAGGGGTTCTTCGTGAGGCGGGCGATGCCCGCCGCGCGGTACGCCGCTTCCTCGTCCAGCGTCTCGCTCGCGAGCAGCGCCTGCGCCAGCGCGTCCAGCCGGTCGCGGTTGTCGCGCAGTTGCCGGCAGGCGCTCTCGTAGCACTCGTCGGCGATGCGGCGCATCTCGTGGTCCACCGCGTCCAGCGTCGCCGGGGCGGCCGTGAGTCCGTAGGGCTCCTGGCCGTCACCTCCGATCGCGGTGAACCGGCCCACGCGTTCGCTCATGCCCCAGCGTCCGACCATCCCCCTGACCAGCCTGGTGACCTGTTCGAGGTCGTTCTCCGAGCCGGTGGTGACGATGCCGAAGACGACGTGCTCGGCCGCCATTCCGCCGAGCGCCCCGATGATGCGGCCGCGCAGATAGTCCTCGGTGTACGCGTACTTGTCGGAGTCCGGTGTGGAGAGCGTGACGCCGAGCGCCCGGCCCCGGGGAACGATCGTGACCTTGCGGACGGGGTCGGCGCCGGGCTGGAGCATCCCGAGCAGCGCGTGGCCGCTCTCGTGGTACGCGGTCCTGCGACGCTCCTCCTCGGGCATCACGAGCGCCCGCTCGGCGCCGAGCTGGACCTTCTCCAGCGCGTCGGACAGATCGCCCTGGGTGACCTCGCGCTGCCGGCGCTTGACCGCGAGCAGCGCGGCCTCATTGGCGAGGTTGGCCAGTTCGGCACCGGTCATCCCCGGTGTCGTACGGGCCACCTGGGCGAGGTCGACTCCCCCGGCGAGCGGGATGTCCCGGGTGTGGATCCGGAGGATGGCCTCGCGGCCGCCGCGGTCGGGCGGGCTGACCTGCACGATCCGGTCGAACCTGCCGGGCCGGGTGAGTGCGGGGTCGAGGACGTCGGCCCGGTTGGTGGCGGCCAGCACGACGACGCCTTCCGAGCCGGTGAAGCCGTCCATCTCGGTGAGGATCTGGTTGAGGGTCTGTTCGCGTTCGTCGTGGCCGCCGATGCTCGCGCCGCCGCCGCGAATCCGGCCGATGGTGTCGATCTCGTCGATGAAGACGATGGCGGGGGCGACCTTGCGGGCCTCGGCGAAGAGCTCCCGTACGCGTGAGGCGCCGACACCCACGATCATCTCGATGAACTCGGACGCGGACGCGGAGAAGAAGGCCACCCCGGCCTCGCCCGCCACCGCGCGCGCGAGCAGTGTCTTCCCGGTGCCGGGCGGTCCGGAGAGCAGGACGCCTCCAGGCATCCGGGCGCCCATCTCGCGGTAGGCCTGGGGGTTCTTGAGGAAGTCGACGACATCGCTCAGCTCGCCCTCGACCTCGTCGATCCCCGCCACGTCCTCGAAGGTGGTGCGCTTGCCCGAGGTCACCTCGACGGGCTTGGGCGGCGCCTTGCGGCCGAGCGGCCCGGCACCCAGCCGCCCGCCCATCCGCCGGGCGAGGAACACCCAGAGGAGGACGAGCAGCAGAAGCGGCGCGAGGGAGAGCAGCAGATTGGCGAGGAGGCTGCGCTGGACGACGACCGGCTCGGCCGTCACGGTGACGCCCTTGCGGGTCAGCTGCTGCCAGAGGTCGTCGTCGGCGAACGCCGGGCGCTGGGTGGTGAACTTGGTGTAGTCGCCCTTGCCGTCGGGAACCGGCTGCTCGTTCTTCAGCTGTCCCTCGATCGTGTCGCCCTTGGCGTAGATCTTGGTGACGTTCCCGGCGGTGACCTGTTTGGTGAACTCGGTGTACGAGATCGTCCGCTCGTCGCCGTTCGTGAAGTACGACAGGGCCACGAAGGCGATGCAGAAGACCAGGATCGCGGCGAGGACGAGTCCGGGCCAGCCGCCCGGCATCTTCCGCTTCGGCGGCGTGGGCGGGGGCGCTCCCTCGGAACGCCAGGGCTGGTCCGTGCGATCACGCGGGGGTACGGAATTGGCCACGTCCGCCCTCACTCCCTGTGCCGCTCCGGTGATCTCTGCCCATGACCGCACAGATGCCGGTGCCCTGCCACCCGGAGGGGAACGGACGGAGCAAGGGAGGACCACCGCGATCGGCCGGGCAGCGCCCCGGACGGGCGAGGGCCCCGCGGTCGGTGACCGCGGGGCCCTGCTCGCACATCGTCCGGGGCCGGTCAGCCCATGAACTTCTTGAACTCGTCCGGCAGCTCGAAGTCCTGAGCGTCCTGGCCGCCGGCGGGGAGCCCGAAAGCGTTGCCCTGGCCCGCCTGTTCGCGGCGGGCGGCCGCGGCCTCCTCGTCGGCCTTGCGCTTCATCGGATTGCCGGAGCGCTGCTTGCCCTTGGCCTGCTTCTGCTTCTTCTTCTGGCGGCCGGGGCCGCCGCCCATGCCGGGGATCCCGGGCATGCCCGGCATGCCGCCGCCCTGGGCCATCCGCGACATCATCTTGCGGGCCTCGAAGAACCGCTCGACCAGGTTCTTGACGGCGCTGACGTCGACACCGGAACCGCGGGCGATACGGGCCCGGCGGGAGCCGTTGATGATCGTCGGGTCGGTGCGCTCACCGGGCGTCATCGACTTGATGATCGCCGCGGTGCGGTCGACGTCGCGCTCGTCGATGTTGTTGATCTGGTCCTTGATCTGGCCCATTCCGGGCAGCATCCCGAGCAGCTTGGAGATGGAGCCCATCTTCCTGACCTGCTCCATCTGCGCCAGGAAGTCGTCGAGCGTGAACTCCTTGGGGCCCTTCGCCAGCTTGGCCGCCATCTTCTCGGCCTCGGCCTGGCTGAAGGTCTGCTCGGCCTTCTCGATGAGCGAGAGCATGTCGCCCATGCCGAGGATGCGGGACGCCATGCGGTCCGGGTGGAACGCGTCGAACTCGTCCAGCTTCTCGCCGTTGGAGGCGAACATGATCTGCTTGCCGGTGACGTGCGCGATGGAGAGCGCGGCGCCGCCTCGGGCGTCGCCGTCCAGCTTGGACAGCACGACACCGTCGAAGCCGACGCCGTCACGGAAGGCCTCCGCGGTGTTGACCGCGTCCTGGCCGATCATGGCGTCGACGACGAAGAGGACCTCGTCGGGGCTGACCGCGTCCCGGATGTCCGCGGCCTGCTGCATCATCTCCTGGTCGATACCGAGGCGGCCGGCGGTGTCCACGACGACGATGTCGTGGACCTTCGTCTTCGCGTAGTCGATCGACTCCTTGGCGACCTGGACCGGGTCGCCCACGCCGTTGCCCGGCTGGGGTGCGAAGACGGCGACGCCGGCCCGCTCGGCGACGACGGCCAGCTGGTTCACCGCGTTGGGGCGCTGGAGGTCACAGGCGACGAGCAGCGGCGAGTGGCCCTGGCTCTTGAGCCAGAGGCCGAGCTTTCCGGCGAGCGTGGTCTTGCCCGCGCCCTGGAGACCCGCGAGCATGATCACGGTGGGCGGCTGCTTGGCGAAGCGCAGCCGGCGGGTCTCGCCGCCGAGGATGCCGATGAGCTCCTCGTTGACGATCTTGATGACCTGCTGGGCGGGGTTCAGCGCCTGGGACACCTCGGAGCCGAGGGCGCGCTCCTTGATCTGCTTGATGAAGGCGCGCACGACGGGCAGTGCCACGTCGGCCTCGAGCAGCGCGATACGGATCTCGCGCGCCGTGGCGTCGATGTCCGCCTCGGACAGGCGGCCCTTGCCCCGGAGGTTCTTGAATGTCGCTGCAAGGCGGTCGGAGAGGGTGTCGAACACGGCGGTCGCGGATCCTCAGTCTCGGGGGCGGGCGGACAGATGTGTCCCAAGGGTATCCGGCCGCGTGGGATGGGGTCTGCCCCCTGTCCACGCTCCCGCCCCGGGCCCTTCACCCGCGCAGTGCGGCCTCCAGCGTCCGCGCGACGCCCGCGGCCTCCCCGGCCGGCAGCGGGGCGCCTTCGGGCCCTGTGACGTAGAACGCATCGACGGCGTTGGCGCCGAGGGTCGACACATGGGCGCTGCGTACCCGGACCTCCGCCGATTCGAGGGCGTGGCCGATGCGGTGCAGCAGCCCCGGCACGTCCTGGGCCCGCACCTCGATGACCGTGGCCAGCCGGGACGCGGCCGGGGCGACGGTGACCCGGGCAGGCGGGGCCGTGACCCCCCGCCTGCGTGGATAGGCGGCTTCGCGTTCGGCGAGCCTGGCCGGGATGTCCAGTGAGCCGTCGAGGGCGCGTACGAGATCGGCGCGGAGCCGGGCGGCCTGCGGGAGCGAGCCGTAGGCGGCCGCGACCCGCCAGTTCAGTACGAGCACGGCGCCCGGGCCGACCTCGCCGGGGAGCTCGACGGCGCGCAGATCGGCGGCGCGCACGGTGAGCCGGTGCAGGGCGAGGACGCCGGCGACCGCGGGCAGCACACCGTGCTGGTCGGGCACGGCGATGAGGAGTTCCACGCCGACGGGTTCGGGTTCGCCGTCCGGCTGCGGGGTCTCGGTCTGGGCGTGCAGGGCCAGTACGGGCCCGTCGGTGCGCAGCGCCTCGATGGCGAGCCGTTCCTGTTCCGCGCTGGGGGCGGCGGGCTCCGGCTCGTCGGGGGTCTCCCCCGCGAGCACCGCGGCAACCCGTTTGACCAGGTCGGCGACGAGCGAGCCGCGCCAGGCCGACCAGGCGGCGGGCCCGGTCGCGAGGGCGTCGGCCTCGGTGAGCGCGTGCAGCAGCTCCAGGGTGCTCGGCGAGCCCACGACGTCCGCGACCGAGCGCACGGTCGCGGGGTCGTCGAGATCGCGGCGGGTGGCGGTCTCGACGAGCAGCAGATGGTGGCGTACGAGGGTGGCGATGACCGACACGTCGTGCTTGTCGAAGCCGATCCGGGTGGCCACGTCGCGGGCGATGGTCTCGCCGGCCACGGAGTGGTCGCCGGGCCAGCCCTTGCCGATGTCGTGGAGGAGGGCCGCGACCAGGAGCAGGTCGGGGCGGCCGACGCGGCGGGTGAGGGCGGACGCACGCACGGCGGCCTCGACGAGGTGACGGTCCACGGTCCAGGTGTGCACGGGGTTGCGCTGCGGCCGGCAGCGGACCCGTTCCCAGTCGGGCAGCAGCCGGGTGATGAGGCCCTCGGCCTCCAGGGCTTCCCAGACCGCGACCGTGGGTTCACCGGCGCCGAGGAGCGTGACGAGTTCCTCGCGGGCGTCGGCGGGCCAGGGCACGGGCAGCGGCTTGGTGGCCCTGGCGAGGTGCCGTACGGCGTGCAGGGACAGCGGCAGTCCGGACTGGGCCGCGGCGGCGGCCGCCCGCAGCGGCAGCACCGGGTCGCGCTCGGGCCTGGCGCTGCGGGCGAGGACGGCTTCTCCGTCCATCTCGACGACGCCTTCGGCGAGCGGGGTGCGCTCGGGCTCCGGCCGCCGGCCGCCGGAGAACATGGCGCGCAGCCGGGGCCGCGCGGACCGGGACCTGAGCACGCGGTTCACTTCGCGCCAGGTGACGTCGGAGGCGTACGAGACCGTCCGTGCGGCCTCGTACACCTGGCGCAGCAGCGTGTCGGCGTCCAGCAGGCCGAGATCGGCGGCGACCTGGTCCTGCTCCTGGAGGGCGAGCCGGTCGGTGGCGCGCCCGGTGGTCAGATGCAGCGCGTCACGGGTGTCGAGGAGGACGCGGCGGGCTTCGGCGAGGCCTTCGCGGGGTGCGTCGGCGAGCCAGGACGCGGCGACGGCGCGCAGGGCGGTGGCGTCGCGCAGCCCGCCGCGGGCCTCCTTGAGGTCGGGTTCCAGCAGGTACTGGAGTTCGCCCTGGCGTTCGGCGCGTTCACGGCACAGTTCGTCGAGTTCGGGCAGGCGCTTGGGCGCCTGGTTCCGCCAGTCGGCGAGGACGGCGGTGCGCAGCCCGGCGAGCAGCCCGAGGTCTCCGGCGACGGCGCGGGAGTCGAGCAGCCCGAGCTGGACCTTGAGGTCGTCGCCCGCGGCCTTCCGGGCCTCGGCGGAGGTGCGTACGGAGTGGTCGAGCGCGAGCCCGAGGTCCCAGATCGGGTACCAGATCCGGTCGGCGAGCGCGGCCAGCGCCCCGGCGGCCGCGCTGCCGTCGTGCAGCAGGAGCAGGTCGAGGTCGCTGCGCGGGGAGAGTTCGCCGCGGCCGTATCCGCCGACGGCGACGAGGGCGGCGCCGCGCACTCCGGTGCTCTGCGCCGCGGCGGTGAAGAGCGCGGAGAGCCAGTCGTCGGTCAGCCGGGCCAGCGCGGCACGGCGCGGCGGCCCGGACTGCGCCTTCTCCTGGAGAAGGCGCAGCCGGGCCGCCGCATACCCGCTGGGTCCCGAGTCTTCGGTTTCCGTGGTCAGATCGACGCTCGTCACCCAGCAACTCCTGTCTACAGCGCGTCCGGGCCGCGTTCGCCGGTCCGGACCCGTACGGCGGTGTCGACCGGCACGCTCCACACCTTGCCGTCTCCGATCTTGCCGGTGCGGGCCGCCTTCACCACCACGTCGATGAGCTGTTCGGCGTCACCGTCCTCGGCCAGCACCTCGATCCGGATCTTCGGGACGAGGTCGACGGTGTACTCCGCGCCCCGGTAGACCTCGGTGTGACCGCGCTGCCGTCCGTAGCCGCTGGCCTCGGTGACCGTGAGCCCCTGGACTCCGAAGGCCTGCAGGGCCTCCTTGATCTCGTCCAGCCGGTGCGGCTTCACGACTGCGGTGATGAGCTTCATGCGTCCACCTTCTTGTTCTGCGGTGCGGCCGGCGCGGTCTCGGCGGGTACGGGGGCGGTCTTGCGGGAGCCGGCGCCGCCGCCCGCTCCGCTGAAGTCGTACGCGGTCTCGGCGTGCTCGACCTGGTCGATTCCGGAGATCTCGTCGTCCTCGGGGACCCTCATGCCGATCGTCTTGTCGAGGGCGAAGGCGAGGATCGCGGAGACGATCAGAGAGTAGGCGAGAACCGCGAAGACACCGACGGCCTGCTTGCCGAGCTGGTCGAGTCCGCCGCCGTAGAAGAGGCCCTTGACGTCGGACTGGACGCCGCCGGTGGCGAAGAAGCCGACGAGCAGGGAGCCGACGACACCGCCGACGAGGTGGACGCCGACGACGTCGAGGGAGTCGTCGTAGCCGAACTTGTACTTGAGGCCGACGGCCATGGCGCACAGCAGACCGGCGATGGCACCGATGCCGATGGCGCCGAGCGGGGAGCAGGAGCCGCCGGACGGGGTGATGGCGACGAGGCCCGCGACCGCGCCGGAGGCGGCGCCGAGGGTGGTGAAGGAGCCGTGGCGGATCTTCTCGTACCCGAGCCAGGCGAGCATCGCGGCGGCGGTGGCGACCTGGGTGTTGACGAACATGACCGCGCCCACGCCGTCGTCGTTGCCGAGCCACGAGCCGGCGTTGAAGCCGAACCAGCCGAACCACAGCAGAGCGGCGCCGAGCATCACCAGCGGCAGGCTGTGCGGCCGCATCGGGTCCTTCTTGAAGCCGACGCGCTTGCCGATGACGAGGATCACGCCGAGTGCCGCGGCACCGGCGTTGATGTGGACGGCCGTACCACCGGCGAAGTCGATGACGCCCATCTCGAACAGCCAGCCGCCCGCGCCCCAGACCCAGTGCGCGACCGGGAAGTAGACGACGGTGACCCACAGCGTGATGAACAGGGCCCAGGCGGTGAACTTGACCCGGTCCGCCAGGGCGCCGCTGATCAGCGCGGGCGTGATGATGGCGAACATCAGCTGGAAGACGGCGAAGACGTACACCGGGATGGTGTAGCCGTCCCAGAGCTGGGTGATCCCGATGCCGCTGAGTCCGACGTAGTCGGAGGACCAGCCGATGAGGGAGCCGGAGTCGGTGCCGAAGGCGAGGCTGAAGCCGTAGAGGACCCAGAGGATCGTGACGATCCCGAGGCTGATGAAGCTCATCATCAGCATGTTGAGGGTGCTCTTGACGCGGACCATGCCTCCGTAGAAGAAGGCCAGCCCAGGCGTCATGAGCATCACCAGTGCGGAGCAGATGAGCATGAACCCGGTGTTGGCGGCAGACAGCTCAGGGGCGTCTGCGGCAAGCGTGATGCCTGGGGGCATCGGCGTCTCCTCGTCGTCGTACGGCCTGTGCGGGGCGGGAGCCTGTTCGGCCGGCAGCCTGTTCGACCGGCTCCGGTACGGCTGCCTGTGGAGTCGGCCGGTTATGCGCCAGAGGTTGGCGCGCCGCGGTTTCCGACGATGCCGCACGATGTTTCGCCGCAGTGACGAAGAGGTCGGGCGTGTTACGCGCCCATGAACTGAAGGGTCACGGGAAGATCACGCGCGTACCCTCCCCGGGCAGTGCGTTCGCCCCTCGGCGTTCCGTGCGTCCGCCCCTCCGCGGGCCATGCGTCCGGCGCGACGGTCACCCGTTTGACCTGGCGTGGGGGGCCGAGTCGGGCTGTCGGGGTGACCGTCGCGCCGGGGTCCGGGGGACGGGCCGCTCAGACCGCTTCCGCGGTCTCGGGCAGCTGTGCGGTGAGCAGATCGGTGAGGTGGGCGACCTCGGCGACGTCGCCGAAGTCCCTGGCCGCCGTGTCGACGGTCTTGCGCAGCCGGGTGTTGACCCGCTCGGAGCGGACCCGCTTGGCGATGCCCAGCGCCTGCTCGGCGAGCTGTGTGGACCGCTCCGGCTCGCGCTTGAGCAGATGCACGGTGGCCATGCCGACCAGGTTGAGTGCGTACGAACGCTGGTGCTCGTCGTCCTTGCCGAAGAGCTCGACGGCGCGCTCCATGACGGGCTCGGCGAGCGAGGCGTAGGTGGGGCTGCGGCCCGCGACGTAGGCGAGGTCGCGGTAGGAGTGGGCGTTCTCCCCGTTGAGCTCGGCCTCGGAGAAGAAGCGGATCCAGTCGGGCTCGGGCTCGTCGGCCTCGAGGGCGTCGGCGAAGGTGTCCTCCGCCATGCGGACGGCCCGTTTGGTCTTGCTGGGCTGGCCCATGTTGGCGTAGGCGCGGGCCTCCATCGCATACAGCATGGACTGGGTGCGCGGGGTGGCGCAGTCACGGCTGCCGTACTGCGCGAGGTGGATGAGCTCCAGGGCGTCGTCGGGCCGGCCGAGGTGGATCATCTGGCGGCTCATGGAGGAGAGGATGTACGAGCCCAGGGGCTTGTCACCGGCCTCCTTGGCGGCGTGGAGGGCGAGGACGAAGTACTTCTGCGCGGTGGGCTGCAGACCGACGTCGTAGCTCATCCAGCCGGCCAGTTCGGCCAGTTCGGCGGCGCAGGTGAAGAGCCGCTTGGAGGTGGCCGCGAGCTGCGGCTCCTGGAGCAGGTCGGTCACCTCGTGGAGCTGGCCGACGACCGCTTTGCGGCGCAGTCCGCCGCCGCACTGGGCGTCCCACTGGCGGAACATGGCGGTGGTGGATTCCAGGAGGTCCAGCTCCGGCTTGGAGAGCCGGGAGGGGCGGCGGCTGACCGCGGCCGATTCCCCGGGGCCTGGGTCGGCCGGCGGCGAGGGCACCAGCCAGCGCTGCATCGGCTCGATGAGGGCGGGCCCTGCGGAGAGCGCGAGCGAGGTGCCGAGGAAGCCCCGGCGGGCGAGCATGAGGTCGCTGCGGGAGAACTCGCTGAGCAGCGCGACCGTCTGGGGGCCGGCCCAGGGGAGGTCGACTCCGGACACCGAGGGTGACTGGTGGGCGGTGCGGAGTCCGAGGTCCTCGATGGCGACGACGGTGCCGAACCGCTCGGAGAACAGCTCGGAGAGGATGCGCGGGATCGGCTCTCGCGGCTGCTCGCCGTCCAGCCATCTGCGGACCCGCGAGGTGTCGGTGCTGATGTGGTGGGCGCCGATCTGCCGTGCCCGGCGGTTCACTTGACGTGCGAGCTCGCCCTTCGACCAGCCGCTGCGCACGAACCACGAGCCCAGCTGCTCGTTCGGGCGCTTGCCGGTGCTCGTACCGTCTGCGCCGCTGCCGCTCACGGGAACGCCCCCATCCACTGATGTCCTTGCATGCCTTGCCGCGCACATGTCTTGCCACGAAGTCCTGCCGCGATGCCTGGTCGCGCGGACCGGTTTTCGAATCACCGGCAGAATGCCGCGAGTTGCGGCTTTCCGTACGGGGATCGCACCCTTCGAACAGGAAACCGAGTTGCCTCCGGCATACCCACGGATGCGAAGAAATCCAGGGTCCGTGTACCGAAAGTAATCCTACGATCACCGGTCCCGCCATGGCGATTCCAGAAACGCCACCATTCGCCACCCCTTCGAATGAACTCGTCTGCGGCCAGGCGCGATTCACTTGACACACGACGATCGGGAGCAAGCGGAGCGTTGTGCGCCAGGGCGCGCGCGACCGGACGCACCACCTCGAGCGACACTTCGCGCCGACGGGACAGCACGACGGCGACGCAGCGTCACCGGCAGACTCCGGGTCGTAACCACCGGCGAGTTCGACACGTTGGAGGGGGCATGGGCTTCACGATCGGCGGCTCCCGGGTCCGGGAGATCCGGCCCGGCGCACGACGCCGCGGCCGCACGACGGAGTGCACGGCAGTGGCCGAGTACACAGGACTGTGGGGCTGGGACGTGGCCCTGGGCGCCCGCGCCTCGGCGGGGCGGTGCTCGTGCGGCGACGCCGCGTGCGCCTCCCCCGGAGCACATCCACTGGCCTTCGCGCCCGAGGTGCCGGCGGGCGCGACGCTCGACGACGCGGCGAAGGCATGGGCCGAGGTGCCCGGCGCGGCGATCCTGCTTCCGGTGGGCCGTACGTTCGACGTCCTGGACGTCGCCGAGTCGGCCGGCCGGCGCGCCCTGGTCCGGCTGGAGCGGATGGGGCTGCCGCTGGGACCGGTGTGCGCGACGCCGACGGGCCGCGCACAGTTCTTCGTCGCCCCCGGGGCCGCCGCCCAGCTGCCCGAGCTGCTCTACCGCATGGGCTGGGACGACGCGGACCTCGACCTGCACTGCCTGGGGCCGGGCCACCACCTCACAGCGCCGCCCTCCGACCACGCGGGCCTCGGCCCCGCCCGCTGGCTCCGCCCGCCGGCCCTCGACGCCTTCGGGGCCCCGCCCCAGGCACGGCTTCTGCTGGGCACGCTGGCGTACGTCTGCCACCGCTCCACCGCGGCGTGACCCCTCGGGGTCCTGCCGCGTCCTCCGGTGCCGGACGGGCTGGGTCTTCCAGCCCGTCCGGCACCCGAGGACCGGGGCTTCGGGGCAGTGCACCGTAAGGCGGGGTCCGGGGCGGAGCCCCGGGTGTCCGCTGGTGGCCGATCAGCTAGTCGCCGATCAGCGCGTCGACGAATGCCTCCGGCTCGAACGGGGCCAGGTCGTCCGGGCCCTCACCGAGGCCGACGAGCTTGACGGGAACGCCGAGTTCACGCTGGACGGCGATCACGATGCCGCCCTTGGCCGTGCCGTCGAGCTTGGTCAGGACGATGCCGGTGATGTCCACGACCTCGGCGAAGACACGGGCCTGCACCAGGCCGTTCTGACCGGTCGTGGCATCGAGGACGAGCAGGACCTCGTCCAGCGGGCCGTGCTTCTCGACGACTCGCTTGACCTTGCCCAGCTCGTCCATGAGGCCGGTCTTGGTGTGCAGCCGCCCCGCGGTGTCGATGAGCACGACGTCCGCGCCCTCCGCGATGCCCTCCTTGACGGCGTCGAAGGCGATCGACGCCGGGTCTCCGCCCTCGGGCCCGCGCACCGTACGCGCGCCGACCCGTTCGCCCCAGGTCTGGAGCTGGTCGGCGGCGGCCGCGCGGAACGTGTCCGCCGCGCCCAGGACGACGCTGCGCCCGTCCGCGACGAGCACCCGCGCCAGCTTGCCCGTGGTCGTCGTCTTGCCGGTGCCGTTGACACCGACGACCATCACGACGCCCGGGGTGTCCAGGCCGCTCTCGGTCTTCACCTCGCGGTCGACGTCCGTGCCGATGAGGGCGAGCAGCTCCTCGCGGAGCAGGTTCCGCAGCTCGTCCGGCGTGCGCGTGCCGAGCACCTTCACCCGCTCGCGCAGATGCTCGACGAGCTCCTGCGTCGGTGCGACGCCGACGTCCGCGGTGAGGAGCGTGTCCTCGATCTCCTCCCACGTCTCGTCGTCGAGGTGCTCGCGCGAGAGCAGGGTCAGCAGTCCCTTGCCCAGCGTGTTCTGCGAGCGGGCGAGGCGGGCACGCAGCCGTACGAGACGGCCCGCGGTCGGCTCCGGGATCTCGATCGCGGGAGCCTCGGGCTCGGCGACGACCGGGTCCTCGACGGCGGCCGGGGTCTCGACGGCCTCCTCCGCCGTCGGGAGGTCGACCTCCTCGATGGTGCGGCGTGGTTCTTCCCGCGGTGTCTCCGCCTCCTCGCCGACATGCGGCTCGGCGGGCGGAGCGGTGATGGTCGGCGTGCTCGACGGTGCCGAGGGCGGCAGCTGCTTCTTCTTGCGGCTGCTGACCACGAGCCCGCTGATCGCGCCGATCGCGACCAGGGCGATGACTACAGCAAGGATGACGATTTCCATAACCCACCCAGTATCGGCCACGTCCGGTGAGGACCGGCCTGCTCAGAGGATCACACAAGGATCCGCGCCCATTTTTGGGCCTTTTGCCAGAGAACGTTACGATGGCTCTTCCGGCCGTCTCGCGGTCGGCGCTCTCCCGGGGCCCGCAGCCCCCGGACTCCCCACCTTTCCTACGGAGCCTCTTCAATGCCCCACGCCTCCGAGTCCGAAGGCGCGATAGAGACCCGTGGCCTCGAGCCCGTCCCCGACGGTGAGCGCACCGGCCACGTCCGCGAACTCTTCCCGACCTGGGTCGCCGCGAACATCAGTGTGCTGCTGCTCACCATGGGTGCGGGCCTGATCGTCTTCAACGGCCTCAACATCTGGCAGGTCCTGGTCGTCGGGATCGCGGCGCCCGTCCTCTCGTACGGGATCGTCGGCCTCATCTCGCTCGCCGGCAAGCGCGGCGGATCCCCGGGCATGGCGCTCTCCCGCGCGGTCTTCGGTCAGCGGGGCAACCGCTTCCCGGGTTCCCTCATCTGGGTGGCCCGTTGGGGCTGGGAGACCATCAACGCGGTCACCGGCGCATACGCCCTGCTGACCGTGCTCGACCTGCTCTTCGGCGTCCGGCCGAACACCACGCTGATCGTCGTCACGCTCCTGCTCTTCGTCGCGGCGACCCTCCTCGTGTCCGGCCTCGGCATCAACGCGCTACGGGCGTGCAGCAAGTGGTCGACCTATCTCTTCGGGGCGTTCTCCGTACTCGTCCTGGTCCATCTGGCGGCCAACACCGACTGGTCGGCCGTGCTGGGCAAGCCGGCGGGATCGACCGCGATGATGATCGCGGGCATCGGCACCATCGCGGCGGGCGGCATCAGCTGGGTGCCGTCGGGCCCGGACTTCACCCGCTATCTGCCGCGCACCGCGTCCGGCCGTGCGGTGGTCGCCTCGACGGTCGGCGGCGCCGGCATCGTCGTGCTGCCGATGGTGCTGATGGGTGCGGTGATGGCCGTGGCCACGCCGGACCTGGCGTCGGCCAAGGACCCGGTGTCGTTCATCGGCGAGCTGCTGCCGGCCTGGATCTCGGTGCCGTATCTGCTGATCGCGCTGGTGGGCATGCTACTGATCAACGCGATGTCGATGTACTCGGCCGGCTTCACCGCGCAGACGCTGGGCATCAACGTGCCGCGGGCCTGGGCGGTCAGCGTGAACGGGGTCATCTCGCTGGTCTTCGGCTTCCTGCTGATGGTGGTGGCGACGAGTTTCATCGGCTCGTTCATCTCCTTCCTGACGCTCCTCGCCGTGGCGTTCTCCGCGTGGATCGGTGTCTTCGGTGCCGACATGCTGCGCGGGCGTACGTACGACGGCGACGCGCTGATGGACACCGGCCGCACCAGCGCGTACTGGTACCGGGGCGGTTTCGCCTGGCAGGCCATGACGGCCTGGGCCGTCGCCCTGGTGGTGGGCCTGCTGTTCACCAAGGTCGACTGGTTCAGCGGCCCGCTCGCCACGTCCTGGGTCGGGAAGAACGGTCTGGGCTGGGTGGCGACCATCGTCGTGGCGGCCGCGCTGTACGCGGCGCTGCCGCGCACGAGCACGGCCGCGGAGTCCCCCGCGGAGCCGACGACCGAGCCGGCGCAGGACCCCGCGGAAGAGCCTGCGCCCGCGCCTGTTTCCATCTGACGCGACGTCAGCTAGCGTCCCTCTCCGCCTGCTCACACCCGGTAGAGGGGGACGCTCGTCATGGCCTTCACCGTCGTACGGTTCAACCTCGTCGATCCCTCGGCGACGCCCGAGTCCCTCGCGGCCCGCTACCGCGCGGCCCTGGAGATGGCGGCGTACGCCGACGACCGCGGCGTCGACACGATCCAGACCGAGGAGCACCACGGCGCCGTCAACAACTGGCTGCCCTCCCCCTTCACCTTCGCCGGAGCGGTGTTCGGGGCGACCCGGCGGATCGCGGTGACCGTCTCGGCGATCATCGGCCCGCTGCACGATCCGCTGCGGCTGGCCGAGGACATCGCCGTACTGGACCTGCTGAGCAAGGGCCGGCTCGTCACGGTGGCGGGCATCGGCTACCGGCGGGAGGAGTACGCGGCCCACGGCGTCGACTGGCACCGGCGCGGCGCGCTCCAGGACGAGCTACTGGAGACCCTGCTCGCGGCCTGGACCGGCGAGGAGTTCACCCATCGGGGGCGTACGGTACGGGTCACCCCGCGCCCGTACACCCAGCCGCATCCGCTGCTGCTGGTCGGCGGCTCCTCGAAGGCCGCCGCCCGCCGTGCCGCCCGCCTCGGGCTGCCGTTCTTCCCGAGCGCCCATCTGCCGGAGCTGGAGGCCTACTACCACCAGCAGCGCGAGGAGCTGGGGACCGAGGGGTTCTGCATGATGCCGGCGGCGCGGGTGCCGCTGCTGCACATCGCGGAGGACCCGGACGAGACCTGGGCTCGCTACGGGGAGCACTTCCTGCACGAGGCCCGAACGTACGCGTCCTGGCAGTCCACGGAGATCCGCTCGGCGGTGAAGTCCTCGGCGACCACGGTGGCCGAGCTGCGGACGGAGGGGGTCTACCGGGTGGTGACCCCGGACGAGTGCGTGGAGCTGGGCGCCGACAGCCTCGTCCTGCATCCGCTGTGCGGCGGGATGCCGGTGGACGAGGGCTGGCGCAGCGTCCATCTGCTGTGCGAACAGGTGCTGCCCCGGCTCAAGGGCTGAGCCGGGGCAGTTCCATGGCCTCGGTGGCCGAGGAGAGGGGCAGCGGGGTTTAGCCCATCTCCTCCAACGCCTTGCCCTTCGTCTCCGGCACCCATTTGAGGATGAACGGGATCGAGAGCACGGCGAAGATCGTGTAGATGATGTACGCGCCGGACAGGTTCCAGTCCGAGAGCGACGGGAACGTCACGGTGATCAGCCAGTTGGCGATCCACTGGGCGGAGGCGGCGACGCCCAGCGCGGCGGCACGGATCTTGCCGGGGAACATCTCGCCGAGCAGCACCCACACCACGACGCCCCAGGAGAGGGCGAAGAACAGCACGAAGAAGTTGGCGGCGAAGAGCGCGACCGTGCCCTGGAGGCTGGGCAGCGAGACCACGCCGCCGACCTCGGTCTTGTACGAGAAGGCCCAGGCGGCCAGGCCCAGCGAGATCGCCATGCCGACGGAGCCGATGAGCGCGAGCGGCTTACGGCCGAGCCGGTCGACCAGGACCATCGCGATCACCGTACCGATGATGTTCACGATCGAGGTCTCGAAGGCGTAGAAGAACGAGCTCTCCGGGTTGATGCCGACCGACTGCCACAGCGACGAGCTGTAGTAGAAGATCACGTTGATGCCGACGAGCTGCTGGAAGACGGAGAGGCCGATACCGATCCAGACGATCGGCAGGAAGAGGAACTTGCCGCCGAGCAGGTCGCTGAAGGAGGGCTTGCGCTCGTGGCGCATGTTCTGCTCGATCTCGGCGACCCGGGTGTCGAGGTTCACCGCCTTGCCCTCGACGTCGCGGAGCACCTTGCGGGCCTGGTCGTGACGGCCGACGGAGATCAGGTAGCGGGGCGACTCGGGGATGACGAAGGAGAGCAGTCCGTAGAGGACGGCCGGGATCACCATGATGCCGAGCATCCACTGCCAGGCCTCGAGGCCGCCGATGCGGCCGCGCTGGTCACCGTTCGCGAGGTTGAGGACGCCCCAGTTGACCAGCTGTGAGATGGCGATGCCGGTGACGATGGCGGCCTGCTGGAAGGAGGCGAGCCGGCCACGGTACGCGGACGGGGAGACCTCGGCGATGTAGGCCGGGGCGATGACCGAGGCCATGCCGATGGCGATACCGCCGATGACGCGCCACATGGCGAGGTCCCAGAGGGCGAACGGAAGCGCGGACCCGATGGCGCTGGCCGTGAACAGCACCGAGGCGATCTGCATGACGCGGATGCGGCCGATGCGGTCGGCGATCCGTCCGGCGGTGGCCGCACCGATGGCACAGCCGATCAGCGCTGCGGCGATGACCTGGGCCAGGGCCTCCGGGCCGACGTCGAAGCGGTCCCTGATGGCCACGACGGCACCGTTGATCACCGCGCTGTCGTAGCCGAAGAGGAAGCCTCCCATCGCGGCCGCCGCCGCGATGAAGATGACATGGCTGAGGTGCTCCGGCCTGGCCTTGCGGCCTTCCGGTGCCGGCGCCTGCGGGGTGCTGGTCACGTGTACTCCTGGGGCCACCCGGCAACGGCGCCGGGCGTGGGGGGCGAGCCCTTCCAGTGGCGCACAACATGACGCCGCCCACCACTTGAAGGTAAAAGCAACGTTGCAGAGACTATGCGTTCAAGTTTCGAAGTCAAGGCCGCGTCATGGCGTCACCGAACCCGCAAGACTCCAGGGACTTGTGTACAAGTATTGAAGATCCAGGTGGGAGGGCATACGCATCGACGATCAGCGAAGACGCTGGCTGATCACCTTGGAGACGCCGTCACCCTGCATGGAGACGCCGTAAAGGGCGTCCGCGACCTCCATCGTCCGCTTCTGATGCGTGATCACGATCAGCTGGGAACTCTCCTGCAGCTCCTGCATGATGCGGATGAGCCGCTGGAGGTTGGTGTCGTCGAGCGCCGCCTCGACCTCGTCCATGACGTAGAACGGGCTGGGCCGCGCCTTGAAGATCGACACCAGCATCGCCACGGCGGTCAGCGAGCGCTCACCGCCGGACAGCAGCGACAGCCGCTTGACCTTCTTGCCCGGCGGCCGGGCCTCCACGTCCACGCCCGTGGTGAGCATGTTGTCGGGGTCGGTCAGAATGAGCCGGCCCTCACCACCGGGGAAGAGCCGCGAGAAGACGCCCTCGAACTCGCGTGCGGTGTCCCGGTACGCCTCCGTGAACACCTGCTCGACGCGTTCGTCGACCTCCTTGACGACCTGCAGGAGGTCGGCGCGGGTCTTCTTCAGGTCTTCCAGCTGCTCGGACAGGAACTTATGACGTTCCTCCAGCGCCGCGAACTCCTCCAGAGCGAGCGGATTCACCTTTCCGAGCTGCTGGTACGCCCGTTCGGCGGACTTGAGCCGCTTCTCCTGCTCGGCGCGGGCGAACGGCCGCGGCTGGTTGCGCGGATGCTCGGGGTCCTCCGGAAGCTCCTCGCCCTCGGCGGGCGGTGACGGCGGTACGAGCTGATCGGGGCCGTACTCGGAGACGAGGCCCGCGGGCTCGACGCCCAGCTCCTCCAGGGCCCTGGTCTCCAGCTGCTCGATGCGCAGACGCTTCTCCGCGCCGAGGACCTCGCCGCGGTGGACCGAGTCGGTGAGCTTGTCGAGCTCGCTCTTGAGGTCCCGGCCCTCGGCGCGGGCGGCGGTCAGCTCCCGCTCGCGCTCGGCCTTCGCGGCCTCGGCGGCGGCACGTTCCTGCTCGGCCCGTACGACGGACACCTCGACATGTGCGAGGAGCTGACGGGCGCCATGGGCCACCGCCTGGGCCACGGTGGCCTCGTGGCGGAGCCGCGCGCGGCGCTGTTCGGCGCGCGCCCGTGCCTCGCGCTCGGCGCGTGCGCCACGGTCCAGCGCGTCGGCGCGCCCCGCGAGCCCTTTCACACGCTCCTCGTGGGTACGGACCTGGAGCCGCGCCTCCATCTCGGTCTGCCGGGCGTTGGCGCCGTCGGCCGCGAGCCGATCCCGTACGGAGGTGTCCGGCTCCTCCTCGACGGGAGTCTCCTCGGCGACGACCAGCCGCTCCGCCAATTCCTCCGCCTCGTACAGCGCCTTCTCCAGCGCCTCTTCGGCGCGCTCGGCCGCCGCGGCCGTACGTTCGGCCTCCCCGGCCGCCCCACGCGCCTGTCCCGCCAGCCGGCCCAGCTGCTGGGCGAAGCCGGCCTTCTCCTTCTCGGCGGCCCGCCGCCGCTCGCCCAGTTCCTCGACGAGCGCGGCGGACGCCGTGCGCCGCTCGGTGCTCTCGTGCTGCCGCACGGCGAGTTCCTCGCACCGTACGGCCAGCTCCTCCAGCTCGGCGGCGGCCTCGTCGACCGACGCCTGCACCTCCAGCAGGCTGGGCGCCCCCGCGGAGCCGCCGTGCGCGAAGTGCGCGCCGAGCACATCGCCTTCGGCGGTGACGGCGATCAGCCCAGGCCGCGTCCGGACCAGGTCCTCGGCGTCCTCCAGGGTGCCGACGACCACCATCTCCCGTACGAGGCGCTCCACCGCGGGCATCAGCTCCCCCGGCCCCCGCACCAGCTCGGCGACCCGCGGCGGTCCGCCGGGTGCCACGTCGGAGACGACGCCCCGGTCCTGGAGCGGCACCGACGGGACGCGGTCCCGCGCGTGCGCAGGGCTCCCGGCCCCGTCGTCGAGCGCCGCCCGAGCCGGAACTGACGCCGCGCCACCGGCCGGCGCCGGGCCCGGCACGGGCTCGCGCGCCGAGGCGGGCAGTCCGCCGCCCGGCATGGCCCCGTCGCCGGTGGCCGGGGCGGCGCCGGCTCCGTCGGAGGCGGCCTGCTTCGGGACGGACAGCAGCAGGGACGCCCGGCCCGCGTCCTGCTTGCGCAGCAGACGGATCGCTTCGGCGGCCGTCGCGGGGTCGGTGACGGCGATCGCGTCCGCCGCCGCGCCGAGGGCCGCGGCGACCGGGATCTCGTAGCCAGGGGTCACCGTCAGAAGTTCGGCGGCCGGGCCCAGCACGCCGGACAGCCTGTCCCGGGCGGAGAGCAGGGCGCCGGTGCCGTCCTTGCGGCGCAGGCCCTGGGCGAGAGCGTCGTGGCGGGCGGCGACGGCGGCGCGCTTGCGCTCCGCCGCCGTGGCCGCTTCCCGTGCGGCGGACAAAGCGGACTCCGCCTCGGCCAGTTCGCGCCTGGCGGCGTCGTGCTGTCCGGCGAGCGACGAGTCGTCCGCGTCCAGCCCGTCGACCTCGGCCTTGAGCTGCTCGTACTCCTCCTGGGCCGCTGTCGCCCGCTCCTGCGCCTCGTCCCGGGCAGCCGCGAGCCGGCCGATCTCCGCCTGGGCGGAGGCGGCACGCGAACGGGCCGCGTTGACCTGACCGTTCAGCCGGGCCAGCCCTTCACGCCGGTCGGCGATCGCCCGTGCGACGTCCTTCAGCCGGCGCTCCTCGACCGCCAGCTCGCGCTCCAGTTCGGCCCGATGGGCGACGGTGTCGTCCAGCGCGCGTTCGGCCGCATCCAGCGCGGCCTCCAGCTCCGCCTCCTGCTCGCGGATCCGGGCGGCCTCGCGCTCCATGTCCTCGGGATCGCGGCCGCGCCGTTCCTCCGTGGGCGCCGCCGTGGCGCTCTTGACCCGGGCGTCGGCCAGCGACACCGTGCCCCGGACCCGCTCGGCCAGTTGCGACAGCTCGTACCAGGTCTGCTGGGCCCGCTGCAGCCGTGGCGCCAGCCGCCGTACCTCGTCCTCGAGATCCGCCTCACGCGCCTGCGCCGCCTTGAGATCCGCTTCCGCGGCCTCTTTGCGTTCCTTCAGCGCGGCCTCGTCGGCGACCTCGGTCCTGAGCGCCTCCCGCATCCGTACGAGGTCGTCGGCGAGCAGGCGCAGTCGCGCGTCGCGCAGATCCGCCTGGATGACGGCGGCCCGGCGCGCCACGGCGGCCTGCCGCCCCAGCGGCTTGAGCTGACGCCGCAGTTCGTCCGTCAGGTCCTGGACGCGGGCCAGGTTCGCCTGCATCGCGTCCAGTTTCCGCAGCGCCTTCTCTTTCCGCTTGCGGTGCTTGAGAACGCCCGCGGCCTCCTCGATGAACGCCCGGCGCCCCATCGGGTCGGCGTGCAGCACGGAGTCGAGCTGTCCCTGCCCGACGATGACATGCATCTCGCGCCCGATACCCGAGTCGGAGAGCAGTTCCTGAATGTCCAGCAGCCGGCAGGTGTCCCCGTTGATCTGGTATTCGCTGCCGCCGTTGCGGAACATGATCCGCGTAATCGTGACCTCGGCGTATTCGATCGGCAGCGCCCCGTCGGAGTTGTCGATCGTCAGCGACACCTCGGCGCGGCCGAGCGGCGGCCGCCCGGTCGTCCCGGCGAAGATGACGTCCTCCATCTTCCCGCCGCGCAGGGATTTCGCCCCTTGTTCACCCATGACCCAGGACAGCGCGTCCACGACATTGGACTTGCCGGAACCGTTCGGCCCCACGACACAGGTGATGCCGGGCTCGAAGCGCAGCGTCGTCGCGGAGGCGAAGGATTTGAACCCGCGCAGGGTCATGGCCTTGAGGTGCACGCCGCTGGACTTTACCTCCCGTCGCCCGGAGATCACCGGAGATGTCGGTTCCCGGCTGCCGCACCGGCAGTTGTCCCGGCTGCCGCGTGCGTTTCACCCATGAGGGCGCAGGGCACATCAGACGGTAAGCGGCGCACTACAACGAGGGAAACAAAGAAAGAAGGGACGCCGAAGCGTCCCTTGCATACATACCTGCCTTGCGAGAGAGTTTCTCACCGGACCCCGACGGGGACTGGGATCAGGTGAGCGCCGGCTCGCCCTTGGGTACGTCGATGTCGATGCCTTCGAGCAACGACTCGCCATGGTGCTGTGCGGCGGCGCTGAGCGCGTCGTTCTCGGACTGGATCCGTACGAGCTCGGACTCCAGGTCCTGGACGCGCTGCTGAAGCCGTCGCATCTCGGCGAGGAGTCGCGGGTCGGAACCGCCGACATAACCGAGAAGCGCCTTTGCCATGATGGATGGTCCTCCACACTGAGTGACCGACCGATGCGGTGTGGGTCGTGAGGGATTCGCACCCGCGGTGCTCGGCAGCGCTTGTGTTTACTGCGGTTCGTACTGCCAAACAGCTGAGGTGCGCGGGGCTTCCAGCGTCTCACCAAAAAGTTTGACGGTCAACACGATCACACCCCGTATCGACGGGCGAGCCGCGGGCTCACGACCGTGAGACACACGGCCGCGGCTCTCCTGCGGGCCCCGGGGGCGTGGAGATCATCCTTACTGCGGCAGCCTGGCACGGCAGGACCGTAATTGGCAACCACCAGCGCGTTTCTTGCGAACACGTGTGCTGGGGGCAGTCATCTGAACACATGGTGTGGCCGTATCGCGGACATCCGCTCAGCGGATCGCGAACCCGTCGTAGCCCCCGCGCGGATCGCCCCAGATTTCCGTGACACCGTCGACGGCGCCGGGCGTGTCGGAGGACCTGAGCCACTCCAGGAGACGGTGGCAATTCTCACGTGGACCCTCGGCCACGATCTGCACCCTGCCGTCGTCCAGATTGAGTGCGAAGCCGTGGAGGCCGCCGATCTCCATGGCGTTTGCCCTGGTGAACCAGCGGAAGCCCACGCGCTGTACTCGGCCGCGTACCCACGCGGTGAGCCGTGCGTGTTCGTTCATGCGCGCAAGCTACACGTGAGCCCATCGATCGATCGCCCTCGCCTCACTTCCCTCACTGCCGTATTCGCGTACAGTCCCGACGAAATGGACTCCACTCATTCGGGTCAGTCCAGACATTGTCGACTTGCATTCAGGACGAGGAAGGGCGAGCTGGATGGGACGCCATCGCCGGAAGAACCGGGCCGCGGTGCCCGTACGTACCGGGCTTCTCGGGGTCTCCGCCGCCATGGCGGTGGGCGCCGTGGCCGTGGCCGCCGGTCTGCTGCCGGGCAGCGAGGTGTTCACCGGGGGAAGTGAGAAGACCAGCGCTCAGCAGGTGCGCGAGGCGCGCTCCGGTGACCTCAACGCCCTGGGCGGCGCCTCCGCCACCCCGTCCGAGCGTCCCTCCGCGTCGATGAGCCGTGGCGCCGAGGGGGCGGCGAAGTCGTCGAAGGGCCTGTCCTCCACGTCGAGCAAGCCGTCGCCGTCCGCGTCCGCGACGCCGACGAAGCAGAAGCCCGCGCCCAAGGCGCCCGAGGCGAAGCGGCCGGCGGCCCCTGAGGCGAAGGCCCCGGCGAAGCGGACCACCGCCCCGGAGCGCAGGTTCAAGCCCCTCCCGACGAAGCCGCCCCGCACCCACGCTCCCGTCGGCTCCGGCGAGTCCGCGGCCGAGGCAGAGGTGCTGGCCCTGGTCAACCAGGAGCGCGCGAAGGCCGGCTGCAGCCCGGTCCGCCCGAAGGCGTCGCTGGCCTCCCTCGCGGACAGGTTCAGCTCGGACATGGCGGCGCGCGGCTTCTTCGACCACACCGACCCGGACGGGGACACCCCGTGGGACCGGGCCTCGCAGGCCGGTGTCGGCGGACTCGGCGGCGAGAACATCGCCCGCGGCCAGGCCGACGCCCGGACCGTCATGAACTCCTGGATGAACAGCGACGGCCACCGCGCGAACATTCTCAACTGCGAGTACCGGACGCTGGGCGTGGGTGTCTCCTTCGCCGAGGGCGGCCCGTGGTGGACGCAGGACTTCGGCTACTGACATCTCCTCAGGTCAGCGACCTGCCAGCTTTCGTGGGCCGTCTCGGAGCCGTCATCGGCGACCGAGGCGGCCCACGTCGTGCGCGGCACCGGCTTCGCACCGGCGGCCTCGTGAGCGGGGCGTGCCGGGCGTTGCCGGGTTCAGTCGTTGCAGCCGGGGCCGTCGCTCGGGTCGACGCAGGAGTTGATCCCGGTTCCGCCGTTGTTGCGGTTCGTGCCCTCTCCGCCGTCCAGGGCGTCGTCGCCGGCTTCCCCGAAGAGCCGGTCGTTGCCCGCCTTGCCGAAGAGCTGGTCGTTGTCCCTTCCGCCGCGGAGCTCGTCGTTGCCCCTGCCGCCGTAGAGGGTGTCGTCGCCCAGGAAGCCGGAGAGCCTGTCGTTGCCCGAGTCGCCGGAGAGCTCGTCGTTGCCCGTCTCACCGCGCAGCTCGTCGTTGCCCGATTCGCCCTCGAGGTTGTCGTTGCCCCAGCCGCCGAAGAGCTGGTCGTCGCCCGGGCCACCGGTGAGCCGATCGTTGTCCCGGTCGCCGTTGAGGGTGTCGTTGCCCGGGCCGCCGCAGATGAGGTCGTTGCCCCCGAGTGCGTAGACCGTGTCACTGCCTCCGAGCGCGAAGATGACGTCGTTGCCGGGGGTGCCGATGATGACGTCGTTCTCCTCGGTGCCCACTCTGGTGGGTCTGGCGTCCTCGCACTTCGAGTCGCTCGAGTGGGACGTGGTGCTCGACTGGATCGAGGGGGTCGATTCGACGGCTCGGCTCCGTGTTCCGGGTGCGGCGGCCACGGTGGAGGTGGACAGGAAGAACGGCCCCCCGACGACGAGCACGACGAGTGCGGACACCGACCGGGCGCTGGCACGGCGCAGGCCGGAGCACCCAGTTGGAGACGTCGTCGACCGGTCGTCGTCAAAAGGGCGGAGCTGGGACATGGCTCGGCTGTCTCCCGGGTGAGGTGCGCAGCTGTCCTTCACAGAAAGTCACACTTCCGCCCAGCTCGCTGCGCCACCCGAAGCGGCCACAATCGCCCACGAGCCGTTGACGCAGGTCACGGCCGATGGACCGGGCCCCATAAGCACTCCTTCGGCCGCCACCCGCACGGAGCGATCACAGAGAAGGGGGGCCGGTCCGGCGCATACCGGCACACAGCGCTCTCCCTCGGTGAGCGCTGTGCGGGCGTAGGGTGTCGCGCATGGACGACGCCATCGCCTTCGACGTGTTCGACCGGCAGTGTCCGTCGCGCGGCACGCTGGAGCACGTGACCGGTCGGTGGGGCAGCCTGACGCTGGGCGCGCTGTACGAGAGCGGCTCCCGCTTCAACGAGCTGCGGCGGCGCGTCGACGGGGTGAGCGAGAAGATGCTCTCGCAGACGCTGCACGCCCTGGAGCGGGACGGGCTCGTGCACCGCGAGGCGCAGCACACCAACCCGCCGCGGGTCGACTACGAACTGACGCCGCTCGGGCGCGAGGTCGCCGGGCGGCTGCTCGGCCTGATCCACCTGGTGGAGGGCCGCATGCCGGAGGTACTGGCGGCGCGCGAGCGCTACGACCTGACGCGCGAGCGTTACGACGAGACGCGCGGCAGCGAGCGGACCGGGCGCGGCGGGCGCTGACAGCGCGGGCAGAAGTAGCTCGACCGGTTCATCCAGGGGCGTCGGCGCATCGGTGTGCCACAGCGGCGGCAGGGCTCGTCCTCGCGCCCGTAGGCGTCCAGCGACCGGTCGAAGTAGCCCGATTCACCGTTCACATTGACGTAGAGGCTGTCGAAGCTGGTGCCGCCGACGGCGAGGGCGGCCTTCATCACGTCCCGTACATGGCCGAGGAGTTCGGCGGACCTGGGGCGGGTGAGGCTCGCGGTGGGCCGGTCGTAGTGCAGTTTGGCGCGCCACAGGGCCTCGTCGGCGTAGATGTTGCCGACCCCGCTGATCAGGGACTGGTCGAGCAGGGCGCGCTTGACCGTCGTACGCCGCAGCCGCAGCGCCGTGTGGAAGGCGGCGTCGTCGAACTCGGGATCGAGCGGGTCCCGGGCGATGTGGGCGATCGCGTCCGGCAGGCCGTCGGGGGTGGTGTCGTGGAGCGAGAGTCCGCCGAAGGTGCGCTGGTCGACGAAGCGGAGCTCCGTGCCGAGGCCGTCCTCGAACCGGATCCGGATCCGGAGGTGCTTCTCGTCGGCGGCGGCCTCGGGCTGGACGAGCAGCTGCCCGCTCATGCCGAGATGCCCGAGGACAGCGGCACCGCTGTCCTCCAGCGGCAGCCACAGGTACTTCCCGCGTCGCCGGGCCACCCCGATGCGATGCCCCTCGAGCCGTGCGGCGAAGTCCTCGCCGCCACCGAGGTGCCTGCGCACGGCGCGCGGATGCAGGACCTCCACGCTCCCCACGGTCCGGCCGGCGACCCATTGCTCAAGCCCCCGTCGCACGACTTCCACCTCGGGCAACTCGGGCACGGACCCCTCCGGAGCTCTCTCGCTACAACGCTCGCAGCGTACCTCTCGCCCTCCCCGGCCCGGGCCACGGGGCCGCTCCCCTCAGCTCGGGGGCAGACGGCCGGGAAAGGAAAAGCCTCCTGCCGCGCATACGCGCGGCAGGAGGCCGGAAGCGGGGACTCAGGCCGTGGCCCGAGGTGAAGGAGTGTCGGCGGCCCCTTCGTCGTCTGCGGGCTGAGCGGCTTCCGCGGCCTTCGCCGCCGCCGCACGCTCGTCCGCCGCCGCGCGCTCGTCCGCCGCCGCGCGCTCGTCCGCCGCGGCGCGGATCGCGCGCCACGCGGACTCCGCCGCCTGCTGTTCCGCTTCCTTCTTGCTGCGGCCGGTGCCGGTGCCGTACGAGACACCACCGACGCGGGCAGCAGCAGTGAAGGTCTTCTCGTGGTCCGGACCGGTCTCGGAGACCAGGTACTCCGGGACGCCGAGCCCCTCGGCCGCCGTGAGTTCCTGGAGGCTGGTCTTCCAGTCCAGGCCGGCCCCGAGGTTCGAGGACTTCTCGATCAGTGGGTCGAAGAGCCGGTGGACCAGCTCGGACGCCACGTCGAGGCCTTGGTCGAGATAGACCGCGCCGATCACCGCTTCCAGGGTGTCGGCGAGGATGGACGCCTTGTCCCGGCCGCCCGTGCCCTCTTCGCCCCGGCCGAGCCGGATGAAGGAGCCCAGGTCGAGGCCACGGCCGACCTCCGCCAGCGCACGCGAATTGACCACCGCGGCCCGGAGCTTGGCCAGCTGGCCCTCGGGCAGATCGGGGTGGGTGCGGTACAGCGTGTCCGTGACCACCAGTCCGAGCACCGAGTCCCCGAGGAACTCGAGCCGCTCATTGGTGGGCAGGCCGCCGTTCTCGTACGCGTACGAACGGTGGGTCAGCGCACGCACCAGAAGGGCGGACTCGAGCTGATACCCGAGCCGCCCTTCCAGAAGCGTGTGGGACGAGGCAGAACTGATGCTGTCGGACATCGTGCCTCTCACCAGCCGCTCAGACCTCGAGGACCTGGCGCTTGTTGTAGGTGCCGCAGCTCGGGCACGCGATGTGCTGCTGCTTCGGCTCCTGGCAACGCTCACACGAAACCAGGGTGGGGACCGCAGCCTTCCACTGCGACCGGCGGTGGCGCGTGTTGCTGCGCGACATCTTCCGCTTCGGAACAGCCACGGCTACTTCTCCTGCTTCTCGTCGACGCCCGCTTCGGCGCCGCTCATCTCGTCCTTCTCACCGGTTCCGAGTGAATCGGTGAGTCCCTGCAGTGCCGCCCAACGGATGTCGACGGCGTCATGGTGGTGCTCCGGGTCGTCGTTCAGGTTGGTCCCGCATTGGGAACACAGTCCTGCACAGTCCTCCCGGCACACCGGCTGCATCGGCAGTGCGAGCACCACCGCATCACGCAGCACAGGCTCGAGGTCGAACAAACCGTCCTCGAGGAAGAGCCTGTCCTCGTCGTCCTCGGCGTCGTCGACGGGCTCCGCCTTGGGGCGGCCCCGTTCGTCGGCGTCGGGGTACGAGAACATCTCCTGGAAGTCCGCCGCGACCTCTTGGCGCAGCGGCTCCAGACACCTTACGCACTCCCCCTCGACCGCTGCACGGGCGGTGCCTGTGACAAGCACCCCTTCCATGACGGACTCGAGGCGGAGCTCAAGCTCCACAGGCGCGCCCTCCGGCACGCCGATGACCCCCTCGATGCCGAGGATCGCCGGCGCACCGGGCGCCGGAACCGAGCGGGAGAGCCGCTGGAGCGCACCGGGCCGCCGGCCCAGCTCGTGTGTGTCGAACACGAGAGGGTTGCGGTGGTCGAGGCGGGCGTTCAGGGCTTCTCCTGCTTTCGGATCGTGTGGGGGGCCGCGGTTTCGGCGCAGCATCGGCTGCACGCACGCGCGACCGAAGAGCCAGGATACTGGACCGTTCGCTCCAGGCCCAATCCGGTCCGTACCGGATCAGCGACCCTGCTCGTAGCGCCGCAGCTGCTCCAGGTCGATCATGCTCGTGTCGAAGAAGCTGGTCTCGTCCAGCGCGGCGGCCTGGGGCTGCGGCTGGGCCTGGGGCTGCTGGTACGCGTACGGGTCCTGGTGCTGGGGCTGAGCCTGCTGCTGGTACGCGTACGCCTGGTCGTAGCCCTGCTGCTGGTACGCGTAGGGGTCCTGCTGGTAAGCGTACGTGTCCTGGTACTGGGGCTGGGGCTGGGCCTGCTGCTGGTCCTGCTGCTGGTAGGCGTACTGATCCGCCTGCGCGGGGATCTGCACCGCCTGCTGGACCTGCGGCGCGGGATCCGCCAGTTCCGCCAGCCCGGCCAGGTAGTCCGCGTCGCTCGTGTGCTGCATGCCCCCGGCGGCGTCCTGGGCGGCGACGTGCGCGCCGAGATCGTCGGTGGCGATACGGCCGTGCAGCTTCTGCCTGCCGCGGCCGACGGCCTCGAGCGTCTTGGAGAGCACCGCCTCGAAGGCACCGAGCTTGGCGTCCACGTAGTCGTCGGCGCGCTGGATCAGCGTCTGCGGGTCCGCGCTGTACTCGGGGGCGTCCTCGTCGGCGTACCCCTGCTCGTCCAGCCCGGGCCCGCGGCCGAGCAGCTTCTCGCGGCCGCGGTCGACCGAGCCGATGGTCTTGTTGAGGACGACCTCGAAGTTGGCGAGCTTGGAGTCGACGTAGTCGTCGGCCTCGGCGCGGATCTCCTCGGCATCCCGGCGGGCCTCGGCGAGGATGCGGTCGGCCTCGTCCTGGGACTGCCGGGCGATCTGGGTGTCGGAGATCAGCGAGCCACGCTCCGAGTGGGCGGCCTCGATGATCCGCTGGGCCTCCTGGCGGGCGTGCTCGACCATCTGGTCCCGGCCGCCGATCAGCTCCTGCGCCTGGGCGAGCGAGCCGGGCAGTGCCTGGCGCACCTCTTCGAGCATCGCGAGCAACTCGGCGCGGTTGACCACGCAGGAGGCCGACATGGGCATGGACCGGGCGTTCCCGACCGCCTCGACGATCTCGTCGAGCTTCTTCTGCACGTCCACCGTGTGCTCGCCACTCTCTACAGTCACTTCGGCCACTACGGCCGATATGGAGACGGACGGAACGACTGTACGGGCAGTCGGCGCCCGGACGACACCGGGTGACGGCCCGTCAGGATGCCGCTTCCGGCATCGCTTCCGGCGTCGGTTCCGGCATCACTTCTTCGGGAGCCGGTCGGTCAGTGCCGCGAGGACGACCGGGGGCACCAGGTGCGAGACGTCCCCGCCCCAGGCCGCGACCTCCTTGACCAGCGAGGACGACAGGAAGCTGTAGGTCGGGCTGGTCGGCACGAACAGCGTCTCGACGCCCGAGAGGCCGTTGTTCATCTGGGCCATCTGCAGCTCGTAGTCGAAGTCGCTGACGGCGCGGAGGCCCTTGACGATGGCGGGGATGTCCCGCTCCTTGCAGTAGTCGACGAGCAGGCCGTGGTAGGCCTCGACCTCGACGTTGCCGTATTCGGCGGTCACCTCGCGGATCAGCTCGATCCGCTCTTCGACGGTGAACAGTCCCTGCTTGGACTGGTTGATCATCACCACGACGTGCACGACGTCGTACAGCTTGGAGGCGCGGGCGATGATGTCGAGATGTCCATTGGTGATGGGGTCGAACGACCCCGGACAGACGGCGCGGCGCAACTGAATTCCCTCGCTCTCCGGTCCGGTCATGGTGCGTCTTCGCACGTAGAGGCGGCGCGACCGTACCAAAGCGTTCCCTCGCCGTAGCGACGGGCCCGCAGTGGCTCGATTCCCTCGGGCCAGGCGAACTCACCGCCCCTGGTGCTGCGCTCCACGGTGACGAGCGCATCCTCCGCGAGCCACCCTCCCGAGCGGAGTGTGAGGAGAATCTCGCGAAGATCGTCGTCCGTGACGGCGTAGGGAGGGTCGAGGAACACCACGTCGTACGGTGCCGTCGGCGGGGGTCCCTGGACGATCTGCTCGGCCCGGCCCGTGCGGACCTCGGCACCGGGCAGGGCGAGCGTCCGCACGTTCTCCCGGACCGTGCGGGCGGCGCGGCCGTCGGCCTCGACGAGCAGCGCGTGGGACGCGCCGCGTGACAGCGCCTCCAGGCCGACGGCGCCGGAGCCCGCGTAGAGATCGGCGACACGGATGCCCTGCAGGGTGCCGAGCATGGACTCCCAGGTGGAGAACAAGCCCTCGCGTGCCCGGTCGGAGGTGGGGCGGGTGCCGTTGCCCGGCGGCACGGCCAGGCGGCGTCCGCCGGCCGCGCCGGCGATCACGCGGGTCATCTGAGTCCTTCACGAAGACGTTCGTCCGGTCCGGTTCGATCCGGACCGGTCACCTCCACGATATGGGCTGTCGGCGGCGGGGGCGCAGGCCCCGGTCGCGTACCGGGCGTCGGCCCCGGGCCCGCCCCCGGCGTCAGCCCTTGTCGAGGTACTGCTCGCGGTCCTTGTCCAGCAGGGCGTTCAGCGCCGTGCGCAGCTCCGGCAGATGCTCCAGCTCCGGGTCGGCGGTGACGACGGACACCGCCTCCTCGCGGGCCGCGGCGATGACCTCCTCGTCGTCGATGACCGCGAGGACCCGGAGCGAGGAACGCACTCCGGACTGGGCCTGGCCCAGCACATCGCCCTCACGGCGCTGTTCGAGGTCGATACGGGACAGCTCGAAGCCGTCCAGCGTGGCGGCGACCGCCCCGAGCCGGGCGCGGGCCGGGCTCGCCTCCGGCATCTCCGTGACGAGCAGGCACAGTCCGGGGGCGGAGCCCCGGCCGACGCGGCCGCGCAGCTGGTGCAGCTGCGATACGCCGAAGCGGTCGGCGTCCATGATCACCATCGCGGTCGCGTTCGGCACGTTCACCCCGACCTCGATGACGGTGGTGGCGACCAGCACGTCCACCTCGCCCGCGGCGAAGCGGCGCATGACGTCGTCCTTGTCGTCGGGGGCCATGCGGCCGTGCAGCACCTCCACCCGCAGCCCCTTCAGGGGGCCCGCCGTCAGCTGCCCCGCCACGTCCAGCACGGCCAGCGGCGGCCGCTTCTCGGCCTCGTCCTCCGCCGACTTCTTCCGCTGCTCGTCCTGGTCGTCGCCGATCCGCGGGCACACGGCATACGCCTGGTGCCCGCCCTCCACCTCCTCGCGCACCCGCTCCCACGCCCGCGCCAGGAAGTGCGGCTTGTCCGCGGCCGGGACCACATGCGTCGCGATCGGCGAGCGCCCGGCGGGCAGTTGGTCCAGCACGGAGGTCTCCAGATCGCCGAAGACCGTCATCGCGACCGTACGGGGAATGGGCGTGGCGGTCATGACCAGCAGATGCGGCGGCTGCTTGCCCTTGCCGCGCAACGCGTCGCGCTGCTCCACGCCGAAGCGGTGCTGTTCGTCGACCACGACCAGCCCCAGATCGTGGAACTGCACCTTGTCCTCGATCAGGGCGTGCGTGCCGATGACGATCCCGGCCTCGCCGGTGACCAGGTCGAGCAGCGCCTGACGGCGGGCGGCGGCCCCCATCGAGCCGGTGAGGAGCACGACCTTGGTCGCCCGCTCGGCGCCGCCGAGCATGCCGCCCTCGGCGAGATCGCCCATCATCTCGGTGATCGACCGGTGGTGCTGCTGGGCGAGGACCTCGGTCGGCGCGAGCATCGCCGCCTGGCCGCCCGCGTCGACCACGGCGAGCATGGCCCGCAGGGCGACCATGGTCTTGCCGCTGCCGACCTCGCCCTGGAGCAGCCGGTGCATCGGATGCTCCGTGGCCAGGTCGCCGAAGATCTCCGCGGACACCTTCTGCTGGCCCTCGGTGAGGGTGAAGGGCAGCCGTGCGTCGAAGGCGTCGAGCAGCCCGTCCGGGACCGGTCTGCGGGCGACCGCGGGGAGTTGTGCGTCCGCGTGGCGCCGCCGGGCGAGGGCGACTTGGAGGACGAAGGCCTCGTCCCACTTCAGTCGCTGTCTGGCGTCCTCGATGTCGGCCTTGGTCCCTGGCCTGTGGATCTTGAGCAGGGCCTCGGGGAGCGGGACGAAGCCACGGCCTTCACGCAGCGCGGGCGGCAGCGGGTCGAGGGCCTCCCCTGCCTGCGGGAGGACCGCGTCGACGGCCTTGGCGATCTTCCAGGACTCCAGCCCCTTGCAGGCCGGATAGATCGGGATGAGCCTGCCGGCGAAGGCACTCACCACGCCGTCGCCGCTGTCGGCGTCCAGCCGCTCGTACGTGGGATGGGCCAGCTGCAGTTTGCGGTTGAACATCGAGACCTTGCCGGCGAACATCGCGCGGCTGCCGGGCAGCAGGTCCTTGTGCGGCTTGTGGATGCCACGGCCGAAGAACACCAGCTGCAGCCGTCCGCTGCCGTCGGTGATGGTGATCTCCAGCCGCTGGCCGCGTCCGCCGTTGAACGTGAGCACGCGCGCGTCCGCGACCTGGGCGACGACGGTCACGTCCTCGTCGAGCGGCAGCTCGTCGAGCCTGGTCAGCTGGCCGCGCTCCTCGTACCGGCGCGGATAGTGGTGGAGCAGGTCTCCGACGGTGTGCAGGTCGAGGTGCTCGGCCATGACCTTCGCGGTCGCGGGGCCGAGAGTCTTCTTCAGCGGTTCGTCCAACACGCGGTCCATTGCACACCACCGCACCGACAACCGTCGCGCACCACCGGATATCCCCTGGTCACGTCGGTGCCGTGCCCCCTAGGATGGCGCGGTCTCCCCCGCCTTCCCACGCCGCGATCACCGTCGACCGGGATCGCCCTACCCGCGCCGCCGCTCGTCCCCCCACCCGGCGCAGCGACGATGACTTCTGAGACCACACCACAGTCCACCGTGCCCACTCCGCACACCTTCCAGGTCGATCTGCGCGGCCTGGTGGATCTCCTCTCCCACCATCTCTACTCCAGTCCCAAGGTCTATCTGCGCGAGCTGCTGCAGAACGCCGTGGACGCGATCACCGCGCGCCGGGCCGAGCAGCCGGACGCGCCCGCCCGGGTACGGCTGTACGCCGAGGACGGCCGGCTGCGGGTCGAGGACAGCGGCATCGGGCTGACCGAACAGGACGTGCACAGCCTGCTCGCCACCATCGGACGCAGCTCCAAGCGGGACGGCGGACTGGAGTCCGCGCGGGCCGAGTTCCTCGGCCAGTTCGGCATCGGCCTGCTCGCCTGTTTCGTCGTCGCCGCGGAGATCCGGGTCGTCAGCCGGTCCGCGCGGACGCCGGACGCGCCGCCCGTGGAGTGGGCGGCGCGCGACGACGGCTCGTACACCGTGCGCACGCTCCCGGACGGTGCCCGCACCGAGCCCGGCACGACCGTGTACCTCACCGCCCGCCCCGGCAGCGGTGACTGGCTCACGGAGGACCGGGTCCGGGCGCTGGCCCGGGACTTCGGCTCGCTGCTCCCGTACGACGTGCGCGTGGGCGAGGAGCCGGTCACCGATCTGCCGGCGCCGTGGGACCGCCGCCATCCGAGTCCGGCGGCGCGCCGGGTGGCCCTCGCGGGCCACTGCCACGAGCTGTTCGGCTTCACCCCGCTCGACTCGATCGAGCTGGACCTGCCGCTCGTGGGCGTCCGCGGTGTCGCGTACGTGCTGCCCTCCGCGGTGAGCCCGGCGCAGCGCGCGGGCCATCGTGTGCACCTCAAGGGCATGCTGCTGACCGACCGGGCCGACGAACTCCTGCCCGACTGGGCCTTCTTCGTACGCTGTGTTCTGGACACCGACAGCCTGCGGCCGACCGCGTCGCGCGAGTCGCTGTACGCGGACGAGACGCTCGCGGGCGTACGGGACGCTCTCGGCGCCCGTGTGCGCGACTGGCTGACGGGGCTCGCGGCGGGCGATCCCGAGCGGCTCGCGCAGTTCCTCTCCGTCCACCACCTGGGCGTGAAGTCGCTGGCCCGGCACGACGACGGCATGCTGCGCACGATGCTGCCGTGGCTGCCGTTCGAGACGACGGACGGCCGGCTGTCGCTGGAGGAGTTCGCCCAGCGGCATCCGGTGGTGCACTTCACCCGCAGCGTCGAGGAGTACCGGCAGGTCGCGCCGATCGCGTCCGCGCAGGGCATCGGCGTGGTCAACGGCGGCTACACCTACGACTCCGAACTGGTCGGGCGGCTTCCCTCGGTCCGCCCCGGAACCGCGGTCGCCGAGCTCGACGCCGACACCGTCACCGCCCACCTCGACGCGGTCGACCCGGCCGACGAACTGGCCCTCGCGGGCTTCCTGTCAGTGGCGCGTGCCACGCTGGATCCCCTCGGCTGCGACGTGTCCCTGCGTTCGTTCCACCCCGTGACCGTGCCCGCACTGCACCTCGACGACCGGGCGGCCCGCCATGAGCAGGCCCGCGCGGACGCGGAGGAGCAGGCGGACGACCTGTGGGCGGGCATTCTCGGCTCGCTGCGCGGCAGCGCGCCGCGGGCCCGCCTCGTCCTCAACCACCTCAACCCGCTGATCCGCAGGATCAGCGCCCTCGACCCGCAGCTCACGGGCACGGCCGTCGAGTCGCTGTACGGGCAGGCCCTGCTGATGGCGCAGCGCCCGCTGCGTCCCGCCGACTCGGCCCTGCTCAACCGTGCGTTCATCGGCCTGCTCGAATGGGCCACCCACGACCAGGAGGAGGACCGTTGACCCTCACGTTCCAGGCCCTGCGCGAGGCGATGCGGGACAACTTCGCCCAGCCCGAGGGCCCCGCCCGCAACGCACGCGCGGAGCGGCTGCTCGCCGAGGCCGAGCAGCTCGGTGAGCCGCTGGCCGTCATCGAGGCCCTCGGGCACCAGCTGCAGGTCTACAACTACAGCTCCGAGAAGGCCAAGATGTTCGTCCCGTTCGCGCGGCTGCTGCGGATGTGGGACGAACAGCCCGGGGATTTCGACGACTTCGAGACCCACTCCCTGCACTGGGTGTTCAAGTGGGTGTCCAGCGGCATGCTCGACCAGCCGCACATCCCGCTCGCCTCGATCGAGAAGTGGCTCGGCGAGATGGAGCACCGCTACCGGCTGGCCGGCCACTCCGAACGGGCCGTGCGGCAGGGTGAGTTCCGGGTCGCCCGGCATCTGGGCGACCGGGAGCGGGCGCAGCGCGCGTACACCGGGTGGCTCGCCGCCGACCGGGACCGGATGAGCGACTGCCACGCCTGCGAGCTGCACGGGCAGGGCTCCTGGCAGGCCGAGCTCGACGACGACGCCCGCGCCCTGGAGATCTGGCAGCCGGTCCTCGCGGGCGAGCACACCTGCGCCCATGAGCCGCACGCCGTGCTGGCGTCCTCGCTGCTGCCGCTGGTCAGGCTCGGCCGGACCGACGACGCGCGCGCCAACCACCTGCGCGGGTACCGGATGGTGCGCCCCATGGAGAGCATGCGGGGCTCGGTGTCGCTCCACGTCGAGTTCTGCGCGCTGACCGGCAACGAGGCGCGGGCGCTGGAGATCCTCGCCGACCGTCCCGCCTACTTCACGGACGACGGCGACCCCGACTCGCTCATGGACCATCTCGCCGTCACCGCGCTGCTGATGGACCGGCTCGTGGCGCTCGGGCACGGCGACCAGGGCGTGCCGGGGCCCGCGGGGACGTCCTGGACGGCCGGCGCCCTCGCGGAGCACGCGCGGGCGCAGGCCCTCGCGATCGCCGGACGCTTCGACGAGCGCAACGGCACGGTGTCGGTGAGCACGCTCGTACGCGAGCGGATGGCGCGGCGGCCGTTGCTGGAGCGGCTTCCGCTGGGCATCCGGGCGGTTCGACTGACCGCCGCCGAGCCGTCGTCGGCGGCGCCCGCGACCGCATCCGCGTCCGCACCTGCGCCGGTGTCCGCGGCGCGGCCCGCCCCGGCCGGTACCGAGGAGTTGCTGGCCGAGGCGCGCCGGCTGACCGAGCAGCGGCATCCGGACGCCGGGGCCGCATGGGCGGCGCTCGCCGAGGCGGCGGACGCCACGGAGCTCGACGACCGGTCGCTCGCCGAGATCGACGACCACCGCGCGATGTCCCACAGGACCGAGCCGGCGGAGTCCGCGCGACTGTTCCGCTCCGCGGCGGAGCGGTACGAGGCCCTCGGCGACCCGGGAGAGGCTGCGGCCGCGCTGGCCCGCGCCGCGTACGCGACAGCGCGCGACGGCCGTACCGACGAGGCTCTTGCCGCCGTCGAGGAACCCTGCGCACGTGTGCTCGCGCTGCACGCCGAAGGCGCCACCGGCGCCGGCCAGGCCGCCGGGGCGCTGCTCAACCGGGTACGGATCCATCTGGCGCGGCTCCACGACGAAGACGCCACAAGCGCCGACGACGGCGCTGGTGCCGACGCCGACTCCGACGTCGACGAGCGGGCCGAGGCGCTGGAAGGGGCGGTGGCCGAACTGCTGGCCTTCGCCGAACCGCATCACGAGGACCCGCGGGTGGCCGACCGGGTCGCGGAGGCGGAGAGCGTCCTCGGTGATCTCGCGGCGCACCGCGGGGACGCCGAGGCCGCCGCCGAGCGGTACGAGGCCTCGGCCGCGCTCTACCACCGGGCCGGGCTGCCCTGGTACGCGGTCGAGCCGGAGGCCCGTCTCGTGCCGGTGGCCCGCCACCTCGGCGATCTGGAGACGGCGGAGCGCGCGGCCCGCGCGGCCCTGGAGCACGGTTCCTCGTACGTGGACACGCTCGGGCACACCCGCTTGCACCTCCAGCTGGCCGAAGTCCTGGGCGAGAGCGGCCGGTTCGAGGAGGCCGCCGGGCATGCGCTGGAGGCCGCGCACTGGGCCGACGAGGCCGGCGAGAGTGCGGGCTTCGGCACGTACGCCCGGCACCAGCTGGGCGGCTGGCTGCTGCGCGCCGGGCGGACGGAGGAGGCGGCGGCCATTCTGGAAGCTGTCCTTCCGGATCTGACCGTCGACGACCACGGCGAAGGGATGGTCGTCCAGACCCTGTGGTGGCTCGGTGACGCGCTGACGGTGCTCGGGCAGTCGCGCGAGGCCGCCGAGCAGTGGCTGAAGGCGGCCGACATCGCCCGGGGCTGGCCCGAGCAGCGGGACCACGCGATGCTCGCGAACCTCGCGGGCCAGGCGCTGTACCGCGCGGGCCTGAACGAGGAGGCCGACCGCGTGTACGAGCGCGCCGCCACGCTCTGGCGCGAGCTGGGCGACGTCCACGCGGTGGTGCGCGCGCTGCGGGTGCGTGCGTGGATCGCGGTCCGCGAGGGGCAGGCGGGGCCGGAGGCGGCGCGGGCGTTCATGTCCGCGGCGGAGAAGGAGTGCGAGCAGGCGCTCGCGGACGCCGACGATCCGGCGTCCGGAGCGCGCCTGCGCGCGGAGCTCGCGGACACCCACCGGCAGACCGGCGAACTGATCGCCGGCCAGGGCGAGGGTTCGGAGACGTACGCGGAGGCCCTGCCGCACGTCGAGCAGGCGATCGCCTGCTTCGAGGAGGCGGGCGAGGACTTCGCGGATCTACGGACGGGGGCGCAGCTGATGGCGGCCTGGCTGGAGGCGGACCTCGGCGCGACGGACTCGGCGACGACACGGGCGCGAGCGGTCCTGGCCGCCTACGCGACCGCGTCGGACGAGACGGCGGAATCCCGCCGCGCGGAGGCGGAACAGCTGCTGGAGTACGTCTCCGGCTAGCACGTGCCGCTGGGACCGGGCCGGATCATCGGCCCGGTCCATCGGCTCGGTCCGTCGGGCGGGTCCGTCGGGCGGGTCCGTCGGGCGGGTCCCGAAGGCGAGCGTGGTCCGGTGCCCCGTGACCGGCGTCGGCGGCTGACGCCGACGCGGCGCGGGGTACCCCCGTGACCGGAGGGGTACGGAGCACCCGCCAGGGCACGCGAGCCCGGCGAGTTCCGGAGGGACGCGGGTGCGGATCGCGCACAGGCCCGTCGAAGCCGATGACGTCGTCGAAGACCCGGGCGCCATGGACGACCTCGATCCGGCCCCTGAGCCGCCTCCCGGCCCGGGCCGGCGAGCAGTTCGTGCCCTACCCGCCGCGCGCCGCGGAACGATCAACCACGACCACGAGCCCCGACCGGTGCTCGGCCGCGCCCCGAAGCCATGCCCCGACCCGGGCCGGGAGGCGGTTCGTGCCCTACCCGCCGCGCGCCGCGGAACGATCAACCACGACCACGAGCCCCGACCGGTGCTCGGCCGCGCCCCGAAGCCATGCCCCAACCCGAGCCGGGAGGCGGTTCGCCTCCCACCCGCCGCGGCCCGCTGCGCGGTGCCCGCGTCACTCCACCCCGATGAGCAGCGGCGCGCCGCCGCCGTGGTAGATCACCGTGTCCACCGCCAGGTATCCCGACCGCACATGCGCCTCCAGGCGGTCCGCCAGCCCCTCCGCCGCCCCGTCCGGGAGCACGAGGGTGACCAGTTCGCCGCCGGCCGAGAGCATGCGGTCCAGAACCGTTTCCGCCGTGGTCGCCAGGTCCGCGCCGATGACCGCCACATCGCCCTCGATCAGTCCCAGGACGTCCCCGGCCTGGCACACGCCCGCCGAGGTGAAGGACTGCCGCTCGGCGACGGCCAGTTCGCCGTAGCGTGTCGCGCCCGCCGCCGAGGTCATGGCGACGACGTCCTCGTCGAAACGGCGGTCCGGTTCGTGGACGGCGAGCGCCGCGATGCCCTGGACCGCCGAGCGGGTGGGGATGAGCGCGACGCGGACGCCCTCGTCCCGGGCCTGTTCCGCGGCCGCGGCCGCGGTGTGCCGCAGGTCGAAGTCGTTGGGCAGGAGCACGACCTCACGGGCGTGCGCCCGCCTGATCGCCTCGACGAGTTCGCCACTGGCCGGGGGCTCCCCGGGCCGCGCGAGCACCGTCGTCGCACCCGCCTCCGCGCACAGGCCCGCGAGTCCCTCCCCGGGCACCACCGCGACGACGGCCCGCTGGACGCGTTCCCTCGGCTCCGTGTGCTCGGCCGCGGCGAAGTGGGTGATCCGGATCCGGTACGGCCGGCCCGCCTCGACGCCCGCCTCGACCGCCGCGCCCGCGTCGTCGACGTGCACATGGACGTTCCACAGTCCGTCACCGCCGACCACGACGAGTGAGTCGCCGAGCCCGTCGAGCCGGGACCTGAGGCGGGTCACGGCGGCCTCGTCCGCCTCCAGGAGGTAGATCACCTCGAAGGCGGGGCCCGACTCGTCGCACGGCTCGGTGGTCGCGGACACCACCGGATGGGCCCGCGAGGAGGGCCGTGCGGCCGGCGCGTCACCCGTCACCGCCTCGAACAACGCGCCCAGTACCGCCAGCAGCCCCTGGCCCCCCGCGTCCACGACTCCGGCCCGGCCGAGCACTTCGAGCTGCCCGGGAGTCTCCTCCAGCGCGCTGCAGGCGCGTGCGTACGCGGCCGTCACCGCGGTGGCGTCGTCCCCGGCGCCCGCGGCGTGCGCGGCTTCCGCCGCCGCCGACGCCACGCTCAGGATGGTGCCCTCCACGGGATGCGCGACCGCCTCGCGCGCGGACTCCGCGGCCCGCCGCAGCGCCTCGGCCGCCCCGCCGTCCCGCTCGCCGAGCACCTCGGCCATGCCCCGCAGCAGCTGCGCCAGGATCGTGCCCGAGTTGCCGCGCGCCCCGATCAGCGCCCCGTGCGCCATGGCCCGCACCGCGTCCGCGAGCCCCGGGGCGTCGGAGCCGGTCTCGTAGGCCGCGAACACCGCCTCCACGGCCCGCGCCGCGGACTCGACGGTCAGGTACAGGTTGGTGCCGGTGTCACCGTCCGCGACCGGATAGACGTTGATCGCGTCGATCTCCTCGCGCTCCCTGCCCAGCGCCTCCAGAGCGAGTGAGCACCAGGTGCGGACCGCCAGGGCATCGAGGGGCTGCGGCAACTAGGTCCTCCTTCGGGGGTCCCTCCACGTCCCCAGGGCGCGCGGAGGGGAGGCTGGGCTGCACCGCAGGGTAGCCCCGGGAGGGGCCGGGAGCCGGGGCGGGGGCGGAGGAAGCCATGGTAGTTTCGTTCTACGGGTGCAGCCGTTGTATGCTGCTCCGGTTGCCCGATGAAAATCGGGCCATTCCCCCGGCAGGCCACTTCAGATCACTGATTCCGGCACGCCGGAATTCACTGTAAGTGCATCTGAAGTCTTTGGAGTGACCCGTGGCTGCCAACTGCGACGTCTGCGGCAAGGGGCCGGGCTTCGGCAACAACATTTCGCACTCGCACCGCCGTACGTCTCGTCGCTGGAACCCGAACATCCAGCGCGTGCGTGCCGTGGTCGGTCGGACGCCGAAGCGGCTCAACGTCTGCACCTCGTGCATCAAGGCCGGCAAGGTCTCGCGCTAACGCCGACGTTTCGTCGTAGCGCAGCCCCTGCGGTTGCCTTGAAAAGCCGGTCCACCTCGGTGGACCGGCTTTTTGCCGTGCCTACGGTCCGGCCGTCGTCACGAGCCCGCTGTCATGACGGTCCGGCCGTCGTCACGCGCGCCAGACCCAGGCGTGGTCGACCGGTCCGATCCCGCCGCCCAGCGCGAAGCCCTCGGCGATCGCGCCGGTGACGTAGTCCTTCGCGGCCGAGGCGGCCTCCGGGACGCTCAGCCCCTTCGCCAGCCCCGCCGCGATCGCCGAGGCGAGGGTGCAGCCGGTGCCGTGTGTGTGCCGGTTGTCGAGCCGGGGGGCACGCAGCCAGTGGGTCTCGGTGCCGTCGGTGAGCAGGTCCACTGCGTCGCCTTCGAGATGCCCGCCCTTGATCAGCGCCCAGCGCGGCCCGAGCGCGAGGACCGCCTCGGCCGCGCGCCGCAGATCGCTCTCGGACTGCGTCCGTACGCCCGTCAGCTGGGCGACCTCGTCGAGATTCGGAGTCGCCACCGTCGCGACGGGAAGCAGCCTCTTGCGTACGGAGTCCAGCGCCGAGGCGGCGAGCAGCGAGTCACCGTGCTTGGAGACGCCGACGGGGTCGACGACGACGGGCGCGTCCGTCCCGGACAACAGCTCCGCGACGGTCTCGACGAGTTCGGCCGACGCGAGCATCCCCGTCTTGACCGCCTGGACGCCGATGTCGTCGACGACGCTCCGGTACTGCGCGCGCACCGCCTCGACGGGAAGTTCCCAGGCACCCTGCACACCGAGCGAGTTCTGCGCGGTGACGGCCGTGATGACGCTCATGCCGTGCACACCGAGGGCGAGCATCGTCTTGAGGTCGGCCTGGATGCCGGCCCCGCCGCCGGAGTCGGATCCGGCGACGGTCAGCACCCGCGGCGGTGCCTGCCGGGTCATGAGCCCTCCCCGAAGTGGTCCCAACCGCCCTTGCTGGTCCAGGGCGCTCCGTCGACGGTCACCTGCGGCAGTGCCGACGGGTTGAGGACCTCGCCGATCACCTTCCAGCGGGCGGGCAGCTTCACGTCCTGCGGGAAGGTCGCGACGATGGCGTGGTCCTCCCCGCCGGAGAGCACCCACTGGAGCGGGTCGACCCCGACGGCCTGGCCGATGTCGTTCATCTGCGAGGGGATGTCGATGAGTCCGGAGCGCAGGTCTATGCGGACCTTGCTGGCCTCGGCGATATGGCCGAGGTCGGCGACGAGCCCGTCGCTGACGTCGGTCATCGCGGTGGCGCCGAGTCCGGCGGCGGCCGGGCCCGCGTGGTACGGCGGTTCGGGGCGCCGGTGGGCCTCGACGAAGGCCCGGGGCGAGCGGAAGCCACGGGAGAGGACCGCGTGCCCGGCGGCGGACCAGCCCAACCAGCCGGTGTAGGCGACGACATCGCCGGGCTGGGCGCCGGCCCTGGTCACCGGGTCGTGGTTGCGCAGATCGCCGAGGGCGGTGATCGCGACGGTGATGGTGTCGCCTCGTACGACATCACCGCCGACCACCGCCGCGCCCGCGACCTGGCATTCGTCGCGGATGCCGTCCATCAGCTCGGTGGCCCAGGTGACCGGGAGGTCTGCGGGGACGACGAGACCGAGCAGCAGCGCGGTCGGTACGGCGCCCATGGCCGCGATGTCGGCGAGGTTCTGCGCGGCCGACTTGCGGCCCACGTCGTACGCGGTCGACCAGTCGCGCCGGAAGTGCCGTCCCTCCAGCAGGAGGTCGGTGCTGGCCACGACCCTGCGGTCGGGTGCGGCCACGACCGCGGCGTCGTCGCCGGGTCCGAGCCGTACGGCGGGGGTGGAGGTGAGCCTGGAGGTGAGCTCCCTGATGAGCCCGAACTCCCCCAGCTCGCCCACAGTGCCCTTCATCTCGTCATGCCCTTCGTCGCCGCGGTGCCGCCGGACGGCCCGGCCCACCTGATCTTCGTGCGGTCGCGAGCCGTCACCGCTGTAGGTACCGTCGAGTAGGCCCCGTCGGCCGTCAACTTCTGTGCCGTGTACGCCACGCTGCGAGCGCCTCGGGGCGCGCAGGTCTCCCCGCGGCCCGCGGCGACGCGATACCGTGGCGTCCCTTCTCCCCACATGATCCTCGTGGCCGCCCTGGAGGTTCCGTGGTACAGGCGTACATCCTTATTCAGACCGAGGTGGGCAAGGCGTCGACGGTCGCCGACACCATCTCCAAGATCCCGGGGGTGATCCAGGCCGAGGACGTGACCGGGCCGTACGACGTGATCGTGCGTGCCCAGGCGGACACGGTCGATGAGCTGGGCCGCATGGTGGTCGCCAAGGTCCAGCAGGTGGACGGCATCACGCGTACGCTGACGTGTCCGGTCGTGCACCTGTAGCCCCCGTCTACGCTTGGCCGGTGATGTCTCACCACCGGCTTCTGTCTCTGCCCGCCGCCGCTGTGCTGTTGGCTGCCGCGGGCTGCTCCTCCACGGACGCGCCCGCGTCGATCACGGTTCCCGCTCCCCCCGCCGAGGAGAAGGCCCTGTGCCAGGCGCTGCACGAGGCGCTGCCGGAGTCGGTGGGCGGTGAGAGCCGCCGTGATCCCGAGCCGCGTTCCGAGCTGACCGCCGGGTGGGGGGACGCCGCGATCGTACTGCGCTGCGGCGTTCCCCGCCCCGCGGGGCTGCTGAGTGAGGAGGCGGACGGGGTGTCGGTGAACGGCGTCGAATGGTTCGCCGAGGAACTCGACGACGGCGCCCGGTTCACCACCACGTACCGCAAGACCTATGTCGAGGTGACGCTGTCGAAGCAGTTCACCGACGTGGGGCCGCTGACGGAGCTGGCGGGACCGGTCGCGAAGACGGTCCCGCCACGTTTCGAGGCGGTGCCGAGCGCCCCGGGCAACTCCGGTACGCCCTAGCGCAGGCCCGTGGAGCGCCGCAGCGCCGCCTGGATCAGCCGGTCGACGAGCTCCGCGTAGCCGACGCCGGTCTCCTGCCACATGCGCGGGAACATGGAGATGGGCGTGAAGCCCGGCATGGTGTTGATCTCGTTGATCACGAACTCGCCGTCCTCGGTGAGGAAGAAGTCCGCGCGGACCAGTCCCTCGCACGACGCGGCCTCGAAGGCGTCGACCGCGAGCCGCCGCACCTCGGCGGTCTGCTCGTCGGTGAGCGGCGCGGGCACGAGTCCGGTCGCCGAGTCGATGTACTTGGCCTCGAAGTCGTAGAAGTCGTGGGCGGAGACGGGCGGGATCTCGGCGGGCAGACTGGCGCGCGGGCCGTCCTCGAACTCCAGCACTCCGCATTCGATCTCGCGGCCGCGCAGCAGCGCCTCCACGATGATCTTCGGGTCGTGGCGCTGGGCCTCCTCGACGGCCTCGTCCAGTCCGGAGAGGTCGTCGACCTTGGTGATGCCGATCGAGGACCCGGCGCGGGCGGGCTTCACGAAGAGCGGCCAGCCGTGCTCGCCGGCGAAGTCGATGATCTTCTTGCGTGCGGCGGAAGGATCCTGCACCCACTCACGGGGCCGGATCACCTCGTAGGGACCGACGGGCAGGCCGAAGGAGATGAAGACCCGCTTCATGTACTCCTTGTCCTGGCCGACGGCCGAGGCCAGGACGCCCGAGCCGACGTACGGGACGCCGGAGAGCTCCAGCAGGCCCTGGAGGGTGCCGTCCTCGCCGTACGGTCCGTGCAGCATGGGGAAGACGACGTCGACCTCGCCGAGCGCCTTGGGCACGGAGCCCGGCTCGCTGTAGACCACCTCGCGGTTGGCCGGGTCGACGGAGAGGACCACGCCGCCCTCGGCCGATTCCGCGAGGTCGGCGACGGAGGGCAGCTGCCGGTCGGCGATGGCCATCCGGTCGGGCTCGTCGGCCGTCAGCGCCCAGCGGCCGTCCGTCGTGATGCCGATGGGCAGGACGTCGTACTTGCTGCGGTCGATGGCACGCAGAACGGCGCCGGCCGTCACGACGGAGATCGCGTGCTCGGAGCTGCGGCCGCCGAAGACGACCGCGACGCGCGGCTTGCGGAGCGCCTCGCCACTGGTGGGGGCAACGCCGGTGCTCTGGGACTGGTTCTCGCTCATATCGCGACGAGCGTACCCTGCGCCCCGATCGGGTCGAAGGGGCGCGCGGCCGTCAAACGGACGAGCGTGCTCCGGCGGCGTACGTCCCCACGCGTGGCGCGGGTCAGTGGCGCTCCGGCTTGGCGCTGCGCGACATCAGTTCCTTGAGCGCGACGACCGGCGGCTTGCCCTCGTGGACGATCGACACGACCGTCTCGGTGATGGGCATGTCGACGCCGTGCCTGCGGGCCAGATCCAGTACGGACTCACAGGACTTGACGCCCTCGGCGGTCTGCTTGGTGGCGGCGATGGTCTCCTGGAGCGTCATACCGCGGCCGAGGTTGGTGCCGAAGGTGTGGTTCCGGGAGAGCGGCGAGGAGCAGGTCGCGACGAGATCGCCGAGGCCGGCGAGGCCGGCGAAGGTCATCGGGTCGGCGTCCATCGCGAGGCCCAGGCGGGTCGTCTCGGCGAGGCCGCGGGTGATGAGGGTGGCCTTGGAGTTGTCGCCGAGGCCCATGCCGTCCGCGATGCCGACGGCGAGGCCGATGACGTTCTTGACCGCTCCGCCGAGTTCGCAGCCGACGACGTCGGTGTTGGTGTAGGCCCGGAAGTACGGGGTCATGCACGCGGACTGGAGCCGCTGGGCGACCGATTCGTCGGCGCAGGCCACGACCGCGGCGGCGGGCTGGCGGTCGGCGATCTCCTTGGCCAGGTTGGGCCCGGTGAGGACGGCCACCCTCCGCCTGACGTCGTCGGGGGCACCCCCGGCAGGCGCCTTGGCGACCACTTCTTCGATGACCTCGCTCATCCGCTTGGCGGTGCCGAGTTCGACGCCCTTCATCAGGGAGACGAGCACGGTGTCGGGGGCCAGCTTCGGCGCCCACTCCGTGAGGTTGGCGCGAAGGGTCTGGGAGGGCACGACGAGGACGGTGAAATCGGCGTCGCGGGCGGCCTCTGCGGGGTCGGTGGTGGCCCGTACCGCTTCCGGGAGCTGGACGCCGGGGAGATAGTCGGGGTTGGTGCGCGTGCTGTTGATGACGTCGACGAGCTCCGCGCGGCGGCCCCACATGGTCACCTCGCAGCCCGCGTCGGCGAGGATCATCGAGAAGGCCGTGCCCCATGAGCCGGTGCCGAAGACGGCGGCCTTGACGGAACGAGTCACTTGGTTCCCTCCCCGGCGGCCTTGCGCCGCTGCTCGGCCCTCGCCGTACGGTGGTCGACGGGCTCGGCCGGCGCCTTCTCGCCCCGGACCTCCTCCAGCTGCGCGGTGATCGCGGCCATGATGACCTCGGTGACCTCGCGCAGTACGTCGGGAGTGGCCTCCTGACCGTAGAACCGGGTGAGGTCGACGGGCGGTCCGGCCTGCACGATCAGGGTCTTCCGGGGAAACAGCCGCAGCTTGTTCTCCCTGGCGTACGGCGGCATCGCCAGGTTGGCGCCCCACTGCGCGACGGGGATGACCGGGGCCTTCGTGAGCAGCGCGATGCGGGCGGCGCCGGTCTTGCCGGCCATGGGCCACATCTCGGGGTCGCGGGTCAGCGTTCCCTCGGGGTAGAACGCCACGCATTCGCCGCGTTCGATGGCGTCGACGGCGGCGCGGAACGCGTCGAGGGCGTTCGTCGTCTCACGGTAGACGGGGATCTGGCCGGTGCCGCGCAGCATCATGCCGACGAACGACACCTTGAAAAGGGCGGCCTTCGCCAGAAAGCGCGGGACGCGTCCGGTGTTGTACTGGTAGTGCGCGTAGGAGAGCGGGTCCAGGTAGGAGTTGTGATTCACCGCGGTGATGAATCCTCCGTCGGCCGGAATGTGCTCCATTCCTCGCCAGTCCCGCTTGAACAGAACGACCAACGGCGGTTTCGCGATGACCGCCGCCAAGCGGTACCAGAAGCCGATTCTGCGGCGGGACACTCGGACACCTTCCTCTTTGGACCTGGCTGCTGCCTGGCTGCTGGGGGTCAAGTGTCGCCCCAGGCCCCTGGTCTGTCGAGAACACCGTACGCCCCGCCTCCCGCGCCAGGGCCCCGGGCCGTGGTGCCCGCAGGCGACAATGGGCCCGTGCACTGGTCACTGGTCGTACCGCTGAAGCCCCTCGCGCTGGCCAAGAGCAGGCTGTCGGAGGCCGCGGGCGGCGCGATGCGCCCACAGTTCGCGCTCGCCTTCGCGCAGGACACGGTGGCCGCCGTGCTGTCGTGCGGCGCGGTAAGGGATGTGGTCGTCGTCACGGACGATCCGCTGGCGGCGGCGGAGCTGGGCGCGCTGGGCGCGCGCATCGTGCCGGACTCACCGGGAGCGGGGCTCAACGCGGCGCTGGCCCACGGTGCGCGAACGGTGCGGGCACTGCGTCCCGGCGCGGCGGTGGCGGCGCTCAACGCGGATCTGCCCGCACTGCGTACCGCCGAATTGGAACGGGTGCTCGCCACGGCCGGGAAATCTCCGCGGACTTTCCTCGCGGACACCGCGGGAATTGGGACGACATTCCTGTCGGCCCGGCCGGGGGCGGAATTGCGTCCGGCTTTCGGCGGGCGCTCACGGCGCCGCCATTTGGTCTCCGGGGCCGTGGAAATCGAATTGGTCGGCGTGGAGTCGGTACGCCGTGACGTGGACACCGGGGACGATCTGCGGGCCGCGCTCGCGCTGGGGGTGGGCCCGCGGACGGCCGCGCAGTGCGCGACGGCACCGGCGCCGTGGGGGTCCTGACCACCGGCGACGGGCCCGTGCGGGCCCGGACCCTGGACGAAACGCCCGTCGCCGGCGCCGGATACGCTCTGGGCATGCAGGCGACCGCGTACACGTACGACTCAGAGACCCGCAGCGGGAGTGTGCTGCTCGACGACGGGACTCCGGTGGACTTCGGCACCGCGGCGTTCGACGCCGGCGGGCTGCGGCTGCTGCGCCCCGGCCAGCGGGTGCGCATCGAGACCGAGGGCGAGGGCAAGTCCCTGCGGATCACGCTGGTGACGCTGCAGACGCTCTGACCCGGACGCGCCGCGGGCCGGGCTCCCCGGAGGGAGTCCGGCCCGTCGCGTGAGTGGCCCTGAGGTGTCGCGCCGCTTACTTCTTGCGCGCGGTGGTCTTCTTGGCGGTGGTCTTGCGCGCCGTCGCCTTCTTCGCGGGCGCCTTCTTGGCCGTCGCCTTCTTGGCGGGAGCGGTCTTCTTGGCCGCAGCCGTCGTCTTCTTGGCAGTGGTCTTCTTGGCCGCCGTGGTCTTGGCGGTGGCCTTCTTGGCCGTGGTCTTCTTCGCGGCGACCTTCTTCGCCGCGGTGGTCTTCTTCGCGGCCGTCGTCTTCTTCACCGCCGCCTTCTTGGCGGTGGCCTTCTTCGCGGCGGCCTTCTTGGCGACGGTACCGACCTGGAGGCTGCCCTTGGGAGCCTTCTTGACGGCCACTTCGCCACCCCTGGGGAGCTTCTTCGAGCCGCTGACCAGGTCCTTGAAGCCCTGGCCCGCGCGGAACCGCGGCACCGAGGTCTTCTTGACCCGGACGCGCTCACCCGTCTGCGGGTTGCGGGCGTAGCGGGCCGGACGGTCAACCTTCTCGAACGAGCCGAAGCCGGTGACCGAAACCCGGTCGCCGCCGACAACCGCGCGGACGATCGCGTCGAGTACCGCGTCGACAGCCTCGGCGGCCTGCTGTCGGCCGCCCATCTTGTCGGCAATCGCTTCTACGAGCTGCGCCTTGTTCACGTCTTCCCCTTCGGAGACATCGCCGGAACGAAACTGTTCAAGCTTTTTCGCACGTTAGGCAGATATATACCGCAAATCAAACACGAAACGGGCTAATCACCCTAGTGCCGCAACGAAGTCGACCGTCACGGCCACGCGACGGAGCCGCATATAGCCCCAGTCGCCGGGTGGTCAGTCACCTTGGGGGAAACGACCTTCATCGAGGTCCTTCATCAACCGGTCCAGGCGCCTTGCGGCGTCTGCGAGATCGTGCTTCGCCACGGCCGTCACTGCCAGCAGCTTCCGGGAGAGCGCCATCCTTACGCCCTCTGGGACTTGCAGTTCACGCACCCTTGTGTGCGCTTCCTTCAATCGGGCCGCGACTGCCTCGTAGAGCTCGAGTTGGCTGTCGCGTTCCATGCACCGATTGTGCCATCTGGGGCGAGTTGTCGCCCCACAGGGTCTCAACAAGCGACTGCGCCCCCCACCGGGCGGTGGGGGGCGCAGGACGGGAAAAGCGCTGCTCAGACCTCAATTGTGCGGGGCTTGAAGGCCGGCCGTGCCGCCTCGTACGCCGCGATGTCCGCTTCGTTCTGAAGGGTGAGGCTGATGTCGTCGAGTCCGTTCAACAGCCTCCATCGGGCGTTCTCGTCCAGCTCGAAATCGGCGGTGATGCCGGGCGCGCGGACCTCGCGCCGCTCCAAGTCGACGGTGATGTCGGCGTTGGGGTCGGCCTCGGTCACCTCCCACAGCCGATCCACGGTCTCCTGCGGGAGGACCACGGTCAGCAGGCCGTTCTTGAGCGAGTTGCCGCGGAAGATGTCCGCGAAGCGGCTGGAGACGACGGCCTTGAAGCCGTAGTTCTGGAGCGCCCAGACGGCGTGCTCACGGGACGAGCCGGTGCCGAAGTCGGGGCCCGCGACCAGGACCGTCGCGCCCTGTCGCTCCGGCTGGTTGAGAATGAAGTCGTCGTTCCTGCGCCAGGCCTCGAAGAGCCCGTCCTCGAAGCCGTCGCGGGTGACCTTCTTCAGCCAGTGGGCCGGGATGATCTGGTCGGTGTCGACGTTGCTGCGGCGCAGCGGGACGGCCCGGCCGGTGTGCGTGGTGAAAGCTTCCATGGTGTTCAGACTCCGGCGGGCGTACGGGTGTCGGACAGGTCGGCGGGTGAGGCCAGGTGGCCGAGCACCGCGGTGGCGGCGGCGACCTGCGGCGAGACCAGATGGGTCCGGCCGCCCTTGCCCTGACGGCCCTCGAAGTTGCGGTTGGAGGTGGACGCGGAGCGCTCACCGGGGGCCAGCTGGTCGGGGTTCATGCCCAGACACATCGAGCAGCCCGCGTGCCGCCATTCGGCGCCGGCCTCCTTGAAGACCTTGTCCAGGCCCTCCTCGACGGCCTGCAGCGCGACCCGCACCGAGCCGGGGACGACCAGCATCCGTACGCCGTCGGCGACTTTGCGACCGTCCAGGATCGAGGCCGCGGAGCGCAGGTCCTCGATACGGCCGTTGGTGCAGGAGCCTACGAAGACGGTGTCGACCTTGATGTCGCGCAGCGCCTGCCCGGCGGTCAACCCCATGTACTCCAGGGCCTTTTCGGCCGCGTGCCGCTCCGAAGCGTCCTCGTACGAAGCCGGGTCGGGGACGCTCGCCGAGAGCGGCGCACCCTGGCCGGGGTTGGTGCCCCAGGTGACGAACGGGGAGAGTTCGGTGGCGTCGATGAAGACCTCGGCGTCGAAGACGGCGTCGTCGTCGGTGCGCAGCGTCTTCCAGTACGCGACCGCCGCGTCCCAGTCCTCGCCGCGGGGGGCGTGGTCACGACCCTGCAGATAGTCGAACGTGGTCCGGTCGGGGGCGATCATGCCCGCACGGGCGCCGGCCTCGATCGACATGTTGCAGATGGTCATGCGGGCCTCCATCGAGAGCTTCTCGATGGCCGAGCCGCGGTACTCCAGGATGTAGCCCTGGCCGCCGCCGGTGCCGATCCTGGCGATGATCGCCAGGATCAGGTCCTTGGCGGTGACGCCGTCGGGCAGCTCGCCCTCAACGGTGATCGCCATGGTCTTGGGGCGGGCCAGCGGCAGCGTCTGGGTGGCCAGGACGTGCTCGACCTGGGAGGTGCCGATGCCGAACGCCAGCGCGCCGAAGGCGCCGTGCGTGGAGGTGTGGGAGTCACCGCAGACCACGGTGGTGCCGGGCTGGGTCAGCCCCAGCTGCGGTCCCACGACGTGGACGACGCCCTGCTCGACGTCGCCGAGCGGGTGCAGCCGGACACCGAACTCCGCGCAGTTCTTGCGCAGCGTCTCCAGCTGGGTGCGGGAGACCGGGTCGGCGATGGGCTTGTCGATGTCGAGGGTCGGGGTGTTGTGGTCCTCGGTCGCGATGGTGAGGTCGAGCCGCCGCACACGGCGGCCGTTCTGGCGGAGGCCGTCGAACGCCTGCGGGCTCGTCACCTCGTGCAGGAGGTGGAGATCGATGAAGAGGAGGTCGGGCTCGCCCTCGGCGCGCCGGACGACGTGGTCGTCCCAGACCTTCTCCGCGAGTGTCCTACCCATCGCTTTCCCTCCGGCCCGGCAACGTCGCCGGGCCCAACTAGAGATCGATTGCGCAAGCCGTCCGCACCACGGGTGCCGGGCGGGGGAACGCGGGCCCTTGTGCGGCCGTACATCCAGGTTCGCAACTTCTCGGAGAATTTGAACTTGCGTTTCACAGAGTGAGACGTGAATATCGTTGCATGGACAACTCTAGCGGCGTCGGCGTTCTCGACAAGGCTGCTCTGGTATTGAGCGCCCTGGAGTCCGGTCCGGCCACCCTCGCCGGGCTGGTCGCGGCGACAGGGCTTGCACGACCCACGGCACATCGTCTCGCCGTGGCTCTGGAACACCACCGGATGGTGGCGAGGGACATGCAGGGGCGGTTCATCCTGGGCCCGCGGCTTGCGGAGCTCGCGGCGGCCGCGGGCGAGGACCGGCTGCTCGCCACGGCGGGACCGGTGCTGACGCATCTGCGCGACGTGACGGGCGAGAGCGCGCAGCTGTACCGCCGGCAGGGAGACATGCGTATCTGCGTGGCGGCCGCCGAGCGGCTGTCCGGACTGCGGGACACGGTGCCCGTCGGGTCGACGCTCACGATGAAGGCCGGCTCGTCCGCCCAGATCCTGATGGCCTGGGAGGAGCCGGAGCGGCTGCACCGCGGCCTCCAGGGCGCGCGGTTCACGGCGACGGCACTGTCCGGCGTACGGCGCCGCGGCTGGGCACAGTCGATCGGCGAGCGCGAGCCGGGTGTCGCCTCGGTCTCCGCGCCGGTGCGCGGCCCCTCGAACCGGGTGGTGGCCGCGGTCTCGGTCTCCGGACCGATCGAGCGCCTGACCCGCCACCCGGGCCGGATGCACGCCCAGGCGGTCATCGACGCGGCCGGCCGGCTCTCGGACGCCCTGCGCCGCTCGGGCTGACCTGCCGGGCTCGCCTCCCGGCGAGCCTCGGACGTACCGACGGAGGAGCTCCCGCGGGGAGCTCCTCCGTCGCTGTCAGCGCCGCCTTCATCCCGCCTTCAGGCGGTCCGCCGCACGCTCACCGCGCTGGGCGACCGGGACGACGCCCGTCGCCGCGCCGAGCCCGAACGCCGGCATGTTGACGTAGACGTTCTCGTACGAGCCCGCGGGGACGATGTAGGTCTCGTGCCAGAAGCCGACCTTGCCCTTGCCCTCGCGCATCCGGCGGTTGAACGCGGCCCAGGCCGGGCGGTGCTCCTTGTCCTGCGCCGTCGCGTACGCGAACAGCTTCTCCCTGGATTCCCAGTACTGGACGGTGTAGACGAGCCGGGGACCGCCCAGCAGCAGCTGATAGCCGCGCAGTCCGCTGTCCCCGTCCTTGGACAGCTCCTTCAGCATGCGCGGCATGGCCCTGAACACGGGCCACCAACTCCGCACCGCCCTGAAGCTGTTGATGCGCATCCCGATGAGGAAGACGACGACCTCCGTCTGCCCCTCCGCGGTCATGCGCCCGTGAATCGGAGTGTTGCCCATCACCGGTTCCCCCTTCGTGAGCCGTTGGATAGTCCTGCTATCCATGATTGGATAGTGACACTCTCCAATGAAGGGCGCAAGTGCATGAGACTGGCGGAACTCAGCGAACGCAGCGGGGTGCCGATACCGACGATCAAGTACTACCTGCGTGAGCGGCTGCTGCCGCCCGGGCACCGGATCACCGCCACCCAGGCCGAGTACGACGACACGCATCTGCGCCGGCTCGGGTTGGTCCGGGCGCTGATCCAGGTCGGCCGCATCCCCGTGGCGACCGCGCGCCAGGTACTGGCCGCCATCGCCGACGACAGCCTCGACCACCACATGCGGCTCGGCGCGGCCGTCTGGTCCATTCCGCACGGCCAGGACCCGGACGAGGAGGACCCCGCCACCGCGACGGCCCACCGCACCGCCGAAGCGCTGCTGGAGCGGCTCGACTGGGAGTTCGGACGCGAGACGGGGGCGCGGTCGCCCGCGTACCGGATGCTGGTCGCCGGGATCGCCACGATGCTCCGCCTCGGCTATCCCTGCGGCATCGAGGAACTGCTGCCGTACGCCCGGAGCGCGTCCGAACTGGCCGTCACCGACCTGGACTTGGTGGAGCGGTACGAGTCCGAGGAGGAGCAGGTGGAGGCCGCGGTGGCGTTCACCGTGTTGTACGAGCCGGTGCTGCTGAGTCTGCGCAGGCTGGCCCAGACCGAGGAGTCCAACCGCCGCTTCGGCTGAACGGGGCACCGGGCACGCGAGAAGGCCCTCCCCGAACAGGAAGGGCCTTCTCTTCGCGTACCCCCGACCGGATTCGAACCGGCGCTACCGCCTTGAGAGGGCGGCGTGCTAGGCCGCTACACAACGGGGGCAAGATCTTGATCCATCGAGTGGATCCGCTGGGCTACCAGGACTCGAACCTAGACTAAATGAACCAGAATCACTCGTGCTGCCAATTACACCATAGCCCATGGTGGTATAGACCAGTACCCCCGACCGGATTCGAACCGGCGCTACCGCCTTGAGAGGGCGGCGTGCTAGGCCGCTACACAACGGGGGCCCTAGCGATCCCACCCGGCGTGAGCCGGGTGTTGTCACTGCGCGGGCATCGGGAGCGACCCTGATGACCAGCAGGATGGATCTGTACCCCCGACCGGATTCGAACCGGCGCTACTGCCTTGAGAGGGCAGCGTGCTAGGCCGCTACACAACGGGGGCTTTGCAGATGAGCTCTGCGAGCTGGCCTACCAGGACTCGAACCTAGACTAACTGAACCAGAATCAGTCGTGCTGCCAATTACACCATAGGCCACCAAAACTCAACCCCCACTACGGGGGTTTCGTTCGGGTTGTGCGCTTCCGGTTCCGGGCTTGCGGCCCGCACCCCTCGGCGCAGGAAGAACATTACCTGAAGGTGGACGGCGCTCCAAAACGGGTATCGCGCCGCAGCAGGGCGGGAAGCTCGTCCAGTCCCGTGATCCGGATCAGCTCCGGCCGTCCGCCCAGCCCACCGCGGTCCAGCCAGATGCCGGTCAGCCCCGCCGCCCCGGCCCCCTCCGCATCGATGTCCGGGTGGTCGCCCACGTACGCGACGTCCCGCGGCGGCAGCGCGAGCGCCTCGCACGCGGCGTGGAAGGCCGCGGCCTGGGGCTTGGCGACCCCCAGCTCGGCCGCGCACACGACCGCCTCGAAGCGGTCCCGTACCCCGAGCACGGTCAGCTTGCGGTGCTGGTTGTGGATCGAGGAGTTCGAGAGCACGCCGTGCCGGAAGTCGGCGGCCAGCAGGTCCAGTACGGGCAGGGCGTCGGGGAACAGCTGCCAGGCGGCCTCGTAGTGGGCGACGTAGCGGGCGAACCACTCGTCGGCCTCGGCGTCGCTCATGCCGAGCACCCCGAGGAAGTCCCTCACCCGGTCCCGGCGCTGCGCCTCGAAGCCGACCCCGTCGGTCTCGAAGCGGCGCCAGTGGAAGCGGGTGAGCTCTTTCCAGCGGGCGAGGGCCTGGTCGACGGAGCCGTACCCCTCGGCCAGGCCCTCCGCCTCGAGATGCCGCTCCATACCGGCGTGGTCGGCGCCGGCGTAGTCGAAGATCGTGTCATCGATGTCCCAGAGGACCGCTCGGATCGGCATGACACCGAGGCTAGCCCCGGCGGAGCCCCGGCCGGGGGTCCGGGGGTCGCCCCCCGGAAAGCGCAGTGTCGATGTCCCGGAGGACGGCTCGGATCGGCATGACATCGAGGCCGGCCCCGGCACCGCCCGGATCGGCAGGTCCGCGGTCACGCGGAGGCGGGGACCGCCTCCGCGGGGACGACGAAGAAGTCGGTCACGAAGCAGGTGACCTCGCCGGCGGCGTCGCGGCCCACCCAGGTCGGATAGGTGCCGTCGCCCCAGCCCGTCATGAACGCGGCCACGGTGTGGCCGGTGGACGGGTCGGTGATCAGCTGCGGCCCCGAGAACCAGTCGGCGCTGTAAAGGGTGTCCCACAGCAGCCCTTCCTCCTCCTCGCTCTGCGGGAAGGTGCCGTCGCAGGCGGCGTCGTAGAAGCAGCCGGTCGCGACGTCGACGGGGTAGCCGAAGAACTCGTCGTCACCGAGCTCCGCGGGGTCCTGGCCCGCCCGGGTGCCGATCTCCCAGGACTCGGTGGGCGTGTCCTTGATCACGAGGCGCGCGGCGGCGATCCGCCGGTGGGGCGGACCGTCGGGCTCCGGTTCCTCCGGGTCCGTGAGCGTGGCCACGGCGCATTCCACCCGGTAACGGCCCGGCGCGACCTCCGCGACGAAGGGTTCGGCCTCGCCGCACCCGAGCTCGACGAACGGGTCGCAGGCGACGACGCGACCGGTGGGCAGCCACAGCTCGCCCCCGGGAACCACGGCCAGGGTGCCGGTGACCCCGGGCTCGTCCTCGAACTCGTTCCCCGGCGTGAAGTGCCAGGCGTAGTCGGGCGCGGACATGGGCATCGGAGGTCCCCCAGCGAGAGATCGGTGGCCGTGGATGCCCGCACCCTAGCCGCAGCCGACGGCAACGCCTCAGGGGCGGCAGCCGCAACGGCTGCCGCCCCTGAGGGACGTACGGGAGACGCCTACGCGGACAGCTTCGCCAGCGCGGCGTCGACGCGGGCCAGCGTGCGCTCCTTGCCCAGGATCTCCAGCGACTCGAAGAGCGGCAGACCCACCGTGCGGCCGGTCACCGCGACGCGGACCGGGGCCTGCGCCTTGCCGAGCTTGAGGCCGTGCTCCTCGCCGGCGGCCAGGACCGCGTTCTTCAGCGACTCCGGGCTGGACCAGTCGGCGGCGTCGAGCTTCTCGCGCGCGGTGCGCAGCAGCGCGTCGGAGCCCTCCTTCATCGCCTTCTGCCAGGACGCCTCGTCCTCGACCGGCTCCTTGAGGAACAGGAAGTCGACATTGGCGGTGATGTCGGAGAGGACCGTCAGCCGGGTCTGGGCGTACGGGGCCATCGCCTCCCACGCGGCCTGGTCGAAGTCCTCGGGCGCCCAATTGGCGTGCGGGGCCCGCAGCCAGGGCTCGCAGGCCTCGGTGAAGGCCTTCACATCGAGCCGCCGGACGTGGTCGGCGTTGATCGCCTCGGCCTTCTTCAGGTCGAAGCGGGCCGGGTTGGCGTTGACGTCCGCGATGTCGAACTTCTCGACCATCTCGGCGATGGAGAACACGTCCTGGTCCGCGGAGAACGACCAGCCCAGCAGCGAGAGGTAGTTGAGCAGGCCCTCGGGGAGGAAGCCGCGCTCGCGGTAGAGGTTGAGCGAGGCCTGGGGGTCGCGCTTGGACAGCTTCTTGTTGCCCTCTCCCATGACGTACGGGAGGTGGCCGAAGGCCGGGATCTCCTTGGCGACGCCGAGCTCGATCAGCGCCTTGTAGAGCGCGATCTGGCGCGGGGTGGAGGACAGCAGGTCCTCACCGCGCAGCACGTGCGTGATCTCCATCAGGGCGTCGTCGACCGGGTTGACGAGCGTGTAGAGCGGCGCGCCGCTGGCCCGGACGATGCCGTAGTCGGGCACGTTGTCCGGGGTGAAGGTGAGCTCGCCGCGGACCAGGTCGGTGAAGGTGATCGGCTCGTCGGGCATCCGGAAGCGGACGATGGCCTCACGGCCCTCGCGCACGTAGGCGGCCTTCTGCTCCTCGGTGAGATCGCGGCAGTGGCCGTCGTAGCCGGACGGCCTGCCGGCGGCGCGGGCGGCCTCGCGGCGCTCGTCCAGCTCGGTGACCGTGCAGTAGCAGTGGTACGCGTACCCGCCGGCCAGGAGCTTCTCGGCGACGTCCCGGTAGATGTCCATGCGCTGCGACTGGCGGTAGGGCTCGTGCGGGCCGCCGGTCTCGGGGCCCTCGTCCCAGTCGAGGCCGAGCCAGCGCAGCGAGTCGAGCAGCTGGTTGTACGACTCCTCGGAGTCGCGGGCCGCGTCGGTGTCCTCGATGCGGAAGACCATGGTGCCCTGGTTGTGCCGGGCGAACGCCCAGTTGAACAGAGCGGTGCGGACCAGGCCCACATGGGGGTTGCCGGTCGGCGAGGGACAGAAACGTACGCGGACGTTCGTCGCGTTAGCCACGCTTGATCACCTTGTTGGTGAGAGTGCCGATGCCTTCGATGGTGACGGCGACCTCGTCGCCGACGTTGAGGGGGCCGACCCCGGCGGGGGTGCCGGTGAGGATGACGTCTCCGGGTAGCAGCGTCATGGCCTCGGTGATGTGGACGACCAGGTCCTCGATGGAGCGGATCATGTCGCTCGTACGACCCAGCTGGCGCTGCTCGCCGTTGACCGTGCACTGGATGGTGAGGTCGGCGGGGTCGAGGTCGGTCTCCACCCACGGGCCGAGCGGGCACGAGGTGTCGAAGCCCTTGGCCCGGGCCCACTGCTTCTCGCGCTTCTGGGCGTCGCGGGCGGTGACGTCGTTGGCGCAGGTGTAGCCGAAGATGACGTCCTTCACGCGCTCGCGCGGGACCTCTCGGCAGAGCCGGCCGATGACGACGGCGAGCTCGGCCTCGTGGTGCAGTTCTTCGGAGAAGGACGGGTACTCGATGGCGTCGCCGGAGCCGATCACCGAGGTGGTGGGCTTGAAGAAGGCCACCGGGACCTCGGGCACCTCGTTGCCGAGCTCCGCCGCGTGCTCCGCGTAGTTGCGGCCGATGGCCACGACCTTGTTGGGGAGGACGGGCGGCAGCAGCCGGACCTTGCTCAGGGGCACCTTCGTACCGGAGAGCTCGAAGTCCGTGTAGGGAATGCCCTTGATGATGTCGAGAACGAGACCGGCCGGATCGCCGGTTCCCTCGCCCTCGACCGCGCCGAAGGCGACATTCCCGTCGATGGAGAATCTGGCGATGCGCACGGGTGGCTCGTGCCCCTCTGCTTCCGCTGGCTGGAGTCTGACGCTCCAGGCTAACGCGCGAGAGGGGCCTGGCCGCCCGTATGAGGGCGCCGCCGGGGTTACGGCACCACCGGGGCGTCCATCAGGGTGGTGCGGCGGGGGTTGGCGGTCTGGAGGGGAAGATCGGCCGAGTGCTCCGGCTGAGCCTCCGGCTGCAGTTCGACGGCGTCCTCGAGGTGCGCCAGCGTCGTGCGCCGGGGGTTGGCTATGTTGCGGAACATCATCGTCGTCTTCATCGCTCGCCTAGTCAGAGTGCCGGTGCTTGTAAAGCGTCAGGCTAAACATCGATTTCCCTGCGAAAGCGTGGAAGAGCCAACGATCTACGTGTGAGTTTGCTCACGGAGCGACAGGCATTTCCGTCATTCCGGACCACCAAGACCCCTCGCAGAAACGGACATTGCGCGCCTGAACGCGCTATTCCGCTCCTGATCATGGCGACTGGGACACCCCCCACCCGTAAGCGACTCGTCGCCGAATGCCCCATTCATCCAGAATCACTTTCTACGAGTTGTGACACGACGCTCACAACGTGTCACTCAGGTCACAGCCCGGTACACGGCCCTTGTTGGAGATCCGGCACTGTGCTGGAATTCCACGCACCGCCGCGGGTTTCATCCGGCGCGCAGGGGCGCAACGCTGCGCCGAGTGGCGGCGGAAGGGGGAGAAGCGCCGGTCACTCCACGACCGACTTGGGGCGTCTCCACCGCCCCACGACGCCGACACCGTCCCGCCGTTCTGCGGGGGGACGCCTGGTCCAGAGGTTGCGACGCTAGTGCAGGGACGTTTCAAGAAGGATGGCATGGGGCGTCCCCAGGCCCGCCAGGGCCAAGGGGAAGCTGCCGCTGAACAGGAGCCGCGCGTCGGGACAGACCGCGGCCCCTCGCCCCAGCACACCCAGAACCAGGGCCAGGCCGGCGACGCCGGTGACCGCGGAGCGCGCCCCGGCGCGGCTTCGTCCACCGCCGAGCCGGCGGATCGCCCCAAGTCCAAGAGCCCTTCCGACACGGGCTCACGAATAGCCCTGCGCAACTGGCGCATCAGCACCCGACTGGTCTCTCTGCTCACCCTCCCCGTCGTCGCGGCGACCACGCTGGGTGGACTGCGTATCAACCAGTCGATGGACGACATCGAGCAGCTGAACCACATGCAGCTGCTGACGAAGCTGACCAAGGAAGCCACGGCCCTCGCCGAGGCGCTCCAGGAGGAGCGCGACCACGCGGCGGGCCCGCTGAACCATGGCGTCCCCGCCAGCCGCTTCGAGGTCGACAACCCCCGTAGGGACACGGACCGCAAGAAGAGGGCCTTCCTCGACGCGGCCGTCGACATCGGCGACACCACGGGTGACGAGGCGCTGGAGAGCATCCACTCCAACGTCAGCCAGATCGCCCAGCAGGTCAACACGATCGCCACGATCCGTGGCACCGCCTACGCCGAGAGCGGCGGCGTCGGCTCGACCACGCAGACGATCAGCCGGTACAACCGGCTGATCGAGTCGCTCCTCACCCTGTCCCAGGACATGGCCCAGGCGACCAGCAACCCGGAGATGATCAAGCGCACGCGTGCGCTGGCGGCGTTCTCGGCCGCCAAGGAGTACGCGTCCATCCAGCGCGCGATCATCGCCGCCGCCCTGCCGGCGGACACCAAGACCGACGGCAGCATGAACGAGAACGACCGTCTCACCGGTGACGACGCCGCGCAGAACGAGAAGCAGTCGCTCGCCTCGTTCAAGCGCATCTACGCCTCGCTCGGCGGCAACGCGGAGGATCTGACCGCCCCGCTGGTGGACGGCAACTCCGAGATCGAGGACGCGAACGACTACGCGAACCGCGTGCTCAACAGGCCGAACGGCCTGGCGGGTGTGGATCGCCGCACCTACAAGGACTGGACCGACAAGGCCGACACCAAGATCGACGCCATGAACACCATCGAGAAGACGCTTCTCGGTGAGATGGAGAGCAAGGCCCGCGAGCTCAAGCAGGAGTCGCAGCAGGACGCCATCATCAACGGTGCGCTGATCCTGCTCGTGCTCGGCGTCTCGCTCGTCGGCGCCTTCGTCGTGGCCCGGTCCATGATCCGCTCGCTGCGCCGGCTGCAGGACACCGCCACCAAGGTCGCCCAGGACCGGCTTCCCGAGCTGGTCAAGCAGTTGTCCGAGTCCGACCCGCAGGACGTCGACACCACGGTCGAGTCCGTCGGTGTGCACTCCCGGGACGAGATCGGCAAGGTGGCCGCGGCCTTCGACGACGTGCACCGTGAGGCGGTCCGCCTCGCCGCCGAGCAGGCCCTGCTCCGTGGCAACGTCAACGCGATGTTCACCAACCTGTCGCGTCGTTCGCAGGGTCTCATCCAGCGTCAGCTGTCGCTGATCTCCGAGCTGGAGTCGCGCGAGGCCGACCCGGACCAGCTGTCCTCCCTCTTCAAGCTGGACCACCTCGCGACCCGTATGCGCCGTAACGGTGAGAACCTCCTCGTCCTCGCGGGCGAGGAGCCGGGCCGCCGCTGGACCCGGCCCGTCCCGCTCGTCGACGTGCTCCGTGCCGCCGCCTCCGAGGTGGAGCAGTACGAGCGCATCGAACTGGCCGCCGTCCCGGGTACCGAGGTCGCCGGCCGGGTCGTCAACGACCTCGTGCACCTCCTCGCCGAGCTACTGGAGAACGCGACGTCGTTCTCCTCGCCGCAGACCAAGGTCCGCGTGACCGGTCACGCGCTGCCGGACGGACGCGTCCTCGTCGAGATCCACGACACCGGCATCGGCCTCTCCCCCGAGGACCTCGCCGCGATCAACGAGCGGCTGGCGTCGCCGCCCACCGTGGACGTCTCCGTCTCCCGCCGCATGGGTCTGTTCGTGGTCGGCCGCCTGTCCCTGCGGCACGGCATCCGTATCCAGCTCCGTCCCTCCGACTCCGGTGGTACGACCGCGCTGGTCATGCTCCCCGTCGATGTCGCCCAGGGCGGCAAGAAGCCCCCGGCCAAGCCCGGCGCCGGCGCTCAGAACGGCAACTCGCAGGTGCCGTCGGGTGCCGGTGGCGGCGGACGCGGTCTGACCGGCGGTCCCGGTGCGGCAGGCGGCCGTCCGGGGCTCGGCGGCGGTCCTTCGGCCGGCTCCGGTGGTCCCGGTGGGCAGCGCGGCCAGGTCGGTGCGGGATCGGCTCCGCGTGCGGCGCTTCCCCCGCGGGACGGCGCCCCGTTCCAGGGCGGCCCGCAGCAGGGCGGCATGGGTCAGGACTCCGCACAGCAGGACTTCTCCCGCCAGGGCGGCGCTCCCGCGAATGCGTTCGGTGCCGACAGCGGCCGTGGCCGTCCGGCGGCTCCGCAGGCGCCCGGTGCACAGGACCGTGGACGGGGCCGCAACTCCGGTCGGCACACCGCCCGGACGGGCGGCGACCGCGGACAGCAGCTGCCGCCGGCCGGTACCCCGCGTGGCGAGCTTCCCGGCGGCGGTCAGCAGCAGCGCCCGCAGAGCACCAGCTGGGGCAACGAGCAGCCGTCGGCCCCGCAGTCGCGTTCCTCGATGGACGCGCCGCGCGGTCACGAGGAGCACGATTCCACCGGTCAGTACGCCCGCCCGACGGGCGCGGCGGGCGACCGGCAGGGTCCCGGTGCCACCGAGCAGTTCGCCAGGCCCGACTACAACGGTCCGCGGCCCGGTGCCCAGGACCCGGCGGCCACGGAGCAGTTCGCCCGCCCGGACTTCGGCAGTGCTCCTCAGCGCCCTGCCGGAGGCTACGGGGGCGGCGGCCAGCGTCCGCCCACGCCCCAACAGGGTCAGGGGCAGCAGGGAGGCCAGCACCAGCGCCAGGGTGGCGCCGGCTACGCCGCACCGCGTCCGCCCGTCGGCAGTCTGCCCGCGCAGCCGCAGCCCGAGGCGCTGCCGCCGGCGGGCCCCGGTGACGGCCGTACGCCGCTGTACGACACGCTGGAGACGAACTGGTTCCACCAGGGCCAGGGCGGTCAGGCGAACGGGGCCCCGCAGGCCCCTGCCGCGCCGCAGCAGCCGCCCGCCGGGCGTCCTGCTCCGCCGGCGCCGCCGCGCCGTCCGGCCGCCCCTCCCGCGGGCCAGTCCGGCCAGACCGGTCAGCACAACGCGAGTGCCGCTTCCTGGCGCACCTCGCCCAACGACGAGCTGGTGCGCCAGGCCGAGCGGGTGCGCAAGCCCGCGGCCGGCGGTATCACCACCTCGGGTCTGCCCCGTCGGGTGCCGCGCGCCAATCTGGTGCCGGGTACCGCCCAGGAGCCGACCCACCAGTCCGGTCCGCAGGTCTCCCGTGCCCCTGATGACGTACGGGGCCGGCTGACCAACCTCCGTCGGGGCATCCAGCAGGGTCGTCAGGCGGGCAGCTCCGGTACCACCGGCAGCTTCAACGTCGGCCCCACTCACCAGCAGGAGCGATAGTTGAGCCCGATGAGCCAGGCGGCGCAGAATCTGAACTGGTTGATCACCAATTTCGTGGACAACACCCCTGGGGTGTCGCACACGGTGGTGGTCTCCGCCGATGGTCTGCTGCTGGCGATGTCCGAGGGGTTTCCGCGTGACCGCGCCGACCAGCTGGCGGCGGTGGCATCCGGCCTGACCTCGCTGACCGCGGGGGCGTCCCGGATCTTCGAGGGGGGCCCGGTCAACCAGACCGTGGTGGAGATGGAACGCGGGTTCCTCTTCATCATGTCCGTCTCGGACGGCTCCTCGCTCGCCGTGCTCGCCCACCCGGACTGCGACATCGGTCTGGTGGGCTACGAGATGGCTCTCCTGGTCGATCGTGCCGGCACGGTCCTCACCCCGGACCTGCGCGCCGAGCTCCAGGGGAGTCTGCTCCACTAGGAGCCCTCAGCAAGCCCGCCCCCGGGGTGTGCGCCCCAAGGCACACCCCACGGGGTAGCCCCCTCATACGTCCATACCGTCAGGCCGCCTCACCCGGCCCCCCACCGGCCCACTCAGACGGCACAGCCGACCACTTGCTGTCACGCCCGGAGGATTCATGACCCCGCCCCCCGCCTCTCACGATCCGTACGGTGTCCCCGTGGACACCGACTACGGATATGAGGGCGACCAGCCGCTGGTGCGTCCTTATGCGATGACCGGCGGCCGGACCCGGCCGCGTTACCAGCTCGCCATCGAGGCGCTGGTCAGCACCACGGCCGACCCGGCGCACCTCTCGACGCTCCTGCCCGAGCACCAGCGGATCTGCCACCTCTGCCGGGAGGTCAAGTCCGTGGCCGAGGTGTCGGCCCTGCTGTCGATGCCGCTCGGGGTGGCGCGGATCCTGGTGGCGGACCTGGCGGAGGCCGGCATGGTGGCGATCCACCAGCCGGGCAACGGAGAGGCCGGCGGCACGCCGGACGTGACACTGCTCGAAAGGGTGCTCAGTGGACTTCGCAAGCTCTAGCGGCGGTGCGGCCCGGTCGACCACCAGCGCGAAGATCGTGGTGGCGGGCGGTTTCGGCGTGGGCAAGACCACGTTCGTCGGCGCCGTCTCGGAGATCAACCCGCTGCGTACCGAGGCGGTCATGACGTCCGCGTCGGCCGGCATCGACGACCTGACCCACACCGGGGGCAAGACCACCACCACGGTGGCCATGGACTTCGGCCGTATCACCCTGGACCAGGACCTGATCCTGTACCTGTTCGGCACGCCCGGACAGGACCGCTTCTGGTTCATGTGGGACGACCTGGTGCGCGGTGCCATCGGCGCCGTCGTTCTCGTGGACACCCGCAGACTCGCGGACTGCTTCCCCGCGGTGGACTACTTCGAGAACAGCGGTCTGCCCTTCGTCGTGGCTCTGAACGGCTTCGAGGGGCATCAGCCGTACACGCCCGACGAGGTGCGCGAGGCGCTGCAGATCGGTTCCGACGCACCGATCATCACCACCGACGCACGCCACCGCGCGGACGCCAAGAGCGCGCTGATCACCCTGGTCGAGCACGCACTCATGGCACGTCTCAAGTAGAAGTGGCCGTACGCCAGTTGTCGTAGACGTGTGCGAAGCGGGCCGTGTCCTTTGACACGGTCCGCCTCCATGTTCATAACGTTTCGACAGAGAATTCTCCGGGCTCGGACACCCGACGCATCCGGCTGGTACCACTGCGCTCACAAAGGCCCCTCCATTTGACGGGGCTCGCTCTTTATGCCCGTTTTATCTGAGGCCTGGAGCACTCGGAACGGCCAGTTCCCGCTGTTTGGAACGGACCCGCTCGGCGTGCTGAAATCAACGAACTCGTGAGTAGTACGGCCCTGAACAATAATCGGCACAACGTAGGTGCCGACGCCGAGAGGTTGTTGGTCGAGTGAGGCGAAGCAAAACGAGCTCCGCAGAGCAGATGGCGCGGGGCAACTTCACCCCGCCCCCGCGTGCAGCGGCGTCGCCTGCGGATGTGCAGCCCGTGGCGCCCCCCACCAGTGGCAGCTCCAGCAGGCTGTCCCCGCGCAACTGGCGTGTGCCGACCCGGCTGAACGCGATCCTCCTCATACCCGCGCTGGTCGGCCTCGTCATGGGCGGCTTCCAGGTGAAGGGGTCGATCGACACCTGGAACGAGGCTCAGGACGCCGAGAAGACGGCGCTCGTCGTGCGCGCCGCCTCGGAGTACGGCCAGGCCCTGCTCAACGAGCGCGACCTCACCGCCAAGCCGCTCCTCGAGGGCAAGGGCGCGAGCGACCCGGGGGTCGCCGGCCCGCGTGCCATCACGGACGCCGCCAAGAAGAAGTTCGACGAGGCCGTCAAGGACATGCCGGAGAAGCAGGGCATGGAGCGGCGCCTCAAGCTCTTCCGTGCCGCTGAGCCGGCCCTGCAGAACCTCCGCCAGGTCGCGTACACGGAGCGCTTCGAGACGGCGACGAAGTCCGAGGGCAACGCGAACGACCCCACCGACGACAAGCGCGGACCGGTCGCCACCCAGGAGAGCTACACGCTCGTCCATCACTACCTGATGGAGTTCTCCAACGAGCTCGGCCTGGGCACCGGCAACATCACCAGCTTCGGCCGCATGGTGTACGCCATCCAGCTCGCCAAGGCCGCCGGGTCCCTGCAGCGCTCCATCGGCGTGGAACTGCTCGTCCGGCCGAACGAGAAGAAGAACATCAAGGCCGGCCAGACGATCGCCTTCACCTCCTACGCCTACCTGGAGGGCATCGCCCTCGGCGAGTACCAGTCCGGTGGCACGGACGAGGACGTCCAGAGGCTGAAGGACGTCATGGCCCGCAAGACGGAGGCCGGCCAGAAGAAGCTGGACGCCGCCGCGGCCCAGGCCGCCGCCGCGGACGTGAAGTTCACGCGTCCGCCGAAGGCCGAGAACGGCTCCATCCTCGACGGCATGGTCGGCGCGATCGGCACCGGTGCCGGGCCCGAGGAACTCGCCGAGAAGGGCGTGATCCCGGACGTCTGGCTGCCGGCCTCCACCGCCAAGTTCGAGGGCTACACCGAGATCGAGAAGAACCTCGTCGACCGGTCCGTCGCCGAGGCGGCCCGGATCTCCGACGAGGCCAAGACCGACGCCATCGTCAACGGTCTGATCGTCATCATCGCGCTGCTCGCCGCGTTCATCCTGGCCGGCATGGTGGCCCGCCAGATGAGCCGCTCGATGCGCCAGCTGCGCACCGCCGCCTTCGGCATCGCCGAGCAGCGCCTGCCGATGCTGGTCGACCAGCTGTCGCGTACCGAGCCGGGCCGGGTCGACACCCGCGTCCAGCCGATCCCGATCGACAGCAAGGACGAGATCGGCGAGGTCGCCCGCGCCTTCGACCAGGTCCACCGTGAGGCCGTGCGGCTCGCCGCCGAGCAGGCCCTGCTCCGTGGCAACGTCAACGCGATCTTCACCAACCTGTCGCGCCGCAACCAGTCGCTGATCGAGGGCCAGCTGACCCTGATCACCGACCTGGAGAACAACGAGGCCGACCCGGACCAGCTGGAGAACCTCTTCAAGCTGGACCACCTCGCGACCCGTATGCGCCGCAACGGCGAGAACCTCCTCGTCCTCGCCGGCGAGGAGCCCGGCCGCCGCTGGAACCAGCCGGTCCCGCTGGTGGACGTGCTCCGCGCCGCCTCCTCCGAGGTGGAGTCGTACGAGCGCATCGAGCTCACCGGCGTCCCGGAGACCGAGATCCACGGCCAGGCCGTGACCGACCTCGTGCACCTCCTCGCCGAGCTGCTGGAGAACGCCACCACGTTCTCCTCGCCGCAGACCAAGGTCCGGGTCACCGCGACCCGGCTGCCCGACGGCCGGGTCATGATCGAGATCCACGACAAGGGCATCGGCCTGACCGCCGAGGACTTCGCCGACATCAACCACAAGCTGGCCAACCCGCCGACGGTGGACGCCGCCGTCTCGCAGCGCATGGGCCTCTTCGTGGTCGGCCGCCTCGCCGACCGGCACGGCGTCCGCGTCCAGCTGCGCCCCTCGGGTGAACAGGCCGGTACGACCTCCCTGGTCATGCTCCCGGACGCGATCACCCACGGTGGCGGTGGCGAACCGCTCCCCAACGACGACTTCACGGTCTCGCAGATGATCCCTCAGCAGCAGTCCTTCGAGCCCGCCCCGATGCTCACCGCGGCCGAGCTCGGCTTCGACGACTCCCGCTACGAGGACCAGCCCGCGGAGGACCCCCGCCAGCTGGACCCGGTCAACCGCTCGCTGATGCGCGAGGAGCGCCGTGCCGCGCTCGAGGCGCAGTCGCACGGCGACCGCCCGCTGTTCCGCGACGAGGCGGAGCAGCCGTACGGCGAGCAGGAGAACTACGCCGGGGCCCAGTACGACCAGGGCTACGCGCAGCAGCCGCAGTCCGCGTACGAGCAGAACGGCTACGAGCCGAACGGCTACGGCCAGGGCGGCTACGAGCAGAACGGTTACGACAACACCGGTCGGTTCCCGGCCTCCGGCGGCTACCCGGAGCACCAGGAGCAGGGCTATGCGGAGGCCGCGTACGACGCTCCGCAGGGTGCCGCGCCGCAGTACGACGACACCTTCGCCCCCCAGTCCCACCAGGAAGAGTGGACGGATCAGGGCACGTACCAGGGTGCGTACGAGCCGGAGTACCGGGCGGATGCGGAATCTGCTCCCTCCGCTCCCGCGAACGCCCCCGAGCGCGTAGGCTTCGAGCGTCCGGGCCCGGCCGCCGGTACCGGTCACCAGATGACCAACGCCGGTCTGCCGCGTCGTGGCGGCGGCCAGCAGGGGCAGTCCTCCGCCGACGCCCGCAACGGCCAGGCGGGCCAGGCCCCGCAGGCCCCCCAGACCCCGCAGGGCGGAAACACGGACGCCGACGGCTCCGGTGACTGGCGCTCGAAGAACGACGAGCGCTGGCAGCGGGCCGAGAAGCTCCGGGAGCCCAAGGCGGGTGGGGTCACCTCGTCCGGCCTTCCCCGCCGCGTTCCCAAGGCCAACCTGGTCGAGGGCACGGCGGAGCAGACCCCGCAGGGCGGACCCCAGGTGTCCCGCGCCCCTGAGGACGTGCGTGGCAGGTTGAGCAACCTGCGGCGCGGTGTCCAGCAGGGACGCAGCGCGGGAACGGACACGAACGGATCGGGCTTCGGCCCGGGTAGCACCTACAACCAGGAGCGTTAGTGTGAGCCCGATGAGCCAGGCGGCGCAGAATCTGAACTGGTTGATCACCAACTTTGTGGACAACACCCCTGGGGTGTCCCACACGGTGGTGGTCTCCGCCGACGGACTCCTGCTGGCGATGTCCGAGGGATTCCCGCGTGATCGTGCCGACCAGTTGGCGGCCGTCGCGTCCGGGCTGACCTCGCTGACCGCGGGCGCCTCCCGCATCTTCGAGGGCGGCGCGGTCAACCAGACTGTTGTGGAGATGGAACGCGGGTTCCTCTTCATCATGTCCGTCTCGGACGGCTCTTCACTGGCCGTGCTCGCCCACCCCGATGCCGACATCGGCCTCGTGGGCTACGAGATGGCGCTCCTGGTCGATCGTGCCGGCAGCGTCCTCACCCCGGACCTGCGCGCCGAACTCCAGGGAAGTCTTCTCAACTAGCAGAACGGCAGTGCGTTTCCCGCCACCGCACCATAGGGTGCGGTGGCGCGGTATCACAGGGACATGGACCGGGCGTACGGCACTCGGAGGAGGAGAAAAGTGGCAACACCCCCAGGACATCCATATGACGGTGCTCACCAGTCTCCGGGTGAGCAGGGGCAGAACCGCTTCAACTTTCCCTCGGCACCGAGCAGAGGTGGCGGTGCGCAGCCGTACCAGCGGCCGCAGCAGCCGTACGACCCGTCCTACAACCAGCCGCAGGGGCCCCGGATCCAGCCGGTGGCTCCTCGGCGGGCACCGGAGCCGGCACCCGCGTCGAGCAACAACAACCCGTTGGTGCGTCCGTACGCGATGACCGGCGGCCGGACCCGGCCGCGTTACCAGCTCGCCATCGAGGCGCTGGTCAGCACCACGGCCGATCCCGCGCGGCTGCAAGGGCAGTTGCCCGAGCACCAGCGGATCTGCCGGCTGTGCATCGAGATCAAGTCGGTCGCTGAGATCTCGGCACTTCTCTCCATCCCCCTCGGCGTCGCCCGGATCCTCGTAGCCGACCTGGCGGAGGCCGGACTTGTCGCCATCCACCAGCCCGGCGGCGACGAGGCCGCCGGCGGCCAGCCAGACGTGACACTGCTCGAAAGGGTGCTCAGTGGACTTCGCAAGCTCTAGCGGCGGTGCAGCCCGCTCAACCACCAGCGCGAAGATCGTGGTGGCGGGCGGCTTCGGCGTGGGCAAGACCACGTTCGTCGGCGCCGTCTCGGAGATCAACCCGCTGCGTACCGAGGCCGTGATGACGTCCGCGTCGGCCGGCATCGACGACCTCACCCACACCGGCGACAAGACCACCACCACGGTGGCCATGGACTTCGGCCGTATCACCCTGGACCAGGACCTGATCCTGTACCTGTTCGGCACCCCCGGACAGGACCGCTTCTGGTTCATGTGGGACGACCTGGTGCGCGGTGCCATCGGCGCCGTCGTCCTCGTCGACACCCGCAGACTCGCCGACTGCTTCCCCGCGGTCGACTACTTCGAGAACAGCGGTCTGCCCTTCGTCGTGGCTCTCAACGGCTTCGAGGGGCATCAGCCGTACACGCCCGACGAGGTGCGCGAGGCGCTGCAGATCGGCCCCGACGCCCCGATCATCACCACCGACGCACGCCACCGCGCGGACGCCAAGAGCGCGCTCATCACCCTGGTCGAGCACGCACTCATGGCGCGCCTGCGGTAGCCGCCTCCGTCGCCGTACCGGTCCCGTACGCGGGAAGGCCCCGCACTCCACACGGAGTGCGGGGCCTTCCCCGTTCCCGAGCGTGGACAGGAGAGGCCGGGGCTTGCGCGCGGTGGGTACGCGAAGGCCCCGGCGCCCCTGGTGGGGGCGGCGGGGCCTTGGTGGCGGGTAGGGCGTCAGCCCTGCCAGGAGTGAGGGGCGCGGAAGCCGGACTGGCGTTCCAGGCGGCGCCACCCGGCGGTGCTGCGGCCGCGGTGCGCGGGCGCGTCCTGCGGCTGCGCGGCGGCGCGGGCGAGGAGGACGGCCGTGATCGCGGCCAGTTCCTCGGGGTCGGCGTGGCCCTTCTCGACCCGGAGCAGGGATTCGGCGGGCATGGTCATGTGCAGCATTCTCCTCGTGGGTTACTGCGGGGGGTTGCCGTGCTTGCGGGACGGCAGGTCGGCGTGCTTCGTGCGGAGCATGGCGAGGGAGCGGATGAGCACCTCGCGCGTCTCGGCCGGGTCGATGACGTCGTCGACCAGGCCGCGCTCCGCGGCGTAGTAGGGATGCATGAGCTCGGCCTTGTACTCCTTGACCATGCGGGAGCGCATGGCCTCGGGGTCCTCGGCGTCGGCGATCTGGCGGCGGAAGATGACGTTGGCCGCGCCCTCCGCGCCCATCACGGCGATCTCGTTCGTCGGCCAGGCGTAGGTGAGGTCGGCGCCGATGGACTGGGAGTCCATGACGATGTACGCACCGCCGTACGCCTTGCGCAGGATCAGCGAGATCCGCGGCACGGTCGCGTTGCAGTACGCGTACAGCAGCTTCGCGCCGTGGCGGATGATGCCGCCGTGCTCCTGGTCGACGCCGGGCAGGAAGCCGGGCACGTCCAGCAGCGTGATGATCGGGATGTTGAAGGCGTCGCACATCTGGACGAAGCGCGCGGACTTCTCGCTCGCCTCGATGTCGAGGACACCGGCCAGCGACTGCGGCTGGTTGGCGACGATGCCGACGACCTGGCCGTCGAGCCTGGCCAGGGCGCAGATGATGTTGCGGGCCCAGCGCTCGTGGATCTCCAGGTAGTCGCCGTCGTCGACGATCTCCTCGATCACCTTGTGCATGTCGTAAGGACGGTTGCCGTCCGCCGGGACCAGGTCCAGGAGCACGTCGGAGCGGCGGTCGGCCGGGTCCTCGCCGTGCGTCTGGGGCGGGTTCTCGCGGTTGTTGGAGGGCAGCATCGACAGGAGGTAGCGGACCTCCGCGATGCAGGTCTCCTCGTCGTCGTACGCGAAGTGCGCCACGCCGCTCGTCTCGGCGTGCACATCCGCGCCGCCGAGGCCGTTCTGGGTGATCTCCTCGCCGGTGACCGCCTTGACCACGTCGGGGCCGGTGATGAACATCTGCGAGGTCTCGCGGACCATGAACACGAAGTCCGTCAGCGCCGGCGAGTAGGCGGCGCCGCCCGCGCACGGGCCGAGCATCACGCTGATCTGCGGGATGACACCGGAGGCCCTGGTGTTGCGCTGGAAGATGCCGCCGTAGCCCGCGAGGGCGGAGACGCCCTCCTGGATGCGGGCGCCGGCGCCGTCGTTCAGCGACACCAGCGGGGCACCGGCCGAGATGGCCATGTCCATGATCTTGTGGATCTTCGTGGCGTGAGCCTCGCCGAGCGCGCCGCCGAAGATCCGGAAGTCGTGCGCGTAGACGAAGACCGTACGGCCCTCGACCGTGCCCCAGCCCGTGATCACACCGTCCGTGTACGGCTTCTTCGACTCCAGGCCGAAGCCCGACGCCCGGTGCCGTCGCAGTTGCTCGACCTCACGGAACGACCCCGCGTCCAGCAGCAGCTCGATGCGCTCACGCGCGGTCAGCTTGCCCTTGGCGTGCTGCGCCTCGGTCGCACGGTCACTGGGTCCGCGCCGCGCCTGCTCGCGAAGGGCGTGCAGCTCGGCCACACGCCCTCGTGCGTCGGTCGGCTCGCCCGCGGTCTCGTCCAAAACGGTCATGTACGAACCCTACGGAGCAGACCGAGGAAATCCTGCCGTTGACTCCGTACAGTCTCGCGCCCGTTCTGCTGTCAGCCCCGTACAGAACCGTTCCGCGCTGCAGGCGAAGTACCAGTTGAACAGGCCACCGAATTGTCGTGATCCAACAAGGACGTCGACCGATGGCCATCTCCCAGCCATGTACGTCACCTGCCGTACCCGAAGTGACGCGCAGTCGCGGGACGCGGCCCGGAACGCATGGGTTCGCCGATGTGGAGGGTAGCGGCCGGGGCCCGGCGGCGTACGAGCACGCCCGCCGCGGCGGTGACGGTGTGCGCGCCCACCGTAGCGGGCTGCCGGAAGTTCGCCGCGGTGGGACGGGGCGAGGGGGACGGAGACGGACCGGCAGGTGCCGGAATTGTCGAGGATCTCCAGCCGGTGCCGGTCGGCGGCACGGTGGGCCACGGCCTGTCGGGAGGCCCCGGGCATGAGGATGTACACGTACGACGAGTTCACCGGATCGGTCCCGTGCCCGGACGGGCGTGTGGGGTGCCCTGACGGCACCCCACACCCCGGCCGGGCCGTCAGCCGCCGCAGCGGAAGCGCGCGCCGCCCCAGTCCGCGTGGTCGTTGCCGTTGCCGTCGCCGCCGTCGCTGACCGTCAGATCGACATACTGGGCGCCGGTGAGGTCCGCGGTGAGCTGCCACGCCGCGTCCGTGGCCCGCAGAACCGGCGACTTCACCTTCTCCGCGCCGTCCGCCGCCACGGCGAACTGCACGCTGCCGCGGGAGGTCTGGACGTCGTCCACACCCACCTCGGCCGTGAGGGAGGTGCACCGGCCGCCCAGGTAGTAGCGGACCTTCGCCGGGGCGTGCGTGCCGAGGCCCTTCGCGTAGGCCACCCCCCCGATCTTCAGGGGGCTGCCGTCGCCGGTGCCCGTCTCCCCGTTGGAGAGATCGCGCTCGACCGGTCCCCAGCCGTTCTCCGCGGAGGTCCAGTCCAGATCACTCGCCCAGGTGTCGGCGGCCGGCGGTGGCGGCAGGGTCCGCACGCTCGTCCTCGCGCCGAGCGTACGGCTGCCGCCGGAGACGGTGTACGTGGCCGCCGAACCCAGCTCGTACGTCCGGTACTCGGCGTCCACGGGAGGTGTCACCTGCCAGGTGGCGGTGGCCGTCTCCCCCGGTGCGACCGACGCGAAGGCGATCGGGCCCGCGGGCTCCGCCGTCCATCCGGCGGGCAGCTCCAGGCCGACCGAGACGTCCGTGGCGGCGCTCGCCTCGTCGTTGGTGAAGACGGCCTCGACCTCGTTCCCGCGGCCCGGCTCCAGGGTCTCGGCGGCCGCGGCCACGCTCAGCGTTCCGCAGGCCGGCGCCGCCCCGGCCGCCCCGAGGTCGGTCACGGTGAAGCCGTCCAGCACGAAGTCGGCACCTTCGGGGGCGTCGGAGCGCTTCCGCAGCCCGGTCCAGGTGTCCCCGCAGCCCGCCGTGACGGTCTCGGTGAAGTGCCCGGTGGTCCGCTGGGCCCCGATCGGGGTCCGGCGGGTCTCCACGGATCCCCCGGTGGCCCGGTCGTAGCCGGTGACCCATTCGTACGCGCCCGCGTGGCTCGACTGGTGGTCGTACTCGACCCGGTAGGTGTGCCCGTCCTTCATCGGCACGGTCCACGGCGCGGTCCGGTACACCAGCCCGCTGTTCTCGTCGTGCGCCTTCAGCGACTCCGCGCCGCCGATCACATCGTCGACCGCCTTCCCGTTCCACCCGGCCTGGGTGTACGGGGCGTGCAGCTGGCTGACATGGGTGCGCGGGTCGGTCACGCCGCCGGCGTCGCCCTTGAGGAACGGTCCCCAGCCCTGGTCGACGGCCTCGAAGTCCTCGTACACGACCGTGCCGTCCTTGACCGCGGGCGCGTTCTCGATCAGTCGGACGTCATCGACCCGGACCGCGGCCGGGGATCCCTGCGCGGCGTCGATCCTCAGGGTCACGGTGCCGCCGGCCGGGGCGGTGAAGTTGACCTTGGCCCGCTGGAAGGAGGTGGAGTGCCAGTCGGAGGCCGCGACCATGTTCTCGGCGGTGGAGCGTTCGACGGTGACGGACCGACCGCCGGCGGAGAGGACCGTACGGCGTGAGGCTCCCGGTTCGACCTCGATCCACGCGGAGGCGGTGTACCGCTTGCCCGGCGTGAGGCCGGTGATCCGCTGGGCGAGCGAGGCGGCCGCCCGGCCGGTCAGCTCGGCGCTGTTGCGCCCCTGATCGTCGGTGTCGCGTGCGACCGCGCCGGTCTTCGTCCACGATCCGAGCCGTGCGTCGTTGAAGCCGGGGTCCTCGACCTTGCCGCCCTCGCCCCAGAGGGCGTCCCGCGGCGCGGGTGCGCGGTCCGGGTAGAGGACGTACGGCTGTCCGGCCTCGGCGGTGAGGGTGACCTTCCCGTCGGCGGGGCGTACGGTCCCGGCCTTCACCCGTCCGTTGTCGGTGAGCTTGTACACGGTGTAGCCGCCCGTGCCGGGGACGGCCCAACTGCTGGTGCCACCGGTCTTGTTGTAGTGGTACAGCTTCTTCCCGCCGTCCCACGGCAGCAGATAGCGGTCGCCGTCGAGGACCTTGCGCCCGTGGTCGTGGAACGTGCGGCGGCCGTCCTCGACCGTCCCCCGCAGCCCTCCGGTGAAGGCGATGTCATTGCCCTCCCAGCGGGTGATCCGCTCCTGCTGCAGGAACTTCGCGGGCAGGTTCCGCTGCCAGATGTTGGCGTGGAAGGCATTCCAGTCGGTCTCCCCGGTCCAGCCCTCGAAGTCCTCCAGGGCCGTCTGGCCGAGCACCGGGTGGTTGTTCCAGATGTCCTTCTCGCCGTTGCGGATGAAGCGGATGATCTGGGAGTTGAGCCCCTTGTTGGTGGCGCCCCCGTAGTCCAGGTCGTTGGCCCAGTGCGACCAGAGCGAGGCCCGCTCGAACTTGTCGGCCCACTCGGTGGCGACGTTCCAGCCCTGCTTCTGCACGGCCTGCATCGTCTTGTCGGCGATCCAGCCGTGCGAGTAGTAGACGTCGATGTAGAGCAGGCTGAGGTTGGGGTCGGTCTCGTCGCGCAGCTGCTGGAACCTGCGGGCGAGGTCGCCGCTGTTGATGTCACGCCGCTGGTCGATGTAGTAGCTCTGGTTGAGCCAGTTCCAGCCCGGCTTCGTCCTGTCGACGAGGGTCTCGCTGAAGTTCCCGGCCTCCGGGTACGACTCGGTGGCGTTGACGTGCACGCCGAAGGTCGCGCCCCACTTCCTTCCGGCCTTCAGCAGCGTGTTGAGGTCCTGGAGCCCGCCGGCGCGCTTGTTGTAGTTGCCGCCGTAGTCGGGGTGGGCGGAGTCGTGCCCTTCGGAGCCGTACCCCTTGAGCACGGCCAGCTGTCCGAGTCCGTCCGTGGCGAGCGAGACGCGCTTGACGTCGTCGAGGGTGCGCAGGAACGGGTGCGTGGCCTGGCTGGCGAAGTTGAACGGGATGTGGGTGACGACCCGGTCCGGCGTGGCGTCGCCGCCCGGCGCCTCGATACCGATCGTGCGGAACGCGACGGCGCCGTCCTGCCAGTCGGTCTCTCCGTCGGCGTTGGCGTCGGGAGTGACGACGACCTTGGCCCACGGCAGGTCCTTGCCGCTTTCGGGCCGTGGGGCGCCGTCGCCGCGGTAGGTCCACTGCCCGGACCAGACGCCGACGCGGACGGATCCGTCGTCCGCCGTGCGGGCCTGGTGCCAGAAGCGGGCATCGTCGCCGCCGGTGGCGCCGGAGGGCTTGTCGTAGCTGGAGTTGGACTCGACGGCGGCGGCCAGCGCGCCCGTGTTGAGGAGGGCGTACGAGGCGCCGACGGGCGAGGCGTCGGCCGGGGTCTCGTCCGTGACCCGGCCGAAGACGTCGGCGGTCTTCGTCGAGTCGGGATCGAGCCGGGTGAACGCGGTCGCGGCGCCGTCGTCCGTACTGCCCACCGAGACCAGGTCGTGCCCGGGAATGTCGATGGTCCCGACCCGGAACGCCTCGGTGTCGCGCACGGCCGTCACCTTGAAGGTGGTGGTCCGGCCGGCCACGGAGAGGGTCGTGTCGATCTCGACGCCGGGGAGGCCGGGGAACGTCAGGGTGTACGCCGCCGCGGCTCCCCGGACGACGGGTGCGGCCTTGAGCCGCACGGCGTGGGCCGTGCCGTTGAGCGTGACCTCGGTGACGGGGCGGGTGCTGCCGAGCAGACGGGCGCCCGTGGCGCGGTCGGTGTACGACAGGACGCGCGGGAAGTCGTCCGCGACGGCGACGGCGAGCTGCCCCGAGGTGAGCACCGGCGAGGCGGCGGTGGCGGCCGGGACCTGGCCGGGGACCGCGAGGGCCGGCCCGGTCGGCGCCATGAGGGCGGCCGTGACGGCGGCGACCACGCAGGCGGTGCGGGGCCTTCTGATGAGCGACATGGGGACTGGGTAGCGGCCGCGCCGGGGCGGGGTCAACGAAGTCGTACGGCAGCGGCACCGCCAGTCCAACAACGTCGGTCCGTTAGTCCAAGTGGCGGAGTGTGACCATCCGCTCACGGAGGAGAGCGGGAAAAATCCCACGGAAATGTTGAACGTTGAACGGGAATGACTCTATGGTGGTCGTCGTTGAAGGTTCAACGAGTGGCCGGGAAGGCCACCACCCCGCCCGACCACAGCATCCACGAGGAGAAGTCATGGGCCTGTTCAACCGCAAGAACGAGACCACCACCGCCGTCGCCCCGCGCGAGGTGGACCCCGCGCTCGCCGCGCTGAGCGGTGACTACACCATCGACCCCGCCCACAGCAGCATCGGCTTCACCGTCCGCCACGCCATGGTCACCAACGTCCGCGGCAGCTTCGGTGAGCACGAGGGCACGCTGCGACTGGACGGCTCCGACCCGGCCTCCTCGACCGCTGCCATCGACGTCAAGATCGCCAGCGTCGACACCGGTATCGCCGACCGTGACGGCCACCTGCGCAGCGGCGACTTCTTCGACGTCGAGACCTTCCCGCTGATGTCGTTCCGCTCGACCTCGGCCGAGCAGCTGGGCGGCGAGAAGTACCGCATCACCGGCGACCTCACCATCAAGGACGTCACCCGCCCGCTCTCCATCGACCTGGAGTTCAACGGTGTGGCGACGGACGTCTACGGCAACGAGCGCGTCGGCTTCGAGGGCAGCGCCGAGATCCTGCGCTCCCACTGGGGTCTGACGTGGAACGCCGCGCTGGAGACGGGCGGCGTGATGGTCAGCGACAAGGTGAAGCTGAACTTCGACATCTCCGCGATCAAGGCCGCTGCCTGACCGTAGGCCCCACCACGGCTACAGCACGGGCTCCACGGCAGCCGGCGAACCCCCGTCCCGACCGGACGGGGGTTCGGCGCGTTCGACGGTGCCGCCCGGCGCGGTTACGCGGCCCGCCGGTAGGTGCCGCCGTCCCGCGTACGGGTCAGCAGGTGCGCCTCGACCAGATAGCGGCGCAACGCCGAACAGTCGTCGTGGACGGTGCGGAGCGCGTCGTTGACCTCGGGCTCGGTGTACGCCCGGTCGGGCTCGAAGAGGGTCCGCGCCAGGTGGACGAGCAACTGCTCACGGCGCGCCGCCTTACGGGGGATCGACGTGAGCCGTCCCTGGGAGAAGAGGGCGCTCACGTCCTGCGATCCGCCGGATTCATTGTCGGACATGGCCGGAAGCCTCCTGCACCGGTCCGCGCCGCGCAACGCGTTTTCCCGGCGCGTGCCCCAGGGGCGCGTGCCCGCTACAGCGGTATGTGGATGTCCAGGACCGGCCCGCAGGCGTGGGCCGGCGGCGCGTCGAGTCTCTCCAGGACATGGAGCATCGGCGCATTGCCGGCGGCGACCGCCGCGGTCAGGGTGTGATGTCCGTCCCGGCGGGCCACATCGGCCGCGTGCGCGGCCAGTGCCGTGCCCAGACCCTTGGACTGCCACGCGTCCTCGATCAGCACGGCGAACTCGCCCACCCCCTGCCGGTCGGTACGCATGACGTTGGTCATGGCGATGATGTGGTCCATGCGCTGGGCGGTGGTGGTGACCAGGGTGGTGCCGCGCTCCGGGTCGGTCAGCAGCCGCCATCCCGCCGCGGACAGCTCGGGCTTCCCCGAGTGGTAGCGCAGCGCGCGGCTGCCCGGTGAGCAGCGGCGGTGCAGCGCCTGGACGGGCCCGAGATCGTCAGGGGTCACCTCCCGGGTCCGGGTACTGGTGCCGTCGGTCAGCGTGATCGGGTGTGCGGTGCGTCGAGCGCCGGCGTCAGGCATACGGGGACTTCCTCACATCGGGCATGCGGATGAAGTGCCGTGGACCCCCGTACGGGCAACTGCCCGCCCCGGCACAGGAGAAGTCTTTTGCCGCCACCCGGCCGGCTCAAGGAAGGTTCGCGCCATATTGGTCACGCTTCGCGCACAGCGAGTCACCGAACGGATCGGGATTCCGTCCGACTCGCTTTGCGGGGCCGTACATTTGCGGGGCCGTGAAGCCGTCCGGTCATCCCTCCCGGAGTCGCTCCACGCGCTCGCCCGTCCTGGTCTCGATCTCCGAGGCCACCTCGTGCAGCAGCGAGTGGCTCACACCGGTCAGCGCACGCGCCACGGCCAGCTCGTCGCCGATGTGGGGGATGTCCTGGTCGGAGCGGTTGCGGTGGGCCGTGCCCTCGCCGACGAAGAGTTCGGCGTTCTGGCCCCGCAGCCGGGCCTCCGCCTGGGTCGTGCGGTCGTTCTCGGTGATGACGATCTCGACGTTCCATTTCTTGGTGCGCATCAGAAGCCACCGCCTCCGTCGAAGCCGCCCCCGCCGCCCCAGTCGCCGCCGAAGCCGCCGCCACCGAAGTCGGAGGAGCTGAAGTCACCGCCGCTGACATCACCGCCGCCGAAGTCACCGCCGCCGTACTCGGCCGCGTAGGCGGGGGTGGACAGTGCGCTGCCGAGCAGGGTGCCCGCGAGCAGGCCCGGCAGCAGGCCGCCGCCGTAGTAGCCGCCGGCCCAGGGGCCGTAGGCCGGACCGGCCTCCCAGTACGGGCGGCGGCCGGACTCGGTCTCGACGGTGCGGCCGAGCGGGTCCTCGCCGTCCCGCAGACGGACCGCGTCGGCGGCGCAGACCGGGACCTCGCGGGGTGAACCGCCGGACGGGGTCCAGGTCATGTCGGTGGTGGAAGGTCCGTGGCGCGGGTCGAAGAAGCACGGCGCCCGGCGTTCGGGGAGCGGAGCGCCTTCGCGGCGTGCGGAAAGGACCGCGAGCGAGTAGCGGCCTTCCTCCAGTGCCTCGGTGACGCCGCGGACGTCGTGCGGGTGCTCGGCCGACGCCATGGCGGACTTGGCGTCCTCGTACGAGTCCAGGGCGCGTTCGTAGTCGGCGCGCATCGCGTCGTCCGCGCCGCGTTCGGAGGGGTGGAAGTCGAGCCGGTCGAGTTCCTCGCCGTACGCGGTGATGTCCTCGTCGACGACGACGCGCAGCTTCTCCAGCGCGTCCCTCTCCTCCTCCGCCTTGCGGCGGCGGCCGCGGCGGACCAGGGCGTAGGCGCCGGCGCCGCCCGCGACGAGGACGGTGCCGATCGCGATCAGCGAGCCGGTGGAGGCACCGCCGCCCTCGGAGCCGCTGCTCCAGGAGGAGGGTGCGGTGCCGCGGACGGTCGGGAGGGCCTGGTCGACGAAGTTGTCGAGCTGGGTGGCGGCGTCGACGCCCGGCGCCTTCACTCCGGACACGATGTTCTGCACGGCGTTGGCGGGCATGACGCTTCTGTCCGCGCCCGCGTCGAAGCCGTCACCGAGCCGGATTCCGTACAGCCCGGTGATCCCCGTCGCGGTGCGCAGATCGCGCAGCACGCTGTCCGCGGGGAACTGCGAGCCTTCGGGCAGTACGGCGATGAACACGGGCTTGTCCGCGTTCTCGATCTTCTGCGCGAGGGCCTTCTGGTCGGCCTCGGAAAGCTGGGAGCGAGCCCCCGGATCGACGTAGACCGGGCCCTGCTTCAGGGCCTCGGCCGCGTCGGAGATGCCCGTGGCCCTGGCGCCCGCGCCAGGGGCCAGGGCCAGCAGCAGGAAGAGTGTCAGCCCGGCGAGGGCAGACAGCAGGGCGAACGGCCTGGTCCTCATACCATCGAAGCTACCCGAATGGCATGAAATAGGACATAGCCGCAGGTGAGGGGACTCCGGAACCGCACGGGCGGTTCCGGAACCGCCTCCGGCTACTCCGCCGGCTCGACCCCGGCCCGCAGCAGTCCGTAGGTGTAGGCGTCCTCCAGGGCCTGCCAGGAGGCGGCGATGATGTTGTCACCGACGCCGACCGTCGACCACTCGCCGGTGCCGTCGCCCGTCGTGATCAGTACGCGGGTGGTGGACCCCGTGCCGTGGCGGCCTTCGAGGATGCGGACCCGGTAGTCGACCAGCTCCAGCTTGGCGAGCTGCGGGTAGATCCGCTCCAGCCCCACCCGCATCGCCCGGTCCAGCGCGTTGACCGGCCCGTTGCCCTCGGCCGTCGCGACGATCCGCTCGCCCTTGGCCCACAGCTTGACCGTGGCCTCGTTGGCGTGGGTGCCGTCGGGGCGGTCCTCGACGATCACGCGCCAGGACTCCGTACGGAAGTACAGGCGCGGTCTGCCCTCCGCCTCCTCGCGCAGCAGCAGTTCGAAGGAGGCGTCCGCGGCCTCGTACGTGTAGCCCCTCAGCTCGCGCTCCTTGACCCGCTCCACGACCCGGCCGACGAGCTCGCGGTTGCCGCCGAGGTCGACGCCGAGCTCCTTGCCCTTGAGTTCGATGGAGGCACGGCCGGCCATGTCGGAGACGAGCATCCGCATGGTGTTGCCGACCTGCTCGGGGTCGATGTGCTGGTACAGGTCCGGATCGACCTTGATCGCGGAGGCGTGCAGTCCGGCCTTGTGGGCGAAGGCGGAGACACCCACATAGGGCTGGTGCGTGGACGGCGTGAGGTTGACGACCTCGGCGATGGCGTGCGAGATCCGGGTCATCTCCTGCAGGGCGCCGGCGGGCAGCACCTTCTTGCCGTACTTCAGCTCCAGCGCGGCCACGACGGGGAAGAGGTTGGCATTGCCGACCCGCTCGCCGTAGCCGTTGGCGGTGCACTGGACGTGTGTGGCGCCGGCGTCGACGGCCGCGAGGGTGTTGGCCACGGCGCAGCCGGTGTCGTCCTGGGCGTGGATGCCGAGGCGGGCGCCGGTGTCGGCGAGGACGGTGGAGACGACGGCCTGGATCTGGGCGGGCAGCATGCCGCCGTTGGTGTCGCAGAGGATGACCACGTCGGCACCGGCCTCGGAGGCGGCCCTGACCACGGCCTTGGCGTACTGGGCGTTGGCCCGGTAGCCGTCGAAGAAGTGCTCGCAGTCGACGAAGACGCGCCGGCCCTGGGAGCGCAGGTACGTGACGGTGTCGCGGACCATCTCCAGGTTCTCGTCGAGCGTCGTGCGCAGAGCGAGCTCGACATGGCGGTCGTGGGACTTGGCGACCAGCGTGATCACCGGCGCACCGGAGTCGAGCAGTGCCTTGACCTGCGGGTCCTCGGCGGCCGTGGCGCCGGCCCGGCGAGTGGCGCCGAACGCGACGAGCTGGGCGTGCTTGAGGTCGATCTCCTGGCGGGCCCGGGCGAAGAATTCGGTGTCCCGGGGGTTGGCGCCCGGCCACCCGCCCTCGATGAAGCCCACGCCGAACTCGTCGAGGTGCCGGGCGATGGTCAGCTTGTCCGCGACGGTGAGGTTGATGCCCTCGCGCTGCGCGCCGTCGCGCAACGTGGTGTCGAAGACATGGAAACCGTCGTCGGTGACGCCGTCCCTATCGGTGTCCGTGGCCTCTGTGGTCATGGCTGTTGTGACTCCTGTCGGATGAGTGGCTCCGGAATTCTTGGCTCCACTTGCCCCCATCTTCGCGCGCCTCTCGTCCGGCCGGGGTGGGGCCGTAAAACGAAAAGACCCCTCGCGGGTGCGAGAGGTCTGCGCGCGGGTCTGGGGCACGGTGCCGCTGCCGCGGGGGTTACTGGCCACGGGTCAGCGGTCACTGCGGACCGGCGCGCTGCTGCCGATAATCATGGCGAATGCGAGCACAGTGGCAGTCTGCCACATGTGCGTGCCAGCATGGACAGCGGTCTCAGTATGCGGGCGCCGTCCGGTGACCCGCCCCCGCACCCGTTCAGCGGGCGGGGTGCCGCCCGGCGGAGTGGTAGGGGAAACCCATGAGTTCACAACCCCCCACAGGACCGCCGTCCGGACCCGTGCCCCGGCCGTCCGGACCGGCTGCCGGTCCGCCGCCGCCCGGTCCCGGCCCGTCCGGCGGACGCTCCCGTCGTACCCTCGCACTGCTCGTCGGCGGGGCGGCGGCGGTGCTGGCCCTCGTCGTGGTGCTGGTGTTGTCACTCGGCGGCGACGGGGACGACGGCGGCGGAGGTTCCGGCTCCCCCACCCCGGTCGACACGAAGGCTGCGGAGGCGGACGCCCACGCGGTCGCGACCCGGGTGGCCCTGGCACCCCCGGACTGGGGTGCCGGCTTCACCCAGCACGATCCGTACGAGGTGGACCCCGCGCCGGAGTCGCTGGTGCGGGAGGACTGCGAGTTCGCCAGCCGTCCCAGTCGGGCCGGCACGCTGGCCTCCCTGCAGCGCAACGTGTACCAGACGTCGTCGGGCATCGCGGGGACGTCCGAGGTCAAGGTGTTCGTGGACGAGGCCACGGCGAAGCAGTACCTCGCCGACGCCCGGGACAACATCCACCGCTGTCCGGAACAGCACCGGGCCAAGGAACGCTGGAACGGGGTGCGCGAGGCGACCCCGCCGCAGGTGACCGGCTTCGACGAGCTGGTGTCCGAGGAGGGCCACCAGGTCGTCACCGCGAACGGGGGCAAGGTCGACGACCTCTACGTCATCGCCACCGGACGGGACGGCAAGAGTGTCCTGAGCGCCTACGTGGTCGGCAGCAGCAAGCTGGACCCGCAGATCCACAAGTACGCCGCGGACTCGCTCCAGAAGATGCAGCAGCGCCTCGTGCAGCAGCCGGAGGCGGCGGCCACGGGCGGGTGACCGCCGTGCACGACGGCCGGGCGTCATGATCGGGACGGCAACGATCGGCAGTACCTGCGTGCGTCACGTTCCCGGGGTCACCGGCGTCAGTGCCTCGTCGATGAACTCCCTTACGTGGCCCAGGACCTGCTCCCGGCTCGTGCCCGGTATCCCCACCGCCACATGGACGGAGAAGCCGTCGAGCAGCGCGCGCAGCCGGGCGGCGAAGCGATCCGCGTCGACGGCGCGGAACTCGCCGCGCGAGCTGCCCTCGGCGAGCAGCGCGACGAGATCGCGGTGCCAGGCGCCCTCGATGGCGGCCTGGCGGGCGCGGGCGTCGTCGTCGGCGTTCTGCGAGCGGTTCCAGACCTCCAGCCACAGCGTCCAGTGCGGGTCGCGGTGGCCGTCGGGGACGTACAGGTCGACGTAGGCGTCGAGCCGTTCGCGTGCGGGCCCGAGCCTGGACAGCAGGGAGCTGCGCTCCGCGCCGAGGCGGCCCTCGCTCCACTCCAGGGTCTGGAGCAGCAGCTCGTCCTTGGTGCGGAAGTAGTAGAGGAGATGCCCGCTGCTCATCCCCACCTCGCGCCCGAGCCCGGCCATGGTGAGCCCGTCGAGCCCGCGCTCGGCGATGGTCGCCATCGCCGCGGCGAGCAGTTCCTCACGGGGCGGGGCGGCGTTGCGGCGTCGAGGGGGCGGGGGAACGTTCACCCGTACGTTGTACCCGATCCGCCCGGCCCCCGCGGATGGCCGGTGCCCCGCGGATGACCCGTGCCCCGCCCCGGAATCCGGGTCAGACACGCGGTTGCTGCTGGGTGATGCAGTGGATGCCGCCCCCGCCCGCGAAGATCGCCCTCGCGTCCACCAGGGTCACCGTACGGTCCGGGAACAGCCGCCGGAAGACCGCCGCCGCGATCTCGTCGTTCGGGTCGTCGAAGGCGCACAGCACCACGCCGTCGTTGCAGAGGTAGTGGTTGATGTACGAGTAGTCGACCCATTCGCCGTCCTCGTCCTTGAGGACGGTGGGCGCCGGGATCTCGACGACCTCCAGGGCCCGGCCACGGGCGTCCGTCCGGCCGCGCAGCAGCTCGACATAGGTCCGGGAGCGCTCGTGGTCCGGGTGGGCGGGGTCCTTCTGGCTGTGGACGAGGACCACGCCCGGCCGGGCGAACGCGGCGACGATGTCGACGTGGCCCTGCGTGCCGTACATGCCGTAGTCGCCGCTCAGACCGTGCGGCAGCCAGATCGCCTTCTCGGTGCCGAGCCTGGCGTGGATCTCGGCCTCGACCTGTTCCCGGGTCCAGTCGGGGTTGCGGCCGGCGCCGAGCTGGACCGTGTCGGTCAGCAGGACCGTGCCCTCGCCGTCGACGTGGATCGCGCCGCCCTCGTTGACGAGGCCCGAGGAGTGGACGGGGACGTTCACGAGGTCCGCGACATGGCGGGCGATCTTGGAGTCGTGCTCCCAGCGCGCCCAGTCCTGGGCGCCCCAGCCGTTGAAGACCCAGTCGACGGCGGCGAGAGCGCCCTCGCCGTCGACGACGAAGGTCGGGCCGATGTCCCGCATCCAGGCGTCGTCGAGCTCGCGCTCCACGATCTCCACGTCCTCGCCCAGGAGTTCACGGGCGCCTTCGCGCTGCCCGGGCCCGACGACCATGGTGACCGGCTCGAAGCGGCGTACGGCACGGGCCACGTCCGCCCACGCGGCGCGCGCCTCCGCGAGTTCCTCGTCGTCGGTGAAGGTCGGGTTGGGACCTGGCCAGGCCATCCAGGTGCGCTCGTGGGGGGCCCACTCGGGCGGCATACGGAACGTCATGACGTGAGTCCTAGAGGAAGTAGAGGCGGTTGAGGGACATGGATTCGACCGGGTCCGAGCGGAGCGGATCGCCGTCGAGCGTGACCAGTCCGCTGTGCGCGTCCACGGCCACGTCGCCGACCCGGGAGTTGAGGAGCAGGTCCTTGGGGCCGATGCCCCGGGTGCCGCGTACCCCGACGCGACGCCGGCGCGTGGGCATCCTGTCGTCGCCGAGCGCGGCCGCGGCCTGGGACACGAACGCCACGGAGATGTCCGCGGGGGTTGCCCCGTGGGCGCCGAACTGCGGTCCCAGGACGAGCGGTTCGCAGGTGTCGGTCGCGGCGTTCGGGTCGCCGGTCACCCCGTACGCCGGGAAGCCGGCCTTCAGCACGAGCTGCGGCTTCGCCCCGAAGAACTGCGGCTTCCACAGCACGATGTCGGCGAGCTTGCCGCTCTCGATCGAGCCGATCTCGTGCGCGAGACCGTGGGCGACGGCCGGGTTGATCGTCAGCTTGGCGATGTAGCGCAGGACGCGCGCGTTGTCGTCGTGGGCGCCGTCGCCGTCCATGGGACCCAGCTCGGCCTTCATCTTCCCGGCCATGGCGAAGGTGCGGCGCACGGTCTCGCCGGCACGGCCCATGCCCTGGGCGTCCGAGGAGGTGATGCCGATCGCGCCCAGGTCGTGCAGGACGTCCTCGGCCCCCATCGTCCCGGCGCGGATGCGGTCGCGGGCCATGGCGGCGTCACCGGGCAGGTCGGTCTTGAGGTCGTGTACGGAGACGATCATTCCGTAGTGCTCGGCGACGGCGTCCCGGCCGAACGGCAGGGTGGGGTTGGTGGAGGAGCCGATGACGTTCGGCACGCCCGCCATCTTGAGGACGTTCGGTACGTGCCCTCCGCCGCAGCCCTCGATGTGGAAGGCGTGGATGGTCCGGCCGTCGAGGACGTTCAGCGTGTCCTCGACCGACAGGCATTCGTTGAGGCCGTCGCTGTGCAGGGCGACCTGGACGTCGTACTCCTCGGCGACCCGCAGCGCGGTGTCGAGGGCGCGGGTGTGGGCGCCCATGTCCTCGTGGACCTTGAAGCCGCAGGCGCCGCCCTCGGCGAGCGCCTCGACGAGCGGGGCGTCGCCGGAGGAGGAACCGCGGGCGAGGAAGCCGATGTTGACGGGCCAGGCGTCGAAGGCGTTGAAGGTGTGCTTGAGGGCCCAGGGCGAGTTGACGCCGACGCCCCAGACGGGGCCGAACTCCTGGCCGATGATCGTCGTGACACCGGAGGCGAGGGAGGCCTCCATGACCCGCGGCGACAGCAGATGCACATGGGTGTCGACGGCGCCGGCGGTGGCGATGAGGCCCTCGCCGGAGACGATCGACGTGCCGGTGCCGACGACGACGTCCACACCGTCGAGGGTGTCCGGGTTCCCGGCGCGTCCGATACCGGCGATGCGGCCCTCACGGATGCCGATCGACACCTTGCGGATGCCCTGGACGGCGTCGATGACGAGGACGTTGCTGATGACGACGTCACAGGTCTCGCGGACCGCGGCGGCCTTCAGATGAATTCCGTCGCGGGCCGTCTTGCCGAAGCCGGCGAGGAACTCGTCCCCGGACTTCTGGGAGTCGGACTCGACACGGACGACGAGTCCGGAGTCGCCCAGCACGACCCGGTCCCCGGCGCGGGGGCCGTGGACGCTCGCGTACTCGTGCGGATCGTTACCGGTCACCGGTCCTCCTCCTGCTGCTGCTCGTCCTGCTGCACCTGCCGCTGCACCTGCTCTTCCGCGTCGGCGCCGAGATAGCCGCAGGCCGCCGCTCGGCGCAGGGCCTCGGCCTTCGCGCCCGGCGCGTCGAGCGGCCCGTCGACGAGGCCGGCGAAGCCGATGGCGATGCGGTCGCCGCCGATCGGTACGAGTCCGATCTCGGCCTCGCCGCCCGGGTCGAAGCGGACGGACGACCCGGCGGGGACGCAGAGGCGCATGCCGTAGGCCGCCGCCCGGGGGAAGTCGAGCCGGGGGTTGGCCTCGAAGAAGTGGAAGTGGGAGGTGACGCTGACGGGGACGGTCGCGGTGTTGCGTACGGTCAGCCGCACCGCGGGCTCGGGTGCGGGCTGCGCGGGTCCGGGCAGGACGGCGCCGGGGGCCGCGTCGCCGAGGCCGCCGCCCCCGATGGGGTCGGAGACCACCGCGAGCCGGGATCCGTCGTCGAAGACGGCCTCGACATGGACCTCGGTGACCACATCGGCCACACCGGGCAGGACATCGCCGGGGCCGAGTACGGAGCGGGCCGCCTCGATCGCCTCGGCGAGCCGGCGCCCGTCCCTGGCCGCCTCGCAGACGGTGTCGGCGATCAGTGCGGTCGCCTCGGGGACATTGAGCTTGAGCCCACGGGCACGCCGCGCCCGGGCCAGTTCGGCGGCGCCGAACAGCAGCAGCCGGTCGCGCTCGGTCGGGGTCAGTCGCACGTCACCACGCCTCCCTGGAGGTCCACCGCGGCCTCCTGCTGGGTGCATCGCTCCGGAATCTCTGAATCCGATTCCAGACGTTTGAACGACACTCTAACCCGCACTTTCCTTGACCGGAAGCATTGACGCCAGCTCTTCGCCGGGTTCACATAGAGCAGCACTCAAACGACGCCTGTGGACCAGGGAGAGCCCGATGCCGATCGAACAGCGCGGAGTCGACACCATCCCCGAAGCGGAACGGACCAGCGGTCCCCGCGATCTCGTCGCGATCCTGCTCGGCTCCAACCTCTGCCTCGGTGTGATCGTCTTCGGCTGGCTGCCGGTCTCCTTCGGCCTCGGCCTGTGGGGCGCGGTGACCTCGGTGGTCGCGGGCACGGTCGCCGGTGTGCTCGTGACGGCACCGCTCGCGCTCGTCTCACTGCGCACGGCGACCAATCTCTCCACGTCCAGCGGCGCCTTCTTCGGCGTACGCGGACGGCTGATCGGCTCGGTCGTCGGCCTCCTGCTGTCCCTCGGGTACACCGCGCTGACCCTGTGGATCGGCGGCGACGTGATGGTCGGCACCCTGGCCCGGCTGACCGGTCTGCCGGCCGGCGGCCCGAGCCACGCCCTGGTCTACGCCCTGCTGGCCGCGTGCACCGTGATCGGTGCGGTCTTCGGCTACCGGCTGCTGCTGCGGATGAGCAAGGTCCTGGCCCTCGGGATGATCGCGCTGCTCACGCTGGGCCTCGTGGCGTACGCGCCGGACCTGACGACCGCGGCGCCGCCCGACGCCCCGTATCTGATGGGCTCCTTCTGGCCGACCTGGGCGCTCTCGGCCGTGGCCGCCGGGCTCAGCGGTCCGATCGCCTTCATCACGCTGCTCGGCGACTACACCCGCTACATCTCGCCGCGGCGGCACACCCCGCGCGCGGTGCTGAACGCGACCTGTCTGGGCCTGTTCGCCGGACTCCTGATCCCGCAGCTGTTCGGCACCTTCACCGCGCTGGCCGCCCGCGCCTCGCAGGACTACGCGGGCCCGCTGGTCGAGGCCTCCCCCACCTGGTACCTGCTGCCGCTGCTGCTCGCCGCCGCGGCCGGTTCGGTCGGCAACGCCGGGCTGATGCTGTACTCGATGGGCCTCGACCTCGACGCGATCGTCCCCAGGGCCAGCCGCACCGCGTCCACCGTGATCGTCGCGGTCGTCGCCACCGTCTTCGTCTTCCTCGGGCACTTCGCCTGGGACGCCCGGTCGGCGATGACCTCGTTCGTGCTGCTGCTCACGGCGATCGGCACCCCTTGGGCCGTCATCACCCTCATGGGCCATCTGCGCTGCCGCGGCGCGTACGACGCCGAAGCGCTCCAGGTCTACAACCGGCGTGCCCGGGGCGGCGTCTACTGGTTCCGCGCGGGCTGGGAGCCACGGGCGGCCATCGCCTGGACGCTGGGCGCGGGGGTGGGCCTGCTCTCCGTCTCGACCCCGTTCCACGAGGGCCCGCTGCTCGCCCTGACCGGCGGCGTGGACTGCAGCTTCGTCCTGTCCGGTGTGACGGGTGGCCTGGTGTACGCGGTGCTTCGGCCGCGGCCGGAGGCGGCGCCCGCCACCGAACCGGCCGGCCGGATCATGACCGCCGTGGACTGAAGGCTCGCCCTCCGGGGCCATGGACCGCCACGCGGTCGCCGGGCGAACAGCAAGGCTCCCGCACGCGGTGCGTGCGGGAGCCTTCGCCGTGGTGCTTCGCCGCGGCGCCTTCGTCTCGGTGCCTACGCCGCGGTGCCTTCGCCGCGGTGACCTTGCCGCGGTGTGGGTCACCGATCCGGAAAGGGGCTCCTAGCCCGCTCCTAGCCCAGCGTGTGCATCCAGGCGTGCGGGTCCTCCGCGGCGCCCGTCTGGATGTCGAGCAGCGCCTTGCGCAGCTCCATCGTGACCTTGCCCGGCTCGCCGTTCGCCTGCGACCACTCGCCGTGGGCGGACTTGACCGTGCCGACGGGGGTGATGACGGCGGCGGTGCCACAGGCGAAGACCTCGTGCAGCGTGCCGTTCTCGGTGTCGCGCTTCCAGTCGTCGATGGACACCCGGTCCTCCACCGCCTCGTAGCCGAGGTCGCGGGCGAGCTTGAGAAGCGAGTCACGGGTGATGCCCGCGAGCAGCGAGCCGGTGAGCTCGGGCGTGACGATCTTGTCCCCGTACACGAAGTACAGGTTCATCCCGCCCAGCTCCTCGACCCACTTGTGCTCCACGGCGTCGAGGTAGGCGACCTGGTCACAGCCCTTCGCGGCGGCCTCGGCCTGGGCGAGCAGGGACGCGGCGTAGTTGCCGCCGGTCTTGGCGAAACCGATGCCGCCGGGCACCGCGCGGACGCGGTCCTCGGAGAGCCAGATCGAGACGGGCTTGACGCCACCGGGGAAGTACGGGCCGGCCGGTGAGGCGATGACGATGAAGAGGTACTCGTTGGCCGGACGCACGCCGAGACCGACCTCGTTGGCGAACATGAACGGACGCAGATACAGCGAGGCCTCGCCGCCGTGCGCCGGGACCCACGCCTTGTCCTGCTGGACCAGCGCGTCACAGGCCGCGATGAACGTCTCGACCGGAAGCTCCGGCATGGCCAGACGCCGGGCGGAGACCTGGAAGCGCTCCGCGTTGGCGTCGGGCCGGAAGGTGGCGACCGAGCCGTCGGGCCTGCGGTAGGCCTTCAGCCCCTCGAAGATCTCCTGCGCGTAGTGCAGCGTCATGTTGGCCGGGTCCATGGACAGCGGCGCGTACGGGGTCAGCTGCGCATCGTGCCAGCCGCGCCCTTCGGTCCACTTGATCGTCACCATGTGGTCGGTGAAGTGGCGGCCGAATCCGGGGTTGGCCAGGATCGCCTCGCGCTCCGCGTCGGACAGCGGGTTCGAGGAGGGCTTGAGCTCGATCGTGGTCGTCGTCATGTCTGCGTGTCCTTCACCGTGTGTTTGTGACGGACCGAACCCATGACCGTCTCTGCTAGGACGTCCGAGCTTCCCCGCATGGTGCGGCCCCACGTCCGATTATCGCAGCGCGTGGGGGCCGGAGCAGAACACAGCAGAACGGCGTGAATCGCGGCCCATGGCTTGATGGTGGCACCCGGAGGCCGCAAAGGAGAAGCCGCCGGGTGCGTTGCGACCCGGCGGCTTCGAGGTTTCGAGAGTCGACGGATCAGCCCGCTACTCGTACGGCGAGCGCGTCGCCGATCTCGTCGGTGGTGCGGGCGGTGCCGCCGTCACGCTCCGCCAGGTCGGCGGCGACGGCGTCCTCGATGCGCACGGCCTCGGTCTCGTGGCCGAGGTGGCGCAGGAGGAGGGCGACGGACAGGATCGTGGCCGTCGGGTCGGCCTTGCCCTGGCCCGCGATGTCCGGCGCGGAGCCGTGGACGGGCTCGAACATGGACGGGAACGCGCCCGTCGGGTTGACGTTTCCGGAGGCGGCCAGTCCGATGCCGCCGGTCACGGCAGCGGCCAGGTCGGTCAGGATGTCACCGAAAAGGTTGTCGGTGACGATGACGTCGAAGCGCTCGGGCTGGGTGACGAAGAAGATCGTCGCGGCGTCGACGTGCAGATAGTCGGTGGTGACCTCGGGATACTCCTGGCCGACCCTGTCGAAGATGTTCTTCCACATGTGGCCCGCGTACACGAGGACGTTGTTCTTGTGAACCAGCGTCAGCTTCTTGCGGGGGCGGGCCTTGGCTCGCTCGAAAGCGTCACGCACGACACGCTCGACGCCGTACGCGGTGTTGACGCTGACCTCGGTGGCGACCTCGGCGGGCGTACCGGTGCGCAGCGAGCCGCCGTTGCCGGTGTACGGGCCCTCGGTGCCCTCGCGGACGACGACGAAGTCGATGTCCGGGCGGCCCGCGAGCGGGGTCGCGGTGTTCGGGAAGAGCTTCGACGGACGCAGGTTGACGTAGTGGTCGAAGGCGAACCGGAGCTTCAGCAGCAGCCCGCGCTCCAGGACGCCGGACGGCACGGAGGGGTCGCCGATCGCGCCGAGCAGGATCGCGTCGTGCTGCTTGAGGGATTCGAGTTCCGCGTCCGGGAGGGTCTCGCCGGTGCGGTGCCAGCGCTTGGCACCGAGGTCGTACTCCTTGGTCTCCAGCTTCACGTCCTGAGGAAGCACGGCCGAGAGGACCTTGAGGCCCTGGGCCACGACCTCCTGGCCGATGCCGTCACCGGGGATCACTGCGAGATTGAGGCTGCGAGACATATCGGCACCGTACTCCGCGTCCCAGCGAATGACATTCGACGTCCACCATACGGACGCACTTCTCACACGCGGTTTCGTTGAACTCCGTTCATCCGGAGTCTGGCGAAGGGCCGCAAGTTACTGGCAAGTTACCCCGCATCTGGACGAAGCTGCGGCTGCCCGACCCGGACACGGTCGAGTGGTCGCGCGTCCGCTACCCCGGCTTCTCCTTCCTCGCGGTGGAGGCGGAGACCGGTGCGGCGGCGAAGCTGAAGGTCTCCGCGCTCGCCGAGAACGGCGAGCGCATCGACTACTTCGAGGTCAGGCGCGGTCAGTGACCCCGGGGCGCCCCGGAGGTCAGGGCCCGGTGCCGCCGGGTCAGTGCCCGGTCTCGCCGCCGTTGTCCCTGCGGTCGAGGGCTCGCTGCAAGGCGGCGGCGGCGTTCGCGGCGGCGCTCTTGCGGTCGGACTCGCTGGTGCGGGGCGTGTGACGGACGCGGCGGCGGAAGGTCGTCTCGGGCATGGTGATCGACTCCTTGAGATCACAAACGATCGAAGGCGCCGGAAGGGGCGGGGAGCGGGGCCGCAGGGGTTGCCTGCTTGGGGCACCGGCTCGGGGCCGCCATTCGCTGGATCGAGCGAGACGTTCGGCTCCTACAAAGCTAAGGGAGCCGGGCCTCGCTGTCTCTACAATTAGTCGGACTTCCTACTATCTGAGACGCGATCTTGAAGCGGTGCTGGTGAGAGCGGGCACCTGGCTCAGAGCACGTCGCCGTCCCGCCAGTCGAAGAGCAGCGCGGACGTGGCGGCGTCCGGCAGGGGGCCGCTGGCGGCGGGCCTGAGGTAGGCGGAGCCCTCCTCGTCCGGGAGGTGGATGACGCCGTCGGGGCTCAGCGCCTCGATCCGGCCCCGCCACAGCTGCCAGCCGCGTGCGGCGTACAGCGTGGCGCCGTCGTCGGAGGCGGAGAGGGCGCCGAGTTCGTACGCGCCGTCGATGACCGTCTCCAGCGCCGCCATCACCCGGCCGCCCAGGCCCTCGCGGCGGCGGTCGGCGCGGACGCCGACGGCCTCGACGTAGCCGGTGCGGTACGAGCGTCCCGCGTGCAGCACCCGGCGCATGATCACGCTGCCGTGGGCGGCGATCCCGTCACTGTCGCCGATGAAGGCGTGGATGCCGCCGAGCCCGTGGGTCCAGTCCTCGTCGCCGAAGTCGCCGTCGAAGGCTCCGTCGAGCATGAGGCGGATCTCGTCGAGCGTGGCCGCGGACAGCTGGTAGGTGTGGGCTGTACGCAGCTGCGTCGTGGTGTCCGTCATGTGCGCCACTCTGTCAGGGTCACACGCCCGGCCACCGCTCGTATGCGCTCATCAGGACGGTCCGGGGCGCGCACGCAGCGCGCCCCGGACCGCTTCACCGATCGACGGCCTCCCGGGGAAGCACGTCCGCGGCGTCAGTACACGGCATCAGTACCCGCTGTCAGTACACGTTGACGCCGTACGCGGCCAGCGCCTCCCGCACCGGCTGGTGGATCGCGGAGCCGTTCGTGCCCGTGCAGCCGGAGCTGCCCGAGTGGATGCCGAGGGCGACCGAGCCGGCGAAGTGCGCGCCGCCGCTGTCGCCGCCGGCCGAACAGGCGGTCGTACGGACCATGTTGTAGACCGGTCCGTCGCCGTAGTTGACCGTCACGTTGACGGCGGTGACGGTGCCGCTGGTCAGCTTGGTGGTCGACCCGCTCTTCTGGATCGACTGGCCCACGACGGCGTCGGCGGCGGAGGTGATGTCCTGGTTGCTGCCGTTGTAGAGGTTGACGTGGCCGAACGGCGCGGAGCCGTCGGTGTAGCGCACGATGCCGTAGTCGTTGGTCGGGAAGCTGGTTCCCTCACGGACTCCGATCACCGGACCACCGGACGTGGCCGACCAGTTGGCGCCGGCGTTGGTGCAGTGCCCGGCGGTCAGGAGGTAACGGGTCGAGCCCTTGGCGACGTTGAAGGCGGCCGAGCAGCGGTAGCCGCCGCCGTAGATCGCGTCGCCTCCCGCGACCTCGCGATGGAAGGTGCCGGGGACACGGGCGACGCGGACGGCCCCGTCGAGCGAGTCGGCGACCCGGCGCAGCCGGGCCATGTCCCTCGCCGAGACGGACTCGTCGGCCTCGACCGCGATCTGGTTCGTCCGGGGGTCGACGCCCCAGGACGTACCGGTGATCTTCGCTCTGGACTCCAGGGCGGCCATGGCGGCGTCCAGCTGGGCCGCGCTGCGCTGGACCCGCTTCGGAACCGCTCCGGCAGCCCGGACCCGTTCGGCCGCGGCCTCGGTGGTGACGGTGACGACGAGCTTTCCGCTCGCCCGGTCCTGGTAGGTGCCTGCGCTGTCGCCGCCGAGCTGCCGTTCGACCTGGACGTCGAGCGCGTTGAGCGGGAGGGGGGCGGGTGTGGGCTCGACGGCGGCTGCGGCGGGGGCGGCGCCCAGCCCGATCGAGCCGGCGACGAGAAGGACGGAAAGACCTATGCGCGCACGGATGGTGCGTCTCATACGAGGGGTCTCCTTCGACGGTTACGTGTGGGGACGTACCGACGAAGCAATTTGGCATGGCCACATCATCAACGCAAGGGTCTGGACCAATCCGGCCCCCGATCGCACAGGAACGCACACGACGATGCCCCCGGCCGGACGGCCGGGGGCACCGCGGCGACGCCGCTGGGTGACCTAGGAGGACGTGGTTTTCTCGAGCTGCCGGGCGACCCGCCCCACCCATTCGGTGAACTCGTCCCGGTGTGCCTTGCCCCCGCCCAACGCGGCGACCTGCGGATCCGTGATCCGGTCGGGCCCCGCCGCGTCCAGCAGCCGGTGCAGTTCCGTCAGCACGGAAGCGAGCCGCTGCGCATCGGGATGCTCGATCGCGTCGGCCCCGTGACCGGGGCCGAGAGTCGTGGAACCTGGCATGGTTGTCCCTCCTCGGCGCGGGTCCCCCTGGTCAGCAGCCTAAGCCCGCCCAGGACCGTGCGCCGGACATGAGCCCGCCCCCGGCCGGTCTGTGGGGGACCGGCGGGGGGCGGTGTTCACGGGACGGGCCGTGCGGCCCGGTGCGGGCGTCAGCCCATGTGCGGGTAGCCGTACTCGGTCGGCGGCACCAGCGTCTCCTTGATCGCGCGGGTCAGCGTCCAGCGCATCAGGTTCTGCGGGGCACCGGCCTTGTCGTTGGTGCCGGAGGCGCGGCCGCCGCCGAAGGGCTGCTGGCCGACGACGGCGCCGGTCGACTTGTCGTTGATGTAGAAGTTGCCCGCCGCGTAGCGGAGCTTGTCCATCGTGTACGCGGTCGCCGCACGGTCACCGGAGATGACCGATCCGGTCAGCGCGTACGCCGACACCGACTCCATCTGCGTCAGCATCTCGTCGTACGCGTCGTCCTCGTAGACGTACACGGCGAGGATCGGGCCGAAGTACTCGGTCGTGAAGACCTCGCTCGACGCGTCGGTGCACTCGATGACCGTCGGACGGACGAAGTAGCCGACCGAGTCGTCGTACGTACCGCCCGCGACGATCGTGCAGGTCGGGTCCTGCTTGGCACGGTCGATCGCGGCCTTGTTCTTGGCGAACGAACGCTCGTCGATGACGGCGCCGATGAAGTTCGTCAGGTCGGTGACGTCACCCATCCGGATGCCGTCGACCTCGGCCGCGAACTCCTCCTTGAAGCCCGAGTTCCAGATGGAGGCCGGGACGTACGCACGCGAGGACGCGGAGCACTTCTGGCCCTGGAACTCGAAGGAGCCGCGGGTCAGCGCGGTCTTCAGGATGGCGCGGTCGGCGCTCGGGTGCGCGACGACGAAGTCCTTGCCGCCCGTCTCACCGACGATGCGCGGGTAGGAGCGGTACTTCTCGATGTTGTTGCCGACCGTCTTCCACAGGTGCTGGAAGGTCTTGGTCGAGCCGGTGAAGTGGATACCGGCCAGGTCGGGGTGGTTCAGCGCCACCTCGGAGACGGCGATGCCGTCGCCCGTCACCAGGTTGATGACGCCCTTGGGCAGACCGGCCTCCTCCAGCAGCTGCATCAGCAGCACGGCGGCGTGCGTCTGCGTCGGGGACGGCTTCCACACCACCACGTTGCCCATCAGGGCGGGGGCGGTGGGCAGGTTGCCCGCGATGGCCGTGAAGTTGAACGGCGTGATCGCGTAGACGAAGCCCTCAAGCGGGCGATGGTCGAGGCGGTTCCACACACCCGGGGAGTTGGCCGGCGGCTGCTCGGCCAGGATCTGGCGGGCGTACGCCACGTTGAAGCGCCAGAAGTCGATCAGCTCGCAGGGAGTGTCGATCTCGGCCTGCTGCGCGGTCTTCGACTGGCCCAGCATGGTGGAGGCGGCCAGCGTCTCGCGCCAGGGGCCCGACAGCAGCTCGGCGGCGCGCAGGATGATCGCGGCGCGGTCGTCGAACGACATCGCGCGCCACGCCGGGGCGGCGGCGAGGGCGGCGTCGATCGCGTCCTGCGCGTCCTGCTGGGTGGCGCCGCGGAAGGTGCCGATGACGGCCTGGTGGTTGTGCGGCTGGACGACCTTGAACTCCTCGCCGCCACCCATGCGCTTCTCACCGTTGATGGTCATCGGGAGGTCGATGGGGTTCTCGGCCAGCTCCTTGAGCTTGGCCTCCAGCCGGCCACGCTCGGCGGATCCGGGCGCATAGCCGTGCACCGGCTCGTTGACGGGGGTGGGGACCTGGGTCACAGCGTCCATGAGTTCCTTGACTCCTTTTTGAGAGGGGTGGGAGGGCTCAGTCCTGGGGCCCTGGGTCAGTTCTTGGTGATCATCGACCGTGCGAAGAACAGGAGGTTGGCCGGCTTCTCGGCGAGGCGGCGCATGAAGTAGCCGTACCAGTCGGTCCCGTACGCGGTGTACACACGCATCCGGTGCCCTTCGGCCGCCAGCCGCACATGCTCCTCGCCGCGGATGCCGTACAGCATCTGGAATTCGTACTCGTCCAGTTTGCGCCCGGCACGGCGCGCGAGCTCCTGGCTGATGGAGATCAGTCGCGGATCGTGGGAGCCGATCATCGGGTAGCCCGCGCCGTCCATGAGGATCTTCAGGATGCGGACGTACGCCTTGTCGATCTCGGCCTTGTCCTGGTACGCGACCGAGGCCGGCTCCTTGTACGCGCCCTTCACGATGCGCACACGGCTGCCGTTCGCGGCGAGGCGGCGGGCGTCCTCCTCGGTGCGGAAGAGATACGCCTGGATCACACAGCCGGTCGCCGGGAAGTCCTTCCGCAGCTCCTCGTGGACGGCGAACATCGAGTCGAGGGTGGTGTGGTCCTCGGCGTCCAGGGTGACCGTGGTGCCGATCGCGGCGGCGGCCTCGACGACCGGGCGGACGTTGGCGAGCGCCAGCTCGTGGCCGCCTTCCAGGGACTGGCCGAACATCGACAGCTTGACCGACATCTCGGCCCGCGTGCCGAGGTCCAGCGGCGCGAGCCGCTCGATCAGCTCCAGGTAGGCGTCGCGGGCGGCGGCGGCCTGCTCGCGGGTCGTGATGTCCTCGCCCACGACGTCGAGGGTGACCTCGAGGCCCTTGTCCGTCAGGTCCGCGACGATCGGCACGACCTCGTCGACCGTCTCGCCCGGAATGAAGCGGTTGACCACCGGCTTCGTCATCGGGGCGGCCGACACAAGGCGACGCATCTTGTCGCTGCGCGACGCGGCGAGGATCACGGGACCCAGCACGGGCACCTCCACGGAACACGGATAGCGGGGGGCCGAAACCCAACGATCCGGGTACGGCACGGAGAACCACCGTGAAACCTAGATATCGGTCCGATGCTGGGCCATCTACAGCTGTCACGCATCCGGTCCCCCTTCTTCAGACATTTGTCTGAAGAGGCGCCCGACCGGTGCGAGAATGTCCGGGTGAAGGGCGATTACCAGGACCTTGTCGACGAGATCTCCGGGCTGCTCGGCGCCCCAGCGACCCTGGAGAACCGGGACTTCGAACTGATCGCCTTCGGCGCGCACGACAGCGACGACGACAGCGCCATGGACCCCGTCCGCACGCGTTCGATCCTCACCAGGAAGTCGACACCGGCGGTCCGGGCCTGGTTCGAGGGCTTCGGCATCGCACGGGCGACCGGCCCGGTGCGGATCCCGGCGGCCCCGGAGGCGGGGGTCTTCCGCGACCGGATCTGTCTGCCGGTCCGCCATCGCGCGATCGTCCTCGGCTACGTCTGGCTGCTCGACGCCGACCCCGGGCCGACCCATGAACAGCTGTCCGCGGCGATGGAGGTGACCGACCGGATCGGCCTGCTGCTCGCCGACGAGGAGCGGGCGGGCACTGATCTGTCCCGCGAGTTCCGCGCGGTGCTGACCGCCGAACGCGGCTGGCAGTACGACATGGCCCTCGCGGCCCTCCGCACGGCGCTGGGCCCGGACGCGGACGGGCTGCACGCGGTGGTGTGCGTGGCGCCGTGGCCGTCCGGTGAGGCCCCGTCGGCGCGCACGGTCGCGGGGGCGTCGGCGCTGTGCACGGTTCCGTGGCTGTGGCCGACGGCCGCCGTTGCGTACGGCTCTCCGGGTGACACCAGGTCCGGTACGGGCGGCGGCGCGGCCGGTCGCAGGCAGCCGGGCGGCGAGGCGACGGGCCCGGGCGCGACCGGGCACGGCGGCAGGACCGGTCGTGGGGCCTCCGGCGGGGAGGCGGCAGGAGGGGGGACGGGGACGGGCGCGTCCCGGGCGGGCAACCACAGCGGCGCGAGGGCCGCCGAAGCGCAGCCGTCCGACACCGAGGACGGCGGCCATGCGCTCGCCGTGCTCGTGCGGCTGCGCGCCACCGATGTGCTCGCTCCCGCCGTGACCGCGGCCGGCCGGCTGTCCGGCACCACGGGGTCCGCGGGGTCCGCATCCGCAGGGCCCGCCGTCGCGGGCATCGCACTCCCCCGGCGCGGCATCGGTGATCTCAGCACCTCATGGCGCGAGGCCGCCTCCGCCGCCCGCGCCGCTCGGGCCGAGCCCCGGCTCGGGCCGATCGCCGACTGGGCGTCGATCGGCCCGTACCGGCTGCTCACCGCGCTCCCTCCGGCGCCCTCGCCGGACCCCGCGACCGCCCCCCTGCTCGGCCCGGCCCATGCCGAACTCGCCCGCACGGCAGAGGTGTTCCTCGACTGTGCGGGCCAGGCGGGCCGCGCCGCCTCCGCCCTCGGCATCCACCGCCAGACCCTCTACTACCGGCTCTCCCGGGTCGAGCAGCTCACTGGCCTCGATCTGGACGAGGGCGAGGACCGGCTGCTGCTGCACATGGCGCTGAAGGCCGTACGTCTCTGAGCCCGTGACCTGCAGAAACGCTCCTTCCGGCGGTCGCGTACCCCTTCGGGTGAATGACGCATGGCGGTGATCGGGGCAGGGCAGCTTGATCGCGTCCATCGCACCCCCGTCGCCCTTGGACGGGGACCTCCTCCACCGCACACCGGGAGTCGTCATGCTCCGCAGACTCGCCATGCCCGCAGCCGCCGCCCTCGCCGCCCTCGTCCCGGCGCTCCTCCCCGCCCCGGCCGCGGCCGCGCACGCCGCCGGGCCCCCGGCCGCGCACGCCCCCGGGCAGGTGTGCTTCTGGACCGGGGCCGGACAGCACGGCACCGGATGGTGCTACGGCCCACCGGGCTATGCGGACGTTCCCGAGTTCCTGCACGACAAGGCGGTGTCCTTCCGCTCGGACCTCAACCGCGACGTGTACGCGATCGACTGGGCCCGCGGCACCTGCTACGCCCGGCTGATCCGCGCGTACGACTACAGCGACAACTGGTCCTGGGGCTCCCGGATCGACGGGGTCGCCGACACGAACCAGGGCTGCGAGGCCGGCTGACCCGTGAGCGCTCTCCGCACGGCGGGCGCCGTCACCGCGGCGCTCGTCCTGTCGGGCCTGTCGGGCTGTGCCACGGGGCCCTCCGGGCCCGCCCTGCCCACGACCGAGCGGGCCAGGGACGACCTCATCCGGTCCGCCCAGCAGGTTCTGGTGTCCCGCTGCCTGGCCGACCAGGGGCTGAGCACCACCGGCCCGAGACCCGCGTCCCCCGCCGAGGGCAGGCGGCTCCAGGCGGCCCTCTTCGGCACCGGCCCGGCCGAGCTGTCCCTCACCCTCCCCGGCGGCCACACCGTCAGCGCCCACACCGACGGCTGTCTGGCCTCCGCCCAGCGCGCCCTCTACGGCGACCAGCGCCGCTGGTTCCGGGCTCAGGTGACCTACAACAACGTGCGTACGGAGGCCGGGGCGCGGATGCGGACCGATCCGGCCCATCGCGCCGCCCTCGCGCGGTTCACCCGCTGCACCGCGTCGTCCACCGCCGGCCACTGCGCGCGGGAGAGCGGGTTGGCCGACGTGGAGGCCCGGCTCGAACCCGCCCGGCTGGCCGAGGTCCGCGCCCTGCGGCGCGACCAGCTGGACGCCTATACGCGGCTGCGCACCCGCGCACTGCATCGCGCGGCGGAGCTCTCCTCCGCGCATCTCCAGAGGAACACCACAGAGAAAGGCTTTCCCACTCCATGACCGTGAAGCGCACCCTCGCCTCCGCCGCGACCGCCGTCCTTCTGCTCGCCGGCGCTCTCGCCGCGGCCGCCTCGCCGGCCGGGGCCGCCGACTGCCCGAGCGGGGAGTTCTGCACCTGGGAGAACGCGGACTTCAGCGGACAGCGCGCCAACTGGTCGGGCGACGACCACTGGTGGGAGAGCTGGATCGCCGACGAGGACTCCTCGTGGGCGAACCACGGCATCTCCGGCCCCGGCATCAAGGACCACGTCAAGGTGTACTCAAGTGCCAATCTGGGCGGGCACATGACGATCTGTCTGGCTCCGGGCCAGGAGGTCAACTACAACGGTGCGGCCAACGACAACGGCGACTCCCACACCTGGGCCATGGGCTGCTGAACACCCCCGCCCAGCCGGCCCCGCACGTCATGTGCGGGGCCGTTCCCGGCGCCGGCCACACCATGATCGCCCTCAGGGCCTCTGAACGCGGCGTACCCACCCCTCGAACGCGCCCAGCACAGAAGCGTTCACGGGGTGGGTACGGGTGTCGACGGGCCGAGACCCCGGCGTCAGTCGGTCAGATTCACCGAACGGGCCGACGTCGCACCGATCTCCTCGGCGATCTCGTTCAGCACGGGCTGCGGCACGGTGTCGTCGACGGTCAGCACGACCAGCGCCTCGCCGCCCTCCTCCTGCCGCGCGACCTGCATGCCCGCGATGTTGAGCCCGGCCTCGCCGAGGATCCGGCCGACCGTGCCGACGACACCCGGGCGGTCCTCGTAGCGCGCCACGACCATGTGGTCGGCCAGCGCCAGGTCGATGTCGTAGTCACCCACGGCGACGATCTTCTGCAGGTGCTTGGGCCCGGCCAGCGTGCCGGAGACCGCGACCTCCTCGCCGTCGGAGAGCGTGCCGCGCACGGTCACCACATTGCGGTGGTCCGGGGACTCGGAGCTGGTGGTGAGACGGACCTCGACACCGCGCTCCTGCGCGAACAGCGGCGCGTTCACGTACGACACGGTCTCGTCGATCACGTCCTCGAACACGCCCTTCAGCGCGGACAGTTCGAGCACCTTCACATCGTGCTGGGTGATCTCGCCGTAGACCTCGACGTCGAGACGGACCGCGACCTCGCCCGCCAGCGCGGTGAAGATCCGGCCGAGCTTCTCGGCGAGCGGCAGACCCGGGCGCACGTCCTCGGCGATGACTCCGCCCTGGACGTTGACCGCGTCCGGGACCAGCTCACCGGCGAGCGCGAGACGTACCGACGTGGCGACCGAGATACCGGCCTTCTCCTGGGCCTCGTCGGTGGAAGCGCCGAGGTGCGGGGTGCAGACGACCTGGTCGAACTGGAACAGCGGGGAGTCGGTGCACGGCTCCTTCGCGTACACGTCGAGGCCCGCGCCCGCGACCCGGCCCTCCTTGAGCGCCGAGTACAGCGCCTCCTCGTCGACGATCCCGCCGCGCGCGGCGTTGACGATGCGGACGGTCGGCTTGACCTTGTGCAGCGCCTCGTCACCGATCAGGCCGAGCGTCTCGGGCGTCTTGGGGAGGTGGACGGTGATGAAGTCCGAGACCTCCAGCAGCTCGTCCAGCGTCAGCAGCTTGACGCCCATCTGCGCGGCACGCGCGGGCTGTACGTAGGGGTCGTACGCGACGATCTTCATCCCGAAGGCGGACATCCGCTGGGCGACCAGCACACCGATCCGGCCGAGGCCGACGACACCGAGGGTCTTCTCGCTGAGCTCCACGCCGGTGTACTTGGAGCGCTTCCACTCGCCGTTCTTCAGCGCGGTGTTGGCCTGCGGGATGTTGCGCGCGGTGGCGACGAGCAGACCGCAGGCGAGCTCGGCGGCGGTCACGATGTTGGACGTCGGCGCGTTGACGACCATCACGCCGGCCTTGGTGGCGGAGGAGACGTCCACGTTGTCCAGTCCGACACCGGCGCGGGCGACGACCCTGAGCTTCTTGGCGGCGGCGATCGCCTCGGCGTCGACCTTGGTGGCGGAGCGGACCAGGATCGCGTCGACATCGGCGATGGCAGGGATCAGCTCGGCGCGGTCCGCGCCGTTGCAGTGCCGGATCTCGAAGTCCGGGCCGAGCGCGTCCACGGTGGCGGGCGACAGCTCTTCGGCAATGAGTACAACGGGTTTACGGGGCGCAGTGCTCACGTGAGTCCTCACTGGTCCAATGCGGACGGCCGTCCCGACGGCCGCTGGCGGTGGAGGGGCTAGCCGCGTGGAAGACGCACGACGCTGTGGGCCTGACCTGACGCGTATGTACTGACCACTCTAGTGGTGCTGAGCGGCTGGTTCTCCGCCTTGGCGGAAGGATCACCCGTCCGGGTTGGACTTGGTGTCCAACGGCGGTTCCTGAACCGCGCGGGCTCCAGGGGGACGGATCCGGGGACCGTCCGAACGACGTGCGGCGGGCCCCGAAGGACCCGCCGCACCGGGGCTTACGCCTCCTCGTTGTCGACCCAGCTCATGAGCTTGCGCAGCTCCTTGCCCGTGGTCTCCAGGAGGTGGTTCTCGTCCTGCGTCTTGTACTCGTTGTACTTCTTCAGACCGCCGTGGTACTCGTCCATCCAGTTCTTGGCGAACGTGCCGTCCTGGATCTCGGCGAGGACCTTCTTCATCTCGGCCTTGGTCTGGTCCGTGATGATCCGCGGGCCGGTGACGTAGTCGCCCCACTCGGCGGTCTCGGAGACCGACCAGCGCATCTTCTCCAGGCCGCCCTCGTACATGAGGTCCACGATCAGCTTCAGCTCGTGCAGGCACTCGAAGTACGCGATCTCGGGCTGGTAGCCGGCCTCGACCAGGGTCTCGAAGCCCGCCTTGACCAGCGCGGAGGTGCCACCGCACAGGACGGCCTGCTCACCGAACAGGTCGGTCTCGGTCTCCTCGGTGAAGGTGGTCTTGATGACGCCGGCGCGGGTGCCGCCGATGCCCTTGGCGTACGAGAGCGCCAGCGCGAAGGCGTTGCCCGTCGCGTCCTGCTCGACACCGGCGATGCACGGAACGCCGCGGCCCTCCTCGTACTGACGGCGCACCAGGTGACCCGGGCCCTTGGGGGCGACGAGCGCGACGTCCACACCGGCGGGGGGCTTGATGAAGCCGTACCGGATGTTCAGGCCGTGACCGAAGAAGAGGGCGTCGCCGTCCTTCAGGTTGTCCTTGATGGACTCCTCGTACACCTGGGCCTGGATCGGGTCCGGGACCAGGATCATGATGACGTCGGCCTCGGCGGCGGCCTCCGACGGCGTCACCACGCGCAGGCCCTGCTCCTCGGCCTTGGCCTTGGACTTGGACCCCTCGTGCAGACCGACGCGGACGTCCACACCGGAGTCACGCAGCGACAGCGCGTGGGCGTGGCCCTGGCTGCCGTAGCCGATGACCGCGACCTTGCGGCCCTGGATGATGGACAGGTCGGCGTCGTCGTCGTAGAACAGCTCGGCCACTGGGTTTCTCCTTGGGTGTGCTGGTGTTGCATCCCACCGTACGGCGGGGAGGGATGAGGGGGTCTTCTGGTCTCGCCATCCGGGCGGTGCGACCGGGTGCTGGTCGCACCGTCCGGTGGCACCGCCCGGGTGGCGCGCCGGCCGGGCGGGCCGGGTCAGGCGTGCCGGGTCAGGCGTGCCGGGTCAGGCGCTGCGGTCGAGGGCGCGCAGGCTGCGGTCCGTGATGGAACGGGCGCCACGCCCTATGGCGATCGTGCCGGACTGGACGAGTTCCTTGATGCCGAACTGCTCCAGCATCTTCAGCATGGCGTCGAGCTTGTCACTCGATCCGGTGGCCTCGATGGTGACGGCCTCGGGCGAGACGTCGACGGTCTTGGCGCGGAAGAGCTGGACGATCTCGACGATCTGGGAGCGGGTCTCGTTGTCGGCACGGACCTTCACCAGGACGAGCTCGCGCTGGATCGCGGCGCTGGGCTCGAGTTCGACGATCTTCAGGACGTTGACCAGCTTGTTGAGCTGCTTGGTCACCTGCTCCAGCGGCAGGTCCTCGACATTGACCACGATCGTGATGCGGGAGATGTCGGGGTGCTCGGTGACGCCGACGGCGAGCGAGTCGATGTTGAAGCCGCGACGGGAGAACAGGGCGGCGATCCTGGCCAGGATGCCCGGGGTGTTCTCCACCAGGACGGAGAGCGTGTGCTTGGACATGGTCGGGGTGTCTCTCTCTCGCTCAGTCGTCTTCGTTGTCGCCGAAGTCGGGGCGGACGCCCCGTGCGGCCAGGACCTCGTCGTTGGAGGTGCCGGCGGCGACCATCGGCCACACCATGGCGTCCTCGTGGACGATGAAGTCGACCACGACCGGGCGGTCGTTGATCGCGTTGGCCTCGGCGATGACCTTGTCCAGATCGGCCGGGTCCTCACAGCGCAGGGCGACACAGCCCATGGCCTCGGCCAGCTTCACGAAGTCCGGGACGCGGGTGCCCTTGCGGGGCGTCTGGCTGGCGCCGACCTGGGAGCCGGTCGTGCGGTGGCCGGTCTCGTCGGAGTGCAGGACGGTGCTGGAGTAGCGCTCGTTGTAGAACAGCGTCTGCCACTGGCGGACCATGCCCAGCGCACCGTTGTTGATGATCCCGACCTTGATCGGGATGCCGTTCAGCGCGCAGGTGACCAGTTCCTGGTTGGTCATCTGGAAGCAGCCGTCGCCGTCGATCGCCCAGACGGTGCGGTCCGGCATTCCGGCCTTGGCGCCCATGGCGGCCGGGACGGCGTAGCCCATGGTCCCGGCGCCGCCGGAGTTCAGCCAGGTGGCCGGCTTCTCGTAGTCGATGAAGTGGGCGGCCCACATCTGGTGCTGGCCGACGCCGGCCGCGTAGATGGTGCCCTCGGGGGCGAGCTGGCCGATGCGCTGGATGACCTGCTGCGGCGAGAGGCTGCCGTCGTCCGGCAGGTCGTAGCCGAGGGGGTAGGTCTCGCGCCAGCGGTTGAGGTCCTGCCACCAGGCGCTGTAGTCCCCGGCGTTGCCCTCGCTGTACTCGGCCTGGACGGCCTGGACCAGGTCGGCGATGACCTCGCGGGCGTCCCCGACGATCGGGACGTCCGCGGCGCGGTTCTTGCCGATCTCGGCCGGGTCGATGTCGGCGTGGACGATCTTGGCGTACGGGGCGAAGCTGTCCAGCTTTCCGGTGACCCGGTCGTCGAAGCGGGCACCGAGGGCGACGATCAGGTCGGCCTTCTGCAGCGCGGTGACGGCGGCGACCGCACCGTGCATGCCCGGCATTCCCACGTGCAGCGGGTGGCTGTCGGGGAACGCGCCCAGCGCCATCAGGGTGGTGGTGACGGGGGCGTTGGTGAGTTCGGCGAGGACCTTCAGCTCGGCGGTGGCATTGGCCTTGAGCACGCCGCCGCCGACGTACAGCACCGGGCGCTTGGCCTGGGTGATCAGCTTGGCGGCCTCGCGGATCTGCTTCGCGTGCGGCTTGGTGACCGGCCGGTAGCCCGGCAGCTCGGTCACCGGGGGCCAGCTGAAGGTGGTCTGCGCCTGGAGGGCGTCCTTGGCGATGTCGACCAGGACAGGTCCGGGGCGGCCGGTGGAGGCGATGTGGAAGGCCTCGGCGATCGTCCGCGGGATGTCCTCGGCCTTGGTGACCAGGAAGTTGTGCTTGGTGATCGGCATCGTGATGCCGCAGATGTCCGCCTCCTGGAAGGCGTCCGTGCCGATGGCCTTGCTCGCGACCTGGCCGGTGATCGCGACCAGCGGGACGGAGTCCATGTGGGCGTCGGCGATCGGCGTGACCAGGTTGGTGGCGCCGGGACCCGAGGTGGCCATGCACACGCCGACCCTGCCGGTGGCCTGCGCGTAGCCCGTGGCGGCGTGGCCGGCGCCCTGCTCGTGACGGACCAGGATGTGGCGCACCCGGGAGGAGTCCATCAGCGGGTCGTAGGCGGGGAGGATGGCGCCGCCGGGGATGCCGAACACCGTCTCGGCCCCGACTTCCTCGAGAGAGCGGATGAGGGACTGCGCGCCCGTGACGTGCTCGGTGGTGACGGTGGTCTGTCCGCCGGTACGGGCCCGCGGCTGCGGATGGTGGGCCCCGGTGGCCTGCTCGGTCATCGGCATTCTCTTCTCGAAGCTGAGGGTTTCTGCGGGTCTCGAAGCTGGGGGTTTTGCGGGGTTTTGATAAGTACCAGTGCAACAAAAAACCCCTCGTGCCGTGAGGCAAGCGAGGGGAGCGCGCCGGTGCGGTCTGCAGAGCCCGTGCAGGGCCCTGCTTCAGCCGACGCGCTTTCCAAGTACGAGAATTCGGGTGCGCATGGCACTGACCCTCCCCCCGGCGCACTGTCACTGTCAAGTGGGTGGGACAGGCGTCTCATTATTTGAGCGCATCGGGGGATGCTCGAAGACTTCCGGCGGCGCCGGGGAGCGCCGGGCGGGCAGCGCACGGCCCGAGAGGACCGGCAGGGCGGCCCCTCCGGGCACCGGGAACTCGCCGCACGCCAGGGCGCGGCGCAGCCGGTACTCGTCGAGCGGCCCCGAGAAGGCCATCCCCTGGCCGTGGGTGCACCCCATGGCACGCAGGGCCAGCACCTGCTCCGGCACGTCCACACCGTCCGCCACGGACTGCATGCCGAGGTCGCGGGCGATCCGCAGCAGTCCCGCGGTGATCTTGTGCAGTCTGGCCGATTCCACGACGCCCTCGACCAGGCCCCGGTCGAGTTTCAGCACATCGATGGGGAGCCGGCGCAGTGCGTTGATCGCGGCGTACCCGCTGCCGAAGCCGTCCAGGGCGATCCGTACGCCGAGTCTGCGCAGCGCGACGAGGCGCTGCTCCAGCTCGTCGAAGGAGATCCGCGGGTCGCTGTCGGCGAGCTCGATCACGAGGGAGCCCGACGGCAGTCCATGGCGGGTGAGCAGACCCTCGATGGAGCCGAGGGGCATGGACCGGTCCAGCAACCGGCGGGCGGGGAGCCGCACCGACACGGGCGCCCGGTGGCCGAGCCGGCCACGCTCCGCCGCCTGCTCGACGGCTTCCTCCAGCAGCCGGTGGCCGAGCTCCGCGGTGCGGCCGCCGTCATCGGCGACCCTCAGGAACTCGGCGGGCGTGAAGAGGATGCCCTGGGCCGATCTCCAGCGGGCCTGCGCGGCGACGGCCGCGATCCGGCCGTCGGCGAGGCTGACCACGGGCTGGTGGAGCAGCGCGAACTCGCCTTCGTGGAGCGCGGTGCGCAGCCGGGTGGCCCGGTCCGTCCGGCGGACGACATCGGCCTGCATCTGGGGCACGTACAGCTCGACCCTGTCCTTGCCGCCGGCCTTGGCCCGGTACATGGCCAGGTCGGCGTTGCGCAGCAGCTCGCCGGCGCTGATGCCGGGCTCGGCGAAGGCGACGCCGATCGACGCGGCCACCCGCACCTCGTTGCCCTCGACCCGGTAGGGCTGGGAGAGCATGAGCCGCAACCGGTCGGCGATCTCCTGTACCTGGAGCTCCCGGGCGGGACCGTCCCTGGAGCCGTCGCCGAGGATGAGGGCGGCGAACTCGTCACCGCCGAGCCTGGCCGCGGTGTCACCGGCCCGTACGGAGTCCTGGAGCCGGCGGGCGGCCTGGATCAGCAGCTCGTCCCCGGCCTGGTGGCCATGGCGGTCGTTGACGCCCTTGAAGCCGTCCAGGTCGATGAAGAGCACGGCCGTGCCCGCGTCGCCGGCCCGGCGGCCGCCGAGCGCCTGCCGCACCCGCTGGGTGAACAGCGCCCGGTTGGGCAGGTCGGTGAGCGGGTCGTGCTCGGCGTTGTGCTGCAACTGGGCCTGGAGGCGCACCCGTTCGGTGACGTCCCTGCTGTTGAAGATCAGCCCGCCCTGGTGGCGCTTGACCGTGGATTCGACGTTCAGCCACTGGCCGGTGCCGGACCTGAAGCGGCACTCGATCCGGGTCGTGGGCTCCTCCGAAGGGGGAGCGGCCAGAAAGCGGCGCACCTCGTGCACGACCCGGCCGAGGTCCTCGGGATGGATGAGTGTTGCCAGCTCGGAGCCGATGAGTTCGTCCGCGTCGCGGCCGTACACTCCGGCGGCGGCCGGGCTGACGTAGCGGAGTATGCCCGTCGGCGCGGCGATCATGATCACATCGCTGGAGCCCTGCACCAGGGAGCGGAAGTGGTTCTCCTTCTGGGCCAGTTCATGGGTGAGGGCGATGTTGTCGAGCAGCATGATGCCCTGCCGGACGACCAGGGCGAGGACGACGGTGCAGCCGGTGAAGACCACGACCCGGTCCACGCTGCGGTCCTCGATGACGTTGTAGAGGATGCCGAGCGTGCAGACGGCCGCCGCCAGGTACGGGGTGAGGGCGGCGAGGGAGCCGGCGATGGGCCGGACGGCGGGGCGGGCGGCGCGGGGAGGTCCGGCGCTCGGCTCCAGCCTGCGCACTCCCCAGGGCGCGTACGCGAGAAGGAGCGACGCGGCGAACCAGCCGGCGTCGAGCAGCTGTCCCGAGCGGTAGTTCTCCCGCAGCAGCGGTGAGGTGAACAGCGCGTCGCACAGCACGGTCAGGGCGAGCGCGGCGATCGCCGTGTTGATCCCCGACCTGTTGACGTGCGACCGGCGGAAGTGGAGGGCGAGCACCATGCTGACGAGAACGATGTCAAGCAGCGGATAGGCGAGGGCCAGCGCCGCCTCGGCCACGCTCTCCCCCTCGGAATGCGCCGTGTGCGCGAGGGCGAGGCTCCAGGAGAGGGTGAGCAGTGAGCCGCCGATCAGCCAGGCGTCCAGCGCGAGACAGACCCAGCCGGCCCGGGTGACCGGCCGCTTGGCGAGGACGAGCAGTCCGACGATGGCGGGCGGCGCGAAGCAGAGGAAGAACAGATCGGCCAGGGACGGGCTCGGCACCGCGCGGCCGAGGACCACCTCGTACCAGCCCCAGACCGCGTTCCCACAGGCGGCCATGGCGGAGGAGACCGCGAACAGGACCCAGGCGGGCCGGAAGCGGCTGTCGCGCGCACGCGCGTAGAGGAAACAGGAGACCGAGGCAATCAGGGCGGCGACACTGAGCCCGAAGTCACCCATGATCAGCGCGAGTTGCTCGGATCCCCAGCCCAGGGCGGCACCGAGGGCGTAGCCCCCGCTGGCGAGACCGAGCAGCACCTGCGGGAGCAGTCCCGTACCACCGCTCTCCTGGACCGGGCGGCGGGCGAGGAGTGCGGCCGGGGCGCTCACCGGCCCGCTCCCGACAGCGCTTTCAGCCGGCTCCGCCGACGGGGGCGGACATGCATGCCGCCTCGGGTGCGCCTGCGCGGGACGTCCGGCCCGCCCGTCGGGACGACCGGTCCGCGCATCGGAGCGCGCGAGGGTGGTCGGCGGCGCCCCCGCCGCGTCGGATGGTTTGTCCATTGGCCGTGCATCGCCCGTCGCCCCCCTCGAAGTCTGATCGCTCCGCAGCGCCGATCTCGAACCCGACGCAGCCCCCAAGTCGGGACGATACACCAGAGTCGTCACTCAGGGACATAGCTTATCTACTCTCAGTGACTACAGGCGAGTTCACCGACACAGGATGCATCCGCCCGACTCCGCTGCGTGTCCGGCGCGTTCCAGTGTGGCGTCTATTCGGTCGTGAGGACCACGTTTCGCAGAGGCTCTCCTGTCGCGTACCGGGCGATCTGTCCGGCGAGCAGGCGCTTGGCGCGCGGCATGAACGCCGAGGTGGAGCCGCCGACATGGGGGCTGATGAGTACGCCGGGGGCGTGCCAGAGCGGGTGGCCGGCGGGCAGCGGCTCGGGGTCGGTGACGTCGAGGGCGGCGGTGATCCGGCCGGTCTCGACCTCCTTGAGCAGGGCTTCGGTGTCGACGACCGGTCCGCGGGCGACGTTCACCAGCAGGGCGCCGTCCTTCATCCGGGACAGGAAGCCGCCGCCCGCGAGATGGCGGGTGGCCGGCGTGAGCGGGGTGGAAAGGATCACGACGTCGGCCTCGGGCAGCAGCTCCGGCAGGTCGGTGAGTGCGTGCACTTCGCCGCGCTCGGTGGTACGTGCGGAGCGCGCGACGCGCGCCACCCGCGCGCATTCGAAAGGCGCGAGCCGGTCCTCGATGGCGGCGCCGATCGAGCCGTAGCCGACGATCAGCACCGACTTGTCGGCGAGCGCCGGATAGAAGCCCGCGTACCACTCCTCGCGCCGCTGGCCTTCCACGAAACGGGGGATGCCACGCAGGGAGGCGAGAATCAGGGCGAGGGCGAGCTCGGCGGTGCTCGCCTCGTGGACTCCCCTGGCATTGCAGAGGCGTACGCCCGCGGACAGCGTACCGAGGCCCGGTTCGACGTGATCGATGCCGGCCGAGAGGGTCTGAACGACCCGCACGGATGTCATGGCGGCCAGCGGGCGTACCGCGACCTCCGTGCCCCTCATGTACGGGACGGCGTAGAAGACGCAGTCCGCGGGGTCGGCGGGAAAGTCCCGTCCGCCGTCCCAGAAGCGGTAGTTGAGTCCCGACTCCGCGGGAGCGGGGAGCCCCTCGATCTGGTCGGCCGGAATGGGGAGCCACACGTCAGCAGTCATGGTCAGGAGGCTAACCGCCGGGAGGCTGAGCGCGGCGCCCCGGCAGGCAGACGTTAGTTTGGGGAGCGGCACAGGGAGGGGTACGAGCAGGTGGACCGCAGGACAATCGGTGCGGCGGCGCTCGGCGTGGGCGCGATCGGCCTCGGCTGTATGCCGATGACCTGGGCGTACACCCGTTCGCAGCAGCGTGGTGACCGGTCGCTGCGCACCGTGCACGCGGCGCTCGACGCGGGGGTGAGTCTGCTCGACACGGCCGACATGTACGGCCCGTTCACCAATGAACTGCTGCTCGGCAGGGTGCTGAAGGAGCGGCGGGCCGACGCCTTCGTCTCGACGAAGGTCGGGCTGCTGGTCGGTGACCAGCACCTCGTGGCGAACGGCCGGCCGGGCTATGTGCGGCGGGCGTGCGACGCCTCGCTGCGCCGGCTCGGGACCGACGTCATCGATCTGTACCAGCTCCATCGCGCGGACCCGGAGGTCCCGGTGGAGGAGACCTGGGGTGCGATGGCGGAGCTGGTGTCCGCGGGGAAGGTACGGGCCCTGGGGCTGTGCGCGGTGGGAGCGCGTGCCGCGCGCAGACCGGGTGCGGGGCTCCATGACGGAACGATCCGGCAGCTGGAGCGGGTGCAGCAGGTCTTCCCGGTGAGCGCCGTCCAGGCGGAGCTTTCGGTGTGGTCTCCGGACGCGCTCGGCACGCTGCTGCCGTGGTGCGAGGCGCGGGGTGTGGGCTTTCTGGCCGCGATGCCGCTGGGCAACGGCTTCCTCACCGGCACGCTGACGCCCGGGGAGGGGTTCGAACCGGATGATCTGCGGGCGCGGCACCCGCGGTTCACCGCGGAGATGATGGCGGCGAACCAGCCGCTGGTGGCCGGGCTGCGGCGGGTCGCCGGGCGGCATGGCCCCGGTGCCACCCCGGCCCAGGTGGCGCTGGCCTGGGTGCTGGGGCAGGGTCGTCATGTCGTGCCGGTTCCGGGGGCCAAGCGGGAGCGGTGGGCCGTGGAGAACGCGGCGGCCGCGCGGCTGGCGCTGACCGACCGGGACGTCGCCGAGATCGCGGCACTGCCGCCGGCCAGGGGATCCTGGGATCAGTGACGGCCTGTGTCCCGCAATCGCCGCGGTCCTCGCGAAGATCGGGAACCTCGGGCCGGGTTGCGGTGTATGAACAGTAGGCGTGCGGCTCGTACGGCTCACGCCACCCGTTCCCCGGCGAAGGGATCAAGAACAGTGCAACGTTCAGCTGTGACGGCCGTGCTGGCCGCTGCCGCGCTGCTGCTCGCCACCGGGTGCTCGTCCGACGGCGGGACAGGACCGACGGGGGGCCACGACGCCGCCCCGTCCGGTCAGGTCTCCCCGTCCGCCACGGCCGGCGGGGCGGGCGCGAGCGCACCGCCGGCGAAGGGGTCGGTGAAGGTCGCGGCCACTCTGGCCCGGGATCTGAAGTCCCCCTGGGGCCTGGCCGCCCTGCCCGACGGCGATCTGCTGGTGTCGTCGCGTGACGAGGGCACGATCACGCGGATCGACGCCGAGACCGGCAAGAAGACGGTCATAGGCTCGGTGCCGGGCGTCGCCCCGGCCGGTGAGGGCGGCCTGATGGGGCTGGCCGTCTCCCCGTCCTTCGCCTCCGACAACCTCGTCTACGCCTACTTCACCACCGCCTCGGACAACCGCATCGCCCGCATGCTCTACGACGAGGGCAAGCCGGCCGGGCAGCAGCTCGGCGCTCCCGACACGATCCTCCGGGGCATCCCCAAGGGCCGCATCCACAACGGCGGACGGATCGCCTTCGGCCCCGACAAGATGCTGTACGCGGGCACGGGCGAGTCGGGAGACACGGGGCTGGCGCAGGACAAGAAGTCGCTGGGCGGCAAGATCCTCCGGATGACCCCGGACGGGGAGCCGCTGCACGGCAATCCGTCGGCGGATTCCGTGGTCTATTCGTACGGCCATCGCAATGTGCAGGGTCTCGCCTGGGACTCCCAGAAGCGGCTGTGGGCCGCCGAGTTCGGGCAGAACACCTGGGACGAGCTGAATCTGATCGAGCCCGGCAAGAACTACGGCTGGCCCGAGGTCGAGGGCAAGGGCGGCAAGCCGGGCTTCGCGGACCCGGTGGCCCAGTGGCGGACGGAGGAGGCGTCCCCGAGCGGGATCGCCTACGCCGCGGGATCGATATGGATGGCCGGTCTGAGGGGTGAGCGCCTGTGGCGGATCCCGCTGGCCGGAGCGGCACCGTCCGCCGAACCCCAGCCGTTCCTGGAAGGGAAGTACGGCCGGCTGCGTACGGTCCTGCCGGTCGCCGGCTCCGGCGGTGGGAGCGAGATCTGGCTGGTCACGAGTGAGACGGACAACCGGGGCACGCCCGAACCGGGTGACGACAGGGTCCTGCGGCTGCAGGTCGAGTGACACCTTGCCGCACGGTCGCGGTGAGGGGCGTCATGCGGCCGGGCAGTCACGCGATCCGGTGGTCGGGCGCAGTCACGCGGTCAGGCAGTCACGCCATCCGGTGGTCAGGCGCAGTCACGCGGTCAGGCGGTCGCCGGGAAGAGGCGGAGGCGGTGCGCCAGGGCGGCTGCCTCGCCCCGGCCGGTGACGCCGAGCTTGGCCAGGATGTTGGAGACATGGACGCTCGCGGTCTTGGGTGAGATGAAGAGCTCCTCTGCGATCTGGCGGTTGGTGCGGCCTGCCGCGACCAGGCGCAGGACGTCCTGTTCGCGCGGGGTCAGCCCGAAGTCCTCGGCGGGGGCCGGGACCGTGGCGGACATGAGCTCGGGCTCCGGCTCCGGCGCGGTGAGACGGATGCGGGCGCGCTGGGCGAGCAGTTCGGCGTCCTCTGCGGGCCGGCGGGCGCCGAGGCTCCGTGCGGCGGTGTGGGCGGCCCGGAGCAGCGCGGCGGCCTCGTCCCGCCGGCCGCCCTCGCCGAGGAGGGCGTCCGCCGTGCGGAGCTGGACGACGGCGAGCTCGTAAGGGCGCTCCAGGCGTGCGAAGGCGGCGGTCGTCTCCCGCCAGCGGTCGGCTCTCTCCCGGCCCTCGGCGCGCAGCAGTTCGGCCTCGGCGTAGAGCGCGTGGGCCTGCCAGAGGGCCACCGGTGCGGCGAGCCGCTTGGCGGTGGCGCGGATCAGCCGGAGCGCCTCGGCGCGGCCGTCCTCGGCTGCCGGGAGACCGCGTGACTCGGCCTCGGTGGTGGCGGCGAGGAGCACCATCGGCCAGGCGTAGCGATGGGTGCCGGTGGGGAAGCCGCCCTCCGCGGCCCGGGCGAACTCGGCCCGGACATCGGCGACTCGCCCCTGCGCCGCAGCGATCGCCAGGGAGACACGGGCGAGCAGAAGGGAGTTCTGCGGCATCGGATCGTGCGGGCCGTAGTGCTCGACGGCATCCGTCAAGTGGCGGGCGGCGGTGACCGGTTCGCCGCGGGTGAGGGCGATCCGGGCGAGGAGGCAGCTCGCGGCGCCGCGTGGTTTGGAGCTGTGCGCGGTCTGGAGCAGCCGGAGAGCACCACGCTCCGCCTCGTCCAAGAGGCCGATCGAGAACTGGGCGGAGACGAGATTGCCGAGGACCCAGTCCGCGTTGTCCACCAGGCCATGGGTGAGGCAGAGCTTCAGCCCTTCCGCCCCGGCGGCCACCGCTTCGCGGGAGCGGCCGAGCGACTGGAGCTGGGAGACGATGTTGGTGTAGGCGCGTCCCGCCTCGGCGACCAGTCCGAGTTCCAGGGTGCGGTCCCGCACTGCGCACATCTCGGCGAGACCACCGTCGATGTCGCCGGCGTCGACCATGAGGCCGCCCAGCGTGAGGCGGGCGTTGAGTTCGATCTCCTCGGCGTCGACGAGGCGGGCGTACTCGACGGCACGCTCAGCGGCGGCAAGGCTCTCCGGCCCGGGAGCGTGCAGCATGCCCCAGCCGGCGGCGGTGGCCAGGACCTGGGCGTGGACGGCCGACGGCGGGAGTCCGCGCACCAGTTCCTGGGCGGTGGCTATCTCTTCCCAGCCGTCGCCGCGGGCCAGGTTCTGCACCAGTTTGGAGCGCTCGGTCCAGAACCAGGCCGCGCGCTGGAAGTCCGTACCGCCGGAGTGGGTGGCGTCCGGGGCGTCGTCCTCGGCCGCCAGCAGCCGCAGGGCGGTCTTGACGATCTTGAGGGCACGTTCGCGTTCGCCGCAGAGCCGGGCGGCGACGGCGGCCTCGGCGAGCAGGTCGAGGAAGCGCAGCGGGGTGGTGCCGGGGTCGCAGCCGCAGGGCGGGTAGGCGCCCGCGTAGTCCATCGGCCGGAGTGTGGAGCGGGCCTCCGCGGGGACGTCGTCCCACAGCTCCATGGCCCGTTCCAGAAGCCGCAACTGCTCGGAGTAGGCGTGCCGTTTGCGGGCTTCGACGGACGCGAGCAGCACGGCGGGGAGGGCACGCGCCGCGTCGTGCGCGTGGTACCAGTAGCTGGCGAGCCGGGTGGCCCGCTGGTCGGCGGGGACGATGCCGGGGGCTGCTTCCAGGGCTTCGGCGTAGCGGCGGTTGAGGCGGGACCGTTCGCCCGGGAGCAGATCGTCGCTGACTGCCTCGCGCACCAGGGAGTGCCGGAAGCGATATCCGTCGCCGTCGGGTGTGGCGAGCAGGATGTTGGCGCCGACGGCGGCGCGCAGCGCCTCGATGAGTTCGTCCTCGCCGAGACCGGCGACGGCTGCGAGCAGCGGGTGCTCGACGGCGGAGCCGCCCTCGGCGACGATCCTGGCGACCCGCTGGGTGTGCTCGGGCAGACTCTCGACACGGACGAGCAGGAGGTCGCGAAGGGAGTCGGTCAGTCCGGTCCGGCAGCCCTCGTGGGCGGCGACGGCGAGTTCCTCGACGAAGAAGGCGTTGCCGTCGGAGCGTTCGAAGATGTCGTCGACGAGCGACGGGGCCGGTTCCGCGGCGAGGATGCCGGCCATCTGGCGCGCGACCTCGTCGCGGCTGAAGCGGGGCAGTTCGACGCGCTGGACGGTGCGCAGCCGGTCGAGTTCCGCGATGAGGGGCCGCAGCGGGTGGCGGCGGTGGATGTCGTCGGATCGGTAGGTGGCGATGACGACGAGACGGCCGCGGCGCAGGGTGCGCAGAAGGTAGGCGAGGAGGTGACGGGTGGAGGCGTCGGCCCAGTGGAGGTCCTCCAGTACGAGGACGACCGTACGTTCCACCGCCATGCGTTCGAGCAGACGGGCGGTCAGCTCGAAGAGCCGGGCCGTGCTGTCCTCGTCGGGCCTGCCCCGCCGGCCGGGCGGGGACTCGCCGAGCTCGGGCAGCAGCCGGGCCAGTTCCTCCTCCTGGCCCACGGCCGCCGCGGTGAGTTCGTCGGGCAACTGCCGCCGCAGGGCCCGCAGCGCGGTGGAGAACGGCGCGAAGGGCAGCCCGTCCGCGCCGATCTCGACGCAGCCGCCGAGGGCGAAGACGGCGCCCTCGCGACACGCCTCGTCGTGGAACTCCTCGACGAGCCGGGACTTGCCGACTCCGGCCTCGCCCGCGATGAGCAACGCCTGCGGCTCTCCCGCGGTGGCGCGGGAGAGCGCATGGGCAAGTGCGGTCAGTTCGCCGGTGCGACCGACGAACACGGGGCTGACGGACCTGGTCTCCACGCCGCCGAGCATCGCACAGAGGTCCGGGCCGTCGGCGGGGAATTTCAGGGTGACCGTCATGTCCCGGGCCGGTCAGGCGATCCGGGCGTACCGGCCCTGACTGCTCACCCGGCCCTCCGGTGCGTGTACGGCCGATGAGCGGCCCGCACGGCGGGCGGCCCGCCGGGTGGCAGGGCGTGCGTCGCGTACTTCGCGGGCCAGCCGCTCGTTCTCCGACCGGCGGAGCATCTCGGCGTGCCGGATCTCGTGAAGGTGGTGCTCGAACATGATGTTCTCCCTGGTGACGGGGCCGGCGGCCTGTGGGGGCCTTCGCTTTCCGCGATGTCTCAACTCTCGTCCCCAAGGGGGTGCGCCCGCATCGGGAGAGTGCCGCATCTTCGCGCCGCGAGGTCCTTAGACGGGCGCGTCCGGAGGGCCCGGTCGACCTAAGTCCCCCCGGTTCACGACCGGGTGGGGCTCCACCGAGGGTTCCGATGCCCGAGCCGGGCGGGCACGTAAGGCGGGCACGTAAGGCGGGCAGGCCAGGTGCGCGAGCCCGGACGATAGCCTGCGGCAGTGATCGGGAACGGGGGCGCCGCATGGGGCGCGGAGGCCGGACATGACCGGAGCGAGGACCGGGCGGCGACGCACGCCTGGGTGACCAAGGCGCTGGCCGAGGGCGAGCACGTCACCGAGGCCGTACGACTGCGCGGAGGCTGGACCTCCGAGATGCGGCGCCTGCGCATCGAGGGCCCCGCCGGGGAGCGCGCGATGGTGCTGCGGTCCTTCGTCAGACCCTTTTTCGTACGTCATGCGCCGGGCCTGTTGAGTCGCGAGGCGGACGTGCTGCGGCTGCTCGGGGAAACGGAGGTGCCCGCGCCCTCGCTCGTCGCCGTGGACGCGACCGCGGAGCACTGCGACTTCCCCTCGCTGCTGATGACCCTGCTGCCGGGCGGAGTACGGGTCCAGGACGAAGGCGTCGGCCGGCGGGCGCAGTTGCTCGCCGAGCAGTTGCTGCGCATCCACCGGGTACGGGTGACCGAGGAGTCACGCCCGCGCACCTACCAGCCGTGGACCTCCGCCGAGCGGGTCACGCCGCCTGCGGACGGCGGACGGCCCGGACTGTGGGAGCGGGCGGTGGAGGTGATCCGGCAGGCACCGCCCGAGTACCAGGGGTGCTTCCTGCACCGTGACTTCCACCCGGGCAACGTGCTCTTCACCGGCACCGACACGAGCACGGGCACCGGCTCGGGCACGGACTCGGGCACGGACTCGGACTCGGGCGCGGGCACCGGCACCGGCACCGGCTCGGGCACCGGCGACGACCTGCGGATCAGCGGGGTCGTCGACTGGGTGGAGACGTCGTGGGGACCGGCCGACCTGGACGTGGCGCACTGCTCCACCACGCTGGCCCTGCTGCACGGTGCTCCCACGGGCATGCGCTTCGCCGACCTGTATCTGGCGGCCGGCGGGAGGCTCGCCGAGGATCCGGCGGCGCAGCTGTACTGGCGGCTGCTGGACGCGCTGGCGTTCGCACCGGACGCCGAGAAGGTCGGACTCCCCTGGCGGGAGCTCGGCCGTACGGATCTGACCTCCGAGGTCCTCACCGGCAGGCTGGAGGACTATCTCCAGGCTCTCTTCGACCGGTTCGGCTGAGTCCCCGGCCGGGTCGGGGCCGGCGGTTCACGATCGCCCCGCCGGCCCGACCCGGCGCCGCGGTCGCCTCGGCGATCAGCGCCGGTCGGCCGCGCGCCGCTCGCGCCACTCGGGGGCCAGCACGGACCAGACCTCCATGTCGTGGCGGACGCCCTGCCACGGGAAGCTCTCGCGGAGGACTCCGTCACGGCTCATCCCGAGCCTCTTGGCGGCGGCGAGGGAGCGCTGGTTCGCGGAGGAGGCGAGCCATTCGACGCGGTGCATCCCGCGTTCGTCCACCGCCCAGTCGATGAGGTGCTCGACGGCCCGGGTGATCAGCCCCCGGCCGGCCGCGGACGGCTCCAGCCAGACGCCGACCTCGCAGGACTCGCTCTGGGTGTCGAAGATCCGGAAGAGCACTCCGCCCACGAGGACGCCGTCCAGCCGGACGGCCCAGAGGTGGCCGGTGTCCGCGGCCTGCTTGTCGGCGTAGCTCTGGAGCAGCGCGCGGGCCGACTCGACGTCCGTCACGTTCACCGTGAGCGGCACCCACGGGCCGGCGTACTCCCGTGCCCGTCCGATGTGGTCGAGGAACTCCTCCGCCTGCCAGGGGCCGATGGGCCGCAGCTCGGCGCCGTCCCCCAGGGGTATCGCGAACATCCCGCTCCCTCTCCTCGTGGTGGGCTACCGCGCGAGCGGGCTGTCCTCGCTCACACGCAACTCCGGGATCTTCGCATGTGCGGGCGAAAGCCTCTCGGGAGTTTCGATGCTGATACGGGGCAGCCAGCGGTCCAGCCAGCGGGGCAGCCACCAGTTCGCGCTGCCCAGCATGTGCATCAACGCCGGAACCAGCAGCGTACGGAGGACGAACGCGTCCAGTGCGACGGCGGCGGCGAGTCCGATGCCGAACATGGCGATGACGCGGTCTCCGCTGAGAACGAACGCGAGGAAGACGGAGATCATGATGACCGCCGCGGAGTTGATCACGCGCCCGGTCTCGGCGAGCCCGACGCGTACGGCACGCCGGTTGTCCCCGGTCTCCAGCCACTCCTCGTACATCCGGCTGACCAGGAACACCTGGTAGTCCATGGAGAGCCCGAAGAGCACCGAGATCATGATCACGGGCAGGAAGGGTTCGATCGGCCCGGCGCTGCCCAGTCCCAGGAGTTCGCTGCCCCAGCCCCACTGGAAGATCGCGACGACGACACCGAACGCGGAGGCGACCGCGGCCACGTTCATCAGCGCCGCCTTGACCGGGATGCCGACCGAGCGGAAGGCGAGCAGCAGCAGCACACAGCCGAGCGCGATGACCACGCCGGCGAACAGCGGCATCTTGCCGACGATGATCCCCGCGAAGTCGTCGTAGCTCGCGGTCACTCCGCCCACGTACACCTCCAGCGAGGTACCACTCTCGGTGACGGGCAGGACGTCCGAACGCAGCCGGTCGACGAGCTCGCTGGTGCGCTGCGACTGGGGCGAGGTCTCCGGTACGACGGTGAGTACGGCCGTGTCGGCGCTGCCGTTGAAGGTGATGGGGCTGACGGACGCGACGCCCTCGGTGTCCCGGAGAACGGCGGGCAGCTTCTGCAGCGCCAGTCGGTCGTCGGCGCCGTCGAGCGCGGCGACGAGGGTGAGCGGACCGTTGGTGCCGGGCCCGAACCCCTCGGCGATCAGGTCGTACGCCTTGCGGGTGGTGCTGGTGGCGGGACTGTTGCCCTGGTCGGACGTGCCGAGGTGGAGCGAGAAGGTGGGCAGCGCGAGCACCGCCATCACCACGGTGGCGACCAGCCCCAGCAGCTTCGGACGACGCTCCACGAAGGCGGACCAGCGGGCGGCGAATCCGGTCGGGAGCTCCGGCCGCGGGCCGCGCCGGGCGAAGCGGCGACGCTCGGGACGGCCCAGGGCGCGCATCCCGATCCAGGACAGCAGGGCCGGCAGCAGGGTCACCGAGGCGGCGACGGTCAGGAGGACCGTCAGACACGCGGCGATCGCCACTCCGTTGAGGAAGGAGAGGCGCAGGATCAGCATGCCGAGCAGCGCGATGCACACGGTCAGGCCGGCGAAGACGACGGCGCGCCCGGTGGTCGCCACGGCACGTTCGGCGGCCTCGGCGACCGGCAGTCCCCGTCTGAGGCCCTTGCGGTGCCGGGTGACGATGAACAGGGCGTAGTCGATGCCGACGCCGAGGCCGATCAGCAGACCGAGCACGGGCGCGAAGTCGGCGACGTCCATCGCATGGCCGAGCAGCGCGATGCCCGAGTACGCGGTGCCGACGCTGACCAGTGCCGTGGCGATGGGCAGCAGGCTGGCGGCGAGCGAGCCGAAGGCGAGGAAGAGGACGACAGCGGCGACGCCGACGCCGACGATCTCGGCGATGTGCGAGGTGGGCGCCTCGGTCAGGGCAGTGGCACTGCCGCCGAGTTCGACCTGCAGTCCGTCGCCGGCGGCCGTCCTGGCCGTGTCGACGACGGCTTGCGCCTGAGCCCTGGGAACGTCCTCGGCCTGCGCGTCGAAGACGACCGTGGCGTAGGCGGTGCGGCCGTCCTCGCTGATCTGTACGGGGCCGTCCGGGCCGAGGACGCCTCCGGTGCCGCCTGCGGCCGCCGCGGCGGCGGCGCTGTCATCGCGCTTGCCGTCCGTGGTCTTGGCTTTCGCGTCGCCCTTGGCCTCGGCTTTGGCCTTGGTCTCGGCTTTGGTCTCGCCTTCGGCCTTGGTCTCGGCCTTGGTCTCGGCCTTGTCCTTGGTCTCGGCCTTGTCCTTCGACCTGGCTTCGGACGCCCTCTTGCCCGTGCCCTTGGACGCCTTCGCGGCAGGAGCCTTCGCGGTGGTCTCGTACGGACCGGTGACGGAGGCGACCCCGTCCAGCCGCGCGACCTGCTTGAGCATCGCGGTCGTGCGCTGCTTGACGGCGGCGGTCCGTACGCTGCCGTGCTCGCTGTGCCAGACGATGGTCTCCCCGGCACCGCCCTGGCCGTGGAAGCCGTCCCGGAGGAGTTCGGTGGCCCGGCCCGACTCGGTACCCGGCACGTCGTAGTCGGAGGAGTACGACGTGCCCGCGAAGCCCGCCGCGACCGAGACACCGCCAAGGGTGAGCAGCCAGAGCAGGACGGCAACGAGACGGTGCCTGATGCACCACCGGGCGATGGCGGCCAACGGACGAGCTCCCTGGTTCGTGGATCTTCACTGGGAACTGCCCGTAAAGAACGCATGACCTACGGAACATCACTCTGTCAGGTGATGGTGATCGTTAGGACCCGTTCGCCCGGTTCGTGGCCATACTCACAGGGCTGCGCGGAATGCGGAGCGGAGTTCCTCGATTTCCGCACAGCCCTGAAGGTTCACGTATGGCCGGTGATGTCACCCGGAGATGCTGGGGCGTCCGTTCTCGATGTGCCCCATCAGGCGCCTGCGGAAGGCGACACTGCCGTGGTCCGCAGCGGTGGCGCTCTCAGCGGCGTCGTTCTCGGTGCCGTCGTCCGCCGTGACCTCGATGTCGTACCAGCCGTGGGCGTCGGCGGCCGAGTGGACGACGCTGCGGCTGCGGCCGGGCTTCACCGTGAGCTGCCGGGTCCAGTCCCGCAGGTCCTCCTCGTCGACGTATCCGAGCGGGCGAACGGTGAAGGTGATGGTCCGGTCGCCGCCGTTGCGCAACGTGAGGTGCAGATCGCGGTCGTGGTGGTCGATGCGCGAGGTCACCTCGGCACCGGACCCGGTGGCCGGTCCCGCGAACTCGCGACGGAAGCCGTTCGGCCCGGTGATCGTGAAGCGGTACGAGTCCCCGGTAAGGGGCACGCTCCACTGTGCCGTGCCCCTTACGTCCTTGTGCTGGGGCACGGGGAACTCACCGGCGTACGGGTACAGCGCGAAGTGCGCGCTCGCCCGCCCCGTGTTGGTGAGCGCGACCTTCACCGTGCCGTCGCCGGACTTCGCGGAGGCGTCGGGCTGGTAGGGCAGCGGACGCGCGGGCCGGGCGCCCGGCTCCTGCACGGGCATGTGCTGGACCAGCGGTGGCTGCGGCCGCCAGCGGCCGGTGAACGGCGGGATCGCACCGGGCTGCTCCACCTCGGGCAGCGGCCGGCCTCGGCGGAAGTCGAAGGCGGAGGTGAGATCGCCGGTGACACCGCGCCGCCAGGCGGTGATGTTGGGCTCCTCGACGTCCGTCCACTTCTCCAGGAAGCGGACGACCGAGCTGTGGTCGAAGGTCTCGGAGCAGACGTAGCCGCCGACGGTCCACGGCGAGACGACGAGCAGCGGGACGCGGATGCCGAGGCCGGTGGGCTTGCCCTGCCAGCGCTCGCTGGTGTTGTCGGCGGGCGGCACCGGCGGCGGGACGTGGTCGAAGAAGCCGTCGTTCTCGTCGTAGTTGATCAGGACGACGGTGTGCCGCCACACGTCGGGGTGCGAGCCGAGTGCGTCCAGCACCTTGTAGACGAGGGTGGCGGAGGCGATCGGCGAGGAGGAGCCGGGGTGCTCGGAGTCGACCGCGGAGGGCACCAGGTACGACACCTCGGGCAGCGCGCCCGCGGCCACGTCCGCGCGGAACTGATCGGCGAGGCTGCCGGTCTCGCCGCGCCGCAGCCCGCGCTCGAAGAGGGAGCGCTCCTCGTCGGTGAGGGTGGCGACGCCCTCCTCCAGCGCGGCGAGCAGCCGGGCCCGCTCGGCGGCGTCGGAGGTGTCGCGGACCCGCGCGTAGAAGGCTTCCATGAAGGTGAAGTCGCCGGCCTTGGCGAGCGCCTTCCGCGCGATCTTCTTGAAGGTGGTGAAGAACTCGATGTTGTTGTCGGTGAAGTTCTCCCACTCCTGGTACGTCTTCCAGCTGCGGCCCGCCTTCTCCAGCCGCTCGGCGTAGGTGGGCCACGGGTAGCCGGGATGGCTGCCCTCGGCGTACGCGGCGTTGGTCACGGCGCGGCTGCCGTCGGCCTCGAAGCCGGTCCAGCCGCTCCACAGGTGGTTGCGGTTGGGGCTCGTCGAGGTGTGGATCGAGGAGTGGTAGGCGTCGCAGATGGTGAACGTGTCGGCCAGCTCGTAGTGCAGCGGGATGTCGCGGCGGTCGTAGTACGCCATGGTCGCGGCGGTCTTGGCCGAGATCCAGCCGTCCATCCAGCCGTCGCGCCAGGCCTTGGCCCCGCCGCCCCAGGAGTGGTCGAGGTCGCCGATGTACTGGAGGTCCTTCGCCTGCGTCTCGGCGGCGTCGCGGACCGGGAAGGGCAGCACGGTGCCGAGCGGGCCGGGCTGCTCGAAGACCGGCTTGCCCGTGGGGAGTTCGACGGCGTTGCGGTCGCCGAAGCCGCGAACGCCGCGGAGCGTGCCGAAGTAGTGATCGAAAGAACGGTTCTCCTGCATGAGGATCACCACGTGGCGAATCGCGCGCAGACCACCGGAGGGCGCCTCGGCGGCCAGCGCCTGCTGCAGGGACGGAGGCAGCAGGGACCCGGCCGCCGCGGCACCGAGGGCGCCCCCGCCGAGTGCGAACAGCCGTCGCCGTGAGATGTCCGTGGCCAAGTGATCCTCCCGAGTCGCGCGTTACCGCCCGGAAGCTAGTGAGAGCAGATGGCGGAGGAAAGGCCCGGGGACGTCAGCGGGATGAACGTCCAAGAGTGACCGCGGAGTCCGGACGAGATCGCGCCACCGGAAGGCGGGCTTCCGGACCGGACACGGCAGCCATGTCGGCGGGGCCTGCCACCATGGGGTCATGACCAGTCCGGGGGAATCGCATGCTGTCGCCGTCACCACGCCCGTCGACGCCGCCGAGCTCGCGGAGCGGCTCCACGGAGCGCCACGGGAGCACCTCGGCCGGCCGCCGGTCGTGATCGTGGCGTATCCGCCGGAGGCGACGCGGCTGGAGCGGCGCGAGGCGTTCCGTGCGGTGTACGGCCCGATCGTGGCCAGGATCGGCGAGCCGACGTTGTACGGCGGATCGGCCTGGGGCCCCAATGTCCGCTGGCGTGACGGCGCCCGGCTGGTGCTGCTGTCCGGGGACCGGTTCCAGGTCACGCTCTCGGTGCACCGGCCCGAGGAGTTGGAGCGGGACGAGCACCGCTGCTTCACCTGGGGCGGTGCCTGGTCGGTGGACGAGCCGCACGACTTCGATCTCCTGCCGTACAGCTGGCAGTTGTACCGGAGCGGGCCCGGCGAGCAGCCCGGCGACATCCCCGGGCGCCGGCTCGCGGGCGGCTGGGAGCATCTGGAGAGCGCCCTGGGGCTGATGCTCGCGGCCTGGACGGAGCAGCTTCCCGTGCAGGTGCCGGGTGACTGGGCGGGCTTCACGATCGTGGCCGACCGCGACCCGGGGCGCGATCTGGTCGTCTCCTACAGTCCGGGCGAAGGGCTGGGCGTCGCGATCGACGACCGGGACGCGGAGCAGGGCCCGGAGCGCGTGCGTCAGATGCGCGAGCGCGGCTGGCAGGGCCACGACCGGGGCTGGTGGCAGTCGGTGTTCCCGGAGGCCTACGAGAACTCCGCGGCGGCCTCGGCCCGGCTGGCCGTCACCGAACTCCGCTGCCGCGGCGCCACCGGCCCGCAGGAACTGGCCTCCCGCGACGCCGGCGTCAACGACCGCGGCGAACTGTGGCTGCCGGGCCTCGGGATACGAACGCACTGACGGGCCGGGCGTACAGGGCACGGCCCGGGCTGATCGGCCCGCGGCCGGAGGCGGGGCATCGGGCCTTGGCGAGGCGCCCGTCGGGCACACACGGACGCGCGCCCCTCGATTCGGCGCACGGGTGAGGCGGGCCCGCACCACCAGGCGTACGAACCAAGCCCGGACACCGAGCCGAGGCCGGGCTGCGGCGCGCCACGGCTCCCGGCAGGCGGCCGGTCGGCCGGTCGCTCGGCCGGGCAGCGGAGGCGACGCGCACGCGCAGGGGCGGGACACCGTGTTCCGGTGTCCCGCCCCTGTGGTCGTCCTGCGATCGTGCGGAGGCGTCAGCCCTCGGTCACGCCCAGCTTCTCCAGGATCAGCTCCTTGACGCGGGCCGCGTCGGCCTGGCCGCGGGTGGCCTTCATGACCGCACCGACGAGCGCGCCGACGGCCGCGACCTTGCCGCCGCGGATCTTGTCCGCGATCCCCGCGTTGCCGGCGATCGCCTCGTCGACGGCCGCGCCGAGCGCACCCTCGTCGGAGACGATCTTCAGGCCGCGCTTCTCGACGACGGTGTCCGGGTCGCCCTCGCCCGCGAGGACGCCCTCGATGACCTGGCGGGCCAGCTTGTCGTTGAGCGAGCCGTCGGCGACCAGGGCGGTCACCCGGGCCACCTGCTCCGGGGTGATCGCCAGCTCGTCGAGCGCGACGCCCGACTCGTTGGCGCTGCGGGCCAGTTCGCCCATCCACCACTTGCGCGCGGAGCCGGAGTCGGCGCCCGCGTCGATCGTGGCCACGATCAGATCGACCGCGCCCGCGTTGAGGATCGACTGCATGTCGTGCTCGGTGACGCCCCACTCCTCGCGGAGCCGGTTCCGGCGGACCCGCGGCAGCTCGGGCAGTCCGGCGCGCAGCTCCTCGACCCACTCACGGGCCGGGGCGACGGGGACGAGGTCGGGCTCCGGGAAGTACCGGTAGTCCTCCGCCTCCTCCTTGACCCGCCCGGAGGTCGTCGAGCCGTCCTCCTCGTGGAAGTGACGGGTCTCCTGGACGATCGTGCCGCCCGACGAGAGCACCGCCGCGTGGCGCATGACCTCGAAGCGGACCGCGCGCTCGACCGACCGCAGCGAGTTGACGTTCTTCGTCTCGGAGCGGGTGCCGAACTTCTCGGTGCCGTTCGGCCGCAGCGACAGGTTCACGTCGCAGCGCATCTGGCCCATCTCCATGCGTGCCTCGGAGACACCGAGGGCCCGGATGAGCTCACGCAGTTCGGCGACGTACGCCTTGGCGACCTCGGGGGCGCGCTCACCGGCACCGACGATCGGCTTGGTGACGATCTCGATGAGCGGGATGCCCGCGCGGTTGTAGTCGAGCAGGGAGTGGGACGCGCCGTGGATACGGCCGGTGGCACCGCCGACGTGGGTCGACTTGCCGGTGTCCTCCTCCATGTGGGCGCGCTCGATGTCCACGCGGAAGATCTCTCCGTCCTCCAGCTGGACGTCCAGATAGCCGTTGAAGGCGATCGGCTCGTCGTACTGCGAGGTCTGGAAGTTCTTCGGCATGTCCGGATAGAAGTAGTTCTTCCGGGCGAAGCGGCACCATTCGGCGATGTCGCAGTGCAGCGCGAGGCCGATCTTGATGGCGGACTCGACACCCACGGCGTTCATCACCGGCAGGGCGCCGGGCAGGCCGAGGCAGGTGGGGCAGGTCTGCGAGTTGGGCTCGGCGCCCAGCTCGGTCGAGCAGCCGCAGAACATCTTGGTCCTGGTACCGAGTTCGACATGGACCTCCAGGCCCATGACGGGGTCGTACGACGCGAGAGCGTCCTCGTACGGCACCAGGTCAGTCGTGACGGTCACGGTGAAACTTTCCCTCTCAGCCGAGCAGGACGTCGTCGTCGCCCAGGCGCTTCAGCTCGCGGTAGAGCAGCGCGAGGCCGGTGATGATGGCGGCGGCGGACACGGCGGCGTCGATCAGCCGGAGCGTGTCGTGCTCCATGCGAGCCTTCTTGACCTGCTTGGCGACGCTGATCGCCCCGAAGGCGGTGGTGCCGATGGACAGGTACGTGCCGGTCTTGGACTTCTTGAAGCCCTTGGCCTTCTGCAACGTGCTCACAGTGACGGTGCCTCCTCCAGCAGCGGGTGCCCCCACTTTTCCACGAAGGCGGCCTCGACGGCGGCACCCACCTTGTAAAGGCGGTCGTCCTTCATGGCGGGGGCGATGATCTGCAGACCGACCGGGAGGTTGTCCTCCGGAGCCAGGCCGCAAGGCAGCGACATCGCCGCATTGCCGGCCAGGTTGGTCGGGATGGTGCACAGGTCGGCGAGGTACATCGCCATCGGGTCGTCGGCGCGCTCGCCGATCGGGAAGGCGGTGGTCGGCGTCGTCGGGGAGACGATCACGTCGACCTGCTCGAAGGCCTTCTCGAAGTCACGGGTGATGAGCGTGCGGACCTTCTGGGCGCTGCCGTAGTACGCGTCGTAGTAGCCGGACGACAGGGCGTACGTGCCGAGCATGATGCGGCGCTTGACCTCGTCGCCGAAGCCCTCCTCGCGGGTCAGCGAGGTGACGTCCTCGGCCGACTTCGTGCCGTCGTCGCCGACGCGCAGGCCGTAGCGCATGGCGTCGAAGCGCGCGAGGTTCGAGGAGCACTCGGACGGCGCGATCAGGTAGTACGCGGAGAGCGCGAGGTCGAAGGACGGGCAGTCCAGCTCGACGATCTCGGCGCCGAGTCCCTTCAGCAGCTCGACGGCCTCGTCGAAGCGCTGGACGACACCGGTCTGGTAGCCCTCGCCGCGGAACTGCTTGACGACGCCGACGCGCATCCCGGCGACCGAGCCGTTGCGCGCCGCCTCGACGACCGGCGGGACCGGGGCGTCGATGGAGGTCGAGTCGAGCGGGTCGTGGCCGGCGATGACCTCGTGCAGCAGCGCCGCGTCGAGGACCGTGCGGGCACACGGGCCGCCCTGGTCGAGGGACGAGGAGAAGGCGACCATGCCGTAGCGGGAGACACCGCCGTAGGTCGGCTTGACGCCGACCGTGCCGGTGACGGCGGCGGGCTGGCGGATGGAGCCGCCGGTGTCCGTGCCGATGGCGAGCGGGGCCTGGTAGGAGGCGAGGGCGGCGGACGAACCGCCGCCGGAGCCGCCGGGGATGCGGGTCAGGTCCCAGGGGTTGCCGGTGGGGCCGTACGCGCTGTTCTCGGTGGAGGACCCCATGGCGAACTCGTCCATGTTGGTCTTGCCGAGGATGACGACGCCGGCCTCCTTCAGCTTGCGCGTCAGGGTGGCGTCGTACGGCGGGATCCAGCCCTCGAGGATCTTGGAACCGACGGTGGTCGGGATGCCCTCGGTGGTGAAGATGTCCTTCAGCGCCAGCGGCACACCGGCGAGCGGGCCGAGCTTCTCGCCGCGCTCGCGCTTCTCGTCGATGGCGCGGGCCTGTGCGAGCGCGCCCTCACGGTCGATGTGGAGGAAGGCGTGGACCTTCTCGTCCACGGCCTCGATCCGGGCGAGGTGCGCCTCGGTGACCTCGACGGCCGTGAGCTCCCCGGAAGCGATCTTCGCGGCGATCTCGGCCGCGGTCAGCTTGATGATGATGCTGTCCGTCATGACTGTTTAGTCCTCCCCCAGGATCTGCGGCACCTTGAAACGCTGCTGCTCCTGTGCAGGGGCGCCGGAGAGCGCCTGCTCGGGGGTGAGCGACGGACGGACCTCGTCCGCGCGCATGACATTGGTCAGCGGCAGCGGGTGGGAGGTCGGCGGTACGTCTTGGTCGGCGACCTCGGAGACGCGGGCGACCGCGCCGATGATGTCGTCGAGCTGTCCGGCGAAGTGGTCGAGCTCTTCGCCCTTCAGCTCCAGACGCGCCAGCCGTGCGAGGTGGGCGACCTCCTCGCGCGTGATGCCAGGCATGCAGCGATCCTCAGGGGTGAGTGTGATGGTTTTGGCCCAATCCTATGGGCCAGGGCCGGGTGCCCGCGAAACCCTTTGCCGCGGGAGCACTCACGGCCCGCCTCGGGACCCTGCCCGGACCACCACCGGCCGGCCGCCGGCCTGCCCACCGCCGGACGGTCGGCGGGCACCCGCGCGGTCCGGGCGCGCGGTCCGAGGTCCCCGTTCCCACTCTCTCCGGACACCGGTCATGTCCCGTTCATGTCGAGTGTGCCGAGGGCTGGCTCACTGACTCAAGTTGTCCGAACAACTTCTGGCGCCGGGGTCTTCTCCCGGGCGGAGAGGACCTCAAGTCCGGTGTCCCCATTCAGAAACGCCGCCTCCGGCGGCAGCGCCCTGTCGCTGCTCTCACCCACCAGCCCCCGCGAGGGTGACCGGCTGACCTTCCGCTGGACCACCGACGCACCCCACGCCAAGAACTGGATCGGGATCTACGACGGCGACCGCAAGCCCGGCGTCGGCTCCTCGCTGGTGTGGTCGTACGTCACCGACGCGTCCGGTGACACCACGCTCGACACCACGGGCCTCGGCGAGGGCACCTACACCGCGTATCTGCTGGCCAAGGACGGATACGACATCCTCGCCAGGACCGAGCCGTTCACCGTCGCGTTCCGGCCGCCCGTGACGCCCCCGCACTGCGTCGTCGACTCGTTCACGACGGGCGCCTGCGCACCGGGGACCCGCGTCTCCGTCGCGCTCGGCCCGCTGTGGATCCGCCCCGAGGGCAATGCCTCCGGCACCCCTTCCTTCCGGCGGCTGACCGGGAACTCCTGGCTGGGCGTCTCCTCCGACGGCAAGGTCACCGGCATCGCGTCCGCAGGACCTCGCTCCCGCCCCGCGCGGATCACCGTCGCGGTCAAGGACAGCGCGGGCGGCACGGACACGGTGACCGTGCAGGTGCCGGTCCGGCCGGTCTCGGCGCGGCCTCGGCTGACGGTCGCCTCGCTGAACCTGTGGGACGCCGCCGGGAACGTCGCCGACGCCCACGAGAAGCTGCTCCGGCTGATCCTCGGGCAGGGACTCGACGCCGTGGCGCTCCAGGAGACCGGCGGCACCGCCGCCCGCCCCCTGGCCGACGCGCTGGGGTGGTACGCCTGTGACAGCGCGGCCGGGGTCGGCCTGATCAGCCGCTTCCCGCTCTCGGACATCACGTCCCCGCCCACGGCTGACGTCCCGGCCGTCGCGGCGACGCTCCGGCTGCCCGGCGGCCGGAACGTACGACTGTGGGGCGCCCAGCTCGACGAGGCCGCGTACGGGCCGTACGCCCTCAGGGCGGGGCACACGCCCGCCGAGGTCGAGGCCGCCGAGCTCAGGACCGTCCGCCACCGGCAGACCGGCGCGCTGCTGGCGGCGATGCGGTCCGACCTCGCCGCGTCCCGTACGGCGCCGGTGATCCTCGCCGCCGGGCTGGCCTCCCCCTCGCATCTGGACCGCAAGGGCCGCGGCGCGGTCCGCTGGCCGGTCACGGTCGCCCTCGGCAGGGCCGGGCTGACCGACGCCTTCCGCGACGAGCACCCGAACGCCGCGCGTGAGCCGGGGGTCACCTGGTCGCCGGCTCGCGGCGACGAGCCGCAGGACCGGATCGACCAGGTCCAGTACGCCGGTCCGCTGCGCGTCCAGGGCGCGTACACCCTGTGCACGGGATGGCCGCGCCCGGTTCCGGACAGCGCCGGCAACAGCTGGCCCTCCGACCACGCCGCCCCCGCCGTCACCTTCTCGCTCCGCTGAGCGGGGCCATGCCACCACAGCCGCACGCTGAACCGAAGGACACCCACGCCATGACTCCGCTGAGCCGCCGCGCCTTCGTCGGCGCGTCCGCCGCGACCGCCGCCGTTGCCGCCGTCGGCTTTCCCGAGGCGGACGCCTCGGCCGCCCCGCGACCGCGCGGGTCCATCGAGGACGTGAAGCACGTGGTGATCCTGATGCAGGAGAACCGCAGCTTCGACCACTACTTCGGCACCCTGAGCGGTGCCCGGGGCTTCGACGACCGCCAGGCGCTGACCTTCCCCGGCGGCGACTCCGTCTTCAAGCAGCCGGCTCCCGGGCGTGCCGACGGCTTCATGCTGCCGTACCGCATGGACACGACGAAGTACAACGCCCAGAACGCCTCCGGCCTCCCGCACGACTGGGGCACCGGCCACACGGCCGTCAACGGCGGTGCGATGAACAAGTGGGTCGCCTCCAAGGGCGAGCGCACCATGGGGTACTTCACCCGCGAGGACATCCCCTACCAGTTCGCCCTCGCCGACGCGTTCACCCTCTGCGACGCCTACTTCTGCTCGCAGGCCGGGCCGACCGACCCCAACCGGCTGTACCTGTGGTCCGGTTCGTGCGGCCCCGGCAAGGACGGTACGACCGGACCGTGGACGGACAACACCCCGGTCACGGACAACCCCGTCGCGGACTGGACGACGTACGCGGAGCGGCTGGAGGACGCCGGCGTCAGCTGGCGCGTCTACCACAACCCGTCGAAGGACGAGCGGTACGGCGACTACGACGACAACGGGCTGTCGTACTTCGGGCAGTTCCACGCGTTCCCGAAGGACGACCCGCGGTACATCAACGCGATGACCAAGTTCGATCTGACGGCCTTCGACGCACACTGCAAGGACGGCACCCTGCCGACGGTCTCCTGGCTGGTGGCGCCGTATCTGTTCTGCGAGCACCCGGAGGCGGGCCCGAACTACGGCGCGCACTGGGTCGACACGGCGCTGCAGTCGCTGTTCTCGAACCCGGACGTGTGGAAGCACACCGTGTTCCTGCTGATGTACGACGAGAACGACGGCTACTTCGACCATGTCCTGCCCCCGTTCCCGGAAGCGGGAACTCCGGAGGAGTTCGCCGAGGGACGGCCGATCGGCCTCGGCAACCGGGTGCCGTTGTGGGCGATCTCCCCCTGGTCGCGCGGCGGCTGGGTCAACTCGCAGGTGTTCGACCACACGTCGGTGCTGCGGTTCCTCGAGGTGGTGACGGGGGTGCGCGAGCCGAACATCTCGGACTGGCGGCGGGCCGTCTGCGGCGACCTGACCAGCTGCTTCGACTTCAGCAGGCCGGACTACTCGATACCGGCGCTGCCGGACACGAACGAGCTGATGGCGAAGGCGGACGCGGCCCATGCGCTGCCGGCGGTGAAGCTGCCGCCGAGCGGCGGCCAGTCGATGCCCACCCAGGAGCCGGGCTCCCGGCCGCACCGGCCGCTGCCGTACCGGCCGTGGGCCGAGGTGGCGGTGGACCGGGAGACGGGCAAGGTCGTCTGCACCCTCGCCAACCAGGGGACGGAGACCTTCCACTTCACCGTGCTGCCGAACACGCTCAAGCCGTTCACGGGCACCCCGTTCACCGTGGCACCGGGCACGTCGCGGACGTACACGTGGGACGCCTCGGAGACCGACGGGCGGTACGACTTCACGGTGATGGGCGCGGACGGCTTCGTGCGCCGCTTCTCCGGCACGGTCGTGCGCTCCGGACGCGAGGCCGCCGCGCCGGTGCCGTCGGTGACGGCCTCACTGCACGGCCGCCGTCCCGAGCGGGCGACGGTGGAGCTGAGGTTCGCCAACGCGGGCGAGACGGAGGTGTCCTTCACGGTCACCCCGGACGGCGACGCGAGGGCCGCCCGCACGGTGTGGGTGGGGCCGGGCGACCGCTCCTCGCTGACCTGGGAGATCCGCGAGGGCCGCTACGACCTGGAGGTGACGGCGGCGAACGGGTCCCGCTTCGTCCGCCGTTACGCGGGCACGGTGCACGCCACGGCGTAGCCTCACCGCCGTCTGCTGCGGGCCCCTGATCCCCCGGGGGGCATTCTCCCCCGGGGGCTTTCCCCGTGGGCTTTCCGCGGGGGCTTTCCGCGTGGGCTTTCCGCGTGGCCTAGTTCACGACGTGGCCCGAGGGGTGCTCCGCCTCGGTCGGCGGGACGGCCGGGAGCTCTGCGACGGGGCGGCGCCAGCCGTGTTCGCCGCGGGCCCGCAGCCATGCCGTGGTCTCCTGGGGCGGCATCGCGGCCGCCACCAGCCAGCCCTGTACCGCGTCACAGCCCAGGTCGCGCAGTCGCTCCCAGGTCTCGTCGTCCTCGACGCCCTCGGCGACCACGAGCAGTCCGAGCGAGTGGGCGAGGTCGACGGTGCAGCGGACGATCTCGGCGTCCTCGGTGTCGATCGCGAGCCGGGCGACGAACGAACGGTCGATCTTCAGCTCGCTCACGGGCAGCCGGCGCAGATGGACCAGCGACGAGTAGCCCGTGCCGAAGTCGTCGAGCGACATCTTCACACCGTGGCCGGTGAGTGCGGCGAGGGTGTCGGCGGCCCGCTGCGGGTCCTCCAGCAGCACATGCTCGGTGATCTCCAGCTGCAACGCGCCGGCCGGGACGCCGTGCCGGGCGAGCCGGGCCGCGACGGCGCCCGCGAAACCCGGGGTGTGGACGTCGCGCGGTGACACATTGACCGCGACGGGCACTTCGAGCCCCTGGGCGCGCCACTTGGCGACCTGGCCGAGCGCGGTCTCCAGGACGTACTCCGTCAGATGGGGCATCAGTCCGGAGGACTCGGCTATCGCGATGAACTCGTCGGGCGGGACCCGGCCCCGGTCCGGGTGCACCCAGCGCACCAACGCCTCCAGTCCCGCGACATGGCCGTCGAAGCCGACCTTGGGCTGGTAGTGGAGCTCGACCTCGCCCGCGTCCAGCGCCCGGCGCAGATCGCCGAGCAGTCCGAGCCGGTCCGGGGTGTTCGAATCCCGCTTGGATTCGTACACCTCGACGCCCGTACGGTCACGCTTGGCCTGGTACATCGCCACATCGGCGCGTCTGAGCAGTCCTTCGGCGTCCAGCGCATGGTCCGGGAAGACGGCGAGGCCCGCGCTGGCCTCCAGCACCAGCGTGAGTCCGTCGAGGTCGAGCGGCGAGGACAGCTGGCCGACCAGATGGCGGGCGACCCGCTGGGCGCTGGTGGTGGAGTCGGCCACGGGCAGGAGCACGGCGAACTCGTCGCCGCCGAGCCTGGCCGCCTCGGCCCCGCGCGGCAGTGCCAGCTTCAGCCGTTCGGCTATCTGAAGGAGGAGCCGGTCGCCCGCGAGATGGCCGAGCGTGTCATTGACCGAGCGGAAGCGGTCGAGATCGATCAGGACGAGGGCCGAGCGGGCGCCGACGCCCTCGGCCTCCTCCAGTGCCGCCCAGGTGCGCTCCAGCAGCCACTGGCGGTTGGGCAGTCCGGTGAGCGGGTCGCGCAGCTGCTCCTCGGCCCGGGCGCGGGCGATCCAGAGTGTGGAGTCGAGGGCGATCAGCGGCACGGCGAAGAGCGGCAGCAGGATGGGCATGGCCGTCGCGACCACGCAGATCAGCGGGGTGATGCCGAGCAGGGCGACGGCGACGAGCCCCTGCCGGAGCAGGGCCGTCCTGGCGACGGTGGGCAGGCCGGCGGCCTGCGGTGCCAGGGCGTACCAGAGCAGCAGGCGGGTGACGGCGAGATACGCGGCCGCGGCGAGGACCACTTCGAGGACCGCGCCCGGGCCCCACTGCAGTGGCTGCCACGGCTGTTCGACCGTCGGCGTCTCGCCGAACGCGGTCAGGACGAGGGCGGCCGCGCCGAGGCCCAGGACGTCGGCGGCGCCGTGCAGTACGCCCTGTTGCCGGCGGTGCCGCCGGGCGACTCCGGCCAGCACCACGACGGCGAGGCTGACCATGCCCGCGGGCACCCAGCCGTACAGCATCAGCACGGCGAGGGTGAGGGCGGCACCGGAACCGGTACCGCCCCACCAGCGGTCGCGCCCGAGGGCGACCAGATGACCGACGATGACGCCGGTGAGGACGGCGAGGGACCAGCCCTCGGTGCCGCCGGGGAAGAGCGCGTGCCCGTCCCGCAGAGAGCTGAACAGACCGGCCGCCAGGGCGACGGCGGCGAGTCCCATGATGAGGTAGGGCAGCGTGGAGGCGATGCCCGCGACGAACGCGAGTCCCGCGAAACCACGCGGCCGTGAGACCGGGGCGGCGCTCTCGGTCGGTTTCATTCCCGTCCCTCTCACAGCCGGCGGTGCCGATGCCACGCGATGGCCCCCGTTGTCATGCGACCACGGCCGGAATCCCACCACGCAGCCATGCACGACAGGCGCACATCTCAACAGTAGGCCGCGGAAGCCCCTGACGGGCAGCGCTCTACAGCTCTTGCCCGAATGCGGCCCGGCCACCCTTATCCATCTGATATGCGCCGAACGGGTGAACCCCGCCGGGAGTTCGGCCCGCACATCCGTCCTACTCGGCGACCGGAACCGCGGCGTCACGAGCGGCCTCCGGCCCCTGTTCAAGCAGGACAGCGAACCCTTGCTCGTCCAGCACGGGGACTTTCAGCTGCATGGCCTTGTCGTACTTCGAACCGGGGTTGTCACCCACCACAACGAAGGCGGTCTTCTTCGAAACGGAACCTGTCACTTTCGCTCCACGGCTCTGGAGCGCTTCTTTTGCGCCATCCCGCGTGAAGTCCTGAAGCGTTCCCGTCACGACGACGGTGAGGCCCTCCAGCGGACGGGGACCCTCGTCCTCGCCGGTGCTCTCCTCCTCCATCCGGACACCGGCGGCCCGCCACTTGCGCAGGATCTCGCGGTGCCAGTCCTCCTCGAACCACTGCTTGAGGGAGGCGGCGATGGTCGGGCCCACGCCCTCGACGGCCGCCAGCTCCTCCTCCGTGGCCTGCTCGATCCTGTCGATGGAGCGGAACTCACGGGCCAGGGCCTCGGCGGCGACAGGTCCGACATGGCGGATGGACAGGCCGGTGATGATGCGGGCGAGCGGGCGCTGCCTGGCCGCCGCGATGTTCTCCAGCATCGTCAGCGTGTTCTTCTTCGGCTCGCCCTGCTGGTTGGCGAAGACCGTGACGACCTTCTCCTCGCCGGTCTTCGGGTCACGCTTGGGCAGTCCGCTGTCCTGGTCCAGCACATAGGCCTTGATGGGCAGCAGTTGCTCGACCGTCAGATCGAACAGATCGCCCTCGTCGGTCAACGGCGGCTCGGCCGGCTCGAGCGGCTTGGTCAGCGCCGCGGCCGCCACGTACCCGAACGCCTCGATGTCCAGGCTCTTGCGCCCCGCCAGGTAGTAGACGCGCTCACGCAACTGGGCCGGGCAGGCCCGGGCGTTGGGGCACCGGAGGTCGACGTCGCCCTCCTTCATCGGCCGCAGCGCCGTACCGCACTCGGGGCACTCGGCCGGCATCACGAACTCCCGCTCGGTGCCGTCCCGCAGGTCGACGACGGGCCCGAGGATCTCCGGGATGACGTCGCCCGCCTTGCGGAGCACGACCGTGTCGCCGATGAGGACGCCCTTGAGCTTGACCACGTCCTGGTTGTGGAGCGTGGCGAACTCGACCTCGGAACCCGCGACCGTGACCGGCTCCACCTGCGCGTACGGAGTGACCCGGCCCGTACGGCCCACGCCCACACGGATGTTGATCAGCTTGGTGTTGACCTCTTCCGGCGGGTACTTCCAGGCGATCGCCCAGCGGGGCGCCCGCGACGTCGAGCCGAGCCGGCCCTGGAGCGGGATCTCGTCGAGCTTGACGACGACGCCGTCGATCTCGTGCTCCACGGAGTGGCGGTTCTCGCCGAAGTACGCGATGAACTCGCGGACCTCGTCGAGCGAGTCCACCACCTTGTTGTGCCTGGCGGTGGGCAGGCCCCACTCGTGGAGCAGCTCGTACGCCTCGGAGAGGCGGCGGAGCTCCAGGCCGACGCGCGCACCGATGCCGTGCACCACCATGTGCAGCGGAAGGGTGGCGGTGACCTTGGGGTCCTTCTGGCGCAGCGAACCCGCCGCGGAGTTGCGGGGATTGGCGTAGGGCTGCTCGCCCGCGGCCACGCGCCGGGCGTTCAGCTCCTGGAAGGCCTCCATCGGGAAGTAGACCTCGCCGCGGATCTCGACGAGATCCGGGACACGGTCACCCGTCAGCCGCTCCGGGATGTCCGAGATCGTGCGGACGTTGGGGGTGATGTCCTCTCCGGTGCGTCCGTCGCCACGGGTCGCGGCACGGGTCAGCCTGCCCTTCTCGTACGTCAGATTGACCGCGAGGCCATCCACCTTCAGCTCGCACAGGAAGTGGTACTCCGACGTGCCGACCTCCTTGGCGACACGGTCCGCCCAGCCCACGAGCTCCGCCTCGTCGAAGGCGTTGTCGAGCGAGAGCATCCGCTCGCGGTGCTCGACCGCGGTGAACTCCGTCTCGTACGGCCCCGCGACCTTCTGGGTCGGCGAGTCGGGCGTGCGCAGCTCCGGATAGTCCTCCTCCAGCGCCTCCAGCGACCGCAGCAGTGTGTCGAACTCCGCGTCGCTGATGACCGGCTGGTCCTTCACGTAGTACCGGAAGCGGTGCTCCTCGACCTGCTCGGCCAGCTGGGCATGCTTCTCCCGTGCCTGCGCCGGCACCGGCCCCTGCTGTTCGACAGCCACCGTTTCGTCCTCCCGTTACCTCAGCCCTCAGCCCATTACTCAGGGTTGTCCGCGAGCGATCGCGCCGCCCGGACGCAGTGCGCGAGAGCCGCGCGCGCATACGCGGGCGAAGCACCCGCCAGCCCGCACGAAGGGGTGACCACCACGGAACCCGCGAGAGTCCCCGGATTCAGCCCCAGCCTGCGCCACAACGTCCTGACACCCATGACGCTACCGGCAGGGTCTGACAATGGACCGTCGGTGGACGCCACGACTCCCGCGAAGAGCTTCGTACCGCCCTCCACCGCCTCGCCGATCGCCTCCTCATCACGCTCGGTGAGCAGCCCGAAATCGAACGAGACGCCCGCTGCTCCGGCTCTGCGCAGCAGTGCGAACGGGACATCGGGCGCGCAGGAGTGGACGATCACCTGCCCGTCGCCGACGGCACCCGTCACGTCCCGCAGCGCGCTCTCGACGATCTGCCGGTCCACGGCGCGATGCGTCCGGTAGCCGCTGGCGGACCTCACGTGGCCGCGCAGCACGGCCGTCAGGGACGGCTCGTCGAGCTGCAGCACCGGGCGGGCACCGGGGACGCGCCGCCGGAGCTCCGCGAGGTGCACACGGAGTCCTTCGGCGAGCGAGGCCGTCAGGTCGCGGCAGGCGCCCGGGTCGGACAGCGCCGCCTCGCCGTTCCTGAGCTCCAGGGCGGCCGCGAGCGTCCACGGCCCCACGGCCTGGACCTTGAGCGGGCCCTCGTACCCCTGGGTGAACTCCTCCAGCGCGTCCAGGTCCTCCCCGAGCCACGAACGCGCCCGGCGGGTGTCGCGGCCCGGCCGGTCGCTGATGCGCCAGCCGCTCGGCTCGACGTGCGCGTACATCTCGACGAGCATGCCGAGACCGCGCCCGATCATGTCGGCGCCGGGGCCGCGGGCGGGCAGCTCGGGCAGATACGGGAAGTCCTCGAAGGTACCGGTGACGGCCTTGGCAGCCTCGCGGGCGTCCCCGCCCGGCATGGAACCGACCCCGGTCGCGGGGCCCCACACGATGTCGCTCACCGGCCCGGCCGGACCGTCAGATCGTTGACCTCGGCATCGCGCGGGAGGTCAAGGGCCATGAGGATCGTCGTCGCGACCGACTCGGGGTCGATCCACTTCGACGCGTCGTACTCCTTGCCCTCCTGCTGGTGCACCTTGGCCTGCATGGGGCTGGCGGTGCGGCCGGGATAGACGGAGGTGACCCGGACGCCGTTCGCCCTCTCCTCCTGGCGCAGCGAGTCGGCGAGTGCCTTGAGGCCGTGCTTCGAGGCGGCGTAGGCACCCCATTCGGCGTGGGCGTTGAGACCCGCGCCGGAGTTGACGAAGATCACCGTGCCCTGGGAGACCCGGAGTTGGGGCAGCAGCAGCCGGGTCAGCTCGGCCGGGCTCACCAGGTTCACGTTGAGCTGGGCCTGCCAGGTCTTCGGCGTGAGGTCGCCGATGCGGCCCAGGTCCACGATGCCCGCGATGTGCAGCAGCGAGTCCAGGCGCTCGGGCAGGGTCTGGTGGGAGAAGGCCCAGGAGAGCCGGTCGGGCGTGCCGAGGTCGCCGACGAGGGTGCGGGCGCCGGGATGGGCCTGGGCCAGCTCCTTGGCGCGCCCGGCGTCGCGGGCCAGCAGGACGAGGTCGTCGCCGCGCTCATGCAGCCGGCGGGCGACGACCGCGCCGATGCCGGAGCCCGCCCCGGTGATCAGATGGGTAGCCATACCGGCCATGCTCGCATCACAGAACCCCGGCACTCTCCTCGAGGTAGGCCAGCGCGCCCACCGGCTCCTCGGCGAAGAAGACCAGGTCGGTGAGAGGGACGGGAAGGAAGCCCTCGTCCTCCATACGGCGGAACTGCTGCTTCAGCCCGTCGTAGAACCCCGCCGTGTTGAGCAGCACCACGGGCTTGGTGGTCTTGCCGTGCTTCTTCAGCTCCAGGATCTCCGTGGCCTCGTCCAGCGTGCCCGTGCCCCCGACCATGATGACGACCGCGTCGGCCCTGTCCAGCAGCAGCGTCTTGCGCTCGGCGAGGTCGCGCGCGACCACCATCTCGTCGGCGACGGGCCTGGCCGCGTCCTGCAGGAACTCCACCGAGACTCCCACCAGGCGCCCGCCCGTCTCCTGCACACCGTCGGCCACGACCTTCATCAGACCGACGTCGGAGCCGCCCCAGACCAGGGTGTGGCCGCCCTTGCCGAGCAGCTCGGCGAATTCGCGGGCGGGGCGCGTGTAGCGCTCGTCGAGGTCGGCGGCGGAGAGGAAGACGCAGATGTTCATGCCGCCACGGTACGGGCCGCCACCGACATCCGGTCCCGCGGCGGCCGGCCCGGTGCCCGCTCCGGCGCCCTGCGCGCCCTGCGGATTCCGGGAAAGTCCCTCCGGCGCCGATGAGTTCGCGGCGCGCCGCCGGTCTGCCGTGCATGGAGAAGCCGAACTCGACGTCGAGCAGGACCCGCGGCACGGTGAAGTCGCAGGACGGCACCGCCATCGCGTACGAGCGCCGGGGCGACGGGCCACCCCTCGTCCTGGTGAGCGGCGCGCTCGCCACCGCCGCCGACGAGGCGCCGCTCGCCTCGCTGCTCGCTCACCGGTTCCGTGTGATCAGCTACGACCGGCGGGGGCGTGGCGGCAGCGGCGACACGGCCCCGTACGCCGTGGAGCGGGAGGTCGAGGATCTCGCCGCGATCGTCGAGGAGGCGGGCGGGAGCGCGTCCGTCCATGGGACCTCCTCGGGCGGGGCGCTGGCCCTGGAGGCGGCGGCCGCCGGGCTGCCCATGGTCCAGCTGTCCGTCTACGAGCCGCCGTTCGTCACCGACCCGGCCGGCCGGGAGGCGACCGCGGCCCATCGGTCCCGGCTGGAGGACCTGCTCGCCCGCGACCGGCGGGGTGACGCGCTGGAGCTGTTCCTGACGGACGTGCTGGCGCCCGGTGTGCTCGGCGGGCTGCGGCGCTCCCCCCTGTGGGCGGAGCTCGAGGCGCTCGCGCACACCCTGGTGTACGACCACGCGGTGCTGGGCGACGCGCGGGTACCCGCCGAGCGGCTCCGCGAGGTCACCGCACGGGTGATGGTCGTGGACGGCGGTGCGAGTCCCTCATGGCAGCGGGAGACGGTCCGCGCGGTCTCCGAAGCACTCCCCCGCGGCCGCCACCGCACCCTGACGGGCCAGACCCATGAGGTGGCACCGCATGTGCTGGCGCCGGTGCTGGAGGGATTCTTCGCGGGCGCGGCCTGAACGAGGTCCGCGCGCGGCTCAGGCCGTGACCGCGTGCCGTCGCCGGGTCGTCGTCGCGATCGTCGCCGAGCCGACGACGCGTGTGTCGTCGTACAGCACGATCGCCTGGCCGGGTGCCACGCCGCGGACGGGCTCGGTGAAGGTCACCAGCAGCTCGTCGTCGACCAGTTCGGCGGAGACCTCGGTCTCACCGCCGTGGGCACGGAGCTGCGCCGTGTACGTGCCGGGGCCGGAGGGTGCCGTTCCGCACCAGCGGGGCTTGATCGCGGTGAGGGCGGTGACCTCCAGGGACTCGGCCGGTCCCACGGTCACGGTGTTGTCGACGGGCGAGATGTCCAGGACGTAGCGCGGCTTGCCGTCGGGGGCCGGGTGGCCGATGCGCAGGCCCTTGCGCTGACCGATGGTGAAGCCGAACGCGCCTTCGTGGGTGCCCACCTTCGCACCGGACTCGTCGACGATGTCGCCCTCGGCCTTGCCGAGGCGCTTGGCCAGGAACCCTTGGGTGTCGCCGTCGGCGATGAAGCAGATGTCGTGGCTGTCGGGCTTCTTCGCCACGGCGAGACCGCGCCGCTCGGCCTCCGCGCGGATCTCGTCCTTGGTGGTCAGGGTGTCCCCCAGCGGGAACATGGCGTGGGCGAGCTGCTTCTCGTCGAGCACGCCGAGCACGTACGACTGGTCCTTGGCCATGTCGCTCGCCCGGTGCAGCTCGCGGGTGCCGTCCTCGCGGAGCACCACGGTCGCGTAGTGACCGGTGCACACCGCGTCGAAGCCCAGCGCCAGCGCCTTGTCCAGGAGCGCGGCGAACTTGATCTTCTCGTTGCAGCGCAGGCACGGGTTCGGGGTGCGGCCCGCCTCGTACTCCGCGACGAAGTCCTCGACCACGTCCTCGCGGAACCGCTCGGCGAGGTCCCAGACGTAGAACGGGATGCCGATGACATCCGCCGCGCGGCGTGCGTCGCGCGAGTCCTCGATGGTGCAGCAGCCGCGCGCGCCGGTACGGAACGACTGCGGGTTCGCTGAGAGCGCCAGGTGCACCCCGGTCACGTCATGGCCCGCTTCTGCGGCACGGGCGGCGGCGACGGCGGAGTCCACCCCGCCGGACATGGCGGCGAGGACACGGAGGGGGCGCTGGCGAGTCTCAGTCATAGCCCTACCAGAGTACGGGGCGGCGGGAACCGAAAGCTCACGAGTAAACGTTCGGGAAGTGATCGGGAGCGAAGAGGGGTGGCATGGGGCGTAACGAGGGGCAGCGCGGCTTCGGCCGGCGGGCCGTGCTGATCGGCGGCGGAGCCGCGCTCGTCGGGGTGGGTGTGGCGGCCCGGGAGGAGCTGGCGCGTGCCTGGTGGCGGCTGCCCGGCATGGAGAAGAAGCGCGTGGAGGGCGAGCTGGACCACGCGGGCGCGGTGTGGACGGCGGCCTCGCGGTCGAACTGGCGGCGTGCGGACCGGCCCGACGACTACACGATCGACCGCGTCGTGATCCATGTCGTCCAGGGCAGCTACCGGACGGCGCTGCGGGTCTTCAAGGACCCGGGGCACGGCGCGGCGGCGCACTACGTGGTGGGCAAGGACGGGCGGGTCGCCCAGATGATCCGCGAGCTCGACGTCGCCTTCCACGCCGGGAACCGCGGCGTCAACGAGCGGAGCATCGGCATCGAGCACGAGGGCTTCGTCGACCGCCCGCGGGACTTCACGGACGCGATGTACGCGTCGTCGGCGCGGCTGACGGCCGGGATATGCCGGCGGTACGGCATCCCGGTGGACCGGGAGCACATCATCGGCCATGTGGAGGTGCCGGGCACGGACCACACCGACCCGGGTCCGCACTGGGACTGGGACCGGTACATACGGCTGGTGCGCGCGGTTCCGGCAGCGTCGCCTTCGCCCAGCACCGGCCCGAGCACCACGACCGCTAGCTGAGCCCCGCCGTCCGGGCCCGCTCCACCGCCGGCCCGATCGCCTTGGCGACGGCCTCGACGTCCTCCTCGGTGGAGGTGTGACCGAGGCTGAAGCGGAGCGTGCCGCGGGCCAGGTCCGGGTCGGTGCCGGTGGCGAGGAGGACATGGCTGGGCTGGGCGATGCCGGCCGTGCAGGCGGAGCCCGTGGAGCACTCGATGCCCTGGGCGTCCAGGAGGAGCAGCAGCGAGTCGCCCTCACAGCCGGGGAACGTGAAATGGGCGTTGGCCGGAAGCCGGTTCTCCGGGTCACCGCCGAGGATCGCGTCGGGTACGGCGCCGCGCACGGCGTCGACGAGCTTGTCGCGCAGTGCGCCGATGTCGCGGGCGAAGTCGTCGCGGCGCTCGGCGGCGAGCCGGCCGGCGACGGCGAAGGAGGCCACGGCGGGGACGTCGAGGGTTCCGGAGCGTACGTGCCGCTCCTGGCCGCCGCCGTGCAGCACCGGCACCGGGCTGTACTCACGGCCGAGCAGCAGTGCGCCGATCCCGTACGGGCCGCCGATCTTGTGGCCGCTGACGGTCATCGCGGCGAGGCCGGAGGCGCCGAAGTCGACGTCGAGCTGCCCGAAGGCCTGGACCGCGTCCGAGTGCAGCGGAATGCCGAACTCCGCAGCGATCCCGGCGAGTTCACGGACCGGCATGACGGTGCCGATCTCGTTGTTGGCCCACATGACGGTGACGAAGGCCACATCCGCGGGGTCGCGCTCGATGGCTTCGCGCAGCGCCTCGGGGTGCACCCGGCCATGGGCGTCGACGGGCAGATACTCGACGCTCGCGCCCTCGTGCTCGCCGAGCCAGTGCACGGCGTCGAGCACGGCGTGGTGCTCGACCGGGCTGGCCAGGACGCGGGTGCGGCGCGGGTCGGCGGCGCGGCGGGCCCAGTACAGGCCCTTGACGGCGAGGTTGTCCGCTTCGGTGCCGCCCGCGGTGAGGACGACCTCGCTGGGGCGCGCCCCGAGCGCCTCGGCGAGGGTCTCGCGGGCCTCCTCGACGGTTCGGCGGGCCCGGCGGCCCGCGGCGTGCAACGACGAGGCGTTGCCGGTGACGGCGAGCTGGGCGGTCATCGCCTCGATCGCCTCCGGAAGCATCGGAGTGGTCGCGGCGTGGTCGAGGTAAGCCATGGTGCAGACGATTCTACGAGCCGCCCGGGGCCGGCTTCCGCCCCCGGGCGGCCAGGGGCCGTCAGCCGCCCGGGCTCCAGACGACCATCCCGTTGCCGACGACGAGCGTGGCGAGGACGACGAGGTCGGCAATGCCGAGCGCGAGCCCCAGCAGAGCCCGTCCACGCCGGGCCGTACCGCGCCACAGGGCGAGGCCCGCGAGGACGATGGCGACGGGTCCGAGGACGATGTTCATCACGAGCAGCCCGGCCAGGCCGAGGACGAACGAGGCGACGGCCATGCCGTCGGCGTCGCGCGTGCCGGTGAACCGGCGGGCGGACGAGGTGAGTTCCATGGTGGTGCCGCTCCTTTTCGGTCAGCGCGCCGCGCGGCGCGCGAGGCGCTCACGTACGGCGAAGCCGAGCAGCCAGACGCCGATGACGGCGGCGGCCGCGGTGGACACGGACAGCGGGATCTGGGCCACGGCGCCCAGGAGGACGCCCAGCAGGGCGACCGCGGCGACGAGGGCGAGCATCTTCCCCCACCCCTCCTTTGAGAGTACGAGTGTTAACTGACTTCCCAGTCTAGTCTTCCCTATCCCAGAGAACAGTTGTTTACTGAATGGTATGAGTCACACCATCGGCATCCGCCAGGCCCAGAAGTTGAAGACCCGTCAGGCATTCCTGGACGCCGCCCTGCGGCTGCTGGAGAAGCAGAGCCTGAGCAGCCTCGGGCTGCGCGAGGTGACCCGTGCCGTGGGCGTGGCGCCGACCGCGTTCTACCGGCACTTCGCGGATCTGGCCGAGCTCGGTGTGGCGCTGGTCGAGGAGACGCTGGGCAGCCTGCACGGGCTGATCGCGGAGATCCTCGCCGACACCGGCGACAGCGAGGTACGGATCGACCGCACCGTGGATCTCATCGCCCGTCATGTGCGCGAGCAGCCCGCCCACTTCCGCTTCATCGCGCGCGAGCGCCACGGCGGCGTCGGGCCGGTGCGCGCGGCCATCGCGTCCCAACTGCACGGCTTCACCGAGGAGGTGACCGCGGCGCTGGCCCGCGAACCCGTGTCGGAGGGGTGGAGCGAGGAGGATCTGCGGATGCTGGCGGGCGTGTACGTCGAGCACATGGTGATGACCGCATCCGCGTTTCTGTCGGCCCACGAGGCCGGCGAGTCCGGCGAGCCCGGCTCCCGCGCCGAACCCGACGAGGAGCAGATCGCCCGCACGGCCCGCGACCGGCTCCGCCTGGTCTCCCTGGGCCGCCGTCACTGGGTGGCGCGCGATCCCGGACACCGCCCGTCCTGAGCCCCGCAGCCCGGAGCCCGGCCGCGGCAGGCCCAGGTCAAACCCCCAGGTCAGGTCCGAGGCTAGGCGGTGCCCTTCTCCGGTGGCCGGGCCACCCGGCCGGAGGTGGACGGGGAGGGCGCCCTGCTGGGCTGCCCCGCCCGACCGCGGGGCAGCCCGGCCCGTTCGCGGGTCAGCCGCGCGACAGAGGCGCCTTCGCCAGCTGGCGGGACTGGGCGACCAGCCGGTCCGCGCTGTCCCAGACCTCGGCGTCCTCCTCCAGGAAGCCGCCGGCGAGGTTACGGGTGGTGATGGCGACCCGCAGCGGGCCCGGCGCCGGGCGGCAGCGGATGTGGGTGGTGAGCTCGACGGTGGGGGTCCAGCCCTTGAGGCCCAGCTCGAACGAGGTCGGCGGGAGGGCGTCCACGGTGAGCAGCAGCGACAGCGGGTCGGCGTCACGGCCGTCGGCGAGGCCGAACCAGCCGCGCATCTCGCCCTTGCCCGAGGGCGCGCCGACGACCCAGCCGACGGTCGCGGGATCGAGCTTGATGTTCAGCCGCTCGGTGATCGCGGAGGAGCCGGGGATGGCGGGCGCGGGCCCGTCGGACGGACCGAGGCAGTGCTCGTACGGGGGGATGGCCGGGGGCTTCGCGCTCGTACGGACCTCGTCGGGCAGCCCGTCGAGGTCGCCGTAGGTGGCGAGGACGCGGATGCGCTCGACCTCGGTGCCGTCCTGCGCGTACTGGAAGAGGGAGGCCTGGCCGGTGGAGAGGGTGCGTCCGGTCCGGATCGTCTCGGTACGGATCACCGCGGGGCCCGGCTCGGAGGGGCTGAGGTAATGCGCGGAGACGGCGAACGGATCGGGGTGCGGGAGGGCGTCCCCCAGGGCGCGGCCGAGCAGCGCCAGCAGGTAGCCGCCGTTGACGGCGGTGATGATCGTCCAGCCCGCGGAGAGCTCCGCGTCGTACACACCGGGGACGTCCGCGTCCCGGAGGGTGACAGCGGTGTCGCGGTCGAACTCGCTGTCTCCGATGCTTGCCTGTGCCACTTGTGCCACCTGTGCCATGCCTGAACCGTACAACAGATAACTACTAAGCGGTAGCTTTTCGGTGGGCGGGCTGCCCGTTCCGGCTCAGGCGGTCTCTTCCGCGGCCGACGAACGCCGGTTCCAGGCGCGCGGCGCCCGCCAGTGGAAGCGCATCGCGAGCAGACGTATGGCGAACGCCGTCAGGACCGCGAGTCCGCTGGTGACGGCGTTGAGCATGTCGAAGCGGATGAAGAGGACGACCATCGTGGCGCCGACGATGGCGGGAACGGCGTACAGGTCACGGTCCCACCGCAGCAGCGACGGCACCTCGTTGGCGAGCACGTCGCGCAGCACACCGCCGCCGACGGCGGTGGCGAGGCCCAGGGTCGCCGAGGCGGTCAGGCCGAGGCCGTACTCGTACGCCTTGGTCGTCCCGGTGACGGCGAAGAGGCCGAGACCGGCGGCGTCGAAGACGTTGACCGAGCCCTGGATGCGTTCGACCTCGGGGTGGAGGAAGAAGACGAGGCCGGCGGCGACGAGCGGCATCACGAAGTATCCGAGATCCGTGAACGCGGCGGGCGGCACGGCACCGATGATCAGATCGCGGAACAGGCCACCGCCGAGGGCGGTGACCTCGGCGAGGACGGCGATGCCGAAGACGTCGAAGTTCTTGCGTACGGCAAGGAGGGCGCCGGAGATCGCGAAGACGAAGATGCCGACGAGGTCCAGGGCATGCTGAACGGAGGGGGTGAACAGTTCGCGGAGCACCGACCAATTGTGCCGCCTCCCGGCAGGAGGCCCGTCCAGCCCCCGTCCAGCCCCCGTCAGGGGCCGGAGAACGGGCCGGGGCGCGGGCACCATGGCCCGCGCCCCGGTGGACGTATCCCTGGCTACTTGCTCGCGGGAGCCTCCGAGGTGTTCTCCGCGGAGTCCTCCACGCCGCCGGCCGGCTCCTCGCGGGGAGACGGGACCGGCGCCTCCGACGTCTCCGCCTCGTCCTCCGCCGCTTCCGCCGCGTCCTCGGACGCCTCGGCCACCGACCCCGACGTGGCGACGACCTCGGGATCGACGTCCTCGACGCCCTCGCGGACCGCGGGGACGACCTCGCCCGACGTGCGGGCGATCTCGCCCGCGGCGATCTCCGCCGCGAAGTGGCACGCAACCTTGTGACCGCCGCCGAGGTCCTTCAGCTCGGGCCGCTTCGTGGCGCACAGCGTGTCCTGCTTCCACGGGCAGCGCGTGTGGAAGCGGCAGCCCGCAGGGGGGTTCGCGGGCGACGGAAGGTCCCCGACCAGCAGGATGCGCTCGCGACGGTCCTCGACCTCCGGGTCCGGCACCGGCACCGCCGACATCAGCGCCTTGGTGTACGGGTGCTTGGGCTCCGCGTACAGCGCGTCGCTCGGGGCCTCCTCCACCAGGGAGCCGAGGTACATGACCCCGATCACGTCCGAGATGTGCCGGACGACGGCGAGGTCGTGGGCGATGACCAGGTAGGTCAGGCCCAGCGACTCCTGGAGCTCCTCCAGCAGGTTGATGACCTGCGCCTGGATCGAGACGTCCAGCGCCGAGACCGGCTCGTCGCAGATGATCACGTCCGGTTCGAGCACCAGCGCCCGGGCGATCCCGATCCGCTGCCGCTGACCGCCGGAGAACTCGTGCGGGTAGCGGGACAGCGCGTTCGTCGGGAGCCCGACCTTGGCCAGGATCTCCTTGATCTTCTCCCGGCGTTCGTCCTGGTTCGCGCCGATGCCGTGCGCGGCCATGCCCTCGGAGAGGATCGACTCGATGTTCTGGCGCGGGTTGAGGCTTCCCAGCGGGTCCTGGAAGACCATCTGGAGCCGGCGCCGGAAGGTGCGCATCTCCTTCTCGGGCAGCTTCGCCAGGTCCGTGCCGTCGAGGACGACCTCGCCGTCGGTGATGTCGACGAGGCGGAGCACCGCCCGGCCCAGCGTCGTCTTGCCGCAGCCGGACTCGCCGACGAGGCCGTACGTCTGACCGGCCTCGACGGACAGCGAGACGCCGTCCACGGCGTAGACGTGGCCGACCGTGCGGTCGAAGAGGATGCCCTTCTTGACGGGGAAGTGGACCTTCACTCCGTCGAGTTCGAGCAGGCTCATGCCGGGACCTCCGTCGTGGCCAGGACCGGGTTGACGCAGCGGGCCCGGTGCCCGGCCTCGCGTGGTTCGGTCAGTTCGGGCGTGCCGGTGAGGCACTCCAGCTCGTAGCGGTCGCAGCGCGGCGCGAAGGCACAGCCGTCGGCCCAGGCGATCTGGTCGTTGATGGACCCGCGGATCGGGTTGAGGGACTCGCCGCGCGGGGCGTCGAGCCGCGGGATGGAACCGAGCAGCCCGTGGGTGTACGGGTGCGTCGGGTGGGCGAACAGCTCGCGCCGCCCGGAGGATTCGACGACCTTGCCCGCGTAGAGCACGTTGACCTGGTCGCAGAGCCCGGCGACGACACCCAGGTCATGGGTGATCATCAGCAGGGCTGTGCCCTCCTCGTCGACGAGCTCCTTGAGCAGCTCCAGGATCTGCGCCTGGATCGTGACGTCGAGCGCGGTGGTCGGCTCGTCCGCGATCAGCAGCCGGGGCGCACAGGCCACGGCCATGGCGATCAGGGCGCGCTGCCGCATTCCGCCGGAGAGCTGGTGCGGGTACTCCTTGAGCCGCCGCGTCGGGTCGGGGATGCCGACCCGGTCCAGCAGGTGCGCGGCCTCCTTGCGGGCGGCCTCGCCCTTCAGGCCGCGGTGGCGCTGGAGGATCTCGGTCACCTGGACCCCGATCGGGATGACCGGGTTCAGCGAGGACAGCGGGTCCTGGAAGATCATCGCGAGCTTGCTGCCGCGCAGGTCCCGGATCTTGCGGGAGCTCATCGTCAGCAGGTCGGCGCCGTCGAAGTCGGCCCGCCCGCCGAGGGTGACGCCCTTGGCCGGGAGGAGGCCCATCAGGGCGAGCGAGGTGACGGACTTTCCGCAGCCCGACTCGCCGACGAGTCCGACGACCTGGCCCTCGTCGACGGAGAAGGAGACCCCGTTGACGGCCTTGACGTCCCTGCGGCCGCGTCCGCCGAAGGTGACGGTGAGTTCGTCCACGTTGAGCAGTGGCATGACATCAACCTCGCAGCTTCGGGTCGAGGGCTTCGCGCATGGCCTCGCCGAGCAGAGTGAAGCCGAGGGCGGTGATGATGATGCCGACCGCCGGATAGAAGGACATCATCGGCGCGTTGTCGAAGAAGCGCTGTGCCTGGGAGAGCATGACGCCCCACTCCGGGACGGCCGGGTCGGGATTGCCGAGACCCAGGTAGGAGAGTGCCGCGGCCTCGATGATGGCGGTGGCGAGGCTGAGCGTCGCCTGGACGATCACCGGGCTGAGCGAGTTCGGCATGATCTGGGTCATGACGATGCGCCGCTTGCGTACGCCGAGGGCGCGCGCGGCGAGCACGTAGTCGCTGCCGCCCTGCGCGAGCATCGAACCCCGCAGGAGCCGGGCGAAGATGGGGATCTGCACCACACCGACGGCGATCATCACCGTGGTCAGCGACTGTCCCATCACCGCGGCGACGGAGACGGCGAGCAGCAGCGACGGCAGGGCCAGCAGGATGTCGGTGACCCGCATGATGGTGTCGTCGACGCGCTGCCCCGCGCGCCCGCCGAGGGTGGCCGCCGCGCCCGACAGGGCGCCGACGAGGGCGCCGAGGACCAGGCCGATGAGCATGGAGACCACACCGACCAGCAGCGTCTGCCGGGCGCCCACGAGCATGCGGGAGAACAGGTCGCGGCCCAGGTGGTCCAGGCCGAACCAGTTCTCCCCCCGGGCGCCGACGAACTTGCCCTGGTTGGGGAAGACTTCACCGCGCCAGGTCTGCGCGGTCGGTGTGTGCGGGGCGAACCACGGCCCCACGATCGCGATCACGACGAAGAGGGCGATGACGACGGCGCCGATGATGGCCATCTTGCTGGAGCGAAGGCGGCGGAACGCCTCGCGCCAGAGGCTGGCACCGCTGGAGCTCTCGGTCTGCGCGGTGAGTTCCGCGAGCCGGTCGATCTTCGACGTCTTGGTAGTTGCCAGGCTCATCAGTGCACCCGCACCCTCGGATCAATGACGCTGTACGCGAGGTCGACCAGCAGGTTGATCAGGACGTACACGGTCGCGATGAACATGATGAAGCCGACGAGCACCGGGTAGTCGCGGGCGTCGATCGCCTTGCGGATGAAGTCGCCGATGCCACCGAAGGAGAACACCGATTCGGTGAGCACCGCGCCCGACAGCAGGCTGCCGGTCAGCAGACCGATCGTGGTGACCACGGGCAGCAGCGCGTTGCGCAGGATGTGCCGGCCGCGGACGACCCTGCGCTCCAGGCCCTTGGATTCGGCGGTGCGGACATAGTCCTCGCCGAGTACCTCCAGCACGCTGGCGCGGGTCATCCGGACGATGACGGCGAGCGGGATGGAGGAGAGGGCGATCGCGGGCAGCACCAGGTGCATGATCGCGTCCCAGGAGGCGTCGAACTCACCGGTGAGGACACCGTCGAGGACGGCGAATCCGGTCACCGTGGTGGCGTCGAGTCCTGTCTCGAGGCGGCCGAAGCTGGGGAAGAGCCCGAGGTTGACCGCGAAGATGCCCTTGAGGAGCAGGGCGAGGAAGAAGACCGGGATGCAGATCCCGACGAGCGACCCGGAGACCGAGGCCACGTCGATCCAGCCGCCGCGCTTGCGGGCGGCGAGGTAGCCGAGCGGGATGCCGACCGCCACGGCGATCAGCATCGCCGCGACGCTGAGCTCCACGGTGGCGGGGAATCTCAGGACGAACTCGTCCCACACCGGCTGTCCGGTCTGGGTCGACGTGCCGAGGTCGAGCTCGAAGATCCGCTTGAGGAAGCGTCCGTACTGGACGTAGAGCGGCTGGTCGAGTCCGAGCGCGCGGTTGATGCGTGCCACTTCGGCTTCGGTCGCCCGCTCGCCCAGGATCGCTGAGGCGGGTCCGCCGGGCAGCCGGTTCAGCCAGATGAAGAGCAGAACCGACAGGCCGAGCAGGGTGGGTATCAGCTGTAGCAGTCGTCGTACGACGAGTCGCAACACCCCGCATGCCCCTTTCTTGCGTGTGTTGTACGAGTGGTACAGGAATGGGATGCGGGTCCGCCCGGCCAACGGCGTTCCGTCGGCCGGGCGGACCCCATGCGGTGTGCTACTTGAAGGAGACCTCGGCGAAGTTCTCCTGCGTCAGCGGGGAGACCTTCGGCGGGTTGACGTTCTTGCCGAAGGCGATGGCCGGCGGCGAGGAGGACAGCGGCACGCCCGGCAGGTACTCCATGATGGCCTCGTTGGCCTTCTTGTAGAGGTCCACACGCTTGGTCGGGTCGGCCTCGATGGAGCCCGCCTTCACCGCGGCGAAGACCTTCGGGTCCTTGAAGCCCCACTGCTTGTCGTACTCGGCGAACCAGGTGCCGATGAAGTTGTAGCCGTCGTTGAAGTCACCGGTCCAGCCGAGCATGTGCAGGGAGCAGGAACCGGCCTCGGTGGCGTCCAGGTAGTCCGGGGCCCACTTCATCGGCTTCGGGGTGACCGTGACGCCGGCCTTCTCCAGGTCGGCCTTGATCAGCTCGAAGATGTCCTGCGGAGCAGGCATGTACGGGCGGGTGACCTCGGTCGGGTAGCAGAAGTCGATCGACAGGTTGCCCGCGCCCGCGGAGGCGAGCAGCGACTTGGCCTTGGCCGTGTCGAAGGGGTACTTCTTCACGTTCTCGGAGAAGCCGGCGACCGTGTCGGGCATGAACTGCGTGGCGACCTTGCCGCCCTCGGGCAGCTGGGTCTTGACCAGGTTCTCGCGGTCGATGGCGTGCGCGATGGCCTGGCGCACGGCGGGCTTCTTCAGCGCCGGGTTCTTCTCCTGGGACATGCCGAGGTAGAAGAGGTTGAAGACGTCACGGGTCGGCACCTTGAAGCCGGCGCTCTCCAGCGTCTTGATGTCGGCGGGGGCGACCAGGTCGTAGCCGTCGATGTCACCGGCCTGCAGCGCCTGACGGCGGCCGTCCTCGGTGTCGATCGTGCGGATGACCAGGTTCTTCACCTTGGCCTTCTCGCCCCAGTAGTCGTCGAAGCGCTCGAGGGTGACTTCCTTGTTGCCCTTGTTCCACTTCGCGATCTTGTACGGGCCGGTGCCGGCGACCGTGCCGGCCTCCTGGCTGTACTTGGGGTACGTGATCGCGTCGCCCTTGGCGGTCGCGTCCTGCTTCTTGTACTCCGCCAGCGCCTTCGGCGAGTGGATGGCGAGGGCCTGGAGCGAGAAGCCGCCGGGCAGGTTGGCCGAGGTCTCGTTGACCTCGATGACCGCGGTGTTCTCGTCCTTGGCGGTGCAGGACTTGTAGTTCGCCTTCGGCGTCTCCTTGTCCTCGTTCTTCGCGAAGCCGCCCATGATGGTCTGCCAGTAGTACGAGACCGCGCTCGACTGGTACGTGCCCGTCCAGTTGAACCAGTGGTCGTAGTTGGCGCAGACCGCGGCCGCGTTGAACGCCTCGCCGTCGTGGAACTTGACGCCCTTGCGGAGGTTGAAGGTCCAGACCTTGCCGGCCGGGTCGGCCGACCACTTCTCGGCGAGACCGCCGACGAGCTTGCTGCCGCCGGACTCGTGCTCCAGCAGCGCCTCGAAGGCCTGACGGGTGACGCGGAACGTCTCACCGTCGCTCGCGAGGGCCGGGTCCAGGGAGCCCGGGTCGCCCGGAGCGCCGAAGACAAAGGTGTCCTTGGCGTCACCCTTGTCGCCGCCCTTGTCGCGCTCGCTCGAGCAACCCGTGGCGATGAGGCCGACCGCGACGGCCGCCGTTATCACCCTGACGGCTCTGGACTTGAATATTGGCATGGTCCACCCCTGGAATCCGCCTGTGGAGGAGGTCTTGACCGGCCGAACACTACAGACGAGTCTCGAACGGGAGAACAGTCCGCATAGCGGTGATGCACACCTGAGACCCGGACACTCGCCAAAACGGGTCCATCCGGGACATCGGACCGCGTCCCGTTAACTTCCAGGACACGGAACGCCGTTGGGCGGGCGGCCCGCCGGGGGGTGGGTCAGCGGTACTGGGCGGTGGGTGGCGGGTAGCCGTAGCCCGGCTGCTCGGGCGGCGCGGCGTGGGCCTCACGGTCGTAGAAGGGGCGGGCATTGGCCCGCAGCCACATGGTCACCGGGTCGTACTCGTCGGACATGGCGACGGTGGACACCGGGAGTCCGTCCGGGACGGCGGCGATCGACTGCTGCATCATCGCGCGCACCGTGTCGACGGACTGCTGGCCCGTGTCGTACAGGTCGAGGCCGATGGCGAGATACGGGGCGCCGAGCGCGGGCTGCACCCAGGCGCGGCGCAACGAGCGGACGGCCGGGGTGCGGTGGGCGTTCTGCGTGAGGAGGGCGAAGAACTGCGGGATCTCGATGGCCGGCTCGGAAAGCCTCAACGGCCCGGCGGGCATCCGGTCGAGGCCGGTGGCGATCCGGCGCAGATCGGCCCAGGGGATGCCGACGCCGCCGCCCGGCGCGTGCGGGTTGAGCCAGATACCCCAGCGGTCGGGGTAGAGGGCGCGGGCGATGTCGACGCCACCGACCACTTCGTGCGACCTGGTCCAGCCGGAGGCGGAGAGCTCCTGCGCGGAGGTGACACAGGGCGCGTAGCCGAGGCCGTCCACCTCCATGTTTCCGTACTGGGCGTCGGGGGAGCCCGCCCGGCCGTGCCAGAGGAGCATCCAGACCCGGCCGTCGGAGAGGGCGTGCAGGAGCGCCTCGTACGCGTCGTAGCGCCCGGGCGTCACCTGGCGCAGCATGTGCTCGACCTGCCCGGCCGCAGCGGTGCCTGACGCACTCACTCTGGGTCCCGCCCCTCTTCGATCCGCCGTTCCCTCGGGCCGCCCTGGGCACACGAGTGCGGCGACCACGTCATCAAACCAGCTTAAGCGGCCGTACCGACACCAACTTGACGACTACGCGTACTGGCGGGTGTAGAACGGCCGTACCCGGTTGAGCATCCAGTCGCCGACCGGGTCCTGGGCGATGTCCAGCAGCACGAGGTTGACCGGCCACTTCACGGCGACGCGGCCGAGCGCGCGGCCGAGCGCGTCCATGGGCGCGGTGCGGTCGGGGTCGTCGAAGGCGGAGAGCTGGACGCCGACGAAGAGGACGGGGTCGCCGCCCTCGACGCTGGCCAGCACCCGGCGGGCGGTCTGCACGACCCGGGTGGACTCGAACTCGCCCGCGGCGGCGGCGAGGAAGTCGACCGGCTCCTCCTGCCAGTCCGGTTCGAAGAGCCGGACGCGGCCGCCGCTCGCCGAACCGTCCAGTGCCGTACGACCTCCCCGGCACAGCTCGGCGACGGCGGGCGGTGGGAGCGGTACGCCCACGGCGCCGCCGGGGTTCACGGCGATACCGAGCTGCGGGGGCAGCCCGCGGGCGAACTCGACGGCCGGCGCGACGGTGCCGGACATCTGGTCGCCCATGCAGAGGAGGAACTGGTGCTGGGAGCTGAAGACGGGGACGTACGGCGCGCCGTCGATCTCCAGGGTCGGCAGGTCGAGGCCGGGGCTGTCGGGGCCGCCGCCGTTGGGCAGGGGCACCCAGACGGCGCTGCGGGCCAGCACCTCGACGAGGCGGCCACCGGCCGCGGGGTTGCCGACCGAGGCGGCGAGCACCTCTTCGAGCTCATTGGCGGGCCATGTCGTGTCCACGTGCGTTCCCTGCTTCCCCGTCCGGCCCCGTGGGGCCGTGATGTCCTGCGCAGCAGGGTAACGGGCACGGACGCGGCCCCGTCCCGGGCGCCCGCTTCCGGGGCTCCGGCCCGCGAACCCGCTCCCGGCCCCTGAGCCCGCTCGCCGCGTCCCCCGCGGGCGCGGGGAACGGGCGAGGCAGGCCACCGTGGCCGCATCCCCCGTCGCCGGACGGCTCCAGCCGGGTCCGTCCGGCGATGGGGATCGAACGCTCCGGTCAGGGCGCCTCGGTGAAGGCGATGCGGGAGAGGGCCGAGGCGCCCTCGCGGTCCAGGAGGACCGCGGAGGCACAGCCCGCGGGAAGGCGGCCGCGCTCCGCGTCGCGGATGAGGCGGCCCACCGCGCGCCGGTGGCGGGCGAAGGCGTAGCCGGAGACGCCCCGGCCGCGCTCCCGCTGGCCCGCGCGGGCGACGTCCGGGGTCACGTCCAGCAGGAGGAGGTGGAGGGCACGGCCACGGCGGCGGGCCTCGCGGGCCAGCCAGCGCCGCACCCAGGACTGCGTCCCGCAGTCGTGGACGACCACGCTCGCTCCGGAGTGCAGTGCGCGCCACAGCCCGGCGTAGTGGGCCAGACGGACGAGCGGGCGGTAGACGGCGTACGGCAGCCGCCGTGGCATCCAGCGGGCCCAGCGGTCGCGGGCGTCCTGCGAGTCGATCCCGCCGCCCTCGGCCGTGCGCCGGATCAGCGTGGACTTCCCGCTTCCGGGCAGCCCGGAGATCACCACCACGTCCCCGCGGCCGAAGGCGAGCACGCGCGGGCCGCGCCCGCCCCGTTCCCGCAGGTCACGCACGACCGGCGTGTCCGTGGCGACACCCAGGAGCTCGCGCCGTGGCGCACCCGGCCGAGCCGGAACTCGTGGCCGGGCGGGCACCCCGGCCGTCGCCGGATACGCACCGGTCCGATGCAACGTCATCACTCTCCCCCTGTCGGGTCTGACGAGACCCTGCCCAAGAAGCTTAAAGAAAAGGTAATGACCAACAAGTGATTTGCCGATCAGGGCGCCCGTGCAATGATGTCCGCGCAAACTGCATACCGGCCGCTTGAATCCGCGCGGGAGAGTCCTGGCCACTGTGTGGGCCGGGCGCCGAAGGAGCAAGTCCCTCCCTTGAATCTCTCAGGCCCCGTACCGCGCGCGATGAGGCAGATCTGAAAAGCGGGCCGCAGCTCCTGTGGCTCCACCCAAGGTGCAAGTCGCGATCACCCGCATATGTGGTCGTGATGAACCTCTCAGGTTTCGATGACAGATGGGGAGGATCGTCCTCGCCAGTCATGCCCTGGGAGCCCCATCCATGAGCAACGCCCCCCGTCTCACCGCCCTCGATGCCCTGCATCGCTCGCTGGGCGCGACGATGACCGATTTCGCCGGCTGGGACATGCCGCTGCGATACGCGAGTGAGCGCGACGAGCACAACGCCGTACGCACCAAGGCCGGTCTGTTCGACCTCTCCCACATGGGCGAGATCACCGTCACCGGGCCGCAGGCCGCAGCCCTGCTGGACCACGCGCTGGTCGGGAACATCGGCGGCGTCGCCGTCGGCCGTGCCCGCTACACGATGATCTGCCGTGAGGACGGCGGCATCCTCGACGACCTGATCGTCTACCGCCTCGGCGAGACCGAGTACATGGTCGTCGCCAACGCCTCGAACGCGCAGATCGTCCTGGACGCCCTCGCCGAGCGGGCGGGCGGCTTCGACGCGGCTGTACGCGACGACCGTGACGCATATGCGCTCATCGCCGTACAGGGCCCCGAGTCCCCCGGCATCCTCAAGTCGCTCACCGACGCCGACCTGGAGGGACTGAAGTACTACGCGGGCCTCCCCGGCACCGTCGCCGGCGTCCCCGCCCTGATCGCCCGTACCGGCTACACCGGCGAGGACGGCTTCGAGCTGTTCGTCGAGCCGCAGCACGCGGAGAAGCTGTGGAAGGCGCTGACCGAGGCGGGAGAGCCGGTCGGTCTCGTCCCCTGCGGTCTGTCCTGCCGCGACACGCTGCGCCTGGAGGCGGGCATGCCGCTGTACGGCAATGAGCTGACCACCTCGCTCACCCCCTTCGACGCGGGTCTGGGGCGGGTCGTGAAGTTCGAGAAGGAAGGCGACTTCGTCGGGCGTGCGGCTCTCGAGGCCGCCGCCGAGCGTGCCGCGGACAACCCGCCGCGCAAGCTCGTCGGCCTGATCGCCGAGGGCCGCCGGGTGCCGCGCTCGGGCATGTCCGTGGTCGCCGGCGGCGAGGTCGTCGGCGAGGTCACCTCCGGTGCCCCGTCCCCGACCCTGGGCAAGCCGATCGCGATCGCCTACGTGGACGCGGCGCACGCCGAAGCGGGCAGCGAAGGCGTGGGCGTCGACATCCGCGGTACCCATGAGCCGTACGAGGTCGTGGCGCTCCCCTTCTACAAGCGCCAGAAGTAGTCACTCCAGCAGCTTCAGCAGCCCCCATCAGCAGCACTCCCCCGCGTACAGGAGAATTCAGGTCATGAGCAACCCCCAGCAGCTGCGTTACAGCAAGGAGCACGAGTGGCTGTCGGCCGCCGAGGACGGCGTGTCGACGGTCGGCATCACGGAGCATGCGGCGAACGCCCTCGGCGATGTCGTGTACGTCCAGCTCCCGGAGGTCGGTGACACGGTGACCGCGGGCGAGACCTGCGGTGAGCTGGAGTCGACCAAGTCGGTCAGCGACCTGTACTCCCCGGTGACCGGCGAGGTCGTCGCGGCCAACCAGGACGTCGTGGACGACCCGTCGCTGGTGAACTCCGCCCCGTTCGAGGGTGGCTGGCTGTTCAAGGTGCGCGTCGCGGAGGAGCCGAAGGACCTGCTCTCCGCCGCCGAGTACACCGATTTCGCCAGCTGACCAGACCCGACCGTAGGGATCGCGTGATGTCGCTTCTCAACACCTCTCTCCACGAGCTCGACCCGGATGTCGCCGCCGCCGTCGACGCCGAGCTCCACCGTCAGCAGTCCACCCTGGAAATGATCGCCTCGGAGAACTTCGCCCCGGTCGCGGTCATGGAGGCACAGGGCTCCGTCCTCACCAACAAGTACGCCGAGGGCTACCCGGGCCGCCGCTACTACGGCGGCTGTGAGCACGTCGACGTGGTCGAGCAGATCGCCATCGACCGCATCAAGGAGCTGTTCGGCGCCGAGCACGCCAACGTCCAGCCGCACTCGGGTGCCCAGGCCAACGCGGCGGCGATGTTCGCGCTGCTCAAGCCGGGCGACACGATCATGGGTCTGAACCTCGCCCACGGCGGGCACCTGACCCACGGCATGAAGATCAACTTCTCCGGCAAGCTCTACAACGTGGTCGCGTACCACGTCGACGACGCCACCGGCCAGGTCGACATGGCCGAGGTCGAGCGGCTCGCCAAGGAGTCCAAGCCGAAGCTGATCGTGGCCGGCTGGTCCGCGTACCCGCGCCAGCTGGACTTCGCCGCGTTCCGCCGGATCGCGGACGAGGTCGGCGCGTACCTGATGGTCGACATGGCCCACTTCGCGGGTCTGGTCGCGGCCGGTCTGCACCCGAACCCGGTGCCGCACGCCCATGTCGTGACCACGACCACGCACAAGACGCTGGGCGGCCCGCGCGGTGGCGTGATCCTCTGCACCTCCGAGCTGGCCAAGAAGATCAACTCCGCGGTCTTCCCCGGCCAGCAGGGCGGTCCGCTGGAGCACGTCATCGCGGCGAAGGCGGTCTCCTTCAAGGTCGCGGCCTCCGAGGAGTTCAAGGAGCGCCAGCAGCGCACCCTGGACGGCTCGAAGATCATCGCCGAGCGTCTGGTCCAGGACGACGTCAAGCAGGCGGGTGTCTCGGTCCTGTCCGGCGGCACGGACGTCCACCTGGTCCTGGTGGACCTGCGACACTCGGAGCTGGACGGCCAGCAGGCCGAGGACCGGCTCCACGAGGTCGGCATCACGGTCAACCGCAACGCGGTCCCGAACGACCCCCGTCCGCCGATGGTCACCTCGGGCCTGCGTATCGGTACGCCGGCGCTCGCCACCCGCGGTTTCCAGGCGGAGGACTTCCGTGAGGTCGCCGACGTCATCGCCGAGGTGCTCAAGCCGTCGTACGACGCCGAGGCCCTGAAGGCACGCGTCTCGGCGCTGGCCGCGAAGCACCCGCTTTACCCTGGTCTGTAAGCGAAGCCCGCAAGCAGCCCGCAGCAGAACAACAGGGGCACCGCGCACACTGGACAGTGAGTGCGGTGCCCCGCACCACGTACCGCCCCTCTGCACCACACCCCTGGCAGACGACGGCGTCTACCACCTCAAGGAGTACCCCGTGGCCATCTCGGTCTTCGACCTGTTCTCGATCGGCATAGGCCCGTCCAGCTCCCACACGGTCGGCCCGATGCGAGCCGCCGGCCTGTTCGCCCGCCGGCTGAAGAACGAGGGCGTGCTCGCCCACACCACCGCGGTACGGGCCGAGCTGTACGGCTCGCTGGGGGCGACCGGCCACGGCCACGGCACCCCGAAGGCCGTCCTGCTGGGCCTGGAGGGCGAGTCCCCGCGCACCGTCGACGTCGAGACCGCCGACGACCAGGTCGAGCGCATCAAGGCCACCAAGCGGATCAACGTGCTCGGGGCACACGAGATCGACTTCGACTTCGACGAGGACCTCGTCCTGCACCGCCGCAAGGCGCTCCCGTACCACGCGAACGGCATGACCCTGTGGGCGTACGACGCCGAGGGCGCCACGCTGATGGAGAAGACGTACTACTCGGTAGGCGGCGGCTTCGTCGTCGACGAGGACGCCGTCGGCGAGGACCGGATCAAGCTGGACGACACCGTGCTGAAGTACCCCTTCCGCACCGGTGACGAGTTGCTGCGGCTCGCCCGCGAGACCGGCCTGTCGATCTCCGCGCTGATGCTGGAGAACGAGAAGGCCTGGCGCACCGAGGAGGAGATCCGCGAGGGCCTGCTGGACATCTGGCGGGTCATGCAGGCCTGTGTCTCGCGCGGCATGTCCCGCGAGGGGATCCTGCCGGGCGGTCTGAAGGTGCGCCGCCGGGCCGCCACCACCGCGCGCAAGCTGCGCTCCGAGGGCGACCCGCTGGCGCTCTCGATGGAGTGGATCACGCTCTACGCGATGGCCGTGAACGAGGAGAACGCGGCGGGCGGCCGCGTCGTCACCGCCCCGACGAACGGCGCCGCGGGCATCATCCCCGCGGTCCTGCACTACTACATGAACTTCGTGCCCGGCGCCGACGAGGACGGGGTGATCCGCTTCCTGCTGGCGGCCGGAGCGGTCGGCATGCTCTTCAAGGAGAACGCGTCGATCTCCGGCGCCGAAGTCGGCTGCCAGGGCGAGGTCGGCTCGGCGTGCTCCATGGCGGCCGGCGCGCTCGCCGAGGTGCTCGGCGGCTCCCCGGAGCAGGTGGAGAACGCCGCGGAGATCGGCATGGAGCACAACCTGGGCCTGACCTGCGACCCGGTCGGCGGCCTCGTGCAGATCCCGTGCATCGAGCGCAACGGCATGGCGGCGGTCAAGGCCGTCACGGCGGCCCGGATGGCGATGCGGGGCGACGGCAGCCACAAGGTCTCCCTGGACAAGGTCATCAAGACCATGAAGGAGACCGGCGCGGACATGTCCGTGAAGTACAAGGAGACCGCGCGCGGCGGTCTCGCGGTGAACATCATCGAGTGCTGAGGACCTAGGCCCTGACCAGCGCTTTCATGTCTTTCAGCGCTGTCAGGGCCTTCCTTGCCTCCGCGGCGGGGACGCCATGGCTGCCTGACCTCCGACGGAGGCCCCTCATCCAGCACAAACTTGAGCGGGAAGAGCGTCGTTCAAGGAAGGCGCGGAACGAGCTCCAGCCAGGCTCGCGTCTCCCGGAAGGCGCGGTCGTCACCTTCCAGGAGTGCGCGGAGGGGAAGCAGCGGAGTCAGCATGTTCTTGATTCGGCGCAGGTGCAGCATCTGATCCCGCGACGCCGATCTCCACCCTTCGGCGAGCCGCGCGCCTGCCTCCGGGGACACTCCCACGTTCCGCAGGATCTCTGAGCAGAGAGCGGGAAGGTCCCGAGCCGCATCCGCGGTGCTGACCCCGAACTCCCGGATCATGTAGGCACGCACGTGGGCGGACTCGGCCATCGCCTGCTGTGGCGTCCGGCTCCGCTCCTTTCTTGAGATTGCGGAGAGAGCAAGACGACCCCATCGGAGCCTGGTTTCGCACGAGAGATCGTGGGACTGCATGCCGCCGACGGCGAAATCACGCACCTGTTCCCAGTACTCCAGCGAGCGGGCCCCCGCTTCGGGTGTCAGCACGTACCGTTCCAGGTCCTCCAGCGAAGAACCGAGGAACCGGCGCCCGCTCCCGTGGCAGCCGCGCGCTTCAGGGGAACGGTCAGAGGATGGGGATTCCGGCATGTTCAAGGCCTCCTTCCCGATGTCAAGGCTCTCCTGCGAGGGCCGGCCCCGACGACACGAGGACGGCCCCGGCGCATGCGCCGGGGCCGTCCTATGTACGCCGTCGGCGTCGGGACCGGTCAGGCCTGGTCGATCGACGCCCAGAACTCGTCGAAGGTCAGCATGCCGTCGCCGTTGCCGTCCTTGGTCTTGATGACAGCTTCCGCGACCGTCTCGGTCACGTGGAAGTCGCCGAGCTGCGCCATGGCGCTCTTGTACTCGGCGGCAGAGATCAGCCCGTCGCCGTTCAGGTCGAATCGATCGAAGGCCTTACGTGCCGACTCGATGTCCGCCACAGGTCCACCCCTTCTTCATGCATCACTGACGGAGGCCAGATTATCGGCGGCGGGCGGTGATCCGGCCCGCGGGGGCATCGGGGACGATGGGGACATGAGCGAATCGGTGGCACGGATCCTGGCAGCGGCCGCGCGCGGAGACTTCCCGCCGCAGGACGGCCGTACCACCGTGGTCCCGCAGCCCGGTGCGCGGGACGCGGGCGTGCTGGCCTTCACGGCGCACTCGGTGGTGTTCACCGACGAGGATCCGCAGTGGGTACGGGGCGCCCTGGCCGCCGCGGCGAGCGATCCCCTCGCCGCGAGCATGAACCCCGGTTTCCTGCACGCCTTGATGACCAGGACCGGCCGTTCCATGAACACCATCGATCTGCTGACCGTCGCCGACGCACGTCCCGGGCCACCGGGGCTCGCGCTGCGGGAGATCGAGGACCCGGCGCATCCGCGGGTCGCACGGGCGCTCAAGTACCGCGACGAGGTACGGGTGTGGGCCGCGGACGGCGGGGTGCTGGTGCTGGGCCGCGGGGTCGCCGGGCGCTGGGAGGCCGCGATCGAGGTCGACCTGGAGGCTCGTGGCGCGGGACTGGGGGTGGAGCTCGCGCTCGCGGCACGCCATCTGGTCCCCGGCACACACATCTGGGCCCAGCAGTCACCCGGAAACGCCCGCAGCGTACGGACGTTCCAGCAGGCCGGCTATCGACCGGTCGGCTCCGAGGCCCTGTTGACCGCCGGCTGACGCCCCGGGCGCCGCACGCTCCGGGCGCCGCGCGCGCCGTCGCCCGGCCGTACCGTCGCCCGGCCGTGCGGTCGTCTCCGGAGCCCAACCCGCGGTCGGGTCAGCGGAAGACCCCGGTGTGGCCGAGCGAGTAGCGTCCCGGCTGCGGATACACCGCGAGTCCGTGCGGGCCGCTGCCGACCGGGATGCGGGCGAGCTGTTCACCGGTCGTGGTGTCGACCGCGTACACCTCGGAGTGGTAGCGCCCGGACAGCCACAGGACCCGGCCGTCCGCGGAGACGCCGCCCATGTCCGGTGAGCCGCCGCCCGGCAGCTGCCACTTCTTCGTCAGCCTGTCCCGGGCGAAGTCGAAGACCGAGATGGATCCCTCGCCACGGTTGGTGATGTACATCTCCCGCGAGTCACGGCTGACGTAGAGGCCGTGGCAGCCCTTGCCGGTGAGCAGCAGGTTCGGCGTGGTGAACTTCTCTCCGTCCAGGACCCACACGCCGTGGGCGACCATGTCGGCGATGTAGAAGGTCCTGCCGTCCGGCGAGATCTTCACGTCCTGCGGCATCGCGCCGCCGTACGGAAGCTTCTGCTGGCCGATGACCTCCATCGTCTCCGTGTCGACCTTGAGCAGTTCCCCGGAGAACTCGCAGGAGACGATGAAGTACCGCCCGTCCGCGGAGAAGTCGGCGTGGTTGACGCCGTAGCAGGAGACCGGCGTGGTCTTGACCGTCCGCATCGTGTGCGGGTCACGGAAGACCAGTTCCCGGTCGAGGGAGGCCATGACGACGGCGTGGCGGCCGTTGGGCGTGAAGTAGAGGTTGTACGGGTCATGGACCTCGACGGGCTCGCCCGCGATGCCGGTGGCCGGGTCGATCGGGGTGAGGGAGTGGCCACGGTTGTTGTTCACCCAGAGGGTCTTGAGGTCCCAGGACGGCACGACGTGCTGGGGCTGGACACCGACCGGGATGGTCTCGACGACCTTGTACGTGGCCGGGTCGATGACCGAGACCGTGTTGGAGTTGGTGTTGGGGACGTAGACCCGCGACGGGAAGTCCCTCACCACCGGCGAGAGCCTGCCGGGGCGGTCGGCGGCGTAGACGTCCTTGGGATCGAGGAGCGGCGGCATACCGGGCAGCCCGGCCGGAGCGACGGCCTCCCTGCTCCGAAGCGGCAGCGCGGACCGCGGGACGTCCGCGTCCCGCTCTTCGGGTGCGCTGCAGCCGGCACCGGGGACGGCGAGCAGGGCGGCCGCGAGGAGAGGCAGGGATCGCTTGGTGAGATGCAGCATCAGGTCGGCAGCTCCGTGATCGGCACCGCGGGCGGTCGGTGCCCGCACGGTAGGGGCGATGCAGGCGAAAAGTAACGATTGGCACACTTCAGGACCTTCGCGGCTCGCGCGTCAGGTCTACACCAACCGATGCTTCACCCGGATGCGCCCATACCTATTCACGGTTTACCAGGTGAGTGGCCCAGTTCACCTTTAATTCAACATTAAAATGTCAACTTATGTCCGAGTTTGAACTGATAGGTACTTTTGGCAGTAGGTCGCATGTCTGCCATAGTCGGTGGCACGACCCCCACTGACCCGGGCCAGGTCGTCCAGAAGAAGCGGGCCGTGGATACACCCCCTCCGTCCACGACCGCACACGCGAAGCCCCCTCAGCGCCGCAGCACGGCGGACAGGGGGCTTTCGTGCGTCAGCGTTCGGAGACCCGCATCTCGAACCAGGTGGTCTTGCCGCGCGGCAGCAGATCGACACCCCACCGGTCGGAGAGCTTGTCGACGAGGAAGAGCCCGCGCCCACTGGTGTCCAGCTCGTGCACGGGCAGCAGACAGGGCAGCCCGCGCGAGGGGTCACGCACCTCGATACGGATCCAGCCGCGCCGTCGCACCATCCGCAACCCGAACACCCGCGCGCCGGTGTGCCGCACCGCGTTGCCCACGAGCTCGGAGACGAGCAGGATCGCGTGCTCGGCGATCTGCGGCGAAAGCGCCCACTGACGCAGGACCACACACTGCGTCAGCCTTCGGGCGGTGGCCGCGGACTCGGGACGGGACGGGAGCTGGACCTCCTCGTCCGTCGGATCACCGAACAACTCGACCGCCCTGAGCGCCTGCTCGTCCTCGACGGCCGGCAACCACCGCGCGGCGGTCGCGCCGCCCCGCGCCCACGGTTGCTCAGCACCTTCCAGCCCCGCCATGGCCCCCATCATGGCCGCATCAGGCCCCTCCAGGGGCCGTTCCCCAGGAATCGATGTCCCGGAACGCACCGTTCCGGGACATCGGCCCGACATATGCCCCTGACAGGAGGAGGACCATCACAGCCCGACTGACCTGCGGTGACGCACCGCACACGCATGCTCGCCACAAGCAGTGACGCCAAACGCCTTAAGGTTTCTTTAAGGCTCGATTAAGCCGCACACGAGGTTGACGCTCCGAGCCTCCGTGTCCAACCAGGAGCCCGGCAAGGGCAGTTCAGACGAACTTCGCCTTGCCCGGGCCCTCCTCGACGAAGCTGCGCATGCCCCGCTCACGGTCCTCGGTCGCGAACAGCCCCGCGAACCAGTTCCGTTCGATGGCGAGACCGGTGTCGATGTCGGTCTCCAGCCCGGCGTCGACGGACTCCTTGGCGGCCCGCAGGGCCAGCGCCGGCCCCTGGGCCAGCTTCGCCGCCCACGCGTGGGCCTGCTCGTACACCTCGGCGGCCGGGACGACCCGGTCGACCAGGCCGATGGCCAGGGCCTCCTCGGCCTTCACCTGGTGACCGGTGAAGATCAGGTCCTTGGCCTTGGAGGGGCCCACCAGCCGGGCGAGCCGCTGGGTGCCGCCCGCACCCGGGATCAGGCCGAGCAGGATCTCCGGCTGACCCAGCTTGGCGTTGTCGGCGGCGATCCTGAAGTCGGCGCAGAGCGCCAGCTCGCAGCCGCCGCCCAGGGCGTAGCCGGTGACGGCGGCGACGACGGGCTTGGGGATACGGGCGACGGCGGTGAACGAGTCCTGGAGGGCCTTGGACCGCTTGACCATCGCGGCGTGGTCCATGACCTGCATCTCCTTGATGTCCGCGCCCGCCGCGAACACCTTCTCCCCGCCGTAGATGATCACGGCCCGTACGTCGTCGCGGTCGGTCGCCTCGGCGGCGAGTTCGCGCAGCCGGTCCTGGGTGGCGATGTCCAGGGCGTTCATCGGCGGGCGGTCCAGGCGGATGGTGCCGACGCCTTCGGAGACTTCGAGTTCGACTGTCATACGGGGAGGTTAGCCCCCGTTAACGCACGAGGGCCCGGTGCTGTCCGTCACAGCACCGGGCCCCGCGTCCGTATGCGTCGCGGACCTACTTGGTCCACTCCGCCCAGGACATGTTCCAGCCGTTCAGGCCGTTGTCCGGGGAGATCTGCTTGTCCTTGGAGTTCTTCACGATCACGACGTCGCCGATGATCGAGTTGTTGTACATCCACGCCGCCGGCGTACCGCCGTCGTACGCGCCGCGCACATCGCGCAGACCCACACAGCCGTGGCTGACGTTGGCGGAACCGAAGGTGCCCCTCGATGCCCAGTAGTTGCCGTGCATGAAGGTGCCCGACGTGGACAGGCGCATCGCGTGCGGCACGTCCTTGATGTCGTACTCCCCGCCGAAGCCCACGGTGGCGCCGTTCATGCGCGTCACCTTGTACTTCTCGCTGATGACCATCTGGCCGTTGTACGTGGTCGTCGACGGGGCGCCCGCGGTGATCGGGATGGTCTTGACGACCTTGCCGTCACGCACGACCTTCATGGTGTGGACCTTGGCGTCCACGGTGGAGACCTGGCTGCGGCCGATGGTGAACGTCACCGTCTTGGCCTGCTTGCCGTACACGCCGGGCCGGCCCTCGACGCCGTCGAGGTTCAGCTTGACCGTCACCTTCGTGCCCGCGGCCCAGTACTTCTCGGGGCGGAAGTCCAGCCGGTCGTTGCCGAACCAGTGGCCCTCGACCGGGACCGACGGCTCGGCGGTCACCTTGATGGCGTTCTCGACGGCCTCGGGGTTGGTGATGCCGCGGGTGAAGTTGATGGAGACCGGCATGCCGACGCCGACGGTGGAACCGTCCTCCGGCGTGTAGTGGCCCACGAAGGTGTTCTTCGGGACGAGCGTGGTGAAGGTCGTGTCCTTCGCGGACTCCCGGCCCTCGGCGTCCTTGGCGACCGCGTGCACCTTGTACTTGGTCGCGGCGGCGAGATGCGCGAGCGGCTCCCAACTCGTGCCGCCCGCGGCGATCTTCCCTTCGACCGCGTTGCCCTTGTCGTCCTGGACGGCGACCTCGGTCAGCTTGCCCTTGTCGGCGCTCACCTTCAGCGCGCCGCTGGTGGCGACCGAGTCGGCGCCGTCCTTGGGCGCGATGGTGACGACCGCCTGCGAGGCCGCCGTACCGACCTTGCCGCCGTCCTTGACGCCCTTGTCGCCGCCACTGCCGCTGTCGTTGCCGCCGCCCCCGCAGGCGGACACCAGCAGCAGCAACGCCCCCATGGCGAGGGCCGGCAGCGCGGCACGCCCGCGTCGCCGGCCCTTGCGGACCGATGCCCCCGATATCGGCTGCCCGTTCACGATGTGCTGTCTCCCCTCGCACGGCCTGGCCCCGCCATGGCCCGCACCCCCACGCGCTCGACCGGCGCGTACTGCGATAGATAATCACACCGCAAGCCTCGGGAGCTTCTTGCAAATGTCACCGTTCCGTCGCAAATCTGCCCGGTAACCATGCAGGCCATGCGGAACGGCCGGGGTCATCTCAGCGCCGAGCCGATCTGCCAATCCCGCCAGTTCATGTTCCAGCCGCTCAGACCGTTCCAGGGCGCCACGACCCGGTCAGGGGAATTGACCACTTCCACCACGTCGCCGATCAGTGTCCGGTCGAAGAACCAGCCCGCCGGGGAGTCCTGACTGCCGCCCTTCTCGTCGCGCAGTCCGATGCAGCCGTGGCTGACGTTCCGCAGGCCGAAGATGCGCGGGTCGACCCAGTAGTTGCCGTGCAGGAAGGTGCCCGAGGTGGTGAGCCGCATCGCGTGCGGCACGTCCTTGATGTCGTACTCGCTCTTGCCCTGCCGGTCCGTGAAGCCGACCGTGGCGCCGTTCATGCGGGTGACGTCGAACATCTCGCTGACGACCATCTTGCCGTTGTACGTCCGCGTCTTCTTCCCCCCGGTGGTGACCGGCAGGGTCGTCACCAGCCGGCCGTCGCGGCGTACCTCCATCGTGCGTTCCCTGGCGTCGACCACGGAGGTCTGCGAACGTCCCACGGTGAAAGCGATGGTCTTGCGCTGGATGCCGAACACACCGGGCGCGCCCTCGACGTCCCGCAGCCGCATGTCGACGGTCACCTTGGTGCCCGGCTTCCAGTACGCGCGCGGACGGAAGTCGAGCCGTTCCGCGTCGAACCAGTGGCCGACGACCTCCACCGGCGGTACGGAGGTGACCCGGATGGCGCGTTCCACGGCGGCGCGGTTCTTGATGCCCCGGTTGAAGTCGAACGAAATGATCATGCCGGTGCCGACGGTGGTGCGGTTCTCCGGGATGACGTAGCCGGTGAACCGCTGCTCGGGCACGACGGTGGTGAACGTGGTGTGCCGGGCCGAACGACGGCCGTGGGCGTCCAGGGCCACCGCGTCCACGCGGTACTTGGCGGCCAGTGCCAGCCGGGTGCCGTCGGCGGGCCGCCAGCTCAGCCCGTCCTGCGAGATCGCACCGGGGACCTTGGCGGGCCGCGCGTCCTCGATCTGCGTCACCTCGACCCGCTCCAGCCGCCCGTCGGGCACGGTCACTTCCAGCCTGCCGTCCGCGGCGACGCCCTCGGCCTCGTCCTCGGGCGTGATCCGGATGGTGTCCCCGGGCGCCCGTGGCTTGTCGCCCTCGGTGCCCGGAACGCCGCCGGTACAGCCGGTCAGCCCGGCCAGCAGTCCTGTCCACAGCAGGGCGACGACCAGCGTGGCCCTCGTCCGCCTCACCGCGTTGCTCACTTCAGTCCACCTCGTGGGGGTCGCAAAGACACAGCACGTTCCGCCCAACGACCGCCACCCTCCTGGGGAAACGTGACAGCGGGTCATGTTGGGAGTAGCACAGCGCGGGCAGAACTGGTGGGAGGACCACGCGCGGGGGCAGCGGCCGGGACGCCGTGTGCAGCAGCCGGCGGGGCCCGACGAGCCGCGGGAGGCCGACACGTGTCGAGCGCAGCCGAGCAGGAGGCAGTGCGGGAAGGGGAGCGTCCCCTTCCCGCCGTGGGGCGGCGTCCGGGCCCGAACGGACGGCGCGGGGAGGCGGAGGTCCCCGTACCGCCCGTCTGGCCGGGGGCACCGACCCCGCTGGGCGCGCGGTACCGGGTCGGTCCCGACGGGGTCGCCGGCACCAACTTCGCGCTGTGGGCTGGCGGGGCCGAGGCCGTAGAGCTGTGTCTGTTCGACGGGGCGGGGACGGAGACCAGGCTGCCGCTGGCCGAGCTGACGCATGAGATCTGGCACGGCTTCGTACCCGGCGTACGGCCGGGCCAGCGCTACGGCTTCCGGGTCCACGGCCGCTGGGACCCCTGGACCGGCGGCCGCTGGAACCCGGCGAAGCTGCTCCTCGACCCGTACGCCCGTGCCGTCGACGGCGAGTTCGCCCTGCCGCCCGAGGTGTACGGGCATGTGCGCGACTGGCCGCAGCAGCATGTGGCCGACACCGTGCGCGACGACCGGGACTCGGCGCCGTACGTCCCCAAGGGCGTCGTCGTCCACGACGACGCGCCGGACGACGAGTGGGCCGACGACCGGCGGCCCAAGACGCCGTGGGCCGACTCGGTCATCTACGAACTGCACGTACGCGGCTTCACCAAGCTCCACCCGGACATCCCCCAGGAGCTGCGCGGTACGTACGCGGGCCTCGCCCATCCGGCGGCGATCGCGCATCTCGTACGGCTCGGGGTGACCGCGGTCGAGCTGCTGCCGGTGCACCAGTTCGCCCACGAGGACCATCTCCTGCGGCGCGGGCTGAGGAACCACTGGGGCTACAACTCCATCGGCTACTTCGCGCCGCACGCCGCCTACAGCGCGTCCGGGACGGCCGGGCAGCAGGTCGGCGAGTTCAAGCGGATGGTGCGGGCACTGCACGCCGCGGGCATCGAGGTGATCCTCGACGTCGTCTACAACCACACGGCGGAGGCGGGCGAACTGGGGCCGACGCTCAGTCTCAAGGGCATCGACAACCGCGGCTACTACCGCCTCCAGGCAGACGCCCGCCGCTACGCCGACTACACCGGCTGCGGCAACACCCTCCATGTCGTCCAGCCCCATGTGCTGCGACTGATCACCGACTCACTGCGCTACTGGGTCACCGAGATGGGCGTCGACGGCTTCCGCTTCGATCTCGCCGCGGCGCTCGCCCGCTCGATGCACGACGTGGACATGCTCTCCCCGTTCCTCGCCGTGATCGCCCAGGACCCCGTGCTGCGGCGGGTGAAGCTGATCGCCGAACCGTGGGACGTCGGCAACGGCGGCTACCAGGTGGGGGCGTTCCCGCCGCTGTGGACGGAGTGGAACGACCGCTACCGGGACGCGGTCCGGGACTTCTGGCGCGGTGCGCTGCCCGACGTACGCGACCTCGGCTACCGCCTCTCCGGCTCCAGCGACCTGTACGCCTGGGGCGGCCGGCGGCCGTACGCCTCGGTCAACTTCATCACCGCCCACGACGGCTTCACCCTGCGCGACCTGGTCAGTTACGAGCGCAAGCACAACGAGGCGAACGGCGAGGGCAACCGGGACGGCACGAACGACAACCGTTCCTGGAACTGCGGTGCCGAGGGCGAGACCGACGACCCCCGGATCAACGCGCTGCGTCGGCGCCAGATCCGCAACCTGCTCACCACCCTGCTGCTGTCCACGGGTGTGCCGATGCTGGTCGCCGGCGACGAGATGGGCCGTACGCAGGGCGGCAACAACAACGCGTACTGCCAGGACAACGAGGTCGGCTGGCTCGACTGGTCGCTGCTGGAGCAGCCTGGGTCGAGCGGGCTGCTGGCCCTCACCTCCCGGCTGCTCGCCCTGCGCGGGGCGCATCCGGTGCTGCGCCGCCGGGCGTTCTTCTCCGGCCGGCCGCAGACCGCCGACGGACTGCGGGACCTCGCGTGGTTCACCCCGCGCGGCAAGGAGATGACCGAACAGGACTGGTACGCGCCCGCCTCGACGGTCGCGCTCTTCCTCTCCGGCCGGGACATCCCCGGCCGGGACACGCGCGGCGCACAGGTCGTCGACGACAGCTTTCTGACGATCCTGCACGCGGCCGACCGGCCGACGGCCTTCCAGCTGCCGGGGCCGCCGTGGGCGGAGGCGTACGAACTGGTCGTCGACACCTCGCTGGAGGAGCAGTCGTCGGCGCCGGGAACGGTGCACCGGGGCGGCGAGCGGGTGACGGTGCCGGGGCGGTCGGTGCTGCTGCTGCGGGTGTGCGACGGGCGGTGACGCGCCGGTCAGCCCAGGATGCCCCGGTCGTAGCCGGCCGCCACGGCCGCCGCGCGGTCCTTGACCGCCAGCTTGGCGTAGATGTGGGTGAGATGGGTCTTCACGGTGGCCTCGCTGATGAACAGCACGGCGGCGATCTCGCGGTTCGAGGTGCCCCTGGCGACCAGTGCGAGCACTTCGCGCTCGCGTGCGCTGAGGGGCTCGTCGCGCGGGACGGGATTGCGGACGCGGGAGACCAGCCGTGAGGCGACCGCCGGGGAGAGGACCGTACGGCCCTCGGCGGCGGCACGGACGGCGGTGAACAGCTCCTCGCGCGGGGCGTCCTTGAGGAGGTAGCCGGTCGCGCCCGCCTCGATGGCCGGGAGCGTGTCGGCGTCGGTGTCGTACGTGGTGAGGACGAGGACCTTGACACGGTATCGCCGGCGGGTGATCTCGGCGATGGCCTCGACCCCGCCACCGCCGGGCATCCGCAGGTCCATGAGGACGACATCGGGGTCGAGCCGCTCGGTGAGCGCGACACCCTGGACCCCGTCGGCCGCCTCGCCGAGCACCGCGAAGCCGGGCGCCGACTCGAACATGCCGCGCAGCCCGTCCCGTACGACGGGATGGTCGTCGACGATCAGCACGGAGATGGTCCGGTCAGCCATGGCGCACCAACGGTACGCGAGCCGAGACCGCGGTACCGCCGCCCGGCTCGGATTCGACGGAGACCGTGCCGGCGATGCGTGCGGCGCGGGCGCGCATACCGTCCAGACCGAAGCCGCTCGTGCCGGTACGGGCGGGCAGGACGCGGGGGTCGAAGCCGCGCCCGTCGTCCCGGACGTCGAGCGTCACTTCGTCGCCCATGTACGACAGGGTCACCCCGGCCCGGTCGGCGCGGGCGTGCCGGGCGGTGTTGGCGAGGGCTTCCTGGGCGATCCGCAGCAGCGTGGCGGCGACCTCGACGTGCAGGGTCTCCACGGCTCCCGTGACGGTGAAGCGGGCCGGGACACCGCTGCGTTCCGACCACTGGGCGACCGTCTTCTCCAGCGCCTCGGGCAGTTCGTCGTGGGCGAGGGCCGACGGGGAGAGGTTCTGCACCGAGCGGCGGGCCTCGCCGAGGCTGTGCCGGGCGAGGGCGGCGGCCCGCTCCGCGTGCGTGCGGGCGACGGCCGCGTCGTCGGTGCCGGTGACCACCTGCAACTGGGCGACGATGCCGGTCAGTCCCTGGGCGATCGTGTCGTGGATCTCGGCGGCGAGCCGGCGCCGCTCGTCGGCGACGCCCGCCTCCCGGGCCTGGACGACGAGCTGGGCGTGCAGCCCCGCGTTCTCCTCCAGCGCCTGCTCCAGACGGGCGTTGGTGCGCTCCAGCTCGGCGATCGTGGCGGCCTTCTGCCGAGCGCTCTCGGCCTCCTCCACCGCGATCCTGGCGAAGACGAGCGACAGACAGGCGTTGAGGGCGAACAGCGCGCCGAACGCGACCCAGTTCATCGCCGTCGCCGGCGGCAGCCCGCCGGACTGCGAGCCCGCCATCGTCACGGCGGTGGCGACCAGTCCGGCGTACGCCCAGCGGCGCGGCAGCAGGATGCCGGCGTCGAAGTAGCCGAGCACGGCGTAGATGGCGAAGAACGGGTTGAGCCAGGTGAGCGCGAACGCGAGGACGGTACGGGCCGCGTAGTAGATCCGCGCGGGTGCGGCGAACTCCGGTGTCCCGGGCCGGGTGCGGCTCCACCACAGCTCCAGGACGAGTGCCACCGGCAGCAGGACGAGCGCCACGTACCGTTCGGTGCCGGGCGTCAGCGACGGCGCGGTGGCGGCCGCGATCGGGGCGGAGAGGCCGAGCAGGGCGTACGGGCCGTGGCGGAGGAACTGTTCCCAGCGCTGTTCGGCGGTGGTCATGCGCCCAGTGTCCCCCGGGTGCCGGGGAAGGGTCACTCCCACCGGAACCAGCGGACCGCGACACCGGTCAGCAACGCCGTCCACAGCGCGGTGACCCCGATGGCGGTCCAGCCCGGCCAGCCGCCCGCCGCCGCCCGGTCCAGTGCCTCGGACGCCGCGCCGAACGGGGTGAAGCCCACGATGCGCTGGAGCATGTCCGGCATGGCCTGCACCGGCAGCCACACCCCGGCGGTGAACATCGCGGGGAAGAAGACGACCGAGCCGATCGCCGTCGCGATCTTCTGCGTACGGGAGACCGCGCAGACGGTCGCGCCGAGTGCCAGCGCGCCTGCCGTGGTGAGGACGAGGGCAAGGAGGTAGCCGACGGGCTGCCGGGGCAGTTCGACGCCGTAGGCGATCCGCCCGACGGCGAGGGCGAGCAGCGCCGAGAGCAGGGCCGCGGCGCCGTGCAGCACGAGCTGCGCGGTGAGAAGCGCGGCCGGGCGCACCGGTGTGGTCGACATCCGGCGCAGGATGCCGCGTTCCCGGTAGCCGGTGAGTACGGGCGGCATGGCCTGGAGCCCGGCCACGATCATGGCGAGGAGCACGGCGACGGGGACGTACAGATCGATGACGCGCCGGCCGCCGAGGTCGTCGGAGACCACCCGGAAGGACGGGACGAGGCCGAGGATCGTGAGCAGGACGGAGGGGAACACGAGGATCCAGAAGAGGCTGCCGGGTTCGCGGGTGAAGAGCCGCGACTCGGTCCTCAGGACGGCGGCTGCGGGAGACGGCATGTCAGATCTTCTCCTCAGTGAGGTCCAGGAACGCGTCGTCGAGGGTGGCCTCGGTGACGCGGAGCTGGTGGGCGGTGACGCGATGGCGGGCGAGGAGCGTGATCACGGCGTTGGCCGTCTCGTCGGTGCCGTGGATGACGACCCGGCCTTCCCTGGTCTCGACGGAGGCCGCTCGGGGCAGTCCGGCCAGGTCGGCCTCGTCGAGGGGCCGTGACGGGGTGAAGGAGATGACGGTGCCGCCGCCGGTGCGGCGGATGAGGCCCGACGGCGTGTCGAGTGCGGCGATCCTGCCCCTGTCGATGACGGCGATCCGGTCGCAGAGCCGCTGAGCCTCCTCCATGAAGTGCGTGACCAGGAGGACGGTGACGCCGCCGGCCCGGACTTCCTCGATCAGGCTCCAGGTGTCACGGCGGGCCCGCGGGTCGAGTCCGGTGGTGAGCTCGTCGAGGACGACCACGCGGGGGTTGCCGATCAGCGCGAGCGCGATGAACAGCCGCTGCTTCTGGCCGCCGGAGAGCTTCGCGAAGCGGGTGGTCAGCTTGCCGGTGAGTCCGAGCCGTTCGGCGAGCGGCCGCCAGTCGGCGGGCTCCGGGTAGAACGCGGCGTACAGCTCCAGGGCCTCCCGCACGGTCAGCTTCGGCTGCAGTTCGCTCTCCTGGAGCTGCGCGCCGAGGATGCGCGTCACGCGGTCGTGGTCGGTCACCGGGTCGAACCCGGCGACGCGGACCGTGCCCGCGTCGGGCAGCCTCAGTCCCTCGACGCATTCGACGGTGGTGGTCTTGCCCGCGCCGTTGGGGCCGAGGATCCCGAAGATCTCGCCCTGCTCGACGCGGAAGGTCACTCCGTCCACCACCGGCCGGCCGGCGTAGGACTTGCGCAGTCCCTGCACTTCGACAATCGCCATGGGTACGAGGGTGCTGGCCGGCGTCCGTGCGCGGTATCGGCCGACGCGCTCGAAGACGCATCAGCCGATCGGTTGATGGGCCGTACGACCTCGCGGGGGCGCGAAAACTCGGTGGGCTCTGTCAGTGGTGAACCGTAGGCTCGCTCCTGATGTCCACCACAGCTGCAGTCACCCACGATGACCGGTCCGCCGTCCGCTCACTGCTCCGGCTGTGGCCGTACGTACGGCCGGTGCGGGCCCGGCTGTTCACCGCGGCGTGCGTCGCGGTCGTCGCGTCCTGTCTGAGCCTGGTGATCCCCCTGGTCCTCAAGTGGATGGTGGACGGGCCGGTCGCGGAGCGGGACACCGGCGGGGTGTGGCTGGGGGCGCTGTATCTCCTGCTGCTCGGCCTCGCGGAGGCGGTGCTCTTCGGCTTCCGGCGGTGGCTGGTGGCCCGCCCGCTGGCCGGGGTGGAGGCCGCCATGCGCGCCGACCTGTTCCGGCATCTGCAGCGTCTGCCGGTGGCGTTCCACGACCGGTGGGCGTCGGGACAGTTGCTGTCGCGCGGGACGACGGATCTGATGCTGCTGCGGATGTTCCTCGCGTTCCCGCTGACGTTCCTGTTCGTCAACGGGGTGACGATCCTCGTCGGCGCGGGGATTCTGCTCGCCCAGGAGTGGACGCTGGGGCTGATGCTGCTGGCGCCGGTCGCCCCGCTGGTGTTCGTGGTCGCGAGGTTCGAGAGGCGCTACTCGACGGTCGCGCGGACGGCGCAGGACCAGGTCGGCGATCTGACGACGGTCGTCGAGGAGAGCGTGCTCGGCATCCGCATCGTCAAGGGCTTCGGCCGGCACCGCAGCCAGGCGGCTGCCTTCCGCGCTCTGGCCGGGCGGCTGCGCGGCACGGAGCTGGTCAAGGCCCGGCTCCTGGGGGGCATCTGGGCGACCATCATGATCATCCCCGAACTGGCGATCGGTGCGGCGCTGGTCGCCGGCACGATGCAGGTCGCGGACGGCACGCTGTCGGCCGGCACCCTCGTCGCCTTCCTGTCCACGGCGCTGGCGCTGCGCTGGCCGGTGGACGCGATGGGGTTCCTGCTCGCGATGAGTCAGGAGGCGGCGACGGCCACGGACCGGTACTTCGAGGTCCTGGACGCGGCGGAGGAGTCCGACGGGGAGGAAAGGCCCTTCTCCCGGCCCGGCCGGGGCGGGGCGGCCGCCGGTGGACTGCGGTTCGAGGGGGTCGAGTTCCGCTTCCCCGACGCGTCCGCGGACGCGGCACCCGTGCTGAGAGGCATCGATCTGCACATCCGCCCCGGGGAGACCATGGCCCTCGTCGGAGGCACGGGCAGCGGCAAGACGACGCTGACCGCGCTCGTGCCACGGCTGTACGAGGTGACCGGCGGGCGGATCACCCTGGACGGGCGCGACATCACCGCGATGCCCCGCGAGGAGCTTCGCCGGCTGGTGTCGATGGCCTTCGAGGAGCCGACGCTCTTCTCGGCGAGCGTCGGGGAGAACGTGCGGATGGGCGACGAGGACGCGGGGGACGAGGAGGTGCGGCGGGCACTGGACGTGGCACAGGCCGGGTTCGTGGAGTCATTGCCGCAGGGCGCCCGCACCCAGGTCGGTGAGCAGGGCCTCAGCCTCTCGGGCGGTCAGCGGCAGCGGCTCGCGCTCGCGCGTGCGGTCGTCGGGCGACCGCGGTTCCTGGTGCTCGACGACCCGCTGTCGGCGCTCGACGTGCACACGGAAGCGCTGGTGGAGGCCGCGCTGCGGCGCGTCCTGGAGCACACCACCGCCCTGGTCGTGGCGCACCGGCCGTCCACGGTGCTGCTGGCCGACCGGGTGGCGCTGCTGTCGGGCGGCCGTATCGCCGCCGTCGGCACGCATCACGAACTGCTGCGGGACAACGCCGAGTACGCCTGGCTGATGTCGGGCGATCACGCCGAGGAGCGAGCCCGATGACCTCATCGACGGACACGACGCCGCAGCCGGACGCGGACGGGGCGGCGGACGGGAGCACCGCGGTCGGCGCCTCCACGGCCGTCGGTTCCGCGGTCGCCGGTTCCGCGGTCGCCGGTTCCGCCGGCGGTGGACACAAGGACACCCGACGAGCGAGCACGCCGGACGCAGACGCCGACACCGACGCGGACACGGACACGGACACGGACAAGGGTGATCCCTTCGACCGGGACTCCCTGCCCACGCCAGAGGGCGCCACCGGAGCGCTGCTGCGGTCACTGCTGGCGCCCCGCCGTGCCCGTGTCGTCCTCGCCGCGCTGCTCCTGTTCCTGCAGCAGGCCGCCGCGCAGGCGGGCCCGTTGCTCGTCGCGTACGCCATCGACAGCGGTGTGCCCGCGCTGCGACGCGGCGACCACGGGCCCCTCGTGGTGGTCGGCGCCGGGTACGCCGTGTGCGCGGTCGCGTCCGGCGCGTTCCAGTACGCCTTCATCCGCGCCGCAGCGCGCGTCAACCAGGACGTCCTGCTCGATCTGCGCGGCCGCATCTTCCGGCACGCCCAGGCGCTCAGTGTGGACTTCCACGAGCGGTACACCTCGGGGCGGCTGATCTCCCGCTCCACCACCGATGTCGAGTCACTGCGCGAGCTCCTCAGCGAGGGACTGCAGGAGCTCATCGGCGTCGTCCTGGCCTTCGTCTACATCTCGGCGATGCTGCTCTGGCTGGACCTCGGCATCGGCGGCCTCGCCGTCCTCAGCTTCGTACCGCTGTATCTGCTCGTGCGGCTCTACCAGCGCCGGGCCGGAGTCGTGTTCGCCGAGCGGTCCACCGCGATCGCCGCCGTCATCGTGAAGTTCGCGGAGACGATGAACGGCATCCGGCCGGTGCGCGCCTTCCGCCGTGAGCGCGCGAACGACGAGCGCTTCCGTGTGCTGAACGAGCGGCACGCCCGCAGCAACGGCGACGCGCTGCTGGAGATGGCCCGCTATGTCGTCGGCTCCCGGCTGGTGGCGAACACCGCGGTGGCGGGCATGGTGCTGTGGGGCGCGTACCGGGTGACCGAGGGGACGCTGGCGCTCGGAGTGCTGGCGGCCGCCGTGCTGTACCTGCGGCGGCTGTACGACCCGATCGACCGGCTCGGCATGTTCCTCAACTCCTACCAGTCGGCGGCCGCGTCGCTGGAGAAGATCGCGGGCCTGCTGGCCCAGCGGCCGTCCGTGCCGGAGCCCGAGCGCCCCTCGCGGCTGCCGGCACGCACCGGCGCCGGCCCGGCCGCGGGACCCGACCGGGAAGGTGCCGCGGGACCCGGCCGGGAGGTGGTCTTCGAGGACGTCCGGTTCGCCTACCGCACCGGCGGCGAGGTCCTCCCCCGCTTCGCGCTGACGATCCCGGCCGGCCAGACCGTCGCGGTCGTCGGCTCCACCGGCGCGGGCAAGTCCACGCTCGCGAAGCTGCTGGCCCGCTTCTACGACCCGACGGAGGGGCGCGTCCTCCTCGACGGCGTCGACCTGCGCGAGCTGGCCACGCCGGAACTGCGCCGCGGGGTGGTGATGGTGACCCAGGAGGCGTTCCTGTTCTCCGGCACGGTCGCGGAGAACATCGCGATCGGCCGGCCGGACGCGACCCGTGAGGAGATCGAGCAGGCCGCGAAGGAGATCGGCGCGCACGACTTCATCTGCGGGCTGCCGGACGGCTACGACACGGACGTACGCAAGCGCGGCGGCCGGATCTCGGCCGGCCAGCGCCAGCTCGTCGCCTTCGCGCGGGCGCTGCTCGCCGACCCGGCGGTCCTGATCCTCGACGAGGCGACGAGCTCCCTGGACATCCCGGGCGAGCGGGCCGTGCAGCGCGCGATGAACACGGTGCTGAGCGGCCGTACGGCGATCGTCATCGCCCACCGGCTGTCGACGGTCGAGATCGCCGACAGGGTGCTGGTGATGGAGCACGGCCGGATCGTCGAGGACGGCGCGCCGGCCGGACTCATCGGTGGAACGGGGCGGTTCGCGGGGCTGCACCGGGCGTGGCAGGAGAGCCTGGTCTGACGTCGCCTGCTCCAGCGGGTGCCCATGGCGGGTCCGGCGTGGCGAGCCTCGCGCCCGGGAGGCGGCACGGCCCGTAGCTTCCCTGGAGGCAACGTGTCGGCGGTGCGTCGCGGGAGGTCCTCATGCCGGGTATCGGATGGCAGGCAGCGGCGGGACTGGCGGGGCTGATGATGCTGTCCGTACCGGCCGCCTCCGCCTCCCCGTCGGCCTCCTCCCCCGTCTCCCCGCCCGCCAGGGCGGCGTTCGCCTATGTCGCCGACCTCGGCTCGGACACCGTCTCGGTGATCGACACCCGCACCAACGCGGTCGTCGACACCGTCCCCGTCGGCAGCGGACCCGACAGCGTGGCCGTCTCCCCGGACGGATCGCGCGTCTACGTCACCAACTCCGCGGCGGACACGGTCTCCGTCATCGACGCCCGCACGAACGACGTCACGGACACCATCGGTGTCGGCGACGAACCGAGCCGGGTGACGGTGTCCCCGGACGGCCGCCGCGTGTACGTCGCCAACGTCGCCTCGGACGACGTGTCCGTGATCGACACCCGCACCGGCACGGTCGAGGACACCATCGACGTGGGCGACTTCCCGCTGGGCCTGGCGGTACTGCCGGACGGCTCCGCGCTCTACGTCGCGAACGCCGGCAGCGACGACGTCTCGGTCGTCCGTACCGCGACCAACACGGTCGTCGGCACCGTCCCCGTGGGCAGCGGACCCACCGGACTGGCGATCACCCCGCGCGGCTCCCGGGTCTACGTCACCAATCTCACCTCGGACGACGTGTCGGTGATCGACGTCCGCACCGGCAGGGTCGTCGACACCGTCGACGCCGGCGACGAGCCCAGCGGACTGGTGGTGCTGCCGGACGGCCGGCACGTGTACGTCGCCAACTTCGGCTCGGGCGATGTGACAGTGATCGGCACCCGCACCGACCGGGTCCTCGCCACCGTCCCCGTCGGCGACGGCCCCAACGGCGTCGCCGTCACGCCTGACGGCTCCCGCGTCCACGTCACCAACGCCGACACGGACGACGTGTCGGTGATCGACACCGCGACCGACGCCGTCACGGCCACGATCGACGTCGGCGACAGCCCCACCGGAGTGGCGATCACCCCGGCAAGGCGGCGCGATGGCCACCGGAGCCGCTCCGCGCCCGCGGCTGCCGGGGCCCTGCGGTGAACAACGGATCCCGCTCCTCCGCATGTCTGACGCCTTTTCAGACAATCCCCACGCAGCCCGCGCCCTCGCCCGGCGCGGGGAGTGCCGACCGCGGCCGAACCGGAATCACCGGCGCCGCAGGACAGCGGTTCCGTCGGGCGGTGGGGTGAGGGCATGGAACGGGCCACGTTCGAGGACATCGCGACGTGTGACGCGTACCCTCTGCTCACCGCTCTCTTCGAGCGGGACGTGTGCGGCCCGGATCCTGGCACGCTCCTCGGATTCGGGCTGGCCCGCCCGTTCGGCGACGCCGCCGTGAAGATCCATGAAACGTCCGCTTAACGAACACGGGCTTTCACACAACGGACGCATTCCGGCCATTCTCTTGACGCGCTCCTGACAGCAGTTGTCTGTTCCTGCGACTCTTCCATCGATCCACGCACCACATGCTCCGTCGCTCTGCCGGACGGCCCACCCAGCCGCCCGTAACCCCCCTCGCAGAAGGAGTTCGCGTGAGACCCACGCCCAGCCGTCGCGCGTCCGCGACCGGCGCTCTGCTCGCAGCCGCAGCCCTCCTGGCCGTCGGAGTCCAGTCCGGCGCCGCCTCCGCGGCACCCGATGCCGCCCCGGCCGCCCCCAAGCAGCAGGCCGCCTCGGCGGCCGACCCCGGCGCGCTGCCCGCGCAGCTCTCCCCCGCCCAGCGGGCGGAGCTCATTCGCGCCGCCACCGCCACCACGGCGGCCACCGCCGCCGAACTCGGCCTCGGCGCCCAGGAGAAGCTCGTCGTCCGCGATGTCGTCCAGGACCGGGACGGCACCACGCACACCCGCTACGAGCGCACCTACGCGGGCCTGCCCGTCCTCGGCGGTGACCTGGTCGTCGCCGAGACCAAGGCCGGACGGACCGAGTCCGTCACCAAGGCGTCCGCGGCCGTGCTGAAGAACGTCGACACCAGCGCGGACGTCACCCCTGCCGCCGCCACACGGCAGGCCGTCGCCGCCGCCCGTTCCGAGGGCTCGAAGGAGACGGCCGCCGACCGGGCGCCGCGCAAGGTCGTCTGGCTGGCCCAGGGCAAGCCGGTTCTCGCGTACGAGACCGTCGTCGGCGGCCTGCAGCACGACGGCACGCCCAACGAGCTGCACGTCGTCACCGACGCCACCACCGGCAAGAAGCTCTACGAGTGGCAGTCGATCCACCAGGGCACCGGCAACACGATGTACAGCGGCCAGGTCACGCTCGGCACCGCGCCGTCGTACACCCTGACCGACACCGGACGCGGCAACCACAAGACGTACAACCTCAACCGCGGCACGTCCGGCACCGGCACCCTGTTCTCCGGCTCCGACGACATCTGGGGCGACGGCACCGCGCAGAACGCCGAGACGGCCGGGGCCGACGCGCACTACGGCGCGGCGCTCACCTGGGACTACTACAAGAACGTGCAGGGCCGCTCCGGCATCAAGGGCGACGGCGTCGGCGCGTACTCCCGGGTCCACTACGGCAACAACTACGTCAACGCCTTCTGGTCCGACAGCTGCTTCTGCATGACGTACGGCGACGGCTCCGGCAACGCCAAGCCGCTCACGTCGATCGACGTGGCCGCGCACGAGATGACGCACGGCGTCACCTCCAACACCGCCAAGCTCGTCTACAGCGGGGAGTCCGGCGGCCTCAACGAGGCGACGTCCGACATCTTCGCGGCCGCCGTCGAGTTCTACGCCAACAACCCCCAGGACAAGGGCGACTACCTGGTCGGGGAGAAGATCGACATCAACGGCGACGGCACCCCGCTGCGCTACATGGACAAGCCCAGCAAGGACGGTGCCTCCAAGGACGCCTGGTACTCGGGCCTCGGCGGCATCGACGTGCACTACTCCTCGGGCCCGGCGAACCACTGGTACTACCTGCTCTCCGAGGGCAGCGGCGCCAAGAGCATCAACGGCGTGAACTACGACTCGCCGACCTCGGACGGTCTGCCGGTCACCGGGATCGGCCGCGACAAGGCCTCCCTGATCTGGTTCAAGGCGCTCACCACGAAGTTCAACTCGACGACCAACTACGCGGCTGCGCGCACCGGCACGATCGCGGTCGCGACCGAGCTGTACGGCGCGGCCAGCGCCGAGGTCAAGTCCGTCACCGACGCCTGGGCGGGCATCAACGTCGGCTCCCGGCCCGGCGGCGGCGACCCCGACCCGGGCACCGTCTTCGAGAACACCGCGGACGTCTCCATCCCGGACAACGGCGCGGCGGTCACCTCCTCGGTCACCGTCTCCGGCCGCTCGGGCAACGCGCCGAGCGCCCTCAAGGTCGGCGTGGACATCATCCACACCTGGCGCGGTGACCTGGTCGTCGACCTGGTCGCCCCGGACGGGACGGTCTACAACCTGAAGCCGTTCAGCTCCTCCGACTCGGCGGACAACGTGCAGACGACCTACACGGTCAACGCCTCCTCCGAGGTCGCCAACGGCGTCTGGAAGCTGCGCGTCCAGGACCGGGCGGCGTACGACACGGGCTACATCAACAGCGTCAAGCTCACCTTCTGAGCCGACGCGCAACCGAGGCTGCCCGGGGGCCCTTGCCCCCGGGCAGCCTCCGCGTTTCGGACCGCGGCTTCCGAAGGACGCGCCGCGTCAGCGCATCAGCACCCCCGCGCCCTCCGCCGTCGTCCCCGTCGGCAGCGCCACCAGCCCGAGGTCGGCGCCGTGCGGCAGCAGCGGATGGGCGGGCAGCACACGGACCGTGTAGCCGAAGGGCCCGGTGCGGTCGAGCGCGAGCGGGCCCTCGTAGATCCGGCGGCCGGTCCCGTCGGGACCTCCGGGAGCCGGCTTCAGCGGGAAGGTCTGGGCGTCGCCGATCGCGTCGTCCGGGTCGACCCGCCCCGCCACGGCCTGCACCTCCACGTCCTCCGGCTGGAGTGCGCCGAGGGTGACACAGACGCGCAGGGCGAGTGTGGATCCCAGCTCCGCCGTGCCCACGGCCGCGCCCGCCTCGACATGGTCGACGGAGACACCGGGCCAGGCCACCCGCACCCGGCCCTTCCAGCGGGCCAGTTCACGGGCGGTCTCCCCGTCCAGGGCGAGTGCACGATGGGCGCCGGCCGCCGGAGCGTAGAGCCGGTCCACGTACTCGCGCACCATCCGGTCCGCCAGCACCTTCGGTCCGAGCGAGGTGAGCGTGCGGCGGACCATCTCGACCCAGCGGCCCGGAAGCCCGTCCGCGTCCCGGCCGTAGAACAGCGGCGCGATGCGCTCCTCGATCAGCCCGTACAGCGCGGCGGCCTCCAGATCGTCCCGGCGGTCCTCGTCGTCCGCGGCGCTGCCGTCGGCCGTGGGCACGACCCAGCCGAAGTCGGGCTCGTACCACTCGTCCCACCAGCCGTCGAGCACCGAGAGGTTGAGCCCGCCGTTGAGGGCGGCCTTCATTCCGCTGGTGCCGCACGCCTCCAGCGGCCGCAGCGGATTGTTGAGCCACACGTCGCAGCCCGGGTAGAGCGTGCGAGCCATCGCCATGCCGTAGTCGGGCAGGAAGACGATCCGGTGGCGCACCCGCGGGTCGTCCGCGAACCGCACCAGCTCCTGGACCAGCCGCTTCCCCCCGTCGTCCGCGGGATGCGCCTTGCCCGCGACGACGATCTGCACCGGCCGCTCCGGATGCAGCAGCAGCTCCATCAGCCGGTCGCGGTCGCGCAGCATCAGGGTGAGCCGTTTGTAGGCGGGAACACGGCGGGCGAAACCGATGGTGAGCACATCGGGATCCAGCACCCCGTCGATCCAGCCCAGTTCCGCGGTCCCGGCACCGCGCTGGCGCCAGGACGCGTACAGCCGCCGCCGTACCTCGTGCACCAGCTGCTCGCGCAGCTCCCGGCGCAGCTCCCACAGGTCGGCACCCGGTGTGGCGGCGAAGTCGTCGCCCAGAGCGAGCACCTCGGGCGCCACCCAGGTGGGGGCGTGGACCCCGTTGGTGACGGAGGTGATCGGGACCTCCGGTGCGTCGAAGCCCGGCCACAGGCCCTGGAACATCTCGCGGCTGACGGCGCCGTGCAGCGTCGAGACGCCGTTGGCGCGCTGCGCGAGGCGCAGGCCCATCACGGCCATGTTGAACACGTTGGGCTCGCCGCCCGGGTAGCTCTCCATGCCGAGGCGCAGGACCCGTCCGCCGTCCACCCCGGACAGCTCGCCGCCGTCGCCGAAGTGACGGGCGACCAGCTCACGGTCGAAGCGGTCGATCCCGGCCGGGACGGGGGTGTGGGTGGTGAACACGGTGCCGGCTCTGACCGCCTCGAGCGCGGCGTCGAAGTCGAGTCCGTACGGGAGGAGCTCACGGATCCGTTCGAGGCCCTGGAATCCGGCGTGGCCCTCGTTGGTGTGGAAGACCTCGGGCTCCGAATGGCCGGTGAGCCGGCAGTACGTGCGGACCGCGCGGACGCCGCCGATGCCGAGGAGCATCTCCTGGAGCAGCCGGTGCTCGCTGCCGCCGCCGTACAGCCGGTCGGTGACGTCGCGCTCGCCCGGCGCGTTCTCCTCGACGTCGGAGTCGAGGAGCAGCAGGGGTACGCGGCCGACCTGCGCCTGCCAGAGGTGGGCCCGCAGCGCCCGGCCGCCGGGCAGCGCGAGGGACACCTGGGCGGGTGCGCCGCCGGGCTCACGGAGCAGGGTCAGCGGCAGCTCGTCGGGGTCGAGGACGGGGTAGTGCTCCTGCTGCCAGCCGTCGCGTGACAGCGTCTGGCGGAAGTAGCCGTGCCGGTAGAGCAGCCCGACGCCGATCAGCGGGACACCGAGATCGCTGGCGGCCTTGAGGTGGTCTCCGGCGAGTATGCCGAGACCGCCCGAGTACTGCGGGAGCGCGGCGGTGATGCCGAACTCCGGCGAGAAGTACGCGACGGCCCCGGGCAGCGGCACCCCGTCGCCGGACTGCTCCTGGTACCAGCGGCGTCCGCGCAGATAGTCGTCGAGATCGCGGGCGGCGTCCTGGACGCGGACCAGGAAGTCCGGGTCGGTGGCGAGTTCCGCGAGCCGCCCCGCGGACACGGAGCCGAGCAGCCGCACCGGGTCGCCGCCCGCCGCCTGCCATCCGGCGGGGTCCGCGGTGCGGAACAGCTCCCGCGTCGGCGCATGCCACGACCAGCGCAGATTGCGGGCCAGCTCGCTGAGCGGGGCGAGGGGTTCGGGGAGGACGGGGCGGACGGTGAATCGACGAATGGCCTTCACAGGTCCCACCTTCGAAGCGGAGGTTCAGCCGGGGACGCACAGCGCTGTGCGTCCGCCCAACCCTTCGACCGTAGTGGCGTCGCGCGTTCAGCGACCACGGCGCGAGGAGGGCGCATCGGGCCGTGCCACCTTCGGCGGATGTCTGAACCGTCTTGCCCGTACGGCTACGACCCAGTAGTTAACGAACCACCGGATTGCGCACCCGAAGGGCGTGGGAAGGCTCCCCCGGTACGCACCGGAGCACACTCGCGACCCTTCCATTCGAGTGAACGCGGACAGGAGCGGCCATGCCCGCAGCCCGCCAGCCGTCAACGGAGCAGCTACAAAGAACTCCCGCACCCCGTGAAGCCGCGTCCCGCAGAGACACACCCCGTGAAGCCGCATCCCGTGAGGCGGAACCGCCCGTTCGACCCGCCATGCCCGCACAGCCCCCAGGTGATGCCGTGAACCCTCTGATTGGCCGCATTCCCGTCCTGGACGTACGCCCGCTCGTCGACTGCGGCCGAAGGCCCGCGAAGGCGGTGGTCGGCGAGACCTTCCATGTCACCGCCACCGTGTTCCGTGAAGGGCACGACGCGGTCGCCGCGAACGTCGTCCTGCGCGACCCCGGCGGCAGGCCGGGTCCCTGGGCCCCGATGCGTGAGCTGGCGCCCGGTACCGACCGCTGGGGGGCCGAGGTCACCCCCGACGCCGAGGGGCAGTGGACGTACGGCGTCGAGGCGTGGAGCGATCCGGTGGCCACCTGGCGCCATCACGCCGGGATCAAGATCCCGGCCGGGATCGACACGGCGCTGGTGCTCGCCGAGGGCGCCGAGCTGTACGAGCGGGCCGCCGCCGGCGTGCCGAAGAAGGACGGCCGGGAGGCGGTGCTCGCCGCCGCGGACGGACTGCGGGACGGCGGCCGGACGGACCGGGAGCGGCTGTCGGCCGCGCTCGACCCGGCGGCGGTGGCCGCCCTCGACCGCCATCCGCTGCGCGAACTGGTCACGTCCTCGCCGCCGTTGCCGCTCCAGGTGGAGCGCACCAGGGCGCTGTTCGGGTCCTGGTACGAGTTCTTCCCGCGGTCCGAGGGCGCGACGGTCAACCGCGGCAGGCCGGTCTCGGGAACCTTCAGGACCGCGGCGCAGCGGCTGCCCGCCATCGCGGCGATGGGTTTCGACGTGGTGTACCTGCCGCCGATCCATCCCATCGGCAACACCTTCCGCAAGGGCCCCAACAACTCGCTGGAGGCCGGTCCGCACGACGTCGGCGTTCCCTGGGCGATCGGCTCGCCCCTGGGCGGCCACGACACGGTCCACCCCGCCCTCGGGACCCTCGCCGACTTCGACGACTTCGTCCGCTGCGCCCGCGATCTGCGGATGGAGGTGGCTCTGGACTTCGCGCTGCAGTGCTCCCCGGACCACCCCTGGGTGGAGCAGCACCCCGAGTGGTTCCACCACCGCGCAGACGGGACCGTCGCCTACGCCGAGAACCCGCCGAAGAAGTACCAGGACATCTATCCGATCGCCTTCGACCAGGACATGAAGGGCCTGGTCAAGGAGACCCTGCGGGTGCTGCGGCACTGGATGGCGCACGGGGTGCGCATCTTCCGCGTCGACAATCCGCACACCAAGCCGGTGGTCTTCTGGGAGAAGGTCATCGGTGAGATCAACCGCACCGATCCCGACGTGATCTTCCTGGCCGAGGCGTTCACCCGCCCCGCGATGATGCACACGCTGGCCGCGATCGGCTTCCAGCAGTCGTACACGTACTTCACCTGGCGCAACACCAAGCAGGAGCTGACCGAGTATCTGACCGAGCTGTCCGGCGAGTCGGCCGCGTACATGCGCCCCAACTTCTTCGCGAACACGCCGGACATCCTGCACTCCTACCTCCAGGAGGGCGGCCGGCCGGCGTTCGAGGCGCGTGCGGTGCTTGCCGCGACGCTCTCGCCCACCTGGGGCGTGTACGCCGGGTACGAGCTGTGCGAGAACACCGCGCTGCGGCCGGGCAGCGAGGAGTACCTGGACTCCGAGAAGTACCAACTGCGGCCCCGGGACTGGGAGTCGGCGGAGCGCGAGGGGCGCAGCATCGCCCCGCTCATCACCACGCTCAACCGGGTCAGGCGTCGTCACCCGGCGCTCCAGCAGCTGCGGAACATCCACTTCCACCACACCGACAACGACGCCGTGATCGCGTACAGCAAGCGAACGGGTTCGAACATCGTTCTGGTGGTCGTCAATCTCGACCCCCACCACACCCAGGAGGCGACGGTCTCGTTTGACATGCCGGAACTCGGCCTCGACTGGCACGAGACCGTACCGGTGCGCGACGAGCTCACCGGCGAGACCTATCACTGGGGCAGGGCCGCCTATGTGCGCCTCGAGCCGGGCGTCACGCCTGCGCACATCGTGGTCCTGCGACCGTCCCCGCCGATCGGAGGGTCACCCACATCATGATCGTCAACGAGCCCGTCCACGACCTCTTCGAGGACACCCCGGCCAAGGACCGGGATCCCGACTGGTTCAAACGCGCCGTCTTCTACGAAGTGCTCGTACGGTCCTTCCAGGACAGCAACGGCGACGGGGTCGGTGACCTCAAGGGCATCACCGCCAAGCTGGACTATCTGCAGTGGCTGGGCGTCGACTGCCTGTGGCTGCCGCCGTTCTTCAAGTCCCCGCTCAGGGACGGCGGTTACGACGTCTCCGACTACACGTCCGTCCTCCCCGAATTCGGCGACCTCGCCGATTTCGTCGAGTTCGTCGACGCCGCGCACCAGCGCGGTATGCGGGTCATCATCGACTTCGTCATGAACCACACCAGCGACCAGCACCCGTGGTTCCAGGAGTCCCGCAAGGACCCGGACGGCCCGTACGCCGACTACTACGTCTGGGCCGACGACGACAAGCAGTACCAGGACGCGCGGATCATCTTCGTCGACACGGAGACCTCCAACTGGACCTTCGACCCGGTCCGCAAGCAGTACTACTGGCACCGCTTCTTCTCCCACCAGCCGGACCTCAACTACGAGAACCCGGCCGTGCAGGAGGAGATCGTCTCCGCGCTGCGCTTCTGGCTCGACCTCGGCATCGACGGCTTCCGGCTGGACGCGGTGCCCTACCTCTACCAGGAGGAGGGCACCAACTGCGAGAACCTCCCGGCGACGCACGAGTTCCTCAAGCGCGTCCGCAAGGAGATCGACGCCCACTACCCGGACACGGTGCTGCTGGCCGAGGCCAACCAGTGGCCCGAGGACGTCGTCGACTACTTCGGCGACTTCCCGGCGGGCGGCGACGAGTGCCACATGGCGTTCCACTTCCCGGTGATGCCGCGCATCTTCATGGCGGTACGCAGGGAGTCCCGCTACCCGGTGTCCGAGATCCTCGCCAAGACCCCGGCGATCCCCAAGAACTGCCAGTGGGGGATCTTCCTGCGCAACCACGACGAGCTGACCCTGGAGATGGTCACCGACGAGGAGCGCGACTACATGTACGCGGAGTACGCCAAGGACCCGCGGATGCGCGCCAACATCGGCATCCGGCGGCGGCTCGCGCCCCTGCTCGACAACGACCGCAACCAGATCGAGCTGTTCACCGCGCTGCTGCTGTCGCTGCCCGGCTCGCCGATCCTGTACTACGGCGACGAGATCGGGATGGGCGACAACATCTGGCTGGGCGACCGGGACGCGGTGCGCACGCCGATGCAGTGGACGCCGGACCGCAACGCCGGTTTCTCGTCCTGCGATCCCGGCCGACTGTATCTGCCGACCATCATGGACCCGGTCTACGGCTACCAGGTCACCAATGTCGAGGCGTCGATGGCGTCGCCGTCGTCGCTGCTGCACTGGACCCGGCGGATGATCGAGATCCGGAAGCAGAACCGTGCCTTCGGGCTCGGCTCCTTCACCGAACTGCCGTCGTCGAACCCGGCCGTGCTGGCGTATCTGCGCGAGGCCCCCTCGACGGAGGACGGCACGGACGATCTGGTGCTGTGCGTGAACAACTTCTCGCGGTTCGCCCAGCCGACGGAGCTCGACCTGCGGAGGTACAACGGCCGTCATCCGGTGGAGCTGATCGGCGGGGTGCGGTTCCCCGCGATCGGTGAGTGGCCGTATCTGCTGACGCTCGCGGGGCACGGCTTCTACTGGTTCCGGCTGCGCGGCGAGGCCGTCGCCGGCGAGACCGCGGCGAACGGGACGGCACGGAAGACGGCGGCCCCCAGGCGCGCGTGATTCCGGCACATGCCATGTCGTGTGCGGGGCGGTTGTCACCGCCCCGCACGGGGCACGATTCCCCTCATATCGAGGCTGGTTCCAGGACGGATCGCGAGACCGGTTCCATGACCGGTTCCGCGACCTGTTCCGTGACCGGTTCCGAGTCCGTACGGACCATCCTCACCCGACACTCCCCCAGCCTGCGGCGGGGGGAGCCCCATGCACAGCCCGGACAGCTATTATTTGCCGCAATCCGGGACACTCTTCGCATCCTGTGGTGTGCCCGGGGAAAGGACGCGATGCCATGTCGGAGGCTGCATCCACCCGGACCCCCGTCGCCCTGCTGCCTTCGCTCTCGCCACTGCTGCGCGAGTGGCTGCCCCGGCAGCGGTGGTTCGCGGGAAAGGGACGCCCGGTCACCGGCTTCTCCCTGGTGGCGGCGGCCGAGCTGCTGCCGGTCGACTCGACCGGCCCCGGTCTGCTGCATCTGCTGCTGCGCGTCCAGCAGGCCGGGCAGGCCACCGGGAAGGCCACCGGCGCCGGGGGCAGGACCGCCGGCGGCAAGCGGGACGCGCCGCACGGCGGCGACTGCTACCAGCTGCTGCTCGGCGTCAGGACGACGCCGCCGCCGTATCTCGCCTCCGCGCTGATCGGCCGCGTGACCGACGGCCCGCTGGCCGGCCGGACCGTCTACGAGGGCCTGCACGACCCACGGCTCGCGGCGCTGCTGCTGGAGCGGCTGCGCACCCCCGGCCGGTTCGGCCCGCTCCGCTTCGACCGGGCGGTGCCCGTGCTGGGCGGGCTGCCCGCCCGGGTGCTGGACGCCGAGCAGTCCAACTCCTCGCTGGTGTACGGGGATTCGTACATCCTCAAGATCTTCCGTCGGGTGTACCCGGGCATCAACCCCGATCTGGAGCTGCCGCTCGCACTCGCCGGGGCGGGCTGCGACCGGGTGCCCGCACCCGTCGCCTGGTTCGAGTCGGACGCTCCCGAACCCTGCACCCTGGGCGTCCTCCAGCCCTATCTGCGCGGCTCCCAGGACGGCTGGCAGCTGGCGCTGAAGGCGCTCGCCGCGGGGCGGGACTTCACCGCGGAGGCCCAGGCCCTGGGCCGGGCCACCGCCGAGGTGCACACCGCGCTCGCGGCGGCCCTGCCGACGGTGTCGCTGAGCCGCCCGCAGACCGAGGATCTGGCGACCGCGATGAACGAACGGCTGGACGCGGCCGTGCGCGCCGTGCCCGCCCTGCTGCCGTACGTCCGGGGGCTGCGCACCGCCTTCGACGCGATCGCCGGGGCGACCTTCGACGGCGACGGCCGGGCCCAGCGCATCCACGGCGATCTGCATCTCGGCCAGACGCTGCGCACCCCCGACGGCGGCTGGTCGGTCATCGACTTCGAGGGCGAACCGGCCCGTCCGCTCGACGAGCGCCGCGAGGTCCAGCCGCCGGTGCGCGACATCGCGGGGATACTGCGCTCCTTCGACTACGCGGCCCGCTCGCACCGCCCCTGGAACCCGGCATGGGCGGCGCGCTGCCGTGCGGCGTACTGCGACGGCTACGCCGAGGCCTCGGGCAGCGACCCGCGGACCGAGCCGGAACTGCTGCGTGCCTACGAGACCGACAAGGCGGTGTACGAGGTCGTGTACGAGGCCCGGCACCGGCCGGACTGGCTGCCGGTCCCGATGTCCGCGATCCGGCGACTCGCCGGCCCGGCGGGCTGACCCCGCCTGCCCTGACCCTGCCCACTCCCCCCGCCCACGTACAAGGAGGCCGTCCCCCGTGACTCCCCGCAATGGCATTCGCCCCGCCAAACCGCTCGATGAATCCGACCGGGAGCGGCTGCTCAGTGGCACGCATCACGATCCGCATGCCCTGCTCGGCGCGCACGTCGTCCGCGGCGGGGTGGTGTTCCGCGTGCTGCGGCCGTACGCGGAGTCGGTGACGCTGCTGGCCAAGGGGCTGCGTGCCGAGCTGCACGCGGACGGCGACGGCTTCTTCTCGGCGCTGCTGCCGCTGCGCAAGGCGCCCGAGTACACGCTCCAGGTGGCGTACGAGGACACCACGGTCGAGTTCGCCGACCCGTACCGCTTCCTGCCCGCGCTCGGCGACCTCGATCTGCATCTGATCGGCGAGGGCCGACACGAGGAACTGTGGCAGGCCCTCGGGGCCCGGCCGATGACGCACCAGGGCGTCACCGGGACCCGGTTCACCCTCTGGGCGCCGAACGCGCGCGGCGTCAGGGTCGTCGGGGACTTCAACTACTGGGACGGCACGGCCTCCTCGATGCGCTCGCTCGGCTCGTCGGGGATCTGGGAGCTGTTCCTCCCCGGCATCGGCGACGGCACGCTCTACAAGTTCGAGATCACCCGGCCCGACGGCACCCGCACGGTCCGCGCCGACCCGATGGCGCGCCGCACCGAGGCTCCGCCCGCCAACGCGTCCGTCGTCACCGAGTCCCACCATGTGTGGCACGACGCGGAGTGGATGGAGCAGCGCGGCAGCCGGCCCGTGCACGAGGCGCCGCTCTCCGTCTACGAGGTGCATCTGCCGTCCTGGCGTCCGGGGCTCACGTACCGGCAGCTCGCCACCCAACTCCCCGCCTACGTCAGGGATCTCGGCTTCACCCATGTCGAGTTCATGCCGGTCGCGGAGCATCCCTTCGGCGGGTCGTGGGGCTACCAGGTCACCGGCTTCTACGCGCCGACGGCCCGGATGGGCGCCCCGGACGACTTCCGCCATCTGGTCGACGCACTGCACCGGGCCGGCATCGGGGTCATCGTCGACTGGGTGCCCGCGCACTTCCCCAAGGACGACTGGGCGCTGGCCGAGTTCGACGGCCGTCCGCTGTACGAGCACTCCGATCCGGCCCGTGCCGCGCACCCCGACTGGGGCACCCTCGAATTCGACTACGGCCGCAAGGAGGTCCGTAACTTCCTCGTCGCCAACGCCGTGTACTGGTGCGAGGAGTTCCACATCGACGGACTGCGGGTGGACGCGGTCGCCTCGATGCTCTACCTCGACTACTCGCGCGAGCACGGCGAATGGAGCCCCAACGAGCACGGCGGCCGGGAGAACCTGGACGCCGTCGACTTCCTCCAGGAGATGAACGCGACCGTCTACCGCCGGTGTCCGGGCGTCGTCACGATCGCCGAGGAGTCCACGGCCTGGGACGGGGTGACCCGGGCGACCCACCATGTCGGACCGGGAGGTTTCGGCGGACTCGGCTTCGGCCTGAAGTGGAACATGGGCTGGATGCACGACTCGCTCGGCTACATGGAGCACGAGCCGGTGCACCGCAAGTTCCACCACAACGAGATGACGTTCTCGATGGTGTACGCGTACAGCGAGAACTACGTGCTGCCGATCTCGCACGACGAGGTCGTGCACGGCAAGCGGGCACTGGTGTCGAAGATGCCCGGCGACTGGTGGCAGCAGCGCGCCAACCACCGGGCGTACCTCGGCTTCATGTGGGCCCACCCCGGCAAGCAACTGCTCTTCATGGGGCAGGAGTTCGCCCAGGGCGCGGAATGGTCGGAGGGCCACGGCCCGGACTGGTGGCTGCTCGACCCGTCGTACGAAGCCGAGCCGGACCACCGTGGCGTACGGGACCTGGTGCGCGAGCTGAACGCGGTGTACGCGGCGACCCCGGCGCTGTGGCAGCAGGACACCGTCCCCGAGGGCTTCGCCTGGGTCGACGGCGGGGCCGCCGACGACAATGTCCTCGCCTTCCTCCGCTTCGACGCCGAGGGGGCCCCGCTGCTCGCGGTGTCGAACTTCTCGCCCGTGGTGCGCCACGAGTACCGGATCGGGGTCCCGCCGTCCGTGTCCGCCTGGGCGGAGGTGCTGAACACGGACGCGGCGCGGTTCGGCGGCGGCGACGTCGGCACCGAGGAGCCGCTGAAGCCGGAGTCCGTCGCCGCCCACGGCCACCGTACGAGCGTCCAGCTCACCCTGCCGCCACTGGCGACGGTGTGGCTGAAGCCGGTGTGACCGGGGCGGCCGGTGTGATGACCCCGAGCCGCTGGGTGGCCCGGGTCAGCGCCACATAGAGGTCGTTGGGCAGCATCAGCTCGGGCGCGACGACCAGCACCGTGTCGAACTCCAGGCCCTTGGCCTGGCGCGGGTCGATCAGCACGACGGGCCGGGAGAGGTCGAGCGGCCCGTCGTCGCCGAGGCCCGTGAGCCGCGCGTGGAGTTCGCGCGGGGCGATGACGGCGAGCCGGCCCTCGGCCGGTGCCTCTTCCTGCGCCAGCCGCGCCACCTCGGCGAGCGCGACGGTGCGCTCCCAGGGGTGCACGCCCGTGGAGCGGATGGAGCGCGGCGGGGTGAATCCGGGGTCGCCGGCCCGGCGCCGCCCGGCCGCGTACTCCATGATCTCGGCGGGCGTACGGTAGTTGACCCCGAGCCGCGCCAGCTCCCAGCGGTCCTCGACGAACGGCCCGAGGATCTGCTGCCAGAAGTCCCCTCCGTCCCCCACGGCCTTGGGCGTGGGAGGTGCCGCCAGGTCACCGGTCTGCGCCGGGTCGCCGACGAGGGTCATCGAGCGTGTCGGGCAGCGGCGCATCAGCAGCCTCCAGGCCATCGCCGACAGCTCCTGTGCCTCGTCGACGATGATGTGCCCGAACGCCCAGGTCCGGTCGGCGGCCGCGCGCTCGGCGGCGCTGCGGTGGTCGGCCTCCTCGTGCCGCTCGGCCATCCGCTCCGCGTCGATGATGTCGTGGGCGGACAGCACCTCCGAGGCGTCGGCGTCGACGTCCTCCTTGTCCTCGAACTCGTACGTACGGGAGGCGTAGGAGACATCGAGGACGCCCTGCGCGTACGCGATACGGCGGGCCCGCTCGGCCTCGGCGGCGGCGCGCGCCGCGGAGTCGTCCTCGCCGAGGAGCTCGGCGGCCTCGTCGAGGAGGGGCACGTCGGCGGATGTCCAGGGGCCCCGGGTGCGCCGGATCAGGGCGGCGTCCTCGTCGGGGAGACCGGTGGGGTCGGCGAGATAGTCCGCGAGGAACTCCTGCGGGGTGAGCGACGGCCAGAGCGACCTGATCGCGGCGTGCACCTCGCTGCTGGCGGCGACGGCCTTGCCCAGCTGGGCGATGTCGTCGGGGCCGAGGAAGTTCGGGCCGCCGTAGGGGTCGGCGCCGATGCGGTCGACGAGCTGGTCGGTCAGGTCGTCGACGATCCGGAAGGCGAAGTAGGGCATGGCGAGGTTGTGCGGAAGTCCGGTCTCGCGGGCCTTGTGACGTGCCTCCACGGCCATGTCCCAGTCGAGGACCAGTTCCCCGTCGTCGTGCGCGATGACGATCGGCTCGCCCTTCTCGGGCACCCGCTGCCGGTCCCGTACGGCCTCGGCCAGCACGGCGGACATGTCCGCGCGGCCCTTGACTGCGGCGGCCGCGGGGCTGTCGGTGCCCGTGGCGTGCACACCGGGGAACAACTCGCCGACCGTCGCCAGGAGTACGCCCGTCTCACCGAGCGAGGGCAGCACCTCTCCGATGTAGCCGAGGAAGGCGGGGTTGGGCCCGACGATCAGCACGGCCCGCTTGGCGAGCTGCTCCCGGTGCGCGTACAGCAGGTACGCGGCCCGGTGCAGCGCGACCGCGGTCTTCCCGGTGCCCGGCCCGCCCTCGACGACGAGCAGTCCGCGCTGCGGGGCGCGGATGATGTGGTCCTGCTCGGCCTGGATCGTCGAGACGATGTCACCCATGCGTCCGGTGCGGGCACTGCCGAGCGCGGCGAGCAGCACCTCGTCGGCGTCGTGCGACTCGTAGCCGGTGCGGGTGGGATCGGCGAGATCCATGATCTCGTCGTGCAGCGCGGTGACGGTGCGGCCCTCGCTGGTGATGTGCCGGCGGCGGCGCAGCCCCATCGGCTCGTATCCGGTCGCGAGATAGAACGGACGCGCGACTGGAGCGCGCCAGTCGATCAGCAGCGGAGTGCGCTCGGTGTCGTCCTTGCGGATTCCGGTGCGCCCGATGTGATGGGTGACTCCGTCACGCCGGTCGATACGCCCGAAGCAGAGCCCGGCGTCCGCGGCATTCAGCGCGGCGAGCGACGCGGAGTGCTCGGCCACGCCGATATCGCGCTCCACACGCGCCTGCCGGTCGGTGCTGACCTGCGCGATCGTGGCGCGGACGGCGGCCTCGGCCTCGGCCCGGAGCTGGTCGAGGCGCTCATGGGCGAGCGAGACGAATCGTTGTTCCTGCCGCATTTCCTCGGTTGACAATGCAGCTCCTGAACCGCTAGAGTAAGTTTATTGAACTTCTCCGTGCGCTTTGTCACGTGCGCACACGGAACTATTCAATATACGCGAGAAAATGCCTCGGCCGTCAAATGCGGACCGGGGCTTTTGTGTTTGTGTACGGGGCCTGTTTGTGTACGCGGCGCCGGGACGCGGCTCACGCCCGGCGGGCAGCGTGCTCACGGAAGGCCGCATACCTTCGTCGGTCCGGCATGGACGTAAGACCGATGTCCGGCAGCCGGTCGGCCTCCCTAGCGTGCCCGCATGACCGCTGAGACCACGTCGCCGGCGTCCCGCCCCGGGCCCGTGCCCGTACGCACCGGGGAACGCGCGCTCGCGCCCGACTTCGCGCGGGGGCTGATGCTCCTGCTCATCGTGCTGTCCAACACCGCGTTCCATCTGTGGACCGCACGTCGCGGTCCCTCGGGATGGCAGCCGGTCGACGGGTCGTGGCCGGACCGGGCGGTGCAGTTCACGATGATCGTGGTGCTGGATCTGCGCGTCTACCCGCTCTTCGCGTTCCTCTTCGGCTACGGGATGACGCAGCTCTACCTGCGCCAGACCGCGGCCGGGACCTCCGAGCGCGACGCGGTCGGCATTCTGCGCAGGCGCAGCCTGTGGCTGCTCGTCATCGGTCTCGCGCACGCGACCCTGCTGATGGCCGGCGACATCCTCGGCTACTACGGGCTGCTGAGCCTCGTGCTCGGCTGGTTCTTCCTGCGCCGCAGCGACCGCGCGCTGACCTGGTGGATCGGGATCGCGACCGCTCAGCTGGTGCTCCTGACGGCGGGGCCGGCGCTGTTCGCCCTGATCCGGGGCGAGTTGGGTTCGCTCGGGGACGCGGGCGCGGAGCCGGGACACCTGGCGTACGCCGGCGGTGAGGAGAGCTGGCTCGCCGCGGCCGGCACCCGGCTGACCACCGGCCTGTTCGTGACGTTCGCCGCCGCGCCGCTCTCCCTCGTCGGCGGCACCTACGTCATCTTCCTGCTCGGCTTCCGGGCCGCCCGGCGGCGCGTCCTGGAGGAGCCCGGTCGCCATCTGCCGCTGCTGCGCCGCACAGCCGTCGTCGGCATCACCGTCGGCTGGCTCGGCGGACTGCCCGCCGCCCTCGCCCACATCGGCGCACTGCGCGTACCGGACGCGGCGCAGAGCGAGTCGGGAGCCCTGACCGTCCTCCGCGACGTCACCGGCAACGCCGCCGGCCTCGGATACGTCGCCGCGATCGCCCTCTTCGCGCACTGGTGGACCGCTCGTCCGGCCCGCGGGCGCACTCCGGGCGCCACGGCCGTGACCGCCGTGTCCGCGGTCGGCAAGCGGTCGCTGTCCTGCTACCTCGCGCACTCACTCGTCTTCGCGCCGCTCCTCGCGGCCTGGGGCCTGGGCCTCGGCGAGCACCTCACGAGCGCGACGACGGCCCTGTTCGCGACCGCCGTCTGGCTGCTCACGGTGGCCGGCGCGTACGCCCTGGAAGGCCGGGGCCGCCGCGGCCCCGCCGAGGCGGTGCTGCGGCGGCTGATGTACGGCGGAACGAGGCGGGCGGGGCGGGCCTGACGACGCAGGCCTAGTGATCTGGTTGTGAGTTCGTTGGGCACCCCATGAGTTGCTTTGCGTACCAATTCGTGGGTTTGCCTGACGGGTGCTGGACAGCTTCGGTCTGCTGTTGGTTGTGGGTGACAGCAGGCTGGAGCCGTTGGTTCTGAGTGAGACCGAGCGGCAGGTACTGAACGACTGGGTCAAGCGCCGGACGACCGCGCAGGGTCTGGCCCTGCGGGCCCGGATCGTGCTGGCGTGTGCGGAGGGCGGGCCGAACCTGGCGGTCGCTGCCCGCCTGGGAGTCAGCCGGGGCACCGTCGCCAAATGGCGCACAAGGTTCCTGCGGGCCAGGCTCGACGGACTCGCCGACGAGCCGAGGCCGGGGGTGCCGCGGACCATCACAGACGCCCAGGTCGAAGACGTGGTGGTCCGTACTCTGGAGGAGACGCCTCCCGGCGGGACCCACTGGTCCAAGCGGGAGCTGGCCAAGGCCGTGGGGATCTCGCCGGCCAGTGTCCTGCGGATCTGGCACGCCTTCGGTCTGCAGCCATGGCGAACCGAGACGTTCAAGATCTCCCCGGACCCGTTCCTGATCGACAAGATCCGTGACGTCGTGGGCCTGTATCTCGCTCCGCCGGCGAACGCGGTGGTGTTCGCGGTGGACGAGAAACCTCAGATCCAGTCCCTGGAGCGGACCGCGCCGGTGCTTCCGATGATCCCGGGAGTGCCCGAGCGGCGCAGTTTCGACTACGTCCGGCACGGCACCGTCGACTTGTTCGCCGCCCTGAACACCGCCACCGGCAAAGTGATCACGAAACTGTCCGCCCAGCACCGGGCCGTGGACTTCCGCGACTTCCTCGACGAGATCGACCGCCAGACCGACAAGGGCCTGGCGGTCCACGTCATCTGCGACAACCTCTCCGCCCACAAAGCACCGGTGGTGCACACGTGGCTGCTCGCGCACCCCCGGTTCCAGCTGCACTTCACCCCCACCTACTCGTCCTGGATCAACCAGGTCGAACGATGGTTCGCCGAGCTGGAACGGCGCTGCCTGGAACGTGGGGTGTTCTGTTCCCTCGACGACCTCAAGACCGCACTCGAAAACTGGACCAAGGTCTGGAACGACGACGCCCGGCCCTTCAAGTGGACCAAGACCGCCGACCAGATCCTCGACCGCATCTGCCGCTACTGCTCACGCATCTCCGAACCGGGTCACTAGGCGCCCCGCAGCGCCTCCACCGTGCTCGCCCAGTCGTCGCCACCGTGCCCCTTGGCGATCGCCCGGTCCGCCACGGCCTTGATGGATTCCAGCTGCGAGACATCGAGTCCGCGGTGGCGGGCGGCGCGCAGGATGTGGTCGACGCCCGTCGCCATCATGCCGAGGTTGGCCTGGTCGCCCGGGTAGGTGCCCGCGTCGATGTTCTCCGCCGTGTACTCGGCGATGGGCGGCAGGATCTGCACGATCGTCCCGAGGTACGGCGCGATGTCCACGGCCCTGACACCGTCGGCCGCGGCCAGCGCGTACGCGTGCACCAGGCCCGAGATGCTGCCGTAGAAGAAGTCCAGCAGCGAGAGGTCGTAGAGCGCGGCCAGTCCGGGGTCCGTGCCCACGAAGACGGTCCGGCCGCCGAGCGCCTTCAGGGTGGACTCGTGCCGCTGGAACGCCTCCTGCGAGCCGGAGTGGAAGAGCAGCGCGTCGGCCGTGCCGACCAGCGGGGTCGGCACCATCACGGAGCCGCCGACGTACGCGATGGAGTGCCCGGCGGCCCAGGCGGCGCTCTCGCGGGAGCGCTCGGGGGTGTCGGAGGTGAGGTTGACCAGGACCCGGCCCCGGAGCGCGTCGGCGAGCGGTTCGAGGATCGCCCCGGCCGCCTCGTGGTCCACCACGCAGATGATGGTCAACTCGGCGGCGCGTACGGCCTCTTCGGCACTGGCGGCGCGCACGGCGCCGCGTGCGACGAGTGCGTCGCCCTTGCCCGGCGAGCGGTTCCAGACGGTGGTCGGATGGCCGGCGGCGAGCAGCGCTCCGGCGAGGGCCTGGCCCATGGCGCCGAGGCCGAGGACGGTGACGGGAGGCTTGGTGGTGCTGTCGGTAGGCATACGGATCATGCTTGTTCGCCGCACACAACCCCACAAGTACCGACAAAGAAGTCGGATACTCACCTGGAGGTAATGATCCAGCTCAGCGGCTCGGGGGTAGCAGCGGCTTCCGCTGCACCGGTGACGACAGCACGATCGAGGTCGTCGTACGCCCGAGCGCCGAGGTCTGCTCCAGAACGTCCTCCAGGTGCACGGTGTCCGTCACGGCGACCTTGATGATCCAGCAGTCCTCGCCGACGACGTGGTGGACCTCCAGGACCTCGGGGCGGGAGGTCAGCTCCAGCGTCCTGGGGTGCTTCAGGGTGTAGCCGCCGTGCGGGTCGACCCGGATGAAGGCCTGGATGCCGTACCCCAGGCGGGCCGGGGACACATGCGCGCCGTACCCGGTGATCGCGCCGCACGCCTCCAGCCGGCGCACCCGCTCGGTCACCGCCGCCGGGCTGAGCCGCACACGGCGGCCGAGCTCGCTGAGTCTGATGCGGCCGTCGCTCTGGAGGAGCTCCAGGATCTGCCGGTCGACGGCGTCGAAGGCGGCCGCCGAGGTTTCGACAGTGGCGGGGCGCAAATGCCGTGGTTCTTTCGGTGCGGCAGTCGGATCTCCCACGGTTCCCCCTTCAGGTCATGGCCCGCAAACGTAACACTTGGTGTGCCGCAAAAGGGAGTTGAAGGGAACCGGTAATGGGCAGCGACAAGGGCGGGGAGCTCGGGATATGCGTCATCGGCGGGAACCGCTATTTCGGCAGACGGCTGATATCGCGGCTCCTGCGGAGCGGACACCGGGTGACGGTCGTCAATCGAGGTTCGTCGAGACCGCCCGCGGGTGCCACTCATCTCATGGCCGACCGTGATGACGAGGATTCCCTGAATGCCGCGCTCGCCTCACGCACTTTCGACGTCGTCATCGACCAGGTCTGCTACACACCGCGCCAGGCGGAGATCGCCCGCCGTGTGTTCGGGCCGCGCACCCGGCGCTATGTCATGACGTCGACGGTCGAGGTGTACGAGTACGAGCACTCGCCGCTGCCGGTCCGCGAGGAGGCTGTCGATCCGCGTTCCGTGCCGGTGGACACCACCCTGCCCTGGGACGACCCGGACTTCCTCGACGCGCACTACGGAGAGGGAAAGCGGCAGGCCGAAGCGGTCTTCGCCCGGGACCCGGCCTTCTCGTACGTGGCGGTGCGCGTCGCTCATGTGCTGGGCGGGGACGACGACTTCACCGGGCGCGTCGACCACTACGCGCGGCGGATCCGGTCCGGCGAACCCGTGCGCGTACCGGTCGGGAACCAGCCCGCGACGTATGTGTACGTCGAGGAGATCGCCGACTTCCTCGCCTGGACGGCGGTCCAGGATTTCACCGGCCCGGTCAACGCCCATTCCCATGGCCCCCTCACCACGTCGGACATCTGCGCCGCGATCGAAACGGAAGTGGGCGGAAAGGCCGTGTTCCGTGAGGTCGAGGACGGTGAGACCTCACCGTTCTCCTTCACGCGCTCCTACGGAATGGACAATTCCCGCGCCGAGCGGCTCGGTTTCGCCTTCCGCCACACCTCGGACTGGCTGGCGCGGGCGATCGCCGAGGCCGTGCACGCGACGCAGGACGGAAAGGGCGAACGGTGATGCACCACCGCACGATCGGAGGCGTACGGGTCGGCGCGATAGGGCTCGGCGCCATGCCGCTGTCCATCGAGGGCCACCCGGACGAGGCACGCGCCGTCGCCACGGTCCACGCCGCCCTCGACGCCGGGGTGACGCTGATCGACACGGCCGACTCCTACCATCCGCCGAGCGGCGAGCCGGGCTCCGGTGAACTGCTGGTCGCCCGCGCGCTCGCGGCGTACGGCGGCGACACCGGCGATGTCCTCGTCGCCACCAAGGGCGGCAGGGGCCGCGCCGCCGACGGCGGCTGGTCCGTGAACGGCGACCCCCGCCATCTCAAGCGTGCCGCGCGGGAGTCCGCCCAGCGGCTGGGCGTCGAGGCCATCGGGCTGTACCAGCTGCACAAGCCCGATCCCGCGGTGCCGTACGCCGATTCGCTGGGCGCCATCCGCGAGCTGCTCGACGAGGGCACCATCCGGCTGGCCGGAATCTCCAACGCCGACGCGGCGCGGATCGGCCAGGCCCGCGAGATTCTCGGCGAGCGGCTGGTGTCGGTGCAGAACCGCTACTCGCCCGCCGTGCGGGACAGCGAGCAGGTGCTTCGGCTCTGTGCCGGACTGGGGCTGGCGTTCCTGCCGTGGAGTCCGCTCGGCGGGATCTCGCGCAGCTCACTGGACGGAACGTCGGGGCAGGCCGAGGAGCCGGCGTTCGCGGGCTTCCACCGGGTGGCCAGGGAGCGGGGGGTGAGCCCCCAGCAGGTGGCGCTCGCCTGGCTGCTGGCGCGATCGCCCGTGGTGATCCCGATCCCGGGGGCGAGCAGACCGGAGTCGGTACGGGACTCGGCCGCCGCGGCCGGGATCGTGCTCAGCGACGAAGAGGTCCGGCTGCTCGACGCGGCGTGACGCGGTCGAGGGGGTGCCCGGCGACACCGTACGGGCCACTGCCGTGTCGCCAACCAGCTTGTGCGTTCGGGAAGTTAAGGCACGCAAGGCATTGACGGCTGCCCTGTCTCCATCTACAAAAACTCTCTGAGAGCGCTCTCAGCCCCACTCCGGCACCACCCCCCTCCGGAGGTCTTCCTTGAGCACGAGCCGCATCAGCAGACTCTCGCGATTCCCCGCCCTCACCGCCGTCCTCGCCGCCGTGGTCGCCCTCACCGGCTTCCTCGCCGTCGGCGGCGCCGGGACCGCGCGCGGGGACGTACCGCCCGCACCCGGCTGGACCCTGCAGTGGAGCGACGACTTCACCGGTCCTGACCGGTCCCTGCCGTCCTCCGCCGACTGGCAGATCGACACCGGTCACGGCTACCCCGGCGGCCCCGGCAACTGGGGCACCGGCGAGATCCAGAACTACACGTCCAGTCCCGACAACCTCAGCCTCGACGGCAACGGCAACCTCCGCATCACCCCGCTCCGCGACGGCGCCGGGAACTGGACCTCCGCCCGGATCGAGACCCGCCGCGCCGACTTCAAGGCCCCGGCCGGCGGCACCCTCCGTATCGAGGGCCGCATCCAGATGCCCAATGTGACCGGTGACGCGGCACTCGGCTACTGGCCCGCCTTCTGGGCACTCGGCGCGCCGTACCGGGGCAACTACTGGAACTGGCCCGGCATCGGCGAGTTCGACATCATGGAGAACGTCAACGGCATCAACTCCGTCTGGGGCGTGCTCCACTGCGGGGTGAACCCGGGCGGGCCGTGCAACGAGACGACCGGCCTCGGCGCCAGCCGCACCTGCCCCGGCGCCAGCTGCCAGTCGGCGTTCCACACGTACCGCTTCGAGTGGGACCGCTCCGCCTCGCCCAACGCGCTGCGCTGGTACGTGGACGACCAGCTCTTCCACAGCGTGGACCAGAACCGGGTGGACGCGGGCACCTGGGCCAACATGACCGAGCACGCGGGTTACTTCCTCCTGCTCAACGTCGCGATCGGCGGTGCCTTCCCGGACGCGCTGGCCGGGAAGACCCCGACGGCCGCGACCGTCCCCGGGCGCCCGATGCTGGTCGACTACGTCGGCGTGTGGACCCGGGGCGGCAGCACGACCCCGCCGGACCCGACCGACCCGCCCCCGTCCGGCTCCTCCCAGCTGTATCTGCGGGGCAGCGGCGCCGCCGGTGACGCGACCGGCGCAGGCTCCACCGTCGCGCTCGCCTCGGCCGGGGGCGCGAACCACGACGGCAGCCCGCACAGTCCTCAGGTGTTCACCTCGGGCCCGATCACCAGGGCGTACAACGGCGGCTCGACCCAGTTCGACCTCTTCGTGGACGCGGGCACGACCGTCGCCAACGGCCAGCAGGTGAGGGTGAGTTACGACCGCACGGGGGACGGGACCTGGGACCGCACCGAGACGTACCACTACTTCGCCACCGATCCCGCGCCGGGCTACGAGCACTACACACAGGCCAGAGGACTGCAGTCCGCCACCGGTACGCACGGGAACCTGACGAACGGCAAGGTGCGGATCGAGGTGTGGAACGCCATCGGCAACGGCGCCAGCACCCTGGGCATCGGCAACCAGTCCGTCGTCCGCATCCCGTTCGGCTGACAGGAGGACGACGGACATGCTGATCCGCAGGCTGCTCGCGGGCGCGGCGGCCGTGCTCTTCCTGACGACGGCCGGATGCGCGACCGGGAACGACCACGGCGGCGCGGGCCACGACCGGACGAACCACAAAGCCCACGCCTACACGTACACCAAGGCCCAGGCGGCGGCGATCACCGCCCAGGCCGCGGCCCCGTTGCGGGGGAGCGAATTCCGCGCCGACTGCTTCTCCAGCCACCGGCAGGGCGACGACCCGATCGTCTTCCCCGGCCAGGCGGGCCGCTCCCACATCCACGAGTTCTACGGGAACAGGACGGCGAACGCCTCCTCGACGCTCCAGTCGCTGAGCGCGGGCACCACCAACTGCACCCCGCAGACCGACCTTTCCTCCTACTGGACGCCCACCCTCTACCGGAACGGAGTGCCCGTGGCCCCCGAGCGGGTCACCGTCTACTACCAGGGCATCACCGACCGGACGCGTGCCGTCGCCCACCCGCGCGGACTGCGGTACGTCGTCGGCAACGCCCTCGCCACCTCGCCCGACCAGAATCCGGCCGCGCGCTGGTCCTGTGTCGGACGGCCCGAGTCGAGCCGGGACTTCATGAACTGCCCGGCCGGCACCAAGCTGGAGAACTATCTGGACTTCCCCACCTGCTGGGACGGGAAGAACCTGGACAGCGCCAACCATCGTGACCACATGGCGTACGCGACCGGCCAGACGTGCCCGTCCAGTCACCCCGTGGTCGTGCCCCGGCTGGAGCTGCTGATCACCTGGCCGGTTCAGGGCGGCGGGCTCACCCTCGCCGGCACCCGGGACGGGGCGAACGTGACCGACGCGCCCGGCTACACCTTCCACGGCGACTTCTTCAACGCCTGGGACCAGGCGGAGCTGGAGCGCCGGGTGCGGGACTGCATCGTCGCGGGCTACGTGTGCGGGACGGACGGACGTCCGATCGAGCAGTGAGCCGATGAGTCAGCAGTCCTGAGCCGGCGGACAGGAGCCGGCAGAAGGCAAGGAGCCGCCAGACGGCGGACAGGAGTGCCGCGCCGCCGGGACGGGTGTCCCGGCGGCGTCGGCATGCCGTACGGCATTCCGTACGGCGTGATGTTCCGGACGGTCAGGCACCCGGCGCCCGGAAGTCGACGGCCTTCGTGGTGGCCGCGTCGATGTCCTCCGGGCTGAGCAGGGGTACGGCCCGGGAGCGGATCGCCCCCGTGGCACGCACCGCGATGGATGTGGCGGCCATGGAGACGTCGTCGGGCATGTCGGCGACGATGTACAGGTCGTCGTCGCCGAAGGCGAAGTACATCCATTCGAGGGTGCCGCCGCACGACGCGAGGGTCCGCACCACGGCCTCCCTGCGGCCCGTGCCGCCCTCGGCGAGCAGGCCCTTGGTGCCCTCGGCGCTGTAGCTGGCCTGGATCAGGTATTTCGGCATGTGCCTCTTCCGTTCGATCGCCTGGGGATCCACCTGGGATCCACCCTTGGGCAGCGGCCGGGTTCGGGCCATCCGAGCGGGTCCGGGCGGGGCCCGGGGGCCGGGACTCGCCGGCCGGCGGCCCGGCGGGCTTCAGGCCCGGCCGCGCAGGCTCGTCGCCGTCGTGCCCGCGCGGGTACGGAGCAGCAGTCGAAGGGTGCCCGGGTTCTCGTAGCCGACGCGGCGGGCGATGACGGGGAGGGGCAGGGTCGTGGTCCGCAGCAGATGGCTCGCCTGCTCGACCCGCAGATCCTGGACGAAGCGGACCGGGGTGGTGCCCAGCGTTCTGGACACGGCCCGTTGCAGGGTGCGTTCGCTGATGCCCAGCGCCCGCGCCGCCTCGGAGACGACGAGCGGCTCGTGGAGGTGCTCGCGGGCCCAGCGTTCGAAGGCCGAGACGGTCGGGTCGCTCTGGGCGAGCGCGGCGGGGATGGCGTACGCGGCCTGGGAGGGCCGGTCGTCCACGACGAGATAGCGGGAGACGAGTTCGGCGAGGGCCGGGCTGGCGGTGCGGACCACGGACAGGGCGAGGTCCAGGTGCGCGAAGGCGGCTCCCGCGGTGGTGATCCCGCCGGAGACCGTCACCATCGAGGTCTCGTCGAGGCCGACGGCCGGGTAGCGGGCCCGGAACACGGGCGACAGCCACCAACTCGTCGTCGCCCGCTGTCCGTCGAGCACCCCGGACTCGGCGAGCAGGAACGTGCCCGTGCAGGCGGAGGCGACCGGTGTGCCCGCGGACCGGACCTCGGTGAGCAGCCCGCGCGCGGGCCGGGTCGTGTCTCCGGAGACGTAGGTGACCAGGGCGTCGGGGCGGCGCTCCGTGGTGGCGGGGACGACGAGCAGGTCCGCGTCGGCGACGGAGCCGGCCGGCTCGGTGTGCACGGTGTGGCCCACGCCGGTGGTGACCCGGCGGCGGAATCCGACGGTGTGGATCTCCCACTCGGGCGGGGGCTGAGGCAGCTCACCGCGCAGGGCGTTCGCCGTGTGCAGGACGTCGAGGATCGCGGAGAGCCCGGAGCCGAACACCCCGTCGAGCGCGAGTACGGCCACCTTCATGTCGGGAATCGTATCAACGACGTCGGATCCGACACTCCCGTGGCGATCGGCGCCGGGCTTGGATTCTCCGTATGAGCATGGACATCAGCAGTGAAGAAGCCCTCCGGGACACCCGGTCCCGTACGCACACCTGGGGCGCGCCGGTACGGCCGACGGCCGACATCCTCGGGATGACCGGGCGGGAGATCCTGCAGGCCGGGATCGACGGCCGCTTCCCCTCCGCGCCCATCATGAGCACGCTCGGGTTCCGGTTCGTCGAGGTCGGGGACGGCCTCGCGGTCTTCGAGACCGAGCACGGCGAGCACCTCTACAACCCGATGGGCAGCGTGCACGGCGGCTATCTGGCGTCGGTGACGGACGCGGCGCTCGGCTCGGCGGTGATGAGCCGGCTGCCCGCGGGCTCCACGTACACCACGACGCAGCTGGGTCTGCATCTGATCCGTCCGGTCTTCGCGGACACCCCGCCGCTGCGGGTCACGGGGACGGCGCTGCACGTCGGGCGGACCACGGCGACGGCCGAGGCGCGGGTGGTGGGGATCGAGGACGGGAAGCTGTACGCGCACGGGTCGACGACGTGTGCGGTGTTCTCCTTCCCCGTCGGCTGACACGGGCAGGGGCCCCGGCGTGGTGCCGGGGCCCCTGGGGGTGTCGCGGGACGGGTGTCCGGGGTTCTCGGACGAGGTGTCCGGGGTTCTCGGACGGGGGTGTCGAGGTGCTCAGACCTTGGCGACCGGCTCGGCGACGGCCCCGTCCCGCTGCTCCGGTACGTCGGCGTGGGCGGCCGGGGCATGGTCGTCGACGAGGGTCTTCTCGTCGAACGGGATGTGCCCGGCGAGGACCCCGGCAGCCCGCTCCTTGTCGATCTCCTTCGTCCAGGTGCCGACGAGGACCGTGGCGACGGCGTTGCCCGCGAAGTTGGTGAGGGCCCGGGCCTCGCTCATGAACCGGTCGATGCCGACGATCAGACCGACGCCGTCGACCAGCGCGGGCTTGTGCGACTGGAGGCCGCCGGCGAGGGTCGCCAGACCCGCTCCGGTGACGCCCGCCGCGCCCTTGGACGCGATGACCATGAAGACGAGCAGCGAGATCTGCTCGCTGATCGAGAGCGGGGTGCCCATCGCCTCGGCGACGAAGATCGAGCCCATCGTCAGATAGATCGCGGTGCCGTCGAGGTTGAACGAGTAGCCGGTCGGGACGGTGATGCCGACGACGGGCTTCGAGACGCCCAGGTGCTCCATCTTGGCGATGAGCCGCGGCAGGGCGGACTCGGACGACGAGGTGGAGAGGATCAGCAGGAACTCCCGGCCGAGGTACTTCAGCAGCGCGAACAGGTTCATGCCGGCGACGAGCCGCAGCAGTCCGCCGAGCACCAGGACCACGAAGAGCGCACAGGTGATGTAGAAGCCGATCATGATCACCGCGAGCGACTTCAGCGCGTCGACACCGGTCTCGCCGACCACCGCCGCGATCGCGCCGAAGGCACCGACGGGCGCCGCCCACATGATCATCGCGAGGATGCGGAAGACGAGCTTCTGGATGTGCCCGATACCGCGCAGGATCGGCTCACCCGCCGTGCCCATGGCCTGCAGCGCGAAGCCCGAGAGCAGGGCGACCACCAGCGTCTGCAGCACCTCGCCCTCGGTGAAGGCGGAGACCAGCGTCGTCGGGATGATCCCGAGGAGGAAGTCCACGGTGCCCTCGCTGGCGCCCGCGGCCTGCTTCTCGCCCGCGGCCTTCGCGGCCTCCGTGAGGTCCAGTCCGGCGCCCGGCTCCAGGATGTTGCCCACGATCAGCCCGATGGCGAGCGCCACCGTCGACATGACCAGGAAGTAGCCGAGGGCGAGGCCGCCGACGGCGCCGACCTTGGCGGCCTTGCGGACCGAGCCGACGCCGAGCACGATCGTGCAGAAGATGATCGGGGAGATCATCATCTTGATCAGGTTGACGAACCCGGTGCCGATCGGCTTGAGCTCGACGGCGACTCCGGGGGCCGCGAAGCCCACGATGATGCCGAGGACGACGGCACCGATGACGGCGAGATACAGATAGTGGGTGCGGTCCCGCCTTGCGGCTGCTGGTGCGGCTGCGCTTGCCACAGGGATTCCTCCTCGGCTGATGAGCATCCACGTCCCGGTGGATGCCGGTGACTATTCAGCAGCCTGTGACTCCGGTCACCCTTGCGTGCGTTTCGTTCACACGAAATCAGCCAGGCAGACTTGACCCATGCACATACCCCGCCCACGGAGCCTCGCCGGCCAGCTCTTCGCGATGCAGGTGGTCCTGGTCGCCGCGATCGTGGCGGGGTGCGCGTTCTTCGCCTATCTCACCGATCGCGAGCAGGCCGAGGAAACGGCCCGCCGGCAGGTGACCGCCACCGCGACCGCGGTGGCGGACTCGCCTTCGGTGGTGGCCGCCGTGCGGTCACCCGATCCGACCGCGGTGCTGCAGCCCTACGCCGAGCGACTGCGGAAGGACTCGGGCGTCAACTTCGTGGTGATCATGGCTCCGGACGGCACACGGTGGACGCATCCGGAGCCGGACCAGATCGGCCGCACGTATCTGGGGCACATCGACGAGGCGCTGCGCGGGCGTACGTTCTCGGAGACGCACATGGGAGTGCTGGGCCGCTCGGTACGGACGGTGGCGCCGGTGCGCGAGGACGGCCGGATCGTCGCGCTCGTGAGCTCGGGCATCACCATCGACAGGATCAGCGAGCAGGTACGGGAGCAGGTCACCGCGCTGCTGGGGATGGCGGGGGTGGCACTGGCGCTGGGCGGCGTCGGTACGTACGTGATCAACGCACGGCTGCGCCGGCACACGCACGGGATGAACGCATCGGAGCTAAGCCGGATGCACGACTACCACGAGGCCACGTTGCACGCGGTACGTGAGGGGCTGCTGATGCTCGACGGGCGGCGGCGCATCGCCCTGATCAACGACGGCGCACGCGAGTTGCTCGGCCTGGACGCGGACGTGGTGGGCCGGAGCGCGGGCGAACTGGGCCTGCCGCCCGGGCTGACGGGGGTGCTGCTGGCGAGTGAGGCGCGGGTCGACGAGCTGCATCTGACCGCGGACCGGGTGCTGGTCGTGTCCACCCAGCCGGTGGTCGGCGGCGAGCGCCGGGGCACGGTCGTGACCCTGCGGGACCACACCGAACTCCAGGCGCTCACCGGCGAGCTCGACTCCGAGCGTGGCTTCACCCAGGCGCTGCGCGCCCAGGCCCACGAGGCCGCGAACCGGCTGCACACCGTGGTCTCCCTGATCGAGCTGGGCCGCGCGGACGAGGCGGTCGAGTTCGCCACGGCCGAGCTCGAACTGGCCCAGGTCCTCACGGACCGTGTGGTGAGCGCGGTCGGCGAGCCGGTGCTGGCGGCGCTGCTGCTGGGCAAGGCGGCCCAGGCCAACGAGAGCGGCGTCGAACTGGTCCTGACCGACGACAGCCGCATCGACGACGGGGTCCTGCCGCCGTGGCTGCCGCCGCGGGATCTGGTCACCGTGCTCGGCAACCTCATCGACAACGCGGTCGAGGCGTCGTCGGGCGCCCCGGCCACGGACGCGCCCGCCGACGCCGCGCCCCGCCCGCACGCCACCGTCCCCGGCGCCCGGAGTTCCCGGTCCGGGGACACGGAGGCAGACCCTCATTCCTCCTCGCCGGGGACGGCGGGGTCCGCGCACCGCCACCCCCGGGTCGTCGTCACGGCCCGCACCGACGACGGCGAACTCGTCCTGCGCGTCAGCGACTCCGGCCCCGGGGTGCGTTCCGGCGACGTGGAGGCCGTGTTCGAGCGCGGCTGGTCGACCAGGGGCCCCGGGCGGGGGCTGGGGCTCGCGCTTGTGCGGCAGGCCGCGCACCGGGGCCGGGGCACGGTCGAGGTGGAGCAGGGCCCTTACGGTGGCGCTCAGTTCACGGTACGACTGCCGCTCAGAGCCGCGGAGGTGAGCGCATGACCGCACCCGCCGCCATCCGCGTACTCGTCGTCGAGGACGATCCCGTCGCCGCCGACGCGCACGCCCTGTACGTCCGCCGCATGCCCGGGTTCACCGTCGCCGGGGTGGCGCATTCACGGGCCGAGGCGTACCGGGTGCTGGAGCGCACACCCGTCGAGCTGATCCTGCTCGACCTGTATCTGCCCGACGGGCACGGGCTGCAACTGCTGCGCTCCCTGCGCGCCGCCGGGCACTCCGCCGACGTGATCGCCGTGACGTCCGCGCGCGATCTGGCCATCGTCCGCGAGGGCGTGTCCCTCGGCGTGGTCCAGTACGTGCTGAAGCCGTTCACCTTCGCCACGCTCCGCGACCGGCTCGACCGGTACGCCGAGTTCCGCGCCACCGCGGGCGAGGCGTCCGGTCAGGACGAGGTGGACCGGGCGCTCGCGACGCTGCGAACCCCTCAGCCCACCACCCTCCCGAAGGGCCTCAGCGCGCCCACGCTGGAGGCCGTGACCCGCACCCTGCGGGACACCGAGGCCGGCCTCACCGCGGCCGAGGCGGCCGCGTCGGTCGGCATCTCGCGCATCACCGCGCGCCGCTACCTGGAGCACCTGGTCACCGAGGGACGCGCCGCCCGCAGCCCTCAGTACGGCCAGATCGGCCGCCCGGAGCTCCAGTACCGCTGGATCCGCTCGGCCCGCTGAGCCGCCCCGGCGGCCGACCGCACCACGCGACCACCGGAGCGGACCGCCGCACCACGTGACCACCGGAGCCGTAACGCGCACCACGCGACCACCGGAGCCGTAACGCCGCACCGCCGCATCACGCGACCACCGGAGCCGTGACGCCGGACCGCCGGACCATCCGACCGAAAGCCCTTTCGTGCACGGGCATTGACCTTGATTCCGGGCCGGACCTACGGTCACCTGGCAGCCCCCACGGCTGACAGAGGAGGTCGTGCCCGTGCGCCCCAACGCTCCACCGACCCTCGCCCCTCCGGTACTCGCCCTCGCCCTCGGGCTCGTCCTCACCGCCTGCGGCGGCGGCTCCGGCGCGGGCGACACGAACACCGTCGAGGTGGTCTACAACCGCTCGACCGACAACAACATCCGCTTCAAGGACGCCTTCCTGGAGTCCGTGAAGAAGGAGTTCGAGAAGGCCCACCCCGGCAAGACGGTCAAACTGATCCCCGTCCAGGCCCCGGACAACGACTACGCCACCAAGGCGCAGCAGATGATGCGCTCCCCGAAGACCGCCCCCGACCTGGTCTACGAGGACACCTTCCGCATCAACTCCGACATCAAGGCCGGGTACTTGAAGCCCCTCGACGACTACCTCGCGAAGTGGGACGCCTGGGACCAGTTCGTCGACACGGCCCGCGCGGCAGCGAAGGCCGAGGACGGCAAGACGTACGGCGTCCCGGACGGCACGGACACCCGTGGCCTCTGGTACAACAAGGAGATCTTCGCCAAGGCGGGCCTGCCCGCCGACTGGCGGCCCAGGAACTGGAACGAGGTCCTCGACGCCGCCCGCACCGTCAAGCGCGAGGTCCCCGGCGTCATCCCGCTCAACGTCTACACCGGCAAGGGCCCCGGCGAGGCGGCCGTGATGCAGGGCTTCGAGATGCTGCTGTACGGCACGGGCGCGGACCCGCTGTACGACCCGGCGGCCAAGAAGTGGGTCGCGGGCGGCAAGGGCTTCCAGGACGCACTCGGATTCGTACGGACCGTGTACGGGGAGAAGCTCGGCCCGGACGTCTCGGACGCGCTCGACCCGAACGTCGGCACCCGTGTCGCGACCGAGTTCTTCCCCGAGGGCAAGCTCGCCATCTCCCTCGACGGCTCCTGGATGGGCCAGAACTGGATCAACAAGGGCCCCAAGGAGTGGCCGGCCTGGGAGAAGGACCTGGCGCAGGCCCCGATGCCCACGCAGCACGGCCAGGCTCCCGGCAAGGTGTCCATGTCCGGCGGCTGGACCTGGGCGATCCCGCAGAAGGCGAACAACCCGGATCTGGCCTGGGAGTTCCTCAAGACGCTGCAGTCGCGGGAGAACGCGGTGCGGTGGGACGTCGTGGGCGCCCAGATCGCCGTGCGCAAGGACGTGGCCGCGGACCCGCGCTATCTGTCGTCCATGCCGGGCATCAGGTTCTTCACCCAGCTCGTGCCGTACACGCACTACCGGCCGGCGCTGCCCGTCTATCCCCAGGTGTCCACGGCCATCGGCGAGGCGATGGAGAAGGTGACGACCGGTGACGCCTCTCCGGCGGCCGCGGCGAAGGCGTACGACGAACAGCTGCGGACCATCGCCGACGGCGCGGTCGTGGAGAAGTGAGCCGGTGAGCCGGGACAGCCGGGACTCCCGCGGAGCCCGGGCGTGGCGGTGGGTGCCGCTGACCCCCGCCACGCTGCTCCTGCTGCTGTTCCTCGCCGGGCCGATCGGCTACTGCGTGTGGATCGCCTTCACCGACACCCAGCTGACCGGGGCGTCCGGTTCGCACTTCGTCGGCCTGGACAACTTCCGCCGCGCCTTCGCCGACGAGGACTTCCGCAACGCGGTCTGGCTGACGCTGGTCTTCACCGTGGTCTCGGCGGTCCTCGGGCAGAACACGCTGGGGCTGGCGCTTGCCGGGCTGATGCGGGCCGCGTCCCGGCCGGTGCGTACGCTCACGGGCGCGCTCGTCATCACGGCCTGGGTGCTGCCGGAGATCGTCGCGGCGTTCCTGCTGTACGCGTTCTTCCGTCGCGAGGGCACGCTCAACGCCGTGCTGGACTGGCTGCATCTGCCGTCCCAGAACTGGCTGTTCACGCTGCCGATCCTCGCGGTGTCGTTCGCCAACGTCTGGCGCGGCACCGCGTTCTCGATGCTGATCTACTCGGCCGCGCTCGCCGAGGTCCCGCGCGACGTCACCGAGGCCGCCGAGGTCGACGGCGCCGGGGGCGTCCGCCGGCTGCGGTACATCACGCTGCCGATGATCCGCCGTTCCATCGGGACGACGCTGATGCTCAACACGCTCTCCACGCTGTCCGTCTTCGGTCTCATCTGGGCGATGACGCGCGGTGGGCCCGGCAATCGCAGCCAGACCCTGCCGGTGTTCATGTACGACCAGGCGTTCCTGAAGAGTCTGATCGGGTACGGGACGGCGGTGGCGCTGCTGCTGCTCCTGGTCGGCTCGCTGTTCTCGGTCGTGTACCTGCGGCTGCTGAAGGTGGAGGTCTGATGCGTGGTCCGATGCGCGGATCGCTGCGCGGCCGGGCACGGGGGCCGGTGCACCGGCGTACGAAGGCCCGCCTCGCCGCCGACGCCGCGCTGCTGCTCACCGCGGCGGGCTTCGCGCTTCCGTTGCTCTGGCTGGTGCTGGCGTCGGTGAACGCGGACGCCGATCTGCGGGTACGCCTGCCCGGCTCGGTCACGGCCGAGCACTTCGACGCCGTACTCACCGACGAGATCACCTTCACGCCGATGCTCAACAGTCTGCTGCTGTGCGGCGGTGCGACCGTCGTCACGGTCGTCTGCGCGGCGCTGGCGGCCTATCCGCTCTCCCGCTACCGGTCCCGCTTCAACCGGCCGTTCCTGCTGACGATCCTCTTCACGACCTGTCTGCCGATCACGGCGGTGATGGTTCCGGTGTACGGCCTGTTCGTCCAGGTGGAGCTGATCGACACGATGCACGGGACGGCGCTGTTCCTCGCGACCTCCCAGCTTCCGTTCGCCATCTGGCTGATGAAGAACTTCATGGACGGCGTCCCGCTCGTGCTGGAGGAGGCGGCGTGGACCGACGGAGCGTCGATGACGCAGACCCTGACCCGGGTGGTGCTGCCCCTGATGGGCCCGGGGGTCACGGTGGTGATGATCTACACGTTCATCATGCTCTGGGGAAACTTCTTCGTCCCCTTCATGCTGCTGCTCTCCCCCGAGCAGCTTCCCGCGTCCGTCTCCGTCTTCACCCTGTTCGGCAACTACGGCTCGGTGGTCTACGGCCAGCTGGCGGCGTTCTCGATCCTCTACTCGCTGCCGGTGCTGGTGCTGTACGTGCTGATCGCCCGGCGGCTCGGGGGCGGCTTCACGCTCGGCGGCTCGGTCAAGGGATGATCACTCTGGAGTTTCCTACGAGTTCCGGGCTTTGGGTAAACCCACCGTAGCCAGCAGTGACTGTCCGCTCCTACGGTGTGCGCGTGCACTCCACCCCGCCCTTCAACGCCCCCGCCGCCCGCCGCCTGCGCGAGGCCCTGGGGATGGCACCCGGGCATGTCGCCTACGGACTCCAGGCACAGTACGGCCTCCGGACAACGCCGGACGTCGTGGTCGCCTGGGAACGAGGTCAGCTGGCGCCGGACTCCCAGGAACTGACCGCGCTCGCCGGGGTGCTGTGGTGCTCCCCCGCCGAACTGCTCGGCGCACCCCAGAGCCTGCGCGAGCACCGGATGGCCCGCGCACTGAGCCCCGACGACCTGGCGCGCCGCGTCGGCCTGGACTCCGCCGCGTACCGGCGCATGGAGGACGCGAACCACTGGCGCGGCAACGAACGCCAGACCGCGGCGCTCGCCCAGGCCCTGGCCCTGTCCCCGCGCGAGCTGCTGACGGCGACCGGCCGGAACGAGGAGCTGGCGGATCTGCTCCGCAGCGCGGCGACGACCCGCTGGCAAGCGTACGTACGCCCGGTGGCGAAGATTCTGCCGATGCCGAAGCGCCGGCTGGAGGGCATCCTGCAACAGCTGCACGCCGGCTACCACGCCCGTATGGCGGCCACTTCCAGCTGGGGTGCCTCGGAGAGCTCCGGCGAGTCGGGCAAGGAGTTCCTCGACCGGATCGTGCACGAGTTCTGGATACTGGCTCCCGGCTGAGCCCGTGGCCGCGACGCGCCCTACTCCCTTCCGAAACAACGTAGTTACCCGGGGGTAGAGGGAACGCCGCATTCCGTCCATTGTTGAACGCGAACATGCCAAGGCCCTTTCGGCACTCCGTGCCCGACAAGGCGTCCACCGGACCTCCTCAGGAGTGAACCCCCCATGCATGTACGCAGATGGACCTCCCGCGCCGCGGTCTCGTTCGCCGCGCTGGCCCTCACCGCGTCGATGACGGCCACCGCCACGGCCGCGACCGCACCCACCACGGCACCCGCACCCACTCCCGCGGTGCAGCGGACCGGCGCCACCTTCGCCGCGCTCGGCGGTGTCGACTACGCGACCTGGCAGCGCGATGTCTCGGCGGTCGTCGCCACCGCACGGCCGTACATCGAGCAGCGCACGGCCGACGCGTCCGGCCGGCGGCTGGCGATGGTGCTGGACATCGACAACACCTCGCTGGAGACGGACTTCCACTACTTCTGGGAGTACCCGACCCCCGCGGTCGAGCAGGTGCTGGACCTCGCCCGCTACGCCGACTCCCGCGGCGTGGACATCTTCTTCGTCACGGCCCGGCCCGGCATCATCGAGTCGCTGACCTCGTACAACCTCCACAAGGCCGGCTACCCGGTCGACGGGCTGTACGTACGCAGCATCCCCGATCTGTTCGAGGAGGTCAGCGCGTACAAGACCGGTAAGCGCGCGGAGATCGAGGCCAAGGGCTACACGATCATCGCGAACGTCGGCAACAGGTCCAGCGACCTGGTCGGCGGTCACGCCGAGCGCACGTTCAAGCTGCCGGACTACGACGGCAAGCTGTCCTGACGCGTTCCCGCGCGAACCCGCCCGTCCGCCGGTCCTGCCGCCTCACGGCCGCGACCGGCGGACGGTGCACCACGCGTCCCGGTCCCGGGCTCCCGGGTCCCGGACGGGCTCAGAAGACCGACTCGGCCTCGTGCATCCGGTCCTCGGGCACGGTCTTCAGCCGGGTGACCGCCTCCGCGAGGGGGACCATGGCCACCTCCGTACCACGCAGCGCGGTCATCATGCCGAACTCGCCGCGGTGCACGGCCTCCACCGCGTGCCAGCCGAAGCGGTTCGCGAGCACCCGGTCGTACGCGGTCGGGACGCCGCCGCGCTGCACATGGCCGAGGATGACGGGGCGGGCCTCCTTGCCGAGCCGGCGCTCCAGCTCCCCGGCGAGCCGGGTGCCGATGCCCGTGAAGCGCTCGTGACCGTACTGGTCGATCTCGCCCTTCTTGTACTCCATGGAGCCCTCGGCCGGATGTGCGCCCTCGGCGACGCAGATGACCGCGAACTTCTTGCCGCGGGAGAAGCGCTCCTCGACCATCTTCACCAGGTCCTCGACATGGAAGGGCCGCTCGGGCAGGCAGATGCCGTGGGCGCCGCCCGCCATGCCGGACTCCAGCGCGATCCAGCCGGCGTGCCGGCCCATCACCTCCACGACCATGACCCGCTGGTGGGACTCGGCCGTGGTCTTGAGCCGGTCGATGGCCTCGGTGGCGACGGTGACGGCGGTGTCGAAGCCGAAGGTGCGGTCGGTGGAGGAGATGTCGTTGTCGATGGTCTTCGGTACGCCGACGACGGGCATCCCGGCGTCCGCCAGCATCCGGGCCGCGGTGAGCGTGCCCTCGCCGCCGATCGGGATGAGCGCGTCGAGGCCGTACCGGCGTGCCAACTCCCCGGAGTTCTCGGCGGCTTCGCGCAGCCGGGAGCGCTCCAGGCGGGCCGAGCCGAGGATCGTGCCGCCGCGGGCGAGGATGCCGCTCACCGCGTTGAGGTCGAGGGGCCGGTAGTGGCCGTCGAGCAGCCCCTTGAACCCGTCCTCGAAGCCGATGACTTCATCCCCGTGACCGGTCATGGCACGGTGCACGACCGACCGGATCACTGCGTTCAGGCCGGGGCAGTCACCGCCTGCGGTGAGAATTCCGATGCGCATCGTGCTGTGTCTCCTGCTCGCTAGCGGTACCTGTGAGCCCTTCTCGATTCTCACACGCCCGGTCTGGACCGCGCCGTTCCGGACCCTCCGCCGGTCCGGCTTCGCATGGCGGGCGCCCTACCCACCCGCAGAGGTATTGTCAAGGGGGCAATGCCACCCTATCGAGTTATTTCGAGCGCATGAGTGCACACATGAGCTCGCAGTTCAGCAGGACACTCACCGATGAGCAGGACAGGAGAGCACGCGTGACGCGGAGCGTGTACGTGACCGGGATCGATCGCGGAGACGGTCGCCAGGTGGTGGAGCTGGGGGTCATGGAGCTCCTGACGCGCCAGGTGGACCGGGTGGGGGTCTTCCGCCCACTCGTGCACGATGGACCCGATCGCATGTTCGATCTCCTGCGTGTGCGCTACCGGCTCTCCCAGGACCCGGCGTCCGTGTACGGCATGGACTACTACGAGGCCGCCGCGCTGCAAGCCGAGAAGGGCACCGACGAGCTGGTGTCCCAGCTGGTCGACCGCTTCCACCAGGTCGCACGCGACTACGAGGTCGTCCTCGTCCTCGGCACGGACTTCCACGCCACCCAACTCCCCGACGAGCTGGCGCTGAACGCCCGGCTGGCCAACGAGTTCGGCGCCTCGGTCATACCCGTGGTGGGCGGCAAGGGCCAGACGGCGGAGTCCGTACGGGCGGAAGCCCGCAACGCCCACCGCGCCTACGAGGTGCTGGGCTGCGACATCCTCGCGATGGCCGTGAACCGGGTGGCCCCGGAGGACCGCCAGGTGATCGCGGAGCGGCTCGCGGCCCGCGTCCCCGTCCCCTGCTACGTGCTGCCCGACGAGCCGGCGCTCGCCGCGCCCACGGTCGCGCAGGTCACCCAGGCCCTGGGGGCCACCGTGCTGCTCGGGGACGATTCCGGGCTCGCCCGGGACGCGCTCGACTTCGTCTTCGGCGGCGCGATGCTGCCGAACCTGCTGAAGGCCCTGACCCCCGGCTGCATGGTCGTCACCCCCGGCGACCGCGCCGACCTGGTGGTCGGCTCGCTCGCCGCGCACTCCGCGGGCACCCCGCCCATCGCGGGCCTGCTGCTCACCCTCGACGAGCGCCCGGCCGACTCGATCCTCACGCTGGCCGCCAGGCTGGCGCCGGGCACACCCGTGCTCTCGGTGCCCGGCGGCTCCTTCCCCACCGCGGCCGAACTCTTCGCGCTCGAAGGCAAGTTGAGCGCCGGGACGCCTCGCAAGGCGGAGACCGCGCTCGGTCTGTTCGAGCGCCACGTCGACACGGCGGGGCTGCTCGCCCGCCTCGAGGTGGCCCGTACCGGCCGGGTCACCCCGATGATGTTCGAGCACGACCTGCTGGAGCAGGCCCGTTCCCAGCGCCGCCGCGTCGTGCTGCCCGAGGGCACCGAGGAGCGGGTGCTGCGCGCGGCCGACGTCCTGCTGCGGCGCGGCGTCTGCGACCTGACCCTCCTCGGCGGCACCGACGTCATCCGCAAGAAGGCCGCCGACCTCGGCATCGATCTCTCCCAGGTGCAGCTGATCGACCCGGCCACCTCCGAGCTCCGCGAGGAGTTCGCCGAGCTGTACGCGGGGCTGCGCGCCCACAAGGGCGTGACGGTGGAGCTGGCGCACGACGTGGTCTCGGACGTCAACTACTTCGGCACCCTGATGGTCTCGCAGGGCCTCGCGGACGGCATGGTCTCCGGCTCCGTCCACTCCACCGCGGCGACGATCCGCCCGGCCTTCGAGATCATCAAGACCGATCCCGGGGCCTCGATCGTCTCCTCCGTCTTCTTCATGTGCCTCGCCGACAAGGTGCTCGTGTACGGCGACTGCGCGGTCAACCCGGACCCGGACGCCGAGCAGCTCGCGGACATCGCGGTGCAGTCGGCGGCGACGGCGGCCCGCTTCGGCGTCGAGCCGCGGATCGCGATGCTGTCGTACTCCACCGGGACGTCCGGCTCGGGCGCGGACGTGGACAAGGTGCGCGAGGCGACCAAGCTGGTGCGTGAGCGCCACCCGGAGCTGAGTATCGAGGGCCCGATCCAGTACGACGCGGCGGTCGAGCCGTCCGTCGCGGCGACCAAGCTGCCGGACTCCGAGGTGGCGGGCCAGGCGACCGTCCTGATCTTCCCCGACCTCAACACCGGCAACAACACCTACAAGGCCGTGCAGCGCTCGGCCGGCGCGGTGGCCGTGGGACCGGTGCTGCAAGGTCTGCGCAAGCCGGTCAACGACCTGTCGCGGGGCGCGCTGGTCAGCGACATCGTCAACACGGTCGCGATCACCGCGATCCAGTCCCAGGCTCAGGAGCTTCCCGCATGACCGCCTCGCGCGTCCTCGTCCTCAACTCCGGCTCCTCGTCGGTGAAGTACCAGCTGCTCGACATGCGCGACGGCTCCCGGCTGGCCGTCGGCCTGGTCGAGCGGATCGGCGAGGAGACGTCCCGGCTGGTGCACACCCCGCTGGCCGGCGACGGGGCCGGGAAGCGTGAGCGTACGGGCCCGATCGCGGACCACGCCGCCGCGCTGAAGGCCGTCGCCGAGGAGCTGACGCACGACGGGCTCGGCCTGGACTCCCCCGAGCTGGCGGCGATCGGCCACCGCGTGGTGCACGGCGGCCTGAAGTTCACGGCCCCGACCGTGATCACCGACGAGGTGATGGCGGAGATCGAGCGCCTGGTGCCGGTGGCGCCGCTGCACAACCCGGCCAACATCACCGGCATCCGCACGGCCCAGGCCCTGCGCCCCGACCTCCCCCAGGTCGCGGTCTTCGACACGGCGTTCCACACGACGATGCCGGAGTACGCGGCCCGGTACGCGATCGACGTCGAGACGGCGGACGCGCACCGGATCCGCCGCTACGGCTTCCACGGCACCTCGCACGCGTATGTGTCGCGCAAGGCGGCCGAGCTGCTGGGCAGGGCGCCGGAGGACGTCAACGTCATCGTGCTGCACCTGGGCAACGGGGCGTCCGCGTCGGCGGTCGCGGGCGGCCGCTGCGTGGACACGTCCATGGGGCTGACCCCCTTGGAGGGGCTGGTCATGGGGACCCGTTCCGGTGACATCGACCCGGCGGTGACCTTCCACCTCAAGCGGGTCGCCGGGATGTCCGAGGATGATGTCGACGTCCTGCTGAACAAGAAGAGCGGTCTGGTCGGACTGTGCGGCGACAACGACATGCGGGAGATCCGGCGGCGGATCGACGAGGGCGACCGCAGCGCGCGGCTCGCCTTCGAGATCTACGTCCACCGGCTCAAGAAGTACATCGGCGCTTACTACGCGGTTCTCGGGCGCGTGGACGCGGTGGTGTTCACTGCGGGCGTGGGCGAGAACGCGGCTCCCGTGCGGGAAGCGGCCGTCGCCGGTCTGGAGGAACTCGGCCTTGTGGTGGACACGGACCTCAACGCCGTACGGTCGGACGAGCCGCGGATCGTCTCGCCCGACCACGCGCGGGTGGCGGTCGCGGTGGTGCCGACCGACGAGGAACTGGAGATCGCCCGGCAGACGTTCGCCCTGGTCGACGCGGGGCCGGACGACGCGGGCCGGCCGGCCGGGGCCTGAGCGGCCCGGCAGGCCACGCCTGAGCGGCCGAGCGCCCATTTGTACATTCCACCAGACGGAATATTCCGCGTAGAAACAAACCGATAGGATCCGCCTCATGCGCCGTTCCAAAATCGTCTGCACACTGGGCCCCGCCGTCGACTCCTACGAGCAGCTGAAAGCGCTCATCGAGGCCGGCATGAACGTGGCCCGATTCAACATGAGCCACGGAACCCAGGCAGAGCACCAGGAGCGGTACGACCGTCTCCGCAGGGCGGTGGCGGAGACCGGCCGCCCCGTGGGCGTGCTCGCCGACCTCCAGGGGCCGAAGATCCGTCTGGAGACCTTCGCCGAGGGCCCGGTCGAGCTGGTCCGCGGTGACGAGTTCACCATCACCACCGAGGACGTCGCCGGGGACAAGTCCGTCTGCGGTACGACGTACAAGGGCCTGCCCGGCGATGTCTCCAAGGGCGACCAGGTCCTGATCAACGACGGCAACGTCGAGCTGCGGGTCGTCGAGGTCGTCGGCCCGCAGGTCAAGACGGTCGTCATCGAGGGCGGTGTCATCTCCGACCACAAGGGCATCAACCTGCCCGGCGCGGCGGTGAACGTCCCGGCCCTCTCCGAGAAGGACGTCGAGGACCTGCGCTTCGCGCTGCGGATGGGCTGCGATCTCGTCGCGCTGTCCTTCGTGCGCGACGCGAGCGACGTCAAGGACGTCCACAAGGTGATGGACGAGGAGGGCCGCCGGGTCCCCGTCATCGCCAAGGTGGAGAAGCCGCAGGCCGTCGAGAACATGGCGGACGTCGTCATGGCCTTCGACGGCGTGATGGTGGCGCGCGGCGACCTGGCCGTCGAGTACCCGCTGGAGCGGGTCCCGATGGTGCAGAAGCGGCTCATCGAGCTGTGCCGCCGCAACGCCAAGCCGGTGATCGTCGCGACCCAGATGATGGAGTCGATGATCACCAACTCCCGCCCGACCCGCGCCGAGGCGTCCGACGTCGCCAACGCGATCCTGGACGGCGCCGACGCGGTCATGCTGTCGGCGGAGTCCTCGGTGGGCGCGTACCCGATCGAGACGGTCAAGACGATGTCCAAGATCGTCACGGCCGCGGAGGAGGAACTCCTCTCCAAGGGCCTCCAGCCCCTGGTCCCGGGCAAGAAGCCGCGCACCCAGGGCGGCTCCGTCGCCCGCGCGGCCTGCGAGATCGCCGACTTCCTCGGCGGCCGCGCCCTGGTCGCCTTCACCCAGTCCGGCGACACGGCCCGCCGCCTCTCCCGCTACCGGGCCCAGCCGCCCATCGTGGCCTTCACGACGGAGGAGTCGACCCGCAACCAGCTCACCCTGAGCTGGGGCGTGGAGCCCTTCATCGCCCCCTTCGTGGAGACCACGGACGCGATGGTCGACTTCGTCGACGCGGCCCTGCTGAAGCTCCAGCGCTTCAACGAGGGCGACACCATGATCATCACGGCCGGATCCCCTCCCGGCGTCCCGGGCACGACGAACATGGTGCGGGTGCACCACCTGGGCGGCGGCAAGCACGACTGACGCCTTTCGCGCACGTACGGCTGTGGGCCGCATCCCTGTGGGGGTGCGGCCCACAGCCGCTTCATCGCCCAGCGGACGGCCCGGGAAGTCGATCTGCGCGCGTGCTGCCAAGAGTCGGCCGTCGATGCCGAGCGCAATGCCTCGACCATCACCTCGACGATCTCAACGGGGACCTGCCCGACGTACACGTACGGCCTTCCGGAGGGGGCGACCCTTGAGCGCACGTGCCTGTAATGGCGCTCCGGGACGCCAAGCCGGCCAAGGACCCGCTTGAATGCGTGGGTCGCTCCGTCGGCTGCCGCGCGACCGTCACGCCATCGCTGCATGTCCATCGCCGCGCCCCCTTGTCCGGTGCGGATGGTTACGGATCTCCACGTCGGCGTCCGTCGCCGCGGAGAAGTCGCCACGGTCCCTGGCCTGCTGCCGCTGCTTGGCCAGAGCCACACACACTCCGCAGTCCGGGATCGGCAGCGGAGGCTCCGGCGGGTACATCAGATGTACAGCTGGGCCCATGGTGGTCTTCTCGGTGCTCATGGCGCGATAGTGGCGCCCCCTCAGGGACGTATCTTCGCCCGGACCAAGGACAGTTGAGCCTTCCCTCGCTACGGTTCAAGAAGGCCCAAACGTCGCTGGGGGAAGCCTTGAACGTCGCTCTACGATCAGCTATGGCAGACGCCAAGCTCACACCCCGGAAGCTCGCCGTTCGCATCGGTGTGGCACCCAAGACCGTGGAACGGTGGCTGGCCGACGCCGAGCTCGTACCCCATGCAAGGAACCGTGTCGACGCCTGCGCGGCGCTGAAGGTGGACGAAGAGATGATCTGGCCGAAAGCTGTACAGGACCGCGTCAAGACCGGCCACGACCGGGAGTTGGTACACGCCTACCCGTACCGGTCCGCCTGCCCGTCCACCGTGTGGGGCGAGCTCATCGAGGGCGCGACCGAAGAGATCTTCTTTGCCGGGTACACGAATTACTTCGTCTGGCTGGAGCAGCCGGCGTTCGTGGATACCCTGCGCCGGAAGGTTGCGTCCGGCTGCCGGGTGCGATTCCTGCTGGGGGATCCCGATGCGGAGGTCACCCGTCGGCGCGAGGCAATCGAGGACGTCACACTCAGTGTCTCCACGCGCATCAGAGTCACCCTTCAAAACCTGGAGCGCCTTGGCCCCATGGAGGGCCTGGAGGCCCGCTTGAGCAACGCGGACGACGCCGTCAATCACGTTTCCCTGTCCGTGTTCCGCTTCGACGACAACGCTCTCGTCACCCCGCACCTGGCGAGGCTGGTCGGCCACGACTCCCCGCTGCTGCACCTGCGGCGCCAAGGCGACGGTGGCATGTTCGACAGGTTCGCGGAGCACACGGAGGAGCTGTGGAGCAGGGGCGCATCACTCTGAGCTCGCGGGCGTCGTCCCCGGTAACCGACACGGGCTCCCGATCAGGAGCCGCTGAGGAAGTTCTCCAGGGCCGACCCCGTCATCTCGACGACGGCGGCGGATTCCCGGGCCGGCTCGGGAAGGTGGGCCCGGTGCCCCTCCTCACGGAGGATCGCCGGGCGATCCGTCGGGAGCACGCTTGCACCGAGGCGGTCCACAAGCTGGGCCAGGATGTCGAAGAACTGTCCGGGCGGGAAGCGGCTGACGGCGAGACAGAGCGGGTTGACGTCGAACCCGACCTCGCGGTCGTCGGCAGTCCGGATCAGCACCCCGTTCATGAGATCGTCGTCGGTGTCGACGACGTACGATCCCAGGACGTCCCGTACGAGATCCATGTCCAAGGGCTCAGGCTCACCGTTGCTGTACCGGAGCACGAACAGCATGCGACTCATTGTCGGATCCTCACGGGCGTTCACTCCTCGAAATATCGGGGTGAGGCATTCCCGCGAGGAGGACTGCACTCGAATGAGCCTCGACATCTACGTCAGGGATCTCAGGCATGATCAGATCGACGTCTTCGGGGACAGTCCTGACGACTCGTTCCGGCGCATGTGCGACAGGGCGCCGGACACCAGTCTGCGAAGCGGCGTTCTGGCGCACGGGCACACCATGTTCAACTCGTTCCAGCTGTATCGCTTCGTGGAAGAGCTGGAGAGCCTTCCGGAGGAAGAGATGACTCCGGTGATCCAGCGGGTGCTCGACGCCGCGAAGCCGGCCATCCGCACGTCCGGTTACCTCTATTTCGTCGGTGACTGACCGTCCGTGCACAAGAGCTGCGGGCCGCACCCCCGAAGGGGTGCGGCCCACAGCTTTTTCCGCGGCTCCCGGAAAATCAGCCGGCGTTGCCACCGGTGAAGTAGTTGTGCAATCCCGGCACCGACAGCGTGCCGCCGAACTGGCCGGCCTGAGTCACCTTCACGTTGGTGAAGAAGGCGAACGGGACGTTCAGCGGCGGCGGGGTCTTGGGGCTGAAGGTCACGGGGATCAGGCCGAAGAGGTTGCCCTTCAGCTCCTCCGTGTACATCGTCACCGTGCCGTTGCGGATCGTGGAGGTCGACCCCTTCTCCGCCTCGACGTGTGCCGTGGTCCCGTTCGGGCCGACGACCAGCTGGTGGAGGTCCTTGATGTCCACGCCCGAAGCCGTGAACTTCAGCACCTTCTTGGTCTTGCCGCCACCGGTCCTGACCTCGACGATGCCCTTGTAGTCGAGGCCCGTCAGCGTGAGCTTCGAGCTCTCCAGCACCCAGGGGTCGTCCGGCAGAGACGGGATGCCCGGCTCCAGCTCGGCGGCGGCCAGGGCCTCGGGGTCGGCGGTCGGGCACGGGAAGCGCGGCTTGCCGTCCGCGCCCACGGGTATGTCCTCGTCCTTGATGGGGTCGAGGCCCTTGACCTTGTCGTCCAGCTCCTCCACCTCGGCGCCGGCCTTGTCGGCCGCGTCCTTGATGGCGTCCTTGGTCTTGTCCGTCGCCTCGTCGACCTCGTCCGTCACGTCCTTGACCGCGTCCGCCGGCTTGGACGTGGCGTCCTCGGCGGGCTTGGGCGAGGCCGTCTCGGACGGCTTCGCCGTCTCGCTCGGCGTCGGTGTCGCCGTCGGCTCCTTGTCGGGGCCGTCGAAGAGGTCCTTGAGGGCGTCGCCGACTCCCAGCGGGTCGAGCGGGTTACGCGTCTCCGACTCGCTCGGGGCCGGGGACGGGCTCGTCTGCTCCGGATCCTTCTCGTCCGTACGGCCGGACTCGGAGGCCGACGGAGTCGCACCCGGCTCGGGCTCGTCGTCCTTGTCGTCCGCGGAACCGCTCGGGGACGGCTCGGGCTTGTCGGACTCCTCGTCGGACGGCTTCGCCGACTCGGAGGGCTTGGGCGACTCGGACTCCGCGGGTTCGTCGGAGCGGGTCACGCACGGGCCGGCGGCGAAGGGGATGTCCTTCTCGTCGGCGAGTGCGAGCTTGGGAGTGAGGCCCATGCCCACGAACACGGCGGTGGGCATCGCGGCCAGGGCTATCGCCTTGCCGGCCGGCTTGTGGAGCTTGGTCAGCAGGGACTTGCGCGGAGCCGCGTGACGCGGCCCCTTTCTCGCTTCCGCCCCATCGCCCCCGGCCGTGGTCAGCGGTGTGACATCACCCTGCACTGTTCCTCCCGCCATGGGCGTCGATGGTGGTCTCGTGCGTGTTCGGGTCGTACGGGCCCCACGGCTCCTGGTCGGCCTTGTCCGGAGCACCGGCGGGCACCGGCTCCTCGGCCCTGTCCGCTTCCGCCTTCGGCTTGCCCGGTGCCCAGGAGAGCGAGAGCGCACCGCCGATGAGCGAGAGCAGGAAGCCGATGATGAAGCCGCCCAGGTTGGCGACCGGGATGGACACCAGCGCGAGCAGGATCGCGGCAACACCCGCGAACACCCTGACGAGGGGCTGGTACCACATGGTCAGGCCGAGCGTGACCAGCAGTACGCCGATGATCAGTGAGCCCGCGCCCGCCGTGGTCGCCATGGAGAGCGTCATGTGCCCGAGCTTGAGACTCGCGTACGGGAAGTAGGCGATCGGAATGCCACCGAGCAGGGTGAACAGGCCTGCCCAGAAGGGTCGCTGCCCCCGCCAGTCGCGGAAGCGCTGCCGGATGACGCGGAGGAATTGCTCGTTCTGCCCCGTGGACTCGGCGCTCATGGAAAACAGCTCCCTGGAACTGGTGTTGCAGTGTGGAGAGTTGGGCGGGCGGGCGAAGCCGTATCAGCTCCCCCGCCCGCCCGGACGGGATGACCGTCAGTAGCACTCGACCTTGGGGCCGTCGCCCTTGTGCAGGCTCATCTGGAGTCCGCCGAGTTCGAACGTGCCGGCAGTGGTCGCCCACGCCTTCTGCTGGACCCCGGTCAGCTCCGCCTCATCGGCCTGCTGAGCGAAGCCGTTGGGCAGGATCGACTTGTCCTTGACGATCGGACCCTTGCCACCGGCGCGCTGGTCGGTGTCCTTGGCCGCGACGCCGATGTCGATGTTCGTGAACTTCGCGTCGGCCTTGAGGTCGGTGACGTCGAGGTAGAGGTCCTTGGCCTTGACCTTCTTGCCGTCCTGACCGGCGTTCAGCTGCAGCGTGATCTTGCCGAGCAGCGGAACGTCGGAGACAACGGACTGACACATGTCCGTGATCGTCGCGGTCTCGAAGGTCGAGATCGCGACCGGACGGGCTACCTTCTCGTCGCCCTTGAGGTCCTTGTACCCCATGTCGACGCCGCCGTACTGGGCGAAGCCGTAGCCATGCAGGTAACCGGCCTCGACCTTGAACTCCTGGCCCGACACCGCGAACGACGCGGCGAGCGCGCCCTGTGCCAGTCCGACGCCTATCGCAGCCGTCGCGGCCACGGACGGCACCATGACAACGGCGAACCGCTTCCATCTGGTCCCACCACGTACCTGGGACATATAAGTTCCTCCTTCTCGGACGTACATCTCCGGTACGGACCTCGAAGGATCCGGACCTGGGATGGGAGAAGTGCTACGTCCTCGGGAAGGAGAGCGCCTGTGCATCAGGCGCGAGCCGCGTCCGAATCACCGGCGATCACCCCCGAGCGACAACCACTGGCCACGCCTTCGCGCAACCTCGATGGACAGGCCCTGCCGGTCGGGCAGGAACCCCCCTGTCCGCGGTCGGCGCCTCTGCCGCCGGCCGACTCGGTGGGGACCCAGGACCGCGGTACGCGGCTGGCTGCCGGGCTGGTGCGGTGATGGACCGAGCGTCGCCGATCGTGGTGCATTACGAGCCGGGGCACAAGGGGGTTCGTTACTGACTAGTAACGGACGGATAACCACGCCACGACAGGGTGGTGTCGCCCGGCAACACAGGGTGCCTCGGGCCCCATCGACAGATGCGGAGATTGGAGTGAAAAAGCGGACAGAACAACGGCGTTGATTTACTGCGAGTAACAGCGGCCGCGTTTACCAAGTTTTGGTAAAGCGCGGCCGCCCATTGTCACTCTGTCGCCAAATCGGCCACCGCTCCGGGCGATATCAGCCGGGCGCCGGCGCCCCCTGCCGCTGCTCGCGCAGGGCGGTCGACTTCAAACCAGGGCCGTCAGAACAGAACCCTCGCGAGCGCCGTACGTGCCGCGGACACCCGCGGGTCGTCCGGGCCGATCACCTCGAAGAGCTCCAGCAGTCGCAGCCGGGCCGCGTCGCGGTCGTCGCCCGCGGTGAGCCGCACGGTGTCGACGAGCCGGCCGAAGGCGTCCTCGACATGGCCGCCGACCAGATCCAGATCGGCCGCGGCGATCTGCGCCTGGACGTCGCCCGGCGCGTCCGCCGCGTCCGTGCGCACCTTCTGGGGGTCCATGTCCCGCACCCGGGACAGGAGTTCGGCCTGGGCGAGGCCGAGCTTGGCCTCCGAGTTGCCCGGGTCGTCGGCGAGCACGTTCTTGTACGCCTGCACGGCGCCGCCGAGGTCGCCCGCGTCGAGCGCCTGGACGGCCGCTTCGAGCAGCGCGTCGTACGGTCCCGCCGGGATCTCGGCCTCGGGGGCGGGGGCGCCTTCCTCGGCGTCCGTGTCGACGGTGAGGCCGGTCAGGCCGAAGCGCTGCTCGCCGACCTGGATCAGCTGGTCCAGGGTCTGGCGGATCTGCGGCTCGGGCGCGAGGCCCTGGAAGAGCGGCAGCGCCTGGCCGGCGACCACCGCGAAGACGGCCGGGATGCCCTGGATCCCGAACTGCTGCATCAGCATCTGGTTGGCTTCGACGTCGATCTTGGCGAGCACGAAGCGGCCGTTGTACTCCGTGGCCAGCCGCTCCAGCACAGGGCTCAGCTGCTTGCACGGTTCGCACCACTCGGCCCAGAAGTCGAGGACGACCGGGACCTCCGCGGAGCGCTGGAGGACATCGCGCTCGAAGCCCGCCTCGTCGACATCGATCACCAGGCTGGAGGGGGGCACGGCACCGCCGCCGCCCTGGCGGGCGGTTTCCGCGCGCGTCTGCTCCGCCTTGACCTTGGCCTCACCGGCCGCCTTCACCGCGGCGAGGTCGACGACGCCGCTCATGGACATGTTCCTAGGCTGCATGAGTACATCCTCCCCCTTCCGCGCGCACGAGTGAAAAGTCCGTGGAGTACCGGTCGTGTACTCCGGTCCCGAGCACCACTCCTGTGCGTCGGTACCGTGTGGCACCGGGTCCCCACCTGGCGCCTGTGGCTGTCGCTTTGGCCGAACTCGCGCTCAGCTTTCGCTACGAGTCGTAGCGTAACTCCTGTACCACTTCACCGGGAAGGTTCACCCGGTGAAGTGGCTCACAGCAATCCACCTACTGGCCGGTATGGTCGCCGTCATGTGTAGTCACAGCCGCCGGAGCACGACCCGCACCGGCCGTCCGCGCAGCGCCGAGGCGGACGCCGCCATCCTCGACGCGACCAGGGCCGCCCTGGTCGAGCTGGGCTGGTCCAAGCTGACGATGGGCGATGTGGCGACCCGCGCCGGCGTGGCCAAGACCACCCTCTACCGCCGCTGGGCCGGCAAGAACGAACTGGTCGTGGACGCGGTCGCGGTCCTCTTCGACGAGCTGGAGCTGCCGGACCGGGGCAGTCTGGCCGCAGACGTGGAGGGTGTCGTGCTCCAGTTCGCGGCGCTGCTGGAGCGGCCCGAGGCCAGGACCGCGCTGATGGCGGTGGTCGCCGAGTCGACCCGCGACGAGCCGCTGCGCGAGCGGATCCGGGTCTCGATCGTGGACCGCCAGAAACGGCTCGTCCTGGAGGGACGGGAGCGGGCCCAGGCGCGTGGCGAGCTGCCGACGGAGTCCGACCCCGTGGCGGCCGCCCGCACCGCCGACCTGATCTTCGACGTGATCGCGGGCGCGGTGGTGCACCGGGCACTGGTGAGCTGCGAACCGGTCGACGAGGACTGGGTACGTCGCTTCACCGCGGTCCTTCTGGGCGGCCTGGGAGCGACGGCCCGAGAGGCCTGAGCCGCGCTCCCGCCCCGCCCCGCCCCGCCTCGCTCGGGAGTCAGACCTGGTACCGGTCCGCGGCGAAGAGGTGCAGGTTCTCCGCCACCCACTCCGACGTCCGCTTCAGCCCTTCCTCCAGCGGGACCTCCGGCTCCCAGCCCGCCCACTCCCGCGCACGCCGGTTGTCGGACAGCAGCCGCTCCACCTCGCTGCCCGACGGCCGCAGCCGCGCCGGGTCGACGACGATCTCGGCCCGCCGCCCCGAGGCCTCGATGAGCTCGGCCGCAAGGTCCCCGATCGAGATCTCGCGCCCCGTACCGAGATTGACGACCTGTCCGAGAGCCCGGTCGCAGGCCGCCGTCGCGAGGAAGCCGCGGGCCGTGTCCGTGACATAGGTGAAGTCCCGGGTCGGGCTGAGCGAGCCGAGCCTGATCTCCCGTGCGCCGGCGTGCAGTTGGGCGAGGATGGTCGGGATCACGGCCCGCGCGGACTGCCTCGGACCGTAGGTGTTGAAGGGCCTGACCACCGTGACCGGCAGGTCGAAGGCGTGCCGGTGCGACAGCGCCATCATGTCCGCGCCGATCTTCGAGGCGGAGTACGGGGACTGCGGCTGGAGCGGGTGGTCCTCGGAGATGGGGACGGTGAGGGCCGTGCCGTACACCTCGCTCGTCGAGGTGTGCACCAGCCGGCGGACCCCGTGCCTGCGGCAGGCCTCGGCGATGTTCTCCGTCCCGTTGACGTTCGTCTGGACGTAGGCGCCGGGCGAGTCGTAGCTGTACGGAATGCCGATCAGCGCCGCCAGATGGAAGACCGTGTCGCAGCCGGCGACGGCGTCCATCACCCGGCCCGCGTCGCGCACATCGCCCGCGAGCATCTCCACCTCGCCCATGAGGTGCGCCAGATGGCCCTTCTCCGCGTACGGCTTGTAGTGGACGAAGGCACGGACGCGTGCCCCGCGTTCCACGAGCAGATCGACGAGGGTGGAGCCGATGAAGCCCTCGGCGCCGGTGACGAGGACGGTGCGGTCGTTCCAGTTCATGCTGCGTACTCCTTGGTGGACGAGGCGAGTTCGAGGACACGGGCGGCCAGCAGATCCGCGGCACGGGCGTGCGGCCCCGGGTCGGCGGCCGTGCTCATCGCGGCCAGCCGCGCCGGATCGGCGAGCAGCGGAGCGGTGAGCGCGTCGAGCCGTTCGGCGGTGGTGTCGGCGTCCGGGAGCAGCAGTCCCGCGCCGGCGTCGGTGAGGACCCGGGCGTTGTGCGTCTGGTGGTCGCCCGGGGCGTGGGGATAGGGGACGAGGACGGCCGGCACTCCGGTGGTGGCGAGTTCGGCGACGGTCGCCGCGCCGGCCCGGCTGACGACGAGGTCGGCGGCGGCGTAGGCGAGGTCCATCCGGTCGAGGTAGGGGACGGCCCGGGCCACGGGCGAGTCACCGAGCCGGCGGCGGGTCTCCTGCAGTGCGGCGGGCCCGGTCTTGATGAGGAGATGGACGTCGGTGCGCCCGTGCCATCGCTGTGCGAGGCCGATCGCGGCCTCGGTGAGCCGGGCAGCGCCGAGGCTTCCGCCGTTGACCAGCAGCAGCCGCGCCCCGTCGGGGATGCTCAGTTCGCGGCGGGCGTGCTCGCGCAGCGATGGGCGGTCGAGTCCGGCGAGCGCCGCGGCGATGGGCATTCCGGTGGTCAGGGCGTTCTCGCCGCCCGACAGGTGCGCGCGGCTGCGGTCGAAGGCGACCGCGAGATGCGGGGTGAGCCGGGCGGCGAACTGGTTGGCCCGGCCGGGTACGGCGTTGGACTCGTGGATCAGGCTGGGCAGCCCGGCCAGTCGGGCGCCGAGGATGACGGGCGCGCTCGGGTAGCCGCCCATACCGACGGCGATGTGTGCCCGCTGAGCGCGCAGGATCGTGCGGCACTGGGCGCCGGACCTCAGCAGCGCGGCCGGCAGCAGATAGCGTCTGGCGCCCAGCGAGGGGTCGAAGGGGATCATGTCGACGGTGTGCAGGCGGTGTCCCGCGCCCGGTATCAGCTCGGTCTCCAGACCGCGCGTCGTGCCGACGAAGGAGATCACCGCCTCCGGTACGGCCCGGCGCAGCGCCTCGGCGAGCGCGAGGCCCGGGTAGATGTGGCCACCGGTACCGCCGGCGCCGATGACGACGGACAGCGGCTCCGCGGCGGTCCACGGACCGGGTCGCGCACCTGGCTGCGAGACGGTCGACGGGCCGTGCCAGGGACCGTGGGAGGAATCGGTCGACGGACCGTTCGCCGGCGCGGGCCGGGGTCGCTCCGCCGGGCGGGGCTGTGGTGGTGTACGCATGACGGCACGCTCGCGGAACGCCTTAAGAGAGATCTAAGAAGCCGGTTTGGCAGTCTTGAGGTCATGGGAGCAGCGAAGATCCTGGTCGTCGACGACGATCCGGAGGTGCGGGCCGCGGTGGCCGACGGCCTCTGTGTCGAGGGCTACGAGGTGCGGGAGGCGCCGGACGGTCTGTCCGCGCTCTCGGAGATGGCCGCCTGGCAGCCGGACGCGCTGGTCCTCGATGTGATGATGCCGGTCCTGGACGGGCTCGCCGTGTGCCGGCGGCTGCGCGCGTTGGAGGACCGCACGCCGGTGATCGTGCTCACCGCGCTGGACTCGGTGAGCGAGCGCGTGGACGGCCTGGACGCGGGGGCGGACGACTATCTGGTGAAGCCCTTCGCCCTCGACGAACTGACCGCGCGGGTACGCGCCCTGCTGCGCCGGGCGGCTCCCGGCGACCCGGACGACGCGGCCGAACTGCGCTTCGCGGATCTGGTGGTGGACCCCGACTCCCGCACCGGCAGCCGGGGCGGACGCCCCCTGGAGTTCAGCCGTACCGAGTGCGCGCTGCTGGAGCTGCTGCTGCGCCATCCACGGCAGGTGCTCACGCGGGAGCTGATCCACGAACGGGTCTGGGGCCGCGACTTCGGGCCGGCCTCCAACTCGCTCGCCGTGTACGTGGGCTACCTGCGGCGCAAACTGGAGGCGGGCGGTGAGCCGAGACTGGTCCACACGGTGCACGGCGTCGGCTACCGGCTGGACGTCCCGTGAGCGGCGTACGCAGGCTGGGCGCGCGCTGGCGGCGCCGCAGGCCGGTGCGTACGAGGCTGGCCCTCGCCGCCTCCGCTGCCGTCGCGGTGGTCGCGGTGGGGGTGTGCGCCGCCGCGTTCGTCGTGCTCCGTTACGCGATGTACCGCCAGCTGGATCTGAACCTGACCCAGTCCGCGACCCAGGTCACCCAGCAGCACCGGGGTGCGGCGCCGGATGTCCTGGCGGGCGAGTGCCGCTTTCTGGCTGCTCCCGCCTGCGCGCAGATCGTGCCCGCCGATCCGGCGGACGATCCGTCCGCACCGCCGTATCCGCTGCCGGTCTCGGCTCCGGTCCGCGAGGTGGCGGCGGGCGCGCGGGCGCCGTACTTCACCAACATCACGGTCGCGGGCGGTCCGGCCAGGATGCTCACCACCACCTTCGGGCGGGACAAGGCGCTCCAGGTCGCCCTCTCCGCCGACAAGGTGGAGCAGGGTGTGCGGCAGGCGGCCTGGCTGCTGTCGCTGGTCGGGGCGGCCGGGGTGGTGCTGGCCGGGGCGCTGGGTTACGGGGTGTCGCGCACGGGTCTGGCCCCGGTGGCCCGGCTCACCGCGACGGCGGAGCGTATCGCCGCGACCCGCGACCCCCGTCACCGGATCGAGCTGCCGCCCGGCCCGCCGGGGCGCGAGGACGAGGTGACCCGGCTCGCCACCACGTTCAACACCATGCTGGGCGAGCTGGAGAAGTCGGTCACGGCGCAGCGGCGACTCGTGGCGGACGCCTCCCACGAACTGCGTACACCTCTCACCTCGCTGCGGACCAACGCCGAGCTGCTCGCCCGCGCCGACCGGCTCACGGACTCCCAGCGCGAGCGGGCGTCGGCGGCGCTCGCCCGGCAGCTGCGCGAGGTGACGGGGCTGGTGAACGACCTGATCGAGCTGGCCAGGGACGAGGAGCCGGATCCGCTGCTGGAGGCCGTGGCGCTCCGGCAGCTCACCGAGCATGTGGTCGAGACGGCGCGGGCACACTGGCCGGCCACGCGCTTCACGCTGTGGACCGATGACGCGGTGGCGGAACTCACCCTGCCGGGTGTGCCGGCACGGCTGTCCCGGCTGCTGACGAACCTGCTGGACAACGCGGCGAAGTTCAGCCCTCCGGGAGCGGCCGTCGAGGTCGCGCTGACCACCGTGGGCCTGACGGTCCGCGACCACGGTCCGGGGATCGCGCCACAGGACGTTCCGTATGTCTTCGACCGCTTCTACCGTGCGGAGTCGGCGCGGGCGCTGCCCGGCTCGGGTCTCGGACTGGCGATGGCCCGGCAGATCGCCCGGGCCCACCGCTGCGAGCTGACGGCGGAGAACGCCCCGGGCGGCGGTGCGCTGTTCCGTCTCACGTTTCCGGCCGCCGCCCCCGGTCATCCGTGAGCGCGGGCTTGCCCGGCCAGGTCACCTTGGGGAGCTGCTCCGCCTCCTCGGGCGGCAGCAGACCGGCACCGACGAGCGCGGCACGGCCCGCCATCCGCCCGGCCATCTTGAAGCCGTACTCGGAGGAGTCCACTTCGTGGTGGCGGCCGTCGGTGATCCGGACGCGGGCGGCCACTCCGTCGAGGCCCTCCAGCAGGCCCGCCCGGATCGCGGGCAGGTACTCCGCGGGCAGCAGTTCGTCGGGCACGGTGTTCACGATGTCCGGCTCGTCGCCGTCCCCGGGCGGCTCGAAGTCGGCGGTGAGCCGCGCGAAGGGGCCGCAGCAGATGTACTGGAAGGCGACGCGAACGCCGCGCACGGGAACGGGAAGACCGGCCATCCCGCCACGGTAGGGGCGTGATGGCCGGTCCATCCAGCGGTTTACGGGGCGGCTCAGAAGCCGGGCGGCTCCGTGTACGTCCCCCACTCGTCGCGCAGCACGCCGCAGATCTCGCCCATCGTCGCCTCGGCACGCACCGCGTCGAGCATCGGCTCGATCATGTTCGAGCCGTCACGGGCGGCGGCGAGCATCCGGTCCAGCGAGGACCGTACGCGTGCGTCGTCGCGCTCGGCCTTGCGGTCGCCCAGGATGCGGACCTGCTCCCACTCGACCTCGTGGCTGACGCGGAGGATCTCCAGGTCGCCGGTGACCGAGCCGTGGTGGACGTTGACGCCGACGACCCGCTTGTCGCCCTTCTCCAGCGACTGCTGGTAGCGGAAGGCCGACTCGGCGATCTCGCCGGTGAACCAGCCGTCCTCGATGCCGCGCAGGATGCCGGAGGTGATGGGCCCGATGGGGTGCTTGCCGTCCGGGTGGGCGCGCAGTCCGCGCTCCTTGATCTGCTCGAAGATCTTCTCGGCGTCGGCCTCGATCCGGTCGGTGAGCTGCTCCACGTACCAGGCGCCGCCCAGCGGGTCGGCCACGTTGGCGACGCCGGTCTCCTCCATCAGCACCTGCTGGGTGCGCAGGGCGATCTCGGCGGCCTGCTCGGACGGCAGGGCGAGGGTCTCGTCGAGGGCGTTGGTGTGCAGCGAGTTGGTGCCGCCGAGGACGGCGGCGAGGGCTTCGACGGCCGTGCGTACGACGTTGTTGTACGGCTGCTGGGCGGTCAGCGACACACCGGCTGTCTGGGTGTGGAAGCGCAGCCACTGCGCCTTGTCGGTCTTCGCGCCGTAGACCTCCTTCATCCAGCGGGCCCAGATGCGACGGGCGGCGCGGAACTTGGCGATCTCCTCGAAGAAGTCGAGGTGCGCGTCGAAGAAGAAGGACAGTCCGGGCGCGAAGACGTCCACGTCCAGACCGCGGCTCAGGCCGAGCTCGACGTATCCGAAGCCGTCCGCGAGCGTGTACGCCAGCTCCTGCGCGGCCGTCGAGCCCGCCTCGCGGATGTGGTAGCCGGAGACGGACAGCGGCTTATACGCGGGGATGGAGCGGGCGCAGTGCTCCATCAGGTCGCCGATGAGGCGCAGGTGCGGCTCGGGCTGGAAGAGCCACTCCTTCTGCGCGATGTACTCCTTGAAGATGTCGGTCTGGAGCGTGCCGTTGAGCACGGCCGGGTCGACGCCCTGGCGCTCGGCCGCGACGAGGTACATGCAGAAGGCCGGAACGGCGGGGCCGCTGATCGTCATCGAGGTCGTGACGTCGCCGAGCGGGATGTCCTTGAAGAGGGTCTCCATGTCGGCGGCGGAGTCGATGGCGACACCGCAGTGGCCGACCTCGCCGAGCGAGCGCGGGTCGTCGGAGTCGCGCCCCATCAGCGTCGGCATGTCGAAGGCGACGCTGAGCCCACCGCCGCCGGCGGCGAGGATCATCTTGTACCGCTCGTTGGTCTGCTCGGCGTTGCCGAAGCCGGCGAACTGGCGGATGGTCCATGTGCGACCGCGGTAGCCCGTCGGGTACAGACCGCGGGTGAACGGGTACTCGCCGGGCCATCCGATCCGCTCGAAGCCGTCATAGGTGTCGCCGGGCCGCGGCCCGTAGACCGGCTCGACCGGATCACCGGAGAGCGTGGTGAAGTCGGCGTTCCGCTTCTTTGCGGTGTCGTACCGGGCCTGCCAGCGGCGGCGGCCCTCGTCGATGGCGTCAGCGTCCATGCCCTCAAATTTACTTGGACGTCCTAGTAAATGTCGATGGCAGACCGCCGTACGTGTCGTACGGCGGTGGCGTTACGCCTTGGCGACCGCGGGGACAGGGCCTGTGACCAGCGGCTCTACCGAGCGTGTGACCTTGCGCTCCACGAAGAAGGCGGCGAAGGGAATCGTCCCGGAGAGCAGCACCCACAGCAGCTTGCCGAACGACCACTTGGCCTTGGAGCCCAGGTCGAAGGCGAAGATCAGATAGATGATGTAGAGGATGCCGTGCGCCTGGGAGACGGCGAACGTGATGTCCTCACCCGTGTCGAAGCCGTACTTGAACACCATGCAGGTGCACAGCACGAGCAGCATGACGGCGGTGACGTAGGCCATCACCCGGTAGCGGGTCAGGACGCTCTTCTTCATGCCGACGAGCGTAACGGCCCACTTCGGCCGATCTTGCAGCGGGTCGGACCCTCGGCTCAGCCTTCGTCGAAGTCGTGCGCGGCGACCCTGAGCGGCCGCAGCAGGGCGAAGATCTCCCCGCACTCCTCGGAGTCGTACGCCCCGAGCCCGAAGTCCATCGCCATCAGATCGCCGGTGGCCGCCTCGACGACCTCACGGCCCTTCTCGGTGATGGAGGCGAGCGTGCCGCGGCCGTCGTTGGGGTTGGGGCGCTTGGCGACCAGACCGGACGTCACCAGCCGGTCCACCGTGTTCGTCACGGAGGTCGGGTGCACCATCAGCCGCTCCCCGATCTTCGACATCGGCAGCTCACCGGCCTTGGAGAAGGTGAGCAGCACCAGCGCCTCGTACCGGGCGAAGGTCAGTCCGTACGGCTTGACGACGGCGTCGACCTCGGCGAGCAGGATCTGGTGCGCGCGCATGATGGAGGTGATCGCGGCCATCGAGGGCACGGGGCCCCAGCGCTGCTGCCAGAGCTCGTCGGCTCGGGCGATGGGGTCGAACGGGAGGCTGAGCGGCTTCGGCACGGCACCGACCTTACCCACTGGTCACATGCTGGTCAGCCCTGTCTCGAACTTCGGTACTGGGACCGCTGCCGGACCGCTGCCGGACCACTGCCGGGCCCCGTGCGGAGCCCGGCAGGAGGGTCATCAGGAGGACTCTGCCGACAGATGCCGCTCGACCGTCTCGACCTTGCTCGTCAGGCCGTCCGTGACGCCGGGCCTGATGTCCGCCTTGAGGACGAGGGAGACACGCGGGGCGCGGGCCTCCACGGCCGCGACGGCGCGCTTGACGACGTCCATGACCTCGTCCCATTCACCTTCGATCGAGGTGAACATCGCGTCCGTGCGGTTCGGCAGCCCGGACTCGCGGACGACGCGGACGGCGTCGGCGACGTACTCACCGACGTCCTCGCCCACGCCGAGCGGGCTGACGGAGAAGGCGACGATCATGCGCTCACCTTTCCCTCGCGACGGGCGCGGGCGGCGATGACGGCGTCCTCGGCGGCGCGCTTGAGCTTGCGCTCGGCGAAGAAGCCACCGAAGGGCAGGACGGAGAGGACGAAGTAGAGCGCGGCCGTCTTGATGTCCCACTTGGTGCGGTTCCAGGCGTCCAGCCAGAAGATCACGTACAGGATGAAGAGGACGCCGTGGATGGCGCCCATGACCGGAACCGCGTTGAACTCCGTCGTGCGCTTGAGCACAGAGCAGACGAGCAGCAGCAGGAACGACACGGCCTCCGGCGCCGAGACGAGCCGGAGGCGGTGCAGGGCGGAGGCGGTCTTGAAGTCCACGAAAAGCACCTTCGGTGGAGGGGGCGATGGTCTTGTGAACGCACGCACAAGCGGGTCCATTGTGGCATCGCGCTTTCCCGGTTCTTTACCCGGGTGGGCTCGGGGCCGGGTCACGGTTCAGGTTCATTCAGGAGGGCCTGTCCGGGAACGCACCCTGCCCAGTACCTTCACTCCGTGGCAATGTTCCGACTTCAAGGCAGCAAAGTGCTCGCCGTCGACATGACCGGGGACTCCGTCAAGGCGAAGAACGGGTCGATGGTCGCGTACGACGGCCAGATGAACTTCAAGAAGCTCTCCGGCGGCGGTGAGGGCATCCGCGGCATGGTGACCCGCCGGCTCACCGGCGAGCAGATGACCATGATGGAGGTGAAGGGCCAGGGCACCTGCTATTTCGCCGATCGCGCGTCCGAGATCAATCTCGTTTCGCTGCACGGCGACAAGCTGTACGTCGAATCGAGCAATCTGCTCTGCACGGACGGCGGACTGCGCACCGGCACCAGCTTCACCGGGCTGCGCGGCGGCGCCACCGGCAACGGTCTCTTCACGACGACCATCGAGGGCAGCGGTCAGGCGGCGATCATGTCGGACGGCCCGGCCGTGGTGCTGCGGGTGACGCCCCAGTACCCGCTCTCCGTCGACCCGGGCGCCTATGTCGCGCACCAGGGCAATCTCCAGCAGAACTTCCAGTCCGGAGTCACGTTCCGGACGCTCATGGGCGAGGGCGGCGGCGAGGCCTTCCAGATCCGGTTCGAGGGCGACGGGCTCGTGTACGTACAGCCGAGCGAGCGGAACACCATCGGAGGAGACGTCTGATGCCGTTCCGTGAGATCAACTCGAAAGTGGTCGAGGCGACGGTGGTCCCCGGCCAGAAGATGTTCAGCCAGCGCGGCGCGATGCTCGCGTACAAGGGGGACGTCTCCTTCACCCCGAACACGGCGGGCGGCCAGGGCGGCCTGATGTCGATGATCGGACGGCGGGTGGCCGACGAGGCGACCCCGCTGATGACCGTCGAGGGCTCCGGGACCGTGATGTTCGGCCACGGCGGCCACCACATCCAGATCATCGGCCTGACCGGCGACACCCTCTACGTCGAGGCGGACCGGCTGCTCGCCTTCGACGGCACGCTGCAGCAAGGCACGATGTTCATGGGCTCGCAGGGCGGGGTCATGGGCATGGTGCGCGGCCAGGTCACCGGCCAGGGCCTGTTCACCACGACCCTGAAGGGGCACGGCGCGGTCGCGGTCATGGCGCACGGCGGAGTGATCGAACTGCCGATCACCCCCGGCCGGCCGGTCCATGTCGACCCGCAGGCCTACGTCGCGCACCACGGCGACGTACGGAACAAGCTCTCCACCGCGCTGGGCTGGCGCGACATGGTGGGGCGCGGCTCGGGCGAGGCGTTCCAGCTGGAGCTGAGCGGCAGTGGTGCGGTCTACGTCCAGGCGTCGGAGGAGAAGCTGTGAGCACGCCCGTGGTTCTTGACCCGATGACCCTGCCGAGCGACGACAACGTCAATCCGTACACCTTCTGCGTGGAGCTCAAGGGATCGCAGTGGTTCCTGCAGAAGGGCAAGATGATCGCCTACTACGGGCGCATCGACTTCAACGGGATCGGCCACGGCCGGCTGGACCGGCTGATGCGTACGAGCTTCCACTCGCCGCTGCACGCGAGCGACTGGGTGGTGGCCGAGGGCAGCGGGAAGATGCTGCTCGCGGACCGGGCCTTCGACGTCAACTCGTTCGACCTGGACGAGGGCAATCTGACGATCCGGGCCGGGAACCTCCTCGCGTACCAGCCGACGCTGGCCCTCAAGCAGTCGATCGTGCCGGGCTTTCTGACGCTGATCGGTACGGGGAAGTTCGTGGCGGCGTCGAACGGGCCCGTCGTCTTCCTGGAGCCGCCGATCCGGGTGGACCCGCAGGCGCTGGTCGGGTGGGCGGACTGCCCGTCGCCGTGCCACCACTACGACCACGGGTACATGAGCGGGGTCATGGGCGGTCTGCGGCAGCTGTCCGGGATCGGCGGGGCGTCCGGCGAGGAGCACCAGTTCGAGTTCGTGGGCGCCGGCACGGTGCTGCTGCAGTCGACCGAGACCCTCATGCCCGAGCAGGCGACGGGCACGGTGCCCCATGCGGACGGGGTGCCGGGCGGAGGTCACGGCGGCCACGGAGCGCCTGGTCAACACGGGTCCTCCCCTCGCCTCCCCGGTCAACTGGGGGACCTCCAGCGTCGCTTCGGCTTGTGAGCGGTAGGCTGCGGAGTGTGACATCGAACGTGTGCGCCCTTGGCGGGGGAACCTGGGCGCCAGATGTCGCTACCAATGTCACTACCCCCATCTTCGTCCGGATTTCAACTTCTTAGGGTAGTATCCATACATGGAGACCGAGACTGCCACGCGCTGGCTGAGCGATACGGAACAGTGCGCCTGGCGCACGTATCTGGACGTCAATCGGCTGCTGACGTATCAGATGGAGAAGGACCTCCAGCCGTTCGGCCTGACCAACAACGACTACGAGATCCTCGTCAATCTCTCCGAGTCCCCGGACCGGCGCATGCGGATGAGCGATCTCGCGGGGGCCACGCTCCAGTCGAAGAGCCGGCTCTCCCACCAGATCACCCGCATGGAGAACGCGGGACTGGTCCGCCGGGAGAACTGCGAGTCCGACCGTCGCGGGCTGTACGCCGTGCTCACCGACCAGGGCATGGAGACGATGCAGAAGGTCGCGCCGCACCACGTCGAGTCCGTGCGCCAGCACTTCATCGACCTGCTGTCGCCGGAGGCGCTCGCCGACCTGCACGAGTCGCTGAGGCCGGTGGCGGAGCATCTGCGCGGCCGTCGCGGCAGGATCTGACGGGGGTCCGCTCCCCCGCCGGACCCCACGCCGCGCGGCCGACGACCGGCCCACGACCGGCCTTCGGGCAGCGCCGCCCGGGCGCGGTCCGGGGTGAGCGGTCCGGGATGAGCGGTCCGGGGTGAGCGGTCCGGGGTGAGCGGTCCGGGGTGAGCGGTCCGGGGTGGGCCGGCCCCGGCACGGGCCCGCCCGGCCGGGCGGGTCAGGAGGCCGTGGGCAGGCGGAGCTCGAAGAGGGCGCCACCCCCGGGGGCGCCGGAGACGGTCAGGGTGCCGCCGTGGCGGTGGGCCACGTCCCGGGCGATGGCGAGGCCGAGACCCGCGCCGCCCGCGTCGCGCGTGCGGGCGGCGTCGAGACGTACGAAGCGCTCGAAGATCCGCTCACGCTCGGCTTCAGGCACGCCCGGACCGTCGTCCGCGACCGCCAGCACGATCTCGTCGGCGCCCTCACGCCGCACGGTCACCGAGACCTCACTGCGCGCGTGCCGCTGCGCGTTGTCCAGCAGATTTCCGAGGACCCGCGCCAACTGCCCCCGCGATCCGACCACGTCCACCGCCTCGTCGGCGGCCACGGTCACGTTCACGTCCACCGGCAGCCGGTCGGCCGCGCCCCGGCGGGCCACCTCCTCGTGGACCATCGCCACCGCATCGAAGCGCGCCCGCCCGGGCCGCTCCCCCGCGTCCAGCCGGGCCAGCAGCAGCAGATCGGCCGCCAACTGCTGCAGCCGTACGGTGTCGGCGACCGCACCGGGGACATCCAGCAGGTCCGGGTGCGCGGCGCCCACCTCCAGCTGGGTGCGCAGCGACGCGATCGGGCTGCGCAGTTCGTGGGAGGCGTCCGCGACGAAACGCCGCTGGCGCTCGACCGAGGCCTCCAGTGCGGCGAGCGTCTCGTTGGTGGTACGGGCCAACCGGGCGACCTCGTCGCGCGAGTCCGGCTCGGGCACGCGCCGCGAGAGGTCCTCGGAGGCGGTGATCGCCGCCATCTCGGCCCGGATGCCCTCGACGGGCCGCAGCGCGCGCCGCGTCACCAGCCAGGTCACGCCCCCGACGACCAGCAGCAGCACGGGCAGGCCGATCAGCATCGCGTCGCGCACCGTGCCGACCGCGCGCTGCTCGGTGGTGAGCGGCACCCCGGCGTACACGGTGACGGTCTCGCCCGCGCTGTCCGTCGCGCGTACCGCCGCGAAGCGGTACTCCGCCGTCTTCCCGTCCACCGTCGCGGTGCCGTTGCGGAGCCTCGGTTCGTCGTCGTCGCCGTCCCCGCCGTCGTCGCCGCCGGACGGGGTCAGGGACATGGCCTGCACGTCCTCGCCCGCGGCCAGTACGCGGCCGTCCTCGTCGATCACCCGTACGGGACTGTCCTCGCCGTCCGGCAGGTCCAGCCGGTAGTACGCGACACCGCGGTCGATCTGCGTGGCGACCTCCCGCGCGGCGACCTCGGCCTGGAGCCCGGCCTGGCCGGTGAGGTTCGCCCGGAGGACGAGCACCACGGCCAGCCCGGCGGCGATCAGCGCGGCGGCGACGACGAGCGTGGCGCCGAGCGCGGCCTTCGCCCGTACCGACGTCACCGGTCCGCCAGCCGGTAGCCGGCGCCGCGCACGGTCTGGATCGCCGACGGGCCCAGCTTGCGGCGCAGCGCGCTGACGTACACCTCGACGATGTTCGGGTCGCCGTCGTAGGCGAAGTCCCAGACGTGCTCCAGGATCTCCGGCTTGCCGACCACTTCGCCGGGCCGCAGGGCCAGCTGTTCCAGTACGGCGAACTCCTTCGCGGTCAGGACGACTTCCTCCTCCCCGTGATGCACACGGCGGGTGGCGGTGTCGACGGTGAGCCCGCCGGCGCGGAGCACCGGCGAGGCGGCCCCGGCGCGGCCGCGGCGGCGCAGCAGCGCCTTGACGCGGGCGACGAGGACGACGTACGAGAACGGCTTGGTCAGATAGTCGTCGGCGCCGGTGTCGAGGCCCTCGGCCTCGTCGTACTCGCCGTCCTTGGCGGTGAGCATCAGGATCGGGACGTCATTGCCCGCGGCGCGGAGGGCGGCGCAGACGCGGTATCCGTTCAGCCCCGGCAGCATGATGTCGAGGACGACGAGGTCGTACGCGTCCTCGCCGGCGCGGTGCAGCCCTTCCAGGCCGTCGTGCACCACGTCCACGGCGAAGCCCTCCGCGGTGAGCCCCCGGGCGAGGGACAGCGCGAGTCGCTTCTCGTCCTCCACGATCAACAGCCTCATGGGCACAGGGTCGCAAACGGAACCTGAAGGCGCCTTCAGGCGCCTTCAGGTGGGCTTCAGCGTCGCCCGGGCAGTGTGGTCCACGTGATCACAGACGTCATCACGACCAGTCACCGGAAGGTACGACTCATGAAGCGACGCAAGCTGACCATCGCGGTCCTCACCGCGGCTGTCCTCGCCGGCGGCGGGACCGCCACGGCCTTCGCCGTCTCGCACGGGAACGGGGACGACGACGGGAACGGCGGCACCGTGAAGGTCACCGTCACGGATGCCATCGACTCGGCCCTGCGCGCCGTGCCCGGCACGGTCACCAGCGCCGGGCTGGACGACTCCGCATGGGAGATCGACGTCCATGGCAAGGACGGCGTCTGGCACGACGTGACGCTCGACGCGACCACGGGCAAGGTCAGGGAGGACGAGCGCTCGGACAGCGACGATCGCGCCCCCTCCCCCACGGACGCCCCGGTCTCCGCCTCCGTCGCGGCCCAGGCCGCCACCAAGGCCGTCCCGGGCACGGTGACCTCGATCGACCTGGACCACCGGCACAGCGCCAACGGGCTCGTCTGGGAGGCGGACGTCCGGGGCAAGGACGGTCGGCACCACGAGCTGACGGTGGACGCGAGGACGGAGAAGGTCACCGTCGAGTCGCCGGACCACGACTGACCGGCCCCCTTCACCGGCCCTCACCGAGCCCCGCGCCGACCGGCCCGATCGCCGGTCCACCGCGCGGGGCCCGGGCGGGCATGATGGCCCAGGCACACGGCCCCGCGGGCATGATGGCCCAGGCACACGGCCCCGCGGGCATGATGACCGAGGCACACGGCCCCGCGGGCATGATGGCCCAGGCACACGGCCCCGCGGGCATGATGACCGAGGCACACGGCCCCGCGGGCATGATGGCCCAGGCACACGGCCCCGCGGGCATGATGACCGAGGCACACGGCCCCGCCCCCGAAGGCCTGCCCCGGGCTATTCGCCGGTGAGGCCCGCGACCAGTTCGTCCGCCGCCGCGTACGGGTCCAGTTCGCCCGCGACGATGCGTGTCGCGAGTGCGTCGAGGCGGCGGTCGCCGCGGAGGTCGCCGATGCGTTCGCGCAGGGCCGTGACCGCGATGGTCTCGACCTCGTGCGCCGCGCGGCGGGCGCGGCGCTCCGTGAGGACGCCGTGTTCCTCCATCCAGGCGCGGTGCTTCTCCAGGGCCTCGACGACCTCCTCGATGCCCTCCGATCGCGCCGCGACCGTCTTCACGATCGGCGGCCGCCAGTCACCCGGCGCCCGGGACTCGCCCAGCCCGAGCATGTGGTTCAGCTCGCGGGCCGTCGCGTCGGCGCCGTCACGGTCCGCCTTGTTGACGACGTACACGTCGCCGATCTCCAGGATGCCCGCCTTCGCGGCCTGGATTCCGTCGCCCATGCCGGGCGCGAGCAGCACCACCGACGTGTCGGCCTGGGAGGCGATCTCGACCTCCGACTGGCCGACGCCGACCGTCTCGACGAGCACCACGTCGCAGCCGGCCGCGTCCAGGACGCGGATCGCCTGGGGCGCGGCCCAGGCGAGACCGCCCAGATGGCCGCGGGTGGCCATCGAGCGGATGTACACGCCGGGGTCGGAGGCGTGCTCGGACATCCGGACCCGGTCGCCGAGCAGCGCCCCGCCGCTGAACGGGGAGGACGGGTCGACGGCCAGGACGCCGACCCGCTTCCCGGCCCGCCGGTACGCCGTCACCAGCGCCGAGGTGGACGTGGACTTCCCGACGCCCGGCGAACCGGTCAGGCCCACCACGTACGCACCGCCGGTCAGCGGCGCCAGCTCCGCCATGACCTCGCGCAGCTGCGGGGACGCCCCCTCGACGAGCGAGATCAGCCGGGCCACGGCCCGCGGCCTGCCCTCCCTCGCCTGGGCGACCAGCTGGGGGACGTCCACCATCGTGCGTGCTCCTTCGTGGGTCGTCAGTTGCCGGGTACGCGGACGATCAGCGCGTCGCCCTGACCGCCACCGCCGCACAGCGCGGCCGCGCCGACCCCGCCGCCGCGCCGCTTCAGCTCCAGCGCCAGGTGCAGGACGAGACGCGCGCCGGACATGCCGATCGGGTGGCCCAGGGCGATCGCACCACCGTTGACGTTCACCTTTTCCGGGGATACCCCGAGGTCCTTCATCGACTGCACGGCGACCGCGGCGAACGCCTCGTTGATCTCGATGAGGTCGAGGTCGGAGACCTCCAGGCCCTCCTTCTTCAGCGCGTGCGCGATCGCGTTGGACGGCTGGGACTGGAGCGAGTTGTCGGGGCCCGCGACGTTGCCGTGCGCACCGATCTCCGCGATCCACTCCACGCCGAGTTCCTGGGCCTTGGCCTTGCTCATCACGACGACCGCGGCCGCGCCGTCGGAGATCTGCGAGGACGTACCGGCCGTGATCGTGCCGTCCTTGGCGAACGCGGGGCGCAGCTTGCCGAGCGACTCGGCGGTGGTCTCGGCGCGGATGCCCTCGTCCTGGCTGAAGAGGACCGGCTCGCCCTTGCGCTGCGGGATCTCGACGGGCGTGATCTCGGCCTCGAACAGGCCGTTCTTCTGCGCCGCCGCGGCGCGCTGGTGGGACAGCGCGGCGATCTCGTCCTGCTCGGGACGGGCGATGCCGAGCCGCGTGTTGTGCTTCTCCGTCGACTCGCCCATGGCGATGCCCTCGAAGGAGTCGGTCAGACCGTCGTACGCCATCGCGTCGAGCATCTCGATCGCGCCGTACTTGAAGCCCTCGCGGGACTTCGGCAGCAGGTGCGGCGCGTTGGTCATGGACTCCTGGCCGCCGGCGACCACGACGTCGAATTCACCCGCTCGGATCAGCTGGTCGGCGAGCGCGATCGCGTCGAGTCCGGAGAGGCAGACCTTGTTGATGGTCAGCGCCGGGACGCTCATGGGGATGCCGGCCTTGACGGCGGCCTGCCGGGCCGGGATCTGCCCGGCGCCGGCCTGCAGCACCTGGCCCATGATCACGTACTGCACCTGGTCGCCGCCGATCCCCGCCCGGTCCAGCGCGGCCTTGATGGCGAAACCGCCCAGATCGGCGCCGGAGAAGGACTTCAGGGACCCGAGCAGCCGCCCCATGGGCGTGCGTGCCCCGGCGACGATCACGGAGGTGGTGCTGTTCGTTCCAGTCATGAGAGGGGTTCCCCTTCCAGCGCGGCGGCTGAGGAGTGAACGAGGGTTTACTCGAACTGTACTGAGCGGTATGCGTTCGGGTCACCGGCCGACCGGTGTGATCGCGCGCACGTTGCGTAATCACCGCCGGGAGCGCTGCACTGGAGCCATGCTGACGCGAATCGACCACATCGGGATCGCCTGTTTCGACCTCGACAAGACCGTCGAGTTCTACCGGGCCACGTACGGCTTCGAGGTCTTCCACACGGAGGTCAACGAGGAGCAGGGCGTACGGGAGGCCATGCTCAAGATCAACGAGACCTCGGACGGCGGCGCCTCCTACCTCCAGCTGCTGGAGCCCACCCGCGAGGACTCCGCCGTGGGCAAGTGGCTGGCGAAGAACGGCGAGGGGGTCCACCACATCGCCTTCGGCACGGCGGACGTCGACGGCGACGCCCAGGCGATCCGGGACAAGGGGGTACGGGTGCTCTACGACGAGCCGCGCATCGGCTCGATGGGGTCCCGGATCACCTTCCTGCACCCCAAGGACTGCCACGGTGTCCTCACCGAACTGGTCACTTCCGCCGACCCGTCCTCAGCGGAGCACTGAACGACACGAATCCCGGCCCGGTAGAGTGGGCCGCTCCGGGCCGGGGCCGGGACCGGAGCCGCGCCGCGGCTCATGGTTGACGTATCTGATCTGACACCATTCCCCGGGGGGCCGTTCACCGCGAACGGTTCTCGTCTGAGTTGAGTTGCGACCAGGGGACGGATGGGACCGCGCAGTGCGGGGCTACGAACGCCAGGAGAGCCACCGAGCTGACGACGACCACCTCTCGCGGTTCGAAGCCGAGATGGACCGGCTGAAGACCGAGCGGGAGAAGGCCGTCCAGCACGCCGAGGACCTCGGATACCAGGTCGAGGTGTTGCGCGCCAAGCTCCACGAGGCGCGCCGCTCCCTCGCGTCCCGTCCCGCTTACGACAGCGCCGACCTCGGCTACCAGGCCGAGCAGCTGCTGCGTAACGCCCAGGTCCAGGCCGACCAGCTGCGCTCCGACGCCGAGCGCGAGCTGCGCGACGTCCGTGCGCAGACGCAGCGCATCCTCCAGGAGCACGCCGAGCACCAGGCGCGGCTCCAGGCGGAGTTGCACGCCGAGGCCAATCAGCGCCGCCAGCGCCTGGACCAGGAGCTGGCCGAGCGCCGCCAGACCGTCGAGGCGCACGTCAACGAGAACGTGGCCTGGGCCGAGCAGCTCCGCGCCCGCACCGAGTCCCAGGCCCGCAGGCTGCTCGACGAGTCGCGCGCGGAGGCCGAGCAGGGGCTGGCCGCGGCCAGGAGCGAGGCCGCCCGGGTCGCCGAGGAGACACGGCAGCGGCTCGGCTCCGAGGCGGAGTCCGCCCGCGCCGAAGCCGAAGCGATCCTGCTGCGCGCCCGCAAGGACGCCGAGCGGCTGCTGAATGCCGCGTCCAACCAGGCCCAGGAAGCCACCAGCCACGCCGAGCAGCTGCGCTCCACCACCACGGCCGAGTCCGACCAGGCCCGCCAGCAGGCCACGGAACTCAGCCGGGCCGCCGAGCAGCGGATGCAGGAGGCCGAGGAGAAGCTGCGCGAGGCCCGCGCGGAGGCCGAGAAGGCCGTCAGCGAGGCCAAGGACGCCGCGGGCAAGCTGCTCGCGAGCGCCGAGTCGGCGAACGAGCAGCGCACACGTACCGCCAGGTCGGAGATCGCCCGTCTGGTCGGCGAGGCCACCAAGGAGGCCGAGACCCTCAAGGCCGACGCCGAGCAGTCGCTCGCGGACGCCAGGGCCGAGGCGGAGAAGCTCGTCGCGGAGGCCGCCGAGAAGGCCCGTACGGTTGCGGCGGAGGACTCCGCCGCCCAGCTCGCGAAGGCGGCCCGTACCGCGGAGGAGGTCCTGAACAAGGCCTCCGAGGACGCCAAGGACACCACGCGCAAGGCCACCGAGGAGGCCGAGCGGATCCGCCGCGAGGCCGAGGCGGAGGCGGACCGCCTGCGCGGCGAGGCCCACGACACGGCCGAGGAACTCAAGGGCGCCGCGAAGGACGACACCAAGGAGTACCGCGCCAAGACGGTCGAACTGCAGGAGGAGGCGCGCCGGCTGCGCGGCGAGGCCGAGCAGCTGCGCGCGGAGGCGGTCGCCGAGGGCGAGCGGATCCGCGGCGAGGCGCGCCGTGAGGCCGTCCAGCAGATCGAGGAGGCGGCCAGGTCCGCCGAAGAGCTGCTGACGAAGGCGAAGGCCGACGCCGACGAGGCGCGTTCCAAGGCCACCACGGACAGCGAGCGGGTCCGCACGGAGGCCATCGAGCGGGCCACGACGCTGCGCCGGCAGGCCGAGGAGACGCTGGAGCGCACCCGCACCGAGGCGGACCGGCTGCGCGCCGAGGCCGAGGAGCAGGCCGACGAGGCGAAGGCGGCCGCCGAGCGCGCCGCCGCCGAGATGCGCGAGGAGACCGAACGCGGGGTCGCCGCCCGTCAGGCCGAGGCGGCCGACGAGCTGACCCGGCTGCACACGGAGGCGGAGTCACGTCTCGCGTCCTCCGAGGAGGCGCTGACCGGGGCGCGCGCCGAGAGCGAGCGGATCCGCAGGGAGGCCGCGGAGGAGACCGAGCGGCTGCGCACCGAGGCCGCCGAGCGGATCCGTACGCTCCAGGCTCAGGCCGAGCAGGAGGCCGAACGGCTGCGCGACGAGGCCGCTTCGGACGCCTCGGCGTCGCGGGCCGAGGGCGAGGCCGTGGCCGTACGGCTGCGCACCGAGGCCGCCACGGAGGCCGAGCGGCTCAAGTCGGAGGCGCAGGAGAGCGCCGACCGGATCCGCAGCGAGGCCGGGGCCGCCGCCGAGCGGGTCGGTCAGGAGGCCACCGAGGCGCTCGCCGCCGCGCAGGAGGAGGCCAACCGGCGCCGCCGGGAGGCCGAGGAGACGCTCGGCGCGGCCCGTACGGAGGCCGACCAGGAGCGGGAACTGGCCCGCGAGCAGAGCGAGGAACTGCTCGCCTCCGCCCGCAACCGGGTCGAGGAGGCGCAGACCGAGGCCCAGCGGCTGGTCGAGGAGGCGGACCGGCGGGCCACCGAGATGGTGTCGGCGGCCGAGCAGACCGCCCAGCAGGTACGGGACTCCGTCTCCGGTCTGCAGGAGCAGGCCGAGCAGGAGATCACCGGACTGCGCAACGCCGCCGAGCACGCGGCGGAGCGCACGAGGACCGAGGCGCAGGAGGAGGCGGACCGCGTCCGCGCCGACGCCTACGCGGAGCGGGAGCGGGCCGCCGAGGACGCGCGCCGCGTCCGGGCCCGCGCCGACGAGGAGGCGGAGGCCGCCCAGTCGCTCGCCGAGCGGACCATGGCCGACGCGATCTCCGAGTCGGACCGGCTGCGCGCGGACACTGCGGAGTACGCCCAGCGGATGCGTACGGAGGCGTCGGACGCGCTCGCCTCCGCGGAGCAGGACGCGTCGCGGACCCGGGCCGAGGCCCGTGAGGACGCCAACCGCATCCGCTCCGAGGCCGCGGCGCAGGCCGACCGGCTGGTGGGCGAGGCCACCAGCGAGTCGGACCGGATCACCACCGAGGCCACGGAGCTGCTGTCGCTGGCCGAGCAGGACGCGACCCGACTGCGTACCGAGGCCGAGCAGGTCAGGGCGGACGGCGAGCGCGAGGCCGAGGAACTGCGCGCGGCCGCCCGCGCGGACGGCGAGCGGGTGCTGGACGAGGCCAGGAAGGCCGCGGACAAGCGCCGCGCCGACGCGGCCGAGCAGGCCGACCAGCTCATCGCCGAGGCGGCGGCCGAGGCCGAGCGGCTGCGGGCCGAGGCGGCCGAGACCGTGGGCTCCGCCCAGCAGGCCGCCGAGCGCATCAGGACCGAGTCGGACCGGGTGCGTACGGACGCCGAGAGCGCGGCCGAGCAGATGCGCGCGGAGGCCCGCGAGGAGGCCGACCGTACGCTCGACACGGCCCGTCAGGACGCGGCGAAGCGCCGTGCCGACGCGGCCGAGCAGGCCGACCAGCTCATGGCGAAGGCCCAGGAGGAGGCGCTGCGCGCCACCACCGAGGCCGAGTCGCAGGCCGACACGATGGTCGGCGCGGCCCGCAAGGAGGCCGAGCGGCTGGTCGCCGAGGCGACCGTCGAGGGCAACTCGCTGGTGGAGAAGGCCCGTACGGACGCCGATGAGCTGCTGGTGGGGGCGCGCAGCGACTCGACCGCCATCAGGGAGCGCGCGGACGAGCTGCGGACCCGCGTCGAGGGCGAGGTCGAGGAGCTGCACGAGCGGGCCCGCCGGGAGTCCGCCGAGCAGATGAAGGCCGCGGGCGAGCGCTGCGACCAGCTGGTGAAGGCGGCGCAGGAGCAGCAGGCCGAGGCCGGGGCGAAGGCCAAGGAGCTGTTGTCGGACGCCAGTTCGGAGGCCGGCAAGGTGCGGATCGCCGCGGTGAGGAAGGCCGAGGCGCTGCTCAAGGAAGCCGAGCTGAAGAAGGCCGAGCTGGTGCGCGAGGCCGAGAAGGTCAAGGCGGAGGCGGAGCGCGAGGCCGAACAGATGATCGCGGAGGGCAAGCGGGAGCTCGATGTGCTGGTGCGCCGGCGCGAGGACATCCAGGCGGAGATCTCCCGGGTTCAGGACGTTCTGGAAGCACTGGAGTCGTTCGAGGCGCCGGGCGGCGGCAAGTCCGGGTCCAACAGCGGCGCCAACAGCGGCTCCGGCGGGGTCAAGGCGGGGGCGACAGCGGGGGTTACACGTTCGAGTGGCAAGTCCTCCGACGGCTAGCCACTCAAAAGGCTGGACATTCTCCATATCAAACGGGCATCCGCTCGATGACACGCCGCCTCGGCGCCTAGGATTCCCCCTAACACCTCACCGGTCTCATTCGACAGGAACCCCATGAGCGACACTTCCTCCCCCTTCGGCTTCGAGCTCGTGCGGCGTGGGTACGACCGCGGTCAGGTGGATGACCGCATTACCAAACTCGTCGCCGATCGTGACAGTGCTCTTGCACGAATCACCTCTCTGGAAAAGCGCATCGAGGAGCTCCACCTCGAGACGCAGAATGCCCAGGCCCAGGTCAACGACGCGGAACCGTCGTACGCGGGACTCGGTGCGCGTGTCGAGAAGATCCTCCGTCTCGCCGAGGAGGAGGCGAAGGACCTGCGCGAGGAGGCCCGTCGCGCCGCCGAGCAGCACCGTGAGCTCGCCGAGTCGGCGGCCCAGCAGGTGCGCAACGACGCGGAGGCGTTCGCGTCCGAGCGCAAGCAGAAGGCCGAGGACGAGGGCGTCCGCATCGTCGAGAAGGCCCAGGGCGAGGCGAACTCGCTGCGCGCCGACGCGCAGAAGGACGCCCAGTCCAAGCGCGAGGAGGCGGACGCCCTCTTCGAGGAGACCCGCGCCAAGGCCGCCCAGGCCGCCGCGGACTTCGAGACGAACCTGGCGAAGCGCCGCGAGCAGTCCGAGCGTGACCTGGCGTCGCGTCAGGCCAAGGCGGAGAAGCGGCTCGCCGAGATCGAGCACCGGGCCGAGCAGCTTCGCCTGGAGGCCGAGAAGCTGCGTACGGACGCGGAGCGCCGGGCGCGTCAGACCGTCGAGACCGCGCAGCGCCAGGCCGAGGACATCGTGGCGGACGCGAACGCGAAGGCGGACCGTATCCGCAGCGAATCGGAGCGCGAGCTGGCGGCGCTGACGAACCGTCGCGACTCCATCAACGCCCAGCTGACCAACGTCCGCGAGATGCTGGCCACGCTGACGGGTGCGGCGGTCGCCGCGGCGGGTACGCCTGCCGACGACGAGCCGATCTCCCGGGGTGTGCCGGCGCAGCAGACCCGCTGACGCGTCGCTCTCCTACGCCCGTGCCCGGCGCCTCCACGGCGCCGGGCACGGGCGTTTGCCGTTGCGCTGGGGGCACGGCGGCGTCATCCTCCGGTTACCCAAAGCGGTGGCGCAGGGCATCCGCCGCCCGTAGCGTGAACGCATGATCGAGCTCGAGGGTCTCTCCAAGCGCTTCGGCGCCAAGGTCGCGGTCGACCATCTCACCTTCAAGGTGCGACCGGGCGTCGTGACCGGCTTTCTCGGGCCGAACGGCGCGGGCAAGTCGACGACGATGCGCATGATGCTGGATCTGGACAATCCCACGAGCGGGACGGTCCGGATCGACGGCAAGCACTACCGGGACCTTCAGGAGCCGCTCAAGTACATCGGCGCGCTGCTGGACGCGAAGGCGATGCACGGCGGCCGCAGCGCGTACAACAATCTGCTCTGCCTGGCCCAGGCGAACCGGATCCCGGAGAGCCGGGTGGCCGAAGTCCTCGACCTGGTCGGGCTGACAGCGGTGGCCAGGAAGAAGACGAAGGGTTTCTCCCTCGGCATGGGCCAGCGGCTGGGAATCGCCTCCGCGCTGCTCGGCGATCCGGAGATCCTGATGTTCGACGAGCCGGTCAACGGACTCGACCCCGAGGGAATTCACTGGATCCGCAATCTGATGCAGCAGCTCGCGGCCGAGGGGCGGACGATCTTCGTTTCCTCGCATCTGATGAGCGAAATGGCCCTCACCGCCGGACACTTGATCGTCATCGGCCAGGGCCGGCTGCTCGCGGACACATCGATGGCTGATTTCATTCATCAGAATTCGCGCAGTTATGTCCGGCTGCGCTCCCCGCAGCAGGAGCGGCTGCGGGACGTCATCCACGAGTCGGGACTGACCGCAGTCGAGGCCGGCAACGGCACGCTGGAGGTCGACGGCGCCACCACGGAACGGCTCGGTGAGCTGGCCGCAGAGCACCGGATCGTGCTCCATGAACTGAGCGCCCAGCGTGCCTCGCTGGAGGAGGCGTTCATGCAGATGACGGCGAGCGCGGTGGAGTACCACGCCCATTCCGCCCCCGGTTCCGGCCCCCAGTGGGCCCCGCGCGACAAGGGAGCCTGACCCATGGCCTCGGTACCCGCCGTTCTCCGGTCCGAGTGGACCAAGATCCGCTCGGTCGCCTCCACCACCTGGACCCTGGTCAGCGCCTTCGCCGTGACGGTCGCCCTCGGCGGCCTGCTGTCCGCGCTGCTGTCCTCGAACTTCGACGATCTGCCGGCGCCGGAGCGCGCCACGTTCGACCCGACGCTCATCAGCTTCTCCGGAATGGCGCTGGGCCAGCTCGCGATGGTCGTCTTCGGCGTGCTCGTGGTCGGCACCGAGTACAGCTCGGGCATGATCCGCACCTCGCTGGCCGCCGTGCCGCAGCGCGCGACGTTCCTCTTCAGCAAGGTCGTGGTGGCCGGGGTGCTGGCGCTGTTCGTCGGGATGGCGACGAGCTTCCTCAGCTTCTTCCTCGGCCAGGCCCTGCTCGGTGAGCACGGCACCTCGATCGGCGAGGAGAACGTGCTGCGCGCGGTGATCGGTGGCGGGCTGTACATGAGCCTGATCGCGATCTTCTCGATGGGCGTCGCGGCGATGCTGCGCAGCTCGATGCTGTCGCTCGGCATCCTGATGCCGTTCTTCTTCCTGGTCTCCCAGATCCTGGCGGCCGTGCCGTACGCGAAGGACGTCGCCCGTTACTTCCCGGACCAGGCGGGCTCGAAGATCATGCAGGTGGTGCCGCAGGCGATGAACAGCGCGGAGGCTCCGTACGGCCCCTGGGGCGGCCTCGGCATCATGCTCATCTGGGTGGCGGTGGCCCTGCTCGGCGGATTCCTGGTGCTCAAGGAGCGGGACGCCTGATCCGCCAGATGTGGGACTCGTGCAGCTTGGCTGGAACCGTCAAGCCGCGGATATCCTCCTAACTCTTACGGGGGCCTGCGGCCGCAGCATGGTCCGTGCCCCGACGACCTGACCTGTCGATGGGGCTGGAGTAATGATCGAGGCAGTCGGCCTGACAAAGCGCTACGGCGCCAAGACGGCCGTGTACAACCTTTCCTTCCAGGTACGGCCCGGTGCCGTCACCGGCTTCCTCGGGCCCAACGGCTCCGGCAAGTCGACGACCATGCGCATGATCCTCGGACTTGACCAGCCGACTTCCGGCCATGTCACGATCGGTGGCCATCCCTTCCGGAGCCTGCCCAACGCACCTCGCCAGGTCGGGGCGCTGCTGGATGCCAAGGCCGTGCACGGCGGGCGCAGCGCGCGCAATCACCTGCTGTCGCTCGCCCAGCTGTCCGGCATCCCGGCCCGGCGGGTCGACGAGGTCCTCGGCGTCGTCGGGCTGCAGGACGTCGCCAAGCGGCGTTCCAAGGGCTTCTCGCTCGGTATGGGGCAGCGGCTCGGGATCGCGGCGGCGCTGCTGGGCGACCCACAGGTGCTGCTCTTCGACGAGCCGGTCAACGGACTCGACCCCGAGGGCATCCTCTGGGTGCGCAATCTGATGAAGCAGCTGGCCGCCGAGGGCCGTACCGTCTTCGTCTCCTCGCATCTGATGAGCGAGATGGCCCTCACCGCCGACCACTTGATCGTGATCGGGCGCGGACAGCTGCTCTCGGACATGAGCATCAAGGACTTCATCTCGCACAACTCGGCCGACTTCGCCCGGGTGCGGACGCCGGCGACCGAGCCGCAGCAGCGGGAGAAGCTGACGAACGTCCTCACCGAGGCCGGCGGCCAGGTCATGCCGGAGCCGGACGGGGGGCTGCGGGTCACGGGGCTCGCGCTGCCCGCGATCAGCGATCTGGCGCACGGCGCCGACGTACGGCTGTGGGAGCTCTCACCGCACCAGGCCTCGCTGGAGGAGGCGTACATGCGGATGACGCAGGGCGCCGTGGACTACCGCTCGACGGACGACCAGAAGGCCGGTCTGATGCAGCAGCCGCCGATGGGGTACGCCCCGCCGGCGCAGCCGGTCGTCGTGCCCGAGGTGCCGCAGCAGGGCTGGTACGCCCCGCCGCCGCCCGGGCAGAACCCGTACGCGACTCCACCGGCGCCCGTTCCGTCCGGCGCACCGGCCGCACCCCAGGCCGCGCCTCCCGCCGCGCCGGCCGCATCTCCGGCCGGCGCCGCGCCCGCCCCGGCGCCCGCGCCCGCCCCGGCGCCCGCGCCCGCCCCCGCAGACCTGACCAAGAGCAACACCGAGGACGCCTGATGACGACCCCGTACCAGCAGCAGGGCGCGCACCCGCAGGCCGCTTACTCCCCGGCCGCCTACCCACAGGCCGGGTACGACTCCCCGATTCCCGTGCGGGCCGCGCACCTCGGCGACGCGCTCGCCTCCGAGTGGACCAAGATCCGTTCGGTCCGGTCCACGATGTGGACGCTCGGCATCATGATCGTGCTCATGGTGGGCATCGGCCTGCTCTCCGCCTACGCCGTGTCCGCCTCCGACGCCCCGCTGGGCGAGGAGTCGGTCCTCAGCCTCGGCTTCTTCGGCGTTCTGCTCGGCTCGATCTGTGTGATCACGCTCGGCGTGCTGACCATCGCCTCCGAGTACGGCACCGGAATGATCCGGACGACCCTGACCGCCTGCCCGAGCCGCGGCCGGGTGCTGACGGCGAAGGCGATCGTCTTCTTCCTCCTGGTCTTCGTGATCACGTCCGTGACCGCCGGGATCGTCGGCGCCCTGCAGACGTCGATCGTGACCAGCGGCGTCAACACCGGCGAGGACTGGCTCCGGGCCACCGTGGGCGTCGGCCTGTACGTCGCGCTGCTCGGTCTGCTCTCGCTCGCCGTCGGGGCGCTGATCCGGCACTCCGCGGGCGCGATCACGATCATGATCGGCCTGGTGCTGCTGCCGCTGGTCCTGGCGCTGTTCATGTTCTCGCCGTCGCTGCGCGAGGTGCAGGAGGCGCTCTTCGAGTACTCGATCCCGAGCCAGCTCGGTGTGCTGTACAGCGCCCCGGTCACGGACTCGGGGCCGACCGGCTGGGACCCGCTGTTCATCATGCTGGGGGCCACGGTCGTCGCGCTGGTGGGCGCCGGCTTCTCGCTCGCCAGGCGCGACGTCTGATCCTGTCCGGTACTGAGCGGCGGCCGCCGCTCAGTACCGGGGAGCGTTACGGGACCGCTGCACCCGGGAGGTGCGGCGGTCCTTCGCGTTCCAGCACGCCTTGTGCCAGTGGCGCCGGTCGTCCACGCCGCCGTGCTCCGGCCAGGCCACCACATGCGGCGTCCCGGACGGGATCTCCTGGTCGCAGCCGGGGCAGCGGTAGCGCTTGCCCGCCGCGCTCGCCCCGGCGACCAGCCTGACCCGCCAGTCCTCGCCCTGCCAGCTCTCGGACCGCTCCACGCCGCCGTAGCGCTCGCCCGCCTCGCTCGCGCGGTCGGTCGGCTTCTCGCCGCCACGGGGGCGGTTCCGGCGCGGGGACACGTGGCACCTCAGGGGGGGCAGAGCGGACAGTTCCCTTCAAGCCTACGGTCCCCGGCCCCGGGTAGACGCCCCGTACGACGCCGGAGCACGGCACCCACAGGGGCCAGTTACCGGAAAATCGCAACAACTTCACGTGGGGCCGTGCCCTTGGCACGTGTCAGACGTTGTTGCCTATGTGGGGGGAGTGCCGCGTCGGCCGCAAGGAGGCAAAAGGCGATGCGCGTTGGAGCTTTTGTACTGGCCGCCCAGTTCCCGGGGCAGGGCCACGGGGAGGCGCTGCACCGGGCGGTGCGGTCCGCCGAAGCAGCGGAGGCGGCCGGGCTCGACTCGGTCTGGCTGGCCGAGCACCACTTCGTGCCGTACGGGGTGTGCCCGTCGGCGGTGACCCTGGCCGCACTGCTGCTCGGCCGCACGCAGCGGATCCAGGTCGGCACTGCGGTGAGCGTGCTGCCGACCGCCCATCCCGTGGCGCTGGGCGAGCAGGCGGCGCTGCTGCATCTCACGTCCGGTGGGCGGTTCTCGCTCGGGGTCGGCCGCGGTGGCCCCTGGGTCGACCTGGAGGTCTTCGGCTCCGGGCTCGCGTCCTACGAGAAGGGCTTCCCCGAGTCGCTGGATCTGCTGCTGCGCTGGCTGCGCGACCCCCGCGTCTCGGCCGAGGGCGAGCGATTCGCCTTCCGTGAAGTCCCCGTCGTACCGCGGCCGGACGAGCTGCTGGACGGCCCCGAAGGACCGGAAGTGATCGTTGCCTGCACCTCGCCCGCGAGCGTGCGGCTGGCCGCCGAGCGTGGGCTGCCGATGCTCCTCGGGATGCACTGCGGCGACGAGGAGAAGGCCGACATGGTCGCCCTGTGGCGCAGTCACGCCCTCGCGGCGGGCCATGCGCCGGACGCCGTCGCGGGAGCCGGGCATGTGTCGGCCGGCGTGGCACAGATCGAGGACAGCCGAGCCGTGGCGGAGGAGACTCTCGTCAAGGCCATGCCCGGCTGGCTCAAGCAGGGACTGGACGCCCATGTCACGGTCGACGGCAGGACGCGCGCGATGCGCGACCCCGTCGCGTACACGGAGCTGCTGTGCAGGCTGCATCCGGTGGGCCCGCCCCAACTGGCGGCGGACCGGCTGGCGGCGACGTCGGAGCGCACCGGCATCACCCGCTTCGCACTGCTCTCCGAGGGCTCCGGTGATCTGGCGGCCACGGAGGAGAACGTACGGCGGCTGGGCACCGAGGTGCTGCCGCTGCTCCGCTGAGCGGGCGGACGAGCAGGCGGGCCGCACCTGCGTGCGGCCCGCGCTCCTCCCCCGGCCCGTCGTCCGGCGGAGGCTGCCGCCCCGGTGTGCGAAGAGCCTCCGGCGGTGCGGAGCGGCAGCAAAAGACATCAGCAGTCGCGCAGTTCGGGCGACTGATTGAGCAGCTGGGCCCTTACGGAAGTAAAGCGGGCGTGCCGCTCGTCCACCGAGGGGTCCAGCGGGAACACCGCGACGCGGTGGCAGTTCTGGAAAGCGAGCCGCACCCCGAAGTGCCGCTGCAGCGCACCCCGGATGGCGTCACTCGCGAGTGCGCGCAACAGCTGACCACGTGCCTGCTCGTCCGGCGGCGGCGTCTGGTTGTCGGCGAACTCTCCGCCGTCCACCTTCAGCTGAGCCACCAGAGAACTGATCATCTCCCATGCAAAAGGCAGGGAGGTCCGGACGCAGTCGACGAATGCAGCTTCGTCGACCTCGCCTCGCTCGGCCTGTTCCAACAGCGCCGGTGAGACGTCGAGCGACATGGGTTCTCCTCTCGCGACCCCGACGAGCGGGGTCTTACGGGCAGGGAAGGAGGCGCGACGGCGCATGCCTGAGTACGGCGATAACGACGACGCAGAGTGCACGACCGACGACCTCCTGCTTCCACGTTAGGCGCGCTGTCTGGTCCGCACCAGGAGAATGGGAACACAACCGGCCAATAACGTAAGTGCACAAGAGGGGCGACCCGTAGGGACTCGGACAGGGGCGGGGTGGGCGACAGGTGGAGGAATCGCGCGCGGGGAGGTCGGTCGAGTAGCGTTGCGCCCCATGCGTCTCGTCATCGCCCGCTGTTCCGTGGACTACGCGGGCCGGCTCACCGCCCACCTGCCCTCCGCCCCCCGTCTGATCCTGGTCAAGGCAGACGGCAGCGTCTCCATCCACGCGGACGACCGGGCGTACAAACCGCTCAACTGGATGTCCCCTCCGTGCACGCTCAAGGAGGGTGATGACAACGTCTGGACGGTCATCAACAAAACGGGCGAGAAACTGATCATTACGATGGAGGAAGTCCTCCACGACTCGTCCCACGAGCTGGGTGTGGACCCGGGCCTCATCAAGGACGGCGTGGAAGCACACCTGCAGGAGCTTCTGGCAGACCGGATCGAGACACTCGGCGAGGGCTACAGCCTGATCCGGCGCGAGTACCCGACGGCGATCGGCCCGGTGGACATTCTCTGCCGGGACTCCGACGGCGCGACGGTGGCGGTGGAGATCAAGCGGCGCGGCGAGATCGACGGTGTCGAGCAGCTCACCCGCTATCTGGAACTGCTGAACCGCGACCCTCATCTGGCGCCGGTCCGCGGTGTCTTCGCGGCGCAGGAGATCAAGCCCCAGGCGCGGGTACTGGCGACGGACCGCGGCATCGGCTGCGTGGTGCTGGACTACAACGCCCTGCGCGGCATCGAGGACGACAAGCTGCGTCTGTTCTGACGGGACCCCCCTCCGGGCCGGACCCGGTGCACCCGGTCCCGGCCCGGTTCCGGTTCGGGGGTACGGGGGCCACAGCCGGCGGCCGACCCGCCCGGCGCGGGCAAGGCCGGCCACGGAACCGGTCCACAGCCCCGTGCCGGGCCCGTGTCACTGCCTGAGGCAGCGGCGGACGGCAGCCGTCGGCACCGGACCGCGCGGGCGACCCACCCCAGGGTGAACTGAGCCGGGCAGACACAGCCCGCCGCAGCGCTCAGCACGGACCTCACGGCGCCTGCGCCCCCGGCACGGCAGTCCGCGGCGCGGACTGGCGCGGGTTGTGGGGCAGGGGCAGCCGTCGGCTCCGGACCGTCCGGCACGCTCCCGGCCGGGCCGCCGGACCTGTCCGACGCACCGGCAGACCGCAGCCGTCAGCAGCCGAACAGTCGGACCGCACAGCCCGCAGCAGGGCAAGGCGCGGGGACGGCCGGGTGCCACCCCCGACGGGGCGGTGGACCCGGCGCCGATACGCCCGTACGTCGTCCCTCACGGGACGCTCCGTCAGGTCGAGGAGCTGCTCGACAGCGCCTGGCTGCTGCTGGGGCTGCCGGTGGTGGCTGTTGCCCCGTTGCTCATGCCGACGGCCGTGCCGGAGGGCGGCGTCTCACTCGGCGTGCCCGTCGGCTCCGTCGGCGTACTGGTGGGGCTCTCGCTCGGCGTACCGGTGGGGGTCTCGCTCGGCGTGCCCGTCGGGCCTGTCGACGTGCCCCCCGTCGTGGACGGTCCGCCCGAGGTCCCGCCCGTCGTGGAGGAACCCCCGGTCGTCGAACCGCTCGTGCCGGAGCCGCCGCCGCCCGTCGTCGACGACGAGCCGTCGCCCGGCGCCGACGGGTCGTCCGCCGAGCCGCTCTCGCCCGGCTGGGCGGTGGTGGGCTTCCCCGACTTGGTGGCGTCGGGTGTGGCGGCGGGGCTGCCGGTGGAGTCGTCGGCCGGTTCGTCCGCGTTGAGGCTGTCGCTGCCGTCGTCCTCGTTCGCCGACTGCTCGTTGGTCACCCGGTCCGCGGGGTCCTCGTTGCCGGACGTCGCTCCCAGGGTCACCACCGTGCCGAGGACGACGGCGAGCAGCGCGCCCGCACCGGCCGCGACCAGGTTGCGGCGGGTGCCGGACAGGACGGCGCGGCGGGCGCCGGCGAGCAGGGACGTCGGCGTCGGGGTGTCGCGACGGGTGACGAGGGTTTCCAGGGACGGAACAGCGGCCGGGACGCCGCCGGACGGGGACGCCGACTCCTCGTTGCCCGCGGCGGGGTTCTCCTCCCCCGCCGCTGAACGCCCGTCGGGCGGCAGGCTTCCCTCACGGTCGGCGACGAGGGCGAGCGCCCGTCGTCCCGCGACCGTGCCGCGCTTGTCGGCCAGCGCGCCGCGCAGGGCGATGGACGCCTCCAGCTCGGCGCGGGCCCGGTCCAGATTCCCCGTGCAGAGGGCGAGCACGCCCAGCTCGTGGTGGAAGTAGGCCTCTTCGGCGACCTCGCCGGCGATCCGGGCCGCCTCCTGCCCGTTCCGCAGGGTGCGCTCCCAGGCGCCCCAGTGCAGCCCGGCGGCGAACGCGGGCGCGGCGCTGCGGGCCAGCAGCACCGCGGCGCTGGCGTGCCCCGCCTCCTGGCCCGGCACCAGTACGCCCATCGCCGCGAGGATCGCGTCGGCCTCGGCGGCCGCGCGTGCCGGCGCCACCGAAGGGTGGCCGGCCCACCAGGCGTAGTGCTGGGCGGCGGTGTGGGCCCGGGCCACGGCGCCCTCGCCGTAGCCGACGGCCTCCAGCTGTGCGGCGACACCGGCGGCCAGCCGGTAGCGGGAGCCGACGGGGGTGAGCAGGGCGCAGCTGGTCAGTTCGCCGATGGCGGCGTCCGCGTGGGTGTCGCCGACGAGCGCCGGCAGATGCGCCTGATGCGGTACCTCGCCGCCGAGGGCGACGGCGAACCGCAGGGCGTCGCGCGCCGATTCGCTGAGCCGGGAGGCGAGGAGCGCGGCGGGGGCCGCGCCCTCACCGATCGTCGGAAGCGGTACGTCGTGCCCGTCGGCGAAGACGTCGTCCGCGTCGTCGTCATCGTCGTCGTGGCCCGGTCCCTCGGCCAGGGCGCGCAGGGCGTCGCGCTGCCGGAGCAGCGCGCCCGCCTGGACGAACCGCAGCGGCAGGCCCTCCGACTCGAACCAGAGGTCCCCCGCCCAGTTCGCCTCGTCGTCGGTGAGCGGCCGGTCCACGGCCCGCTCCAGCAGCTCCAGCGCCGCGCCGCGTTCGAGCCCGGAAAGGAACACCTCTTCGAGGTGGGAGTCTGCCGTCGGCGCCGCGACATCGGGGGTGGCGGCGAGCAGGAAGGCGCACTCCGGTGTGGCGTCGAGGAGCTCGTCCAGCGCGCTGCCGCCGAACTCCAGGTCGTCGAGGAGGACGACGGCGCCGATCCCACGGACGTGTTCGAGCAGCGTCGTCCGGTCGGGCCGGTGCAGCGTGGCGCTGTGGACGGCGGTGAAGAGCTCGTACAGCAGCTCGGTCGCCGTCCGGCGGTAGCCGGAGAGCCGGATCACTCCGTCGGGCGCGAGGCCCGCGCAGTCCGCGGCGACGGCGTCGAGCAGGGCGCTACGGCCCGATCCCGCGGGCCCGGTCAGCCGGACCGACCGGCCGCGTCCGAGGAGTCGTACGAGCCGCTCACGCTCCTCCTGGCGTTCCAGCAGGGGCAGCGGGGGCGCGGCGGGGCCCGCCGGCACCGGTGGCCGGCCGGCGCGCCGCAGTTCCTCGCGCTCCTCGGCGGTGTGGCGCGCGGGCGCGGCCGGCTGCTCGCCGGGGCGGCCGGGCTCTATCTCGCTTCCGTCGACGGGATTGACGGTGAGCGTGAAGTCGCCCGCGACCAGCCGGACGGTGCGGGCGGGCGTGGGTGTCTGCGCGAAGTCGGCCGGCACGGCGTCGCGCGGCGGGCGCTGCGCGCCTGCGCCGTCGTCGCCGCGTTCGTTGTCGTGGCCGTACTCTTCCGGTCCCCGGTTCATCGGGTCCATGGTCAAAGCCCCCCAGATGGCGTCTCGTGCGGAAGCCCCTCCCGGCCGGTCTGCACGCTCCGCTGCCGCTCCTGGTCCGGTGCCCGCCGTGTGGGTCTGTGAATCGGTGGGCGACCGAACCCTAGACCGTTGTCGAGTATCCGGGAACAGCCGGGGTCGCGGGCCGCCCAGGACGTCACGGTCTCGTGAGGATTGCGCACCCTGCCAGGTGTCGTCCGCTCAGACCCGAGGCAGGGACTCTGCGGCGATTCCGCCCTCGATGGCCAGGATTCGGTGCAGCCGGGTGGCCACCAGGAGGCGCTGCATCTGCGGCGGTACGCCGCGCAGGACGAGCCGTCGGCCGCAGCGGCCCGCCCGTCGGTGCGCCCCCATGATGACCCCGAGTCCGGTCGCGTCCCAGGAGTCCAGATCGGTCAGGTCGAGTACCAGGTCGCCGACTCCGTCGTCGACGGCCGAGTGCAGGACCGTTCGGGCGTCCGCCGCGCTACGGACGTCGAGGCGGCCCCCGACGACCAGCTCGGCGTGGTCGCCCCTGATGTGCATATGCGCTCCCCGAGAGTGCTCTGTCTGTCAGATCCGACTTCTCTGTCTGCTCTGCTCGCGTTCCGACTGCGTTGTTCTTTTGCAACAACTGACTGCCCTACGGGCATAGAAGTTGCCGCCTGTAAGCGAACCGATACCGAATTCACCCTGAGGGGTGACGATGCGCAGGGGCGTACGGCCCCCTGCGCACTCAGTGCTTGTAGAAGCCCTGCCCGCTCTTGCGCCCGATGTCACCGGCGTCCACCATCCGGCGCATCAGCTCCGGCGGCGCGAACTTCTCGTCCTGCGACTCGGTGTAGATGTTGCTGGTCGCGTGCAGCAGGATGTCGACGCCGGTCAGGTCGGCGGTGGCGAGCGGCCCCATGGCGTGGCCGAAGCCGAGCTTGCAGGCGATGTCGATGTCCTCGGCGGTCGCGACGCCCGACTCGTACAGCTTGGCGGCCTCGACGACGAGCGCCGAGATGAGGCGGGTGGTCACGAAGCCCGCGACGTCACGGTTGACGACGATGCAGGTCTTGCCGACGGACTCGGCGAACTCGCGAGCGGTGGCGAGGGTTTCGTCGCTGGTCTTGTAGCCGCGGACGAGCTCGCAGAGCTGCATCATCGGGACGGGCGAGAAGAAGTGCGCGCCCACGACGCGCTCCGGGCGCTCGGTCACGGCCGCGATCTTGGTGATCGGGATGGCCGAGGTGTTGGAGGCGAGGACCGTCTCGTCCCGTACGAGCTTGTCGAGGGTGCGGAAGATCTCGTGCTTGACCTCGAGCTTCTCGAAGACGGCCTCGACGACGATGTCCGCGTCGGCGACGGCGTCGAGGTCGGTGGTCGTGGTGATGCGCGCCAAGGCCGCCTCGGCGTCGGCCGCTTCGAGCTTGCCCTTGGAGACGAACTTGTCGTACGAGGCCTTGATGCCATCGGTGCCACGGGTCAGGGCCGCGTCGGTCACGTCACGCAGCACGACGTCCCAGCCCGCCTGGGCGGAGACCTGCGCGATTCCGGACCCCATGAGTCCGGCCCCGATGACGGCAAGCTTCCTGGCCACTGCTGCACCCCTTAACACACGTTTATTTATCCGATCTCTGCCGGAGATTAGCGGTCACGGGCGGCCCTGTGGCGGTGAAGAGATGCGCGTCACGCCCGCCCGTCGCCCGGCCGCAGGCCCTCAACGAGGACTTCCCGGCCGCAGTTCCTTCTCCCATGACGGACATCACACCGATATGGGCCGTCAGGTGAGGTGCACCGCGGTGGGGTGGGGCGCATCGCCGTCGGGTGAGCCGCGGGCCCTCAGCCGGACCGTACCGCGTAGCCGAGGACCCTCTCGCCGAGCAGCTCCTCCATCACGTCGAGGAGCACGAGGACCTCGCGGGAGACCTCGACGGGGCGGCGGCCGGCCATCATCTCCCGCCCGATGGTGCCCATCGCGGTCTCGTACAGCCAGTTGATCTGACCCGCCATCAGAGCCGGCATCGGGTCGTCGGGGGCGGCGCCGGTCTCCTCGCGCAGCGTCCGGGCCAGGCGGTCGACGATCTCCCGCTGGAAGGTCAGCACCCGCGACTGGAGGGTGGAGGCACCGTGGATGACACGAAGGAAGCGGTCATATCCCTCCATCAGTCCGACCTGTGGCGAGACGGCCTCGACCTCGGTGCGCAGTTCGCGCAGGACGGCCACGGCCGCCGACTCGCCCTCGTCCCGCCCGCGGACCCAGCGCGCGAGCCGGTCGACGAGTGCGGTCTCACGGTCGAAGAAGAGGTCCTCCTTGGCCGGGAAGTAGTTGTAGACGGTGTTGACGGAGACGTCCGCGGCCTGCGCGATCTCCGCGATGGTCACCGCGTCGAAGCCGCGCTCCATGAACAGGCCCGTGGCCACGTCCGAGATGTGCTGCCTGGTCTGGCGCTTCTTCCGCTCCCTGAGCCCCTCAGCCATGCGCCCATCGTAGCCGTCGCTGGGGACATTTGTTTTTTGGAGTCATTGCAAACTTTCACTGACTCTGTTTTTCTTGCCGTATGGCAGTCCTCATGACCTCCGGCCTCGCCCGGACGTTCACCACGAAGAGCGGCCCCGTCGACGCGGTCCGCGGCATCGACCTCACCGCCGAGCGCGGCGAGATCCTCGGATTCCTCGGCCCGAACGGCGCGGGCAAGACCACGACCCTGCGCATGCTCACGACGCTGCTGCCGCCCACCGGCGGCACCGCCACCGTCGCCGGCCGCGATCTCACGACCGACCCCGCGGGCGTACGCGAGAAGATCGGGTACGTCGCCCAGTCCGGCGGTGTCGACCCGACCGTCACCGTGCGCGAAGAGCTCGCGACCCAGGCGCGGTTCTACCGCTTCTCCCGGGCCGACGCGGCCGCCCGAGCCGAGGAACTGGCGCACGAACTCGACCTCACCGGGCTTCTCGACCGCCCCTGCGCCGCGCTCTCGGGCGGCCAGCGGCGCCGGCTCGACATCGCGATGGCGCTCACCCACCGGCCCGAGGTCCTCTTCCTCGACGAGCCGACCACCGGACTCGACCCGGGCAGCCGCGCGGACCTGTGGAAGCTCGTGCGGCGGCTGCGTGACGAGTACGGCACGACCGTCTTCCTCACCACGCACTACCTCGACGAGGCGGACGAGCTGTCCGACCGACTCGTCGTCATCGACAACGGCACCGTCGTCGCCGAGGGCACCCCGGCGGCGCTGAAGGAGCGCCACGCCGGATCGGCGGACGCCTCCCTCCAGGACGCCTTCCTCGCCATCACCGGACGCGGCCCCGCGCCGGTGGACACCACACCCGTCGCCGTCTGACCGGCCGTACGTCAAGGAGTTCCCCGTGCTCATGCACGACACCGCGCTGGTCTTCGGCCGGTACGCCCGCCAGACCCTGCGCTCCAGGCTCCAGATGCTCTTCGGGATGCTGATGCCGCTGCTCTACCTGGTGTTCTTCGGGCCACTGCTCACCGGACTGCCCCTCGGCACCCAGGGCGACTCCTGGCAGATGCTGGTGCCGGGACTGCTGCTCCAACTCGGTCTGTTCGGTGCCTCGTTCGCCGGGTTCGCCATCATCGCCGAGAAGCACACGGGCGTCGTCGAGCGGATGCGGGTGACCCCCGTCAGCCGGCTCGCGCTGCTGCTGGGCCGGGTGCTGCGCGATACCGCGGTCCTGCTGTTCCAGGCCCTTCTGCTGGTGCTGGCCGCGCTGGCGATGGGATTGCGGGCACCGCTCGGAGGCATCCTGATCGGCTTCGCCTTCCTCGCCGTACTGACGGTCGCGCTCGCCTCGCTGTCGTACGCGCTGGCGATGAAGGTCGCCGGGCCGCACGAGTTCGGGCCGGTCGTCAACGCGCTGACCATGCCGTCGATGCTGCTGTCCGGGCTGATGCTGCCGATGGCACTGGCACCGGGCTGGCTGGACGCCCTGTCGCACGTCATGCCGTTCCGCTACCTGGTGGACGCGGTCCGGGCCGGCTACGTCGGCGACTACGCGAGCACGACGATGCTGTACGGCGCGCTGGTCGCCCTCGCGTTCGCGGCGCTCGGGGTGACCGCGGGCACACGGGTCTTCCGCAGGGCGGGCGCGTGACCGGGCGGGGCCGAGCCTAGGCTGGTCACATGGTCAATCTGACGCGCATCTACACGCGCACCGGCGACAAGGGCACCACGGCGCTCGGCGACATGAGCCGCACCGCCAAGACGGACGTGCGGATCTCGGCGTACGCGGACGCCAACGAGGCCAACGCGGTGCTCGGCACGGCCATCGCGCTCGGCGGGCTCCCCGAAGAGGTCGTGAAGGTCCTCGTCCGGGTCCAGAACGACCTCTTCGACGTGGGCGCGGACCTCTCCACGCCGGTCGTGGAGAACCCGGAGTACCCGCCGCTGCGCGTGGAGCAGACGTACATCGACAAACTGGAGGCGGACTGCGACCGCTTCCTCGCGGAGCTGGACAAGCTCCGCTCCTTCATCCTCCCGGGCGGTACGCCCGGTGCGGCGCTGCTGCACCAGGCGTGCACGGTGGTCCGGCGTGCCGAGCGCTCCACCTGGGCGGCCCTGGAGGTGCACGGCGACACGATGAACGTGCTGACGGCGACGTACCTCAACCGGCTATCGGATCTGCTCTTCATCCTTGCCCGTACCGCCAACAAGGAGGTCGGGGACGTCCTCTGGGTGCCGGGCGGGGAGCGCTGACCCGGCAGGGGCCGGTGCCTTCTTCGGCCAGATCGCGTAGCTGAGCGCGATCAGGCCGTGGATGGCGGCCGCCCGCCAGGCGACCTGCATCCAATCCTGCAGCGAGCCGGTCCTGGACGGGTCGCCGACGTACCAGACGGCGATCTGGAGCAGCGCGGTGGTGACGGCGGCCGGGACGGCGGTGCCGAGCCACACCTTGCCCTCGTGCTTGGCGCGGCCCAGTCCGTGGCGCGGCGGCTTCACCGGCGGCGGTGCGCCGCCGAAGCGGTGCGCGGCGTGGCCGTCGAGCCACTTGATGGTGCGGTGGCCGTGACCGACGGTGTAGCCGATGTAGAGCGCGGCGAGCCCGTGCTTCCAGCTCGGCTCGGCTCCGTTCTTGAGGTCGATGGCCGTGACCACCAGCAGAACGATCTCCAGCAACGGCTCCATCAGCAGGACGGCCAGTCCCGTCCGCGGCATCCTCAGCAGATAGCGCACGGCCAGACCGGCGGCCAGCAGCACCCAGAAACCGATCTCACAGATCACGATGAGCGTGACGATCACGACGGCTCTCCCTTCGTACCGTTCCAGGCTCGCGGGCCCGCAGCGGGGATTCGTCGTCGTGAGTGAGGAACCGCGACTGCATCCTTCGATGTATCGCCGGCTCAGCCCGGACGGGGAGGCCAGGAGCCTCCCCTTCCGTGTTTCATGGGGTGGTGAGACTCCCCCGCCCCCACCGCGACGACGCGCTCATCGCGGCCGCCGGTCTCGTCGGCGGTCTGCTCCTGTGGTCGCTCGGCCTGAACCTCACCGAGGACCGCCGCCCGCTCTCCGGTGACTGGGCGACGCTCGGGCCGCTCGTCGTCATGTCCTGCATGGAACTGCTGCGGCGGACCATGCCGAGGACGGCGCTCGCCGTGGGCACGCTCGCGATCGTGGTGGACCAGTTCACTCCGGGCAACATCGCGACGGTCCTGATGTACACGGACATCGTGTACGCCGCCGTCGTGTACGGGACGCCCGCCTCGGCCCGTCGCATCCCTTACACCACGGGGCTGGTCACGGTCGCGGCGACGGTCGGCTTCCTGGCCTGGTTCCAGAAGCCCGCCGCGCTGCTGCTCGGGGTGGTCGTCGGGCTGGTGGCGTTCGGTCCCGCCGCCACCGGCGCGCTCGTACGCAACCACCGCGAGGCCGCGGACGCGGCGCGGCTGCGGGCCGAGCAGACCGCGCTGCTCGCCGAGATGGACCGCAGCCAGGCGGTCATCGCCGAGCGTGCCCGGATGGCCCGCGAACTGCACGACATGGTCGCCAACCATCTCTCGGCGATCGCCATCCACTCCACCGCCGCGCTCTCCCTCGACGAGCCGGCGACCACCCGGCAGGCGCTCACGGTCATCCGGCAGAACAGCGTGGAGGGTCTCGCGGAGATGCGCCGGCTGATCGGGCTGCTGCGCGACAGCGGGGACGACGCCGAGCCGGCCGTCGCTCCCACGCTGGCCGGCCTGGACGCACTGGTCGTCCAGGCCCGTACGAACGGCGAGGCGAGCGGGCTGAGCTTCACCCTGGACGACGCCGTCGAGGAGGACGCGGCGCCGCCCGCGCCGGTGGCGCTCGCCGCCTACCGGATCGTGCAGGAGTCGCTGACGAACGCGCTGAAGCACGCGCACGCGGGCGAGGTCGTCGTGCGGCTGACGGGCGGCGCGCCGGGCGACGCCCTGACCGTGACGGTGACCAGCCCCTACGGCAGGACGCGGGGGCCGCGCGTGCCGGGCTCCGGCTCCGGACTGGTGGGGATGCGGGAGCGGGTCGCGCTGCTGGGCGGCGTGTTCGAGGCGGGCCCCGAGCCCGGCCCGGCCGACGGCCCGGCGAAGATCTGGCGGGTGCGGGCGGTGCTGCCCATGGTGGACGACAAGGAGCCCTCGGCATGATCCGGGTCGTGGTCGCGGAGGACCAGAGCGCCGTCAGGGCCGGTCTGGTCCTCATCCTGGGCAGTGCCCCGGACATCGAGGTGGTCGGCGAGGCCGGGGACGGGGAGGAGGCGGTGCGCCTCGCCCGTGAACTGCGGCCGGACCTGGTGCTGATGGATGTGCAGATGCCACGGCTGGACGGGGTCTCGGCGACCCGGCAGGTCGTCGGGGAAGGGCTCGCGGACGTTCTCGTGCTGACGACCTTCGATCTCGACGAGTACGTGTTCGGGGCGCTGCGCGCGGGCGCCGCCGGCTTCCTGCTGAAGAACGCCGAGGCGAAGGATCTGGTCGAGGGGGTACGGACGGTGGGGCGCGGCGAGGGGCTGATCGCGCCGGCCGTGACCCGACGGCTGCTCGCCGAGTTCGCCTCACCCTCCCCGGTACGTTCGCCGGACGCCCCGGACCCCGCCGTACTCGACGTCCTGACGAGGCGTGAGCGCGAAGTGCTCTCGTGTCTGGGCGAGGGCATGTCGAACGCCGAGATCGCGGTGCGGCTGCAGATGGCGGAGGCGACCGTGAAGACTCATGTGAGCAGACTGCTGGGGAAACTGGAGTTGCGCAGCAGGGTTCAAGCGGCCGTTCTGGCGCAGGAGTTGGGGATCTGAGGGACCTGGGGCGCACCGGCCTTCGACTTTGGTCTGGACCTCTTGACGATTGGTCCAGACCTTCCTAATCTCACCGCACGCACACCGTGGTGAGCCCCGCGGAGTGCTGCACGGACCGGCCCCCCTTTTGTCCGTCCGCGAACTCGAGGAGCATCCCTTGAGCACGAGCACCCCCCGTACCAGAAGCAGATTCAGATCCAGAGCGACGGCGGGACTCACCGCCCTGCTGCTCCCCCTCGCCGCCATGGTCGGCCTCGCCACGCCCGCCGCGGCGGCCACCTCCGCGACCGCCACGTACGCCAAGGTCCAGGACTGGGGCAGCGGCTTCGAGGGCAAGTGGACGGTGAAGAACACCGGCACCACCTCGATCGCGTCCTGGACCGTCGAGTGGGACTTCCCCTCCGGTACGTCCGTCACCTCCGCCTGGGACGCCGACGTCACCAGCTCCGGCACCCGCTGGACCGCCAAGAACAAGAGCTGGAACGGCACCCTCGCCCCCGGCGCCTCCGTGTCCTTCGGGTTCAACGGCGCCGGCCCCGGCTCGCCCTCCAACTGCCGCCTCAACGGCGGCTCCTGCGACGGCGGCACCGTCCCCGGCGACAACCCGCCGTCCGCCCCCGGCACCCCGTCCGCGAGCGGCATCACCAACACCGCCGTGACGCTGAGCTGGACCGCCGCCACCGACGACAAGGGCATCAAGAACTACGACGTCCTGCGCGACGGCACGAGGGTCGCCACGGTCACCGGGCTGACGTACACCAACACCGGGCTGACCGCGGGCACGGACTACTCGTACACGATCCAGGCCCGCGACACCGCCGACCAGACCGGCCCGGTCAGCGGCGCCCGCGCGGTGCGCACCACCGGTGGCGGTGACCCGGACCCCGGCCCCGGCGGCAAGGTCAAGCTGGGCTACTTCACCAACTGGGGCGTCTACCAGCGCAACTACCACGTGAAGAACCTGGTGACCTCCGGTTCCGCGTCGAAGATCACGCACATCAACTACGCCTTCGGCAATGTCTCCGGCGGCCGCTGCACCATCGGTGACTCCTACGCCGACTACGACAAGGCCTACACCGCGGACCAGTCGGTCGACGGTGTCGCCGACACCTGGGACCAGCCGCTGCGCGGCAACTTCAACCAGCTGCGCAAGCTCAAGGCCCGCTACCCGCACATCAAGGTGCTCTGGTCCTTCGGCGGCTGGACCTGGTCCGGCGGCTTCCCGCAGGCCGTCCAGAACCCGACCGCCTTCGCCGAGTCCTGCTACCAGCTGGTCGAGGACCCGCGCTGGGCGGACGTCTTCGACGGGATCGACCTGGACTGGGAGTACCCGAACGCGTGCGGACTGTCCTGTGACACCAGCGGCCCGGCCGCGTTCAAGAACATGATGCAGGCCATGCGCGCCAGGTTCGGCCCGAACAACCTGGTCACCGCGGCGATCACGGCCGACGCGAGCAGCGGCGGCAAGATCGAGAAGACCGACTACGCGGGCGCCTCGCAGCACTCCGACTGGTTCAACGTCATGACGTACGACTTCTTCGGCGCCTTCGACGCGGACGGTCCGACCGCCCCGCACTCGCCGCTGACCTCGTACACCGGCATCCCGCAGCAGGGCTTCACCTCCGCTGACGCCATCGCCAAGCTCAAGGCCCAGGGCGTGCCGGCGGCGAAACTGCTGCTCGGCATCGGCTTCTACGGCCGCGGCTGGACGGGCGTGACCCAGGCGGCACCGGGCGGATCGGCCACCGGTCCCGCCCCGGGCACGTACGAGCAGGGCATCGAGGACTACAAGGTCCTCAAGACGTCCTGCCCGTCCACCGGCACCATCGCCGGCACCGCCTACGCCAAGTGCGGCAGCAACTGGTGGAGCTACGACACGCCGGCGACGATCGGCGGAAAGATGAGCTGGGCCAAGAACCAGAGCCTGGGAGGCGCCTTCTTCTGGGAGTTCAGCGGTGACACCACGAACGGTGAACTGGTGAGCGCGATCAACAGCGGCCTGGGATAACACCCTTCGGCCGGGTACGGCAGCGGGGGCGGTGCATCACGCACCGCCCCCGCTTCATGCTCTGCGGCCAGTTCGTACTCCGCGCCCGCTTCATGCTCTGCGCCGGCTAGGCCACATTCACTCTCTGGCCGGGAGGCGCCGCCTCCAGCCAGGCGAGGAAGCCGGTCAGCGCGTCCTCGCTCATCGCCAGCTCGAGGCGCGTCTCCCGGTGGAGACAGCCCAGCACGATCGCGTCCGACAGCAGCGCGAGCTCCTCCTCGCCCTCCGGCGTACGACGGGAGAGGACCTCGATCGACGAGCGCTCCAGGGCGCGGCGCGGTCGGGGCGCGTAGGAGAAGACGCGAAACCACTCGACCCGGTCGCCGTTGTAGCGGGCCACCCCGTACACCCAGCCCTTGCCGGAGTGATCGCTCTCCTCCGGCACGTTCCAGCGCAGGCTGCAGTCGAAGGTGCCGCCCGAGCGCTGGATCAGCCTGCGGCGCAGGCCGAAGACGAAGAGCCCGATCACCACCAGTGCGACGACCAGTCCGCTCACAAGCAGAGCGAGGAACATCTCCACCGACCTCCTCGCTTCGTCCCGTAGCGGAATACAACCTGCATCTGCACCTGCATCGCCTCAGCCGCGACCCGGTCTGGAGAAGTCCAGCCCGGGCCGCGGCTGAGTGTGGTTCATCGGCGGGGGTGCGATCAGTGCACCGCCACCGCGCGCAGCCGGACGTCGGCGCGCCGCGCGGCGACGGCGTCGTCGTCGGCCTTGGCGCGCTCCAGCGCACGCTCGGCGCGCTGGGCGTCGATCTCGTCCGCCAGCTCGGCGATCTCCGCCAGCAGCGACAGCTTGTCGTCGGCGAACGAGATGAAGCCGCCGTGCACAGCGGCGACGACCGTTCCCTCGCTCGTACGAATGGTCACCGGGCCCGACTCCAGCACACCGAGCAGCGGCTGGTGACCGGGCATGACGCCGATGTCGCCGGACGTGGTGCGCGCCACGACCAGGGTGGCCTCGCCGGACCAGACCTGGCGGTCGGCGGCGACCAGCTCGACGTGCAGCTCAGCAGCCAAGGGTGGCTCCTCGGGTCACCACCCGGCGGTCATGCCGGGTGTTGGGTCATAAGTCTAGTAGTGCTCCGGACGCACAAGCGCCGGGGCTCACCCCCGGGGGGTCCCGGGGAGGGCGTGAAGAGGGGGACGGGAGGGACCCCGCCCCCCTCTACGAGTCCCGGGACTCAGGAGACGCCGAGCTCCTTGGCGTTGGCCTTGAGGTCCTCGAGGCCACCGCACATGAAGAACGCCTGCTCCGGGAAGTGGTCGTACTCACCGTCGCAGATCGCGTTGAACGCGGAGATCGACTCGTCCAGCGGCACGTCCGAACCGTCCACACCGGTGAACTGCTTCGCCGCGTGGGTGTTCTGGGACAGGAAGCGCTCGACACGACGGGCACGGTGGACAACGAGCTTGTCCTCCTCGCCCAGCTCGTCGATACCGAGGATCGCGATGATGTCCTGGAGGTCCTTGTACTTCTGCAGGATTCCCTTGACGCGCATGGCCGCGCTGTAGTGGTCCTGCGAGATGTAGCGCGGGTCCAGGATGCGGGACGTGGAGTCCAGCGGGTCCACCGCGGGGTAGATGCCCTTCTCGGAGATCGGACGGGACAGAACCGTCGTCGCGTCGAGGTGGGCGAAGGTGGTGGCCGGCGCCGGGTCGGTCAGGTCGTCCGCGGGGACGTAGATCGCCTGCATCGAGGTGATCGAGTGACCACGGGTCGAGGTGATGCGCTCCTGCAGGAGGCCCATCTCGTCCGCCAGGTTCGGCTGGTAACCCACCGCGGACGGCATACGGCCGAGCAGGGTGGACACCTCGGAACCGGCCTGGGTGAAGCGGAAGATGTTGTCGATGAAGAACAGCACGTCCTGCTTCTGCACATCGCGGAAGTACTCCGCCATGGTCAGACCGGCCAGGGCCACGCGCAGACGGGTGCCCGGGGGCTCGTCCATCTGGCCGAAGACCAGCGCGGTCTTGTCCAGAACGCCGGACTCTTCCATCTCCGCGATGAGGTCGTTGCCCTCACGGGTGCGCTCACCGACACCGGCGAACACGGAAACACCCTCGTGCAGCTTGGCCACACGCATGATCATTTCCTGGATGAGGACGGTCTTGCCCACACCCGCGCCACCGAACAGACCGATCTTTCCACCCTTGACGTACGGGGTGAGAAGGTCGACGACCTTCAGGCCGGTCTCGAACATCTCGGTCTTCGACTCGAGGTCCTCGAACTTCGGGGCCTTGCGGTGGATCGCCCAGCGCTCGGTCTCCTGGCCGTTGGCCTCCGGCTCGTTCAGCACCTCACCGAGGGTGTTGAACACCTTGCCCTTGGTGAAGTCGCCGACGGGGACGGTGATGCCCTTGCCGGTGTTGGTCACCGGGGCCTGGCGGACCAGACCGTCGGTGGGCTGCATCGAGATCGTACGCACCACGCCCTCGCCGAGGTGCTGGGCGACCTCGAGGGTCAGGGTCTTCGTGGTGCCCGGGTCGGCCGGGTCCGGCACGTCGACCTTCAGCGCGTTGTAGATCTCCGGCATCGCGTCGACGGGGAACTCCACGTCGACGACCGGGCCGATGACCCGCGCGACGCGGCCCGTCGCCGTGGCCGTCTCAACAGTGGTGGTCATTAGTAGTCACTCCCCGCGGTCGCGTCGGCCAGGGCGCTCGCGCCTCCGACGATCTCGCTGATTTCCTGGGTGATTTCGGCCTGGCGGGCCGCGTTGGCAAGTCGGGTGTACGTGTTGATCAGGTCACCCGCGTTGTCGGTCGCCGACTTCATCGCCTTGCGCCGGGCCGCGTGCTCGGAAGCGGCGGCCTGAAGCAGGGCGTTGTAGATGCGGCTCTCGACGTACCGCGGAAGCAGTGCGTCGAGGACGTCCTCGGCCGACGGCTCGAAGTCGAACAGCGGAAGCAGTTCGTCCTTCGTGCCGCTCTCGGCCGCGGCCTTGGTCTCGGCGAGGCTGAGCGGCAGCAGCCGGTTGTCCACCGGCGACTGCGTCAGCATCGAGACGAACTCGGTGAAGACGATGTGGAGCTCGTCCACGCCGCCCTCTGCCGTCTCCTTCTCGATCGCCTCGATCAGCGGTTCCGCGACCGTCTTGGCGTTGGCGTACGACGGATTGTCGGTGAAGCCCGTCCACGAGTCCGCGATCTTCAGCTCACGGAAGCCGTAGTAGGCCACACCCTTGCGGCCGACGATGTAGGTGTCGACCTCCTTGCCCTCGCCACGGAGCCGCTCGGTGAGCCGGGCGGCCGACTTGATGGCGTTGGAGGAGTAGCCGCCGGCCAGACCGCGGTCGCTCGTGAGGAGCAGTACCGCGGCGCGGCTCGGAGCGTCCGCCTCCGTGGTCAGCGGGTGCTTGGTGTTCGATCCGGTCGCCACCGCCGTGACCGCGCGGGTCAGCTCGGTCGCGTACGGCGTGGAGGCGGCCACCTTGCGCTGTGCCTTGACGATGCGCGAGGCGGAGATCATCTCCATCGCCTTGGTGATCTTCTTCGTCGCGGTGACCGACTTGATACGACGCTTGTAGACCCGGAGCTGGGCTCCCATGAGTCAGGTCCCTTCCGTCGTCACTTCGAGGCGTTGACGGTCGCCGGAGCGTCCTCGCCGAGCAGCTTGCCGTCGGAGGTCTCGAACTGCTTCTTGAAGGCCGCGATCTGCTCCGCGAGCTTCTCGAGCAGGTCGTCCGACATCTTGCCGCCCTCGGCGATGGAGGTCATCAGCCCCTTGTGCTCACGGTGCAGGAACTCCAGGAGCTCTGCCTCGAAGCGGCGGATGTCCTCGACCGGGACGTCGTCCATCTTGCCGGTGGTGCCGGCCCAGATGGAGACGACCTGGTTCTCGGTCGAGTACGGCGCGTACTGGGCCTGCTTCAGCAGCTCGACCATGCGCTTGCCGCGCTCCAGGGCGGACTTCGAAGCGGCGTCCAGGTCGGAACCGAAGGCGGCGAAGGCCTCCAGCTCACGGAACTGGGCCAGGTCGACACGGAGTCGGCCGGACACCTGCTTCATCGCCTTGTGCTGGGCGGAGCCACCGACTCGGGAGACCGAGATACCGACGTTCAGGGCCGGACGCTGACCGGCGTTGAACAGGTCGGACTCCAGGAAGCACTGGCCGTCGGTGATGGAGATGACGTTGGTCGGGATGAACGCCGAGACGTCGTTCGCCTTGGTCTCGACGATCGGCAGACCGGTCATCGAGCCGGCACCCATGTCGTCGGAGAGCTTGGCGCAGCGCTCCAGCAGACGGGAGTGCAGGTAGAAGACGTCACCCGGGTAGGCCTCACGGCCCGGCGGGCGGCGCAGGAGCAGCGACACGGCGCGGTAGGCGTCGGCCTGCTTCGACAGGTCGTCGAAGATGATGAGGACGTGCTTGCCCTCGTACATCCACTGCTGACCGATGGCCGAACCGGTGTACGGCGCGAGGTACTTGAAGCCGGCCGGGTCGGACGCCGGGGCGGCGACGATCGTCGTGTACTCGAGGGCGCCGGCCTCCTCCAGCGCGCCGCGCACGGACGCGATGGTGGAGCCCTTCTGGCCGATGGCGACGTAGATGCAGCGGACCTGCTTGTTCACGTCGCCCGAGCGCCAGTTCTCGCGCTGGTTGATGATCGTGTCGATGCACAGCGCGGTCTTGCCGGTCTGACGGTCACCGATGATCAGCTGACGCTGGCCACGGCCGACCGGGGTCATCGCGTCGACGGCCTTGTAGCCCGTCTCCATCGGCTCGTGCACCGACTTGCGCTGCATGACCGTGGGGGCCTGCAGCTCAAGGGCGCGGCGGCCCGAGGTCTCGATCTCGCCAAGGCCGTCGATCGGGTTGCCGAGCGGGTCGACAACGCGACCGAGGTAGCCCTCGCCGACGGCGACGGACAGGACCTCGCCCGTGCGCTGGACCGGCTGGCCCTCCTCGATGCCGCTGAACTCACCGAGGACGATGGCACCGATCTCGCGCTCCTCGAGGTTGAGGGCGAGGCCGAGGGTGCCGTCCTCGAACTTCAGCAGCTCGTTGGCCATGGTCGAGGGAAGACCCTCCACCTTCGCGATGCCGTCGCCGGCAAGGCTGACCGTGCCGACCTCCTCGCGCGAGGCCGCGTCCGGCTTGTACGACTGGACGAAGGTCTCCAGCGCGTCCCGGATCTCCTCCGGCCGGATCGTGAGCTCCGCCATCTGGGTTCCCTGCTCTCCTTGTTGGGCCCGAAGTTTCACTTTGGGGGTCTGGGGGCGACCCCCAGGAATCCTCTGCGGCCCAACCGGGCCGCTCTAGCACATGCTTGTTGAGTTGGTGGCCTGTCAGCCGGCGATGCGGCGGTTCGCCTCGGCGATCCGGTCCGCGATCGTCCCGTCGATCTGCTCGTCGCCGACCAGCACCGAGATCCCGCCGAGGACCTCGGGGTCCACGTCCAGGTTCAGGTGCATCTCACGGCCGTACAGCTTCGCCAGTACGGCTCCGAGACGCTGCTTCTGCTGGTCGCTCAGCGGCACCGCCGTGGTGACCACGGCGACCGTCCGGTTCCGGCGCGCCGCGGCGAGCTTGGAAAGGGACTCGAGGCCCGCTTCCAGGCTACGTCCCCGGGGCGCGGTCACAAGACGGACCACAAGACGCTCGGTGACCGGGTTGGCCTTGCCTCCGAGCAGGCTGCGGAGCAGCTCGCCCTTGGCGGAGACCTTCGCGGTCCGGTCGGTCAGCGCGGCACGCAGCTCGGTGCTGGAGGCGACGATCCGGCCGAACCGGAACAGCTCGTCCTCCACGTTGTCCAGTGCACCGGCCCGCTGGGCGGCGGTGAGGTCGGCGGTGGCCGCCAGCTCCTCGACCGAGTCCACCAGGTCACGCGACTGCGACCAGCGGGAACGCACCATGCCGGAGACCAGGTCGACGGTCTCGCCGCCCACCTGACCGCTCAGCAGTCGCGCGGCGAGCTCGGCCTTGGCCTCACCGGCCTGCGCCGGGTCGGTCAGGACCCGACGCAGCGACACCTCGCGGTCGAGCAGCGCGGTAACGGCGGCCAGCTCCTCGGCGAGCTTCGCCGCGTCGACCGACGTGTTGTCGGTCAGCGCGTCGAGACGCTCACGTGCGGAAGCCAGTGCCTCGCGGCTCGCTCCGTTCATCGGGCAGCCTCGGCCTTCTCCTCGAGCTCGTCGAGGAACCGGTCGATGGTGCGGCTCTGGCGGGCGTGGTCGTCGAGCGACTCACCGACCAGCTTGCCGGCCAGGTCGGTGGCGAGCTTGCCCACGTCCTGGCGCAGCGCGGACGCCGCGGCCTTGCGGTCGGCCTCGATCTGGGCGTGACCGGCGGCGACGATCTCCTCGCGCTGCCGCTGACCCTCCGCGCGCATCTCAGCGATGATCGCGGCGCCCTGCTCCGTGGCCTCCTGGCGCAGCCGTGCGGCCTCGTGGCGGGCCTCGGCGAGCTGAGCGCGGTACTGCTCCAGCACGCTCTGGGCCTCGACCTTGGCCGCCTCGGCCTTCTCCATCCCACCTTCGATGGCCTCGCGGCGCTCTTCCAGAACCTTGTTGATGTTCGGGAGGAGCTTCTTGGCCAGGAAGAAGAAGACGATGGCGAAGGCGATGGCGCCGATGAGCAGCTCGGGACCCGGAGGAACGAGCGGGCTCTGCTCCTCCCCGGCCGCCAGCTGAACGAAGTTGGCGATCACATCAATGCCTTTCGTCGAAAAGTGTCAGGTAGCTGAGAATTAGCGACCGAACACGAACGGCATAACGATGCCGATGAGGGCGAGCGCCTCACAGAACGCGAAGCCGAGGATCTGGTTGGCACGGATCAGGCCGGCAGCCTCGGGCTGACGGGCCAGAGCCTGGGTGCCGTTACCGAAGACGATGCCGACGCCGATGCCGGGGCCGATGGCGGCGAGGCCGTAGCCGATGGAGCCGAGCGAACCGGTGACGGCGGCGAGGGTCTCAGTGGCAGCCATGCTGATTCTTCCTTTTCTTTACGGACCGGTGGGGGTTGGCCACCGGACGTTTCCGGGGTGGTGCGGGCGGGAGTTGACTCAGTGGTGCTCGGCGAGAGCGCCCTGAATGTAGGAGCAGGCCAGCAGGACGAAGACGTACGCCTGGACGGCCTGGACGAAGAGCTCGAAGACGATCATGGCCATCGTCATCACGAACGAGACGCCGGCGGCCGGGATCATGTAGCTGTTCAGCAGGTACCAGGAGGCGACGGTGAACATCACCAGCATCAGGTGACCGGCGAACATGTTGGCGAAGAGTCGCACCGCGTGCGTGAACGGGCGGACCAGCAGGTTCGAGAAGAGCTCGATGAACGAGACGAGCCACTTGATCGGGCCCAGCGACGGGTCGTAGCCCGTGATGTTCTTCCAGCCGCCCACGAAACCGTGGCGCTTGAAGGTCAGCGACACCCAGATCACGTAGACCATGACCGCGAGAACGATCGGGTACGCGATGATCGACGACACCGGGAACTGGGCCAGCGGGATCACGGACCAGATGTTCATGATCCAGACGAAGAAGAAGATCGAGACCATCAGCGGGACGTACTTCTCGCCCTCCCGCTTCCCGAGGGTCTCGTAGACGATGCCGCGGCGCACGAAGTCGTAGCCGGCCTCGCCGATCATCTGCACCTTGCCCGGGACGACCTTCGCCTTGCCGAAGGCCACCCAGAAGAAGGTGACGACCACCAGCGTGGTGAGCAGCGCGAGCAGCATCACCTTGTTGAACTCGAAGCCGCCGACGTGGAAAAGCGGCTGGAAGAGGAAGGAGTGCAGGCCCGGTGCCGGAAAGCCACAGCCGTTGTCGGCCAGGATGCGGCAGCTCCAGTCAAAGGCGAGCGTGGTCTGTTCAGCACTCACCGCGGGCTCCTTCGGCGTGACGCATGGGTTCGGCAACCTCGTTGTGTCGGCGCGGCGCGCAGCCGCGAGTCGGCACCGGACTGGTGTTTCGGATGTGGGGGCGGCGGTCAGGCATCGAGGCCTCGCGTTCGAGCAGGCGTCAGCTCAGATGCCCGCGCCCGCAGTGCCGCAGTTGGCACCGGACGATAGCAGGATCTCGAACGCCTACTTATCCCGGCCCTACCCGTCACGACGACGGCCCCGTCTTTTCGCCCTTGCGGGGATCGGACGGCTCCGGCTCGACGTAAAGGATCTTGGCCTTCATGTGGGCACGGGCCTGTGCGGCCACCCAGACCAGCGTCGCCGCGACGAGCGAGGCGGCGAAGGCCTTGGGGTTGAACAGGGTGGTGTCCTTGAAGGCGGCGACGAAGATGAACAGCACGAGCAACTGCGTCGTGTAGAGCATCAGGCCCATCGCCTGGAACAGCTGCGGGAACTGCTTGGCGGTCCGCTGCAGGATGACGATCCCGATGCCCATGAAGAGGATGACCACCAGGGTGCCGACGACCGCGCCGAGCGCTCCCTTGCCGCCGGCGAGCACACCGCTGATCACGGCGGCGATCACGCCGACGGCAGCAGTGGGCACGGCGGTCTGGAGGAGAGTCCGGACGTCGTTGGACGGCATGGCGGCAGCTCCGCGGGGTGGTGGGGGCAGTGGTGTCGTCATGGACGAGCGTAGATCCGGTCCGAGGCAGGTCCCGGGGCCGAGGAAACCGCGCACTACGGTCCTTCGGCTCTGTCTCCGGCTCTCGTGAACCGTATCACAAACTATTTGAATAGGTCTTTACCCATAGGGTGTGCCAACTGTCACACATGAGAGTGACCCTGCGCGTGTGTGCACGATCCCATAGCGGTTTGTCTGGTATTGCACGGAAACGTCAACTCGGCGTCCCGGCCTTACGCCGGTCGGTGAAGCGTGAACGTGACCCGATCGCGGTCGCTCCGTTGATGCCCGCAGGCACCGGAACGTGCTCTTCCGGGTGTCCCTCCGGCCGTTCGCCGACCGTCTCGCCGAACGCCGACGGGCGCACGTGCTCGGGCTGCGGGCGGCGCCGGTAGCGGGGCGGAACGAAGGACTCCGCCCAGCGCGGGGCCCTCGGGGTGAAGCGCGGCAGCAGCAGGAGTCCCAGGCCGAGGGCGCTGAGCACCACGATCGCGAAGACGATCCACATCGACGCGCTGTGCACCGAGTACAGAACGACGCCGAAGGCGATCAGCGCCGACCAGAAGTACATGATCAGCACGGCGCGGCTGTGCGAGTGCCCGATCTCCAGCAGCCGGTGGTGGAGGTGGCCGCGGTCGGCGGCGAACGGCGACTTGCCCTTCCAGGTACGGCGGACGATCGCCAGCACCAGGTCCGCGAACGGGATCGCGATGATCGTCAGCGGCAGCAGCAGCGGGATGAAGACCGGCAGCGCCGCGTGCGTGGCCTCGCGGGTGCCGCCCTCGAACAGCTTCAGCGCGTCGGGGTCGACCTGCCCGGTCACCGAGATCGCGGACGCGGCCAGCACCAGGCCGATCAGCATCGATCCGGAGTCGCCCATGAAGATCCGCGCCGGGTGCATGTTGTGCGGGAGGAAGCCCAGGCACATGCCCATGAGGATGGCGGTGAACAGCGTCGCGGGCGCGGCGGCCTCGATCGTGTAGCCGAACCACATCCGGTACGCGTAGAGGAAGAAGGCCGCCGAGGCGATGCAGACCATGCCGGCGGCGAGCCCGTCCAGGCCGTCCACGAAGTTCACGGCGTTGATGGTGATGACCACCAGCGCCACCGTCAGCAGCGTGCCCTGCCACTGGGTGAGCGAGACCGTGCCGACGCCGGGGATCGGCAGCCACAGGATCGTCAGCCCCTGCATCACCATCACACCGGCGGCGATCATCTGGCCGCCCAGCTTGATCAGCGCGTCGATCTCGAACTTGTCGTCCAGCACACCGATCAGCCAGATCAGCGCGGCGCCGGAGAGCAGGGCGCGCGGCTCGTTGGAGAGCTCGAAGACGCTGTTGAGATTGCGCAGATGGTCCGCGACCAGCAGTCCCGCGCACAGGCCGAAGAACATCGCGATACCGCCGAGTCGCGGCGTCGGTTCACGGTGCACGTCGCGGGCGCGGATCTCCGGCATCGCTCCGGTCGCGATGGCGAACTTCCGCACCGGACCGGTCAGCAGATAGGTCACCGCGGCCGTGACACAGAGCGTCAGCAGGTAATCACGCACGGGCTGCCCCACAGGAATCGCTGGCCATCTCAGCCCCACACCCTAGCTTTGTTGGCCACATGCTTGAGGACATACGAGCGGCCCGAACGGTTGCACACCGTTCCGTCCTTTCTCGGATTCACCTCAATACGGAGGAAATCTCCCGGCCAGTTCACGTACTTCTTCGCGTACGCGCCGGGTGTCCTCGCCCTCCGCGCGCAGCGCAGTGGTGAAAAGCACAGCGATCCTCGCCATCTCGGCCTCGCCCATGCCCTGAGTGGTGAGCGCGGCGGTGCCCAGACGGATCCCTCGTCCGTCCCCGTACGGCAGCGCGCAGGTGTCCAGCACGAGCCCGGCCGCGGCGAGCCGGCCGCGGGCCGTGCGGCCCTCCACACCGAGCGCTGCGGGGTCGGCGGTGATCAGGTGGGTGTCGGTGCCGCCGGTGGTGACCGCGAAGCCCTCCGCGGCCAGCGCCTCGGCGAGGACCCTGGCGTTGGCGACGACGTGATGGGCGTACGCCGTGAACCCCGGTGTGGCCGCCTCGCCGAACGCGACGGCCTTCGCGGCGATGGTGTGCATCTGGGCGCCGCCCTGGGTGAACGGGAACACCGCGCGGTCGATGCGTTCCGCCAGATGGCTGCCGCAGAGGATCATTCCGCCGCGGGGGCCGCGCAGCACCTTGTGCGTCGTGGCGCAGACGACGTCCGCGTACGGGACGGGGCTGGGCGCCGCTCCCCCGGCGATCAGGCCCATCGGATGAGCCGCGTCGGCGATCAGATAGGCGCCGACCTCGTCGGCGATCTCGCGGAACACCTCGTAGTCGGGGTGGCGGGGGTACGAGATCGAGCCGCAGACGATCGCCTTGGGCCGGTGCTCACGCGCGAGCCTGAGGATCTGCTCGTAGTCGAGGAGTCCCGACTCGGCGTCGACGCCGTACGGGACGAACTCGAACCAGCGTCCCGAGAAGTTGGCCGGCGAGCCGTGTGTGAGGTGCCCGCCGAACGCCAGGCCCATCGCGAGGACGGTGTCTCCCGGCCGCAGCAGCGCCGCGTACGCCGCGAGCACGGCGGACGAGCCCGAGTGCGGCTGCACATTGGCGTGCTCGGCGCCGAAGAGGGCGGTCGCCCGCTCGACGGCGATGCGCTCGGCGGCGTCCACGAGCTCGCAGCCGCCGTGGTGGCGGGCGCCGGGGTAGCCCTCGGCGTACTTGTTGGCGAGCGGGGAGCCGAGAGCGGCGAGGACCGCCGGCGAGGTGAAGTTCTCCGCGGCGATCAGTTGCAGGCTGTCGGTCTGCCGGGCCATCTCGCCCAGGATCACCTCGGCGATCTCGGGGTCCTGACGGCGCAGCAGCCCGAGGTCCGCGGGCGTGGTGGGGGTGGTGGGGGTCGTGGAGGTCGTGGCGGCGCTGGGTGCGGTACTGACCGGCATGGGGTTCTCCCGGCCTCGCGTGGGGTGACGGCCCCTCCAATGTAGGCCGGAGGCGGGTCCTGCGCTCCGTATACGCCCGTACGGCGGCCGGTCGGTCGTGGGACCGGACTCCGGTCAGTGGTGGGACCGGACTCCGGTCAGCGCGGTGAGGACGGGGTCCAGGGCCTGGTGGATCTCGTCGCCGATCGAGCGGAAGAAGGTGATCGGCGCCCCGTACGGGTCGTACACCTCGTCGGCCTCCGCGCTCGGTGCGAGCAGCCAGCCGCGCAGCGCCGCCGCCGCCCGCACCAGCGCCCGCGCGCGCTCGACGACACCGTCGTCCAGGGGGTCCGGCAGCGTCGCCGGGTCTATCGCCCGGACGAGCCGGGTGAACTCCTTCAGCGTAAAAGTGCGCAGACCGGCGGAATGGCCCATGGAGATGACCTGAGCGCGGTGGTCGCGGGTGGCGGTCAGCACCAGGTCCGCGCGGATGACGTGCTCGTCGAGCAGCTCGCGGCCGACGAAGCCGCTGGGGTCGGCACCGAAGTCGCCGAGGACCGTCGCGGCGTTCGCCTCCATGGGCGCGCCCTCGTGGCCCCAGGTGCCCGCGCTCTCCACGATCAGCCCGCCGGCGAGGGGGTCGCCGAGGCGGCGGCTGAGGGCATGCCGCGTCAGCCGCTCGGTGATCGGCGAGCGGCACACGTTGCCGGTGCTGACGTGGAGAATGCGGAAGGCGTCGTCCGTACCGCCTATGCCACGCCCCTCAGGGGCAGTCAACTGGCCACCTCGAGGTCGGGTACGACCTTGCGGAGCTCGTCCGCGTCCAGCGCGCCCGCGCGCAGCAGGACCGGGACCTTGCCGGTGACGTCGACGATCGAGGACGGCACGATGCCGGGCGTCGGGCCGCCGTCGAGGTACACGGAGACGGAGTCGCCGAGCATGTCCTGCGCGGCGTCGCAGTCCTCGGGCGACGGGTGGCCCGTGAGGTTCGCGGACGAGACGGCCATCGGGCCGACGTCGGTGAGCAGCTCGATGGCGACGGGGTGCAGCGGCATCCGGATGGCGACGGTGCCCCGGGTGTCGCCGAGGTCCCACTGCAGCGACGGCTGGTGCTTGGCGACCAGCGTCAGCGCGCCCGGCCAGAACGCGTCGACGAGCTCCCACGCCTGCTCGGAGAAGTCGGTGACCAGGCCGTGGAGGGTGTTCGGGGAGCCGATGAGGACCGGGGTGGGCATGCTGCGGCCACGTCCCTTCGCCTCCAGCAGATCGGCGACGGCCTCGGAGCTGAACGCGTCCGCACCGATGCCGTACACGGTGTCGGTGGGGAGCACGACCAGTTCGCCGCGGCGGACGGCCGATGCGGCTTCCCGCAGGCCGGTGGTGCGGTCCGTCGCGTCGTTGCAGTCGTATCGCCGAGCCATCAGCGGGCCTCCTGGTCCATGGACACGTACACAGTGCGGTTGATCACGGCATTGCCTTGCGCGCGGTCGCGAAGCGCGGGCGGTTGTTCAGGTCGGGGTGGTCGGCCGCGTCCGCCCAGCCGTCCTCCTCCTTGAAGATCCACGGCACCTGGCCGCCCTGGGTGTCGGCGTGCTCGACGACGACGAGACCGCCGGGCCGCAGCAGCCGGTGCGCGGTGCGCTCGATGCCGCGGATGGTGTCGAGGCCGTCCTCCCCGGAGAAGAGGGCCATTTGCGGGTCGTGGTCACGGGCTTCGGGGGCGACATACTCCCACTCGGTGAGCGGGATGTACGGCGGGTTGGAGATGACCAGGTCGACCTGGCCGTCGAACTCCGGGAGGGCACGCAGGGCGTCGCCGTGGTGCACGGTGACCCTGGACCCCTCGGCGTTCTTCCGGGTCCAGCCGATGGCGTCGTCGGACAGCTCCACGGCGTGCACGCGCGAGCGCGGCACCTCCTGGGCGATGGCGAGGGCGATGGCCCCGGAGCCGGAGCACAGATCGATGACGAGCGGTTCGACGACGTCCATGGCCCGTACGGCGTCTATGGCCCAGCCGACGACCGACTCGGTCTCCGGACGCGGCACGAAGACCCCGGGGCCGACCTGCAGCTCCAGATAGCGGAAGAAGGCGCGCCCGGTGATGTGCTGCAGCGGCTCGCGGGCCTCGCGGCGGGCGATCGTCTCCCAGTAGCGGGCGTCGAAGTCCGCGTCCTTGACCAGGTGCAGCTCACCGCGCTTGACGCCGTGGACGAACGCGGCAAGCTCCTCCGCGTCGAAGCGGGGCGAGGGCACGCCTGCGTCGGCCAGCCGCTGGGTGGCCTGGGCCACCTCGGCAAGCAGCAAGGAGCGGGGGTACGGGGGACGTCCCCCGGGGAGCGACTGCACGCTGGTCCTCCGGGCTGGGCAGGGCTGTTCGATGTACGCGGCTTACGCTGCGGCGAGCTTTGCGGCGGAGTCGGCGTCGACGCAGGCCTGGATCACCGCGTCCAGTTCACCGTCGAGCACCTGGTCCAAGTTGTACGCCTTGAATCCGACGCGGTGGTCCGAGATCCGGTTCTCCGGGAAGTTGTACGTACGGATCTTCTCGGAGCGGTCGACCGTGCGGACCTGGCTGCGGCGGGCGTCCGCGGCCTCCTGCTCGGCCGCTTCCTGGGCCGCGGCGAGCAGCCTGGAGCGCAGGATACGCATCGCCTGCTCCTTGTTCTGGAGCTGGCTCTTCTCGTTCTGGCAGGACGCGACGACGCCGGTGGGGAGGTGCGTGATGCGCACCGCCGAGTCGGTCGTGTTGACGGACTGGCCGCCGGGCCCCGAGGAGCGGTAGACGTCGATGCGCAGATCGTTGGCGTGGATCTCGACGTCGACCTCCTCGGCCTCCGGGGTCACGAGGACACCGGCGGCGGAGGTGTGGATCCGCCCCTGGGACTCGGTCGACGGCACGCGCTGCACGCGGTGCACCCCGCCCTCGTACTTCAGCCGCGCCCAGACGCCCTGACCGGGCTCCGTGGCGCCGTTGCCGCCCTTGGTCTTCACCGCGACCTGGACGTCCTTGTAGCCGCCGAGCTCGGACTCGGTGGCGTCGATGATCTCGGTCTTCCAGCCGACGCGCTCGGCGTAGCGCAGGTACATCCGCAGCAGATCGCCGGCGAACAGCGCGGACTCGTCGCCGCCCGCGCCCGCCTTGATCTCCAGGATGACGTCCTTGTCGTCGCTGGGGTCACGGGGCACCAGCAGCAGCCGCAGCTTCTCGGTGAGCTCCTCGCGCTGCTTCTCCAGCTCCTTCACCTCGGCGGCGAAGTCCGGGTCGTCGGCGGCGAGTTCCCTGGCCGTCTCGATGTCGTCCCCGGTGTGCTTCCAGGAGCGGTAGGTGCCGATGATCGGGGTGAGCTCGGCGTACCGCTTGTTGAGCTTGCGCGCGTTCGCCTGATCGGCGTGGACCGAAGGGTCGGCGAGCTGCTTCTCCAGGTCGGCGTGCTCGCCGACCAGTTCCTCGACCGCTTCGAACATCGGGTGCTCCTGGGATTCGTCCTGCTGGATGGCTGCGGGAGAGACGGCAAAGCGCCGGTCCCGGCCGCCCCGCGCAGGGGCAGCCGAGGACCGGCGCAGTGGCTCGCTACTTCTTGGCGGAGCCGGCAGCCTTGCCGAAGCGGGCCTCGAAGCGGGCCACACGGCCACCGGTGTCGAGGATCTTCTGCTTGCCCGTGTAGAACGGGTGGCACTCGGAGCAGACCTCGGCACGGATGTTTCCGGCCTGGATCGTGCTACGGGTGGTGAACGACGCGCCACAGGTGCAGCTCACCTGGGTCTCGACGTACTCGGGGTGGATGTCGCGCTTCAAGGGTGTCTCCTAGTTTCGGGAGGGCACCGGGTCGCACTCGCGGGATGCGCGCACGTGAACCGGGGCCGACGTACCAGTCTGCCAGGACCGGCCGTATCTCCCAAAACCGGGGGCCGCCCTCAGGTATTCCCCCGCTGCCGCGGGACTGCGGAAGGGCTACTTCACGATGCCCTTGGCCTGCCCGTCCGCGGTGCCCTTGGTCGCCGAGGCGGGGATCGGCAGATCGTTCTTGAGGGCGGTCCAGACCTGCTGTCCCTGCTTCTTCAGGGGCGCGACACGGTTGGGATCACGCTTGTCGTAGTCGACCGGCATCGTGATCATCTGGACGTCGTCGGCGCCGAGGCCCTTGAGGCCGGTGGCGAAGTCGACGAGTTCCTTGACCGAGTCGAGCTCGGAATCGGGCGTGATCGCCTTGGTGGCGGTGTCGGCGAGGTCGTAGAGCTTCGCGGGGCTGGTGAACACCCCGACGTCCTTGACCTGCTGGATGAGCGCCTTGATGAAGGCCTGCTGCAGCTGGATCCGGCCGAGGTCGCTGCCGTTGCCGACGGACTTGCGGGTCCGTACGAGCCCGAGGGCCTGCTCGCCGGTGAGCGTGTGCTTGCCCGGCTTGAGGTCGAGATGGCTCTTGGAGTCGCTGATCGCCTCGCTGGTGGTGATGTCGACACCGCCGAGCTCGTCGATCAGCTTCTTGAAGCCGGTGAAGTCGACCTCCATGTAGTGGTCCATGCGGATGCCGGAGATCTTCTCGACGGTCTTCACCGCACAGGCCGGGCCGCCGACCTCGTACGCCGTGTTGAACATGGCGCGGCTCTCGGCGGGGACGGTCCCGCCCTCGCTGTCGGCGCACCGGGGCCGGTCGATGAGCGTGTCGCGGGGCACGGAGACGACGGCGGCCTTCTTGTGGCCCTCGTAGACGTGCACGATCATCGCGGTGTCGGAGCGGGCGCCGCCCTCGTCCGTGCCGTACTTGCCGTTGGCGCCGGCGCGGGAGTCGGAGCCGAGGACGAGGATGTCCATGGATCCGTTGTCGACGTTGTCGGGGCGGTCGGTGCCGAGCTGGTTGTTGATGTCGACGCCCTGGATGTTGCCGTTGAGCTTGATGTAGACGTAGCCGAGCCCCGATCCCCCGATGAGCACCAGTCCGGCCGCGGTCCACGCGGCGAGCGACGCGGCCTTCCGCCGGGCTGTGGGCGGCTTACGACGAGCACCCGTGCCACGTATTCGACCCTTGCTCTGGTCGGCCATAACTCCTCAAGTCCTCGTAGGTCCCGTTACCCCCCGGCCATGACGTTCAGGCACGGTTTGTCCACCCTGTCAAGCTTTGTTACGCCACCAGTGAGACGGCCGAGGGGCAAGAAGGGTTGCACAAGGTCATGAGAGGTCCGTGAGAAGTGCATGAGAAGAGGCCCGCACCCACCGTGTGTGACACGGTCGGCACGGACCCCTTTTCACCTGCGACTTTCGACCGCGTCAGCCGAACAGGTTGTACGCCTGCCAGCCGACACCGAAGTCCTTGCGTGTGGCGAAGATCCCACCGGTCGCCGCGCTGTTGCCGTTGCCCGGGTAGAGCCACAGCTTTCCGGTCGAGTCACGGACCAGGAGGTCGGCGTGACCGTCGCTGTTCACGTCACCGACGGTGACCAGCGCGGTGAAGCTGCTGAGGGTGAACTTCCCGACCAGCCGACGGGCCTCGAACGGGGTCGCGACCTTGCCGGTGCCCCGGTAGAGGTAGGTGGAACCGTCGGAGCCACGGGCGAGGATGTCGGGCTTGCCGTCGTTGGTGAAGTCACCGTGACCGCGGACCACGCCGTACTGGCCCCAGCCGCCGCCGGCCTGGACGGGGGCGGCGAAGCCGCCGTTGCCCTTGCCCGGGTAGAGGATCAGGTAGCCGGTGGAGTTCACGGTGAGCAGGTCGGGCAGCTCGTCGCCGGTGAGGTCACCGGGGATCAGGAGCTGCTTGTTCTTGGCCCAGCCGGTGGAGAGGAGCTTGCGCTCCCACTGCTCGGTCGCGGGAACGAAGTGGTCCCAGTAGACGTAGCCGTTGCTCGCGCGGGCCACCAGGTCCTGCCAGTCGTCGCGGTCGAGGTCGGCCTGGACCGCCAGGTTGTAGCCGGCGAAGTTGCCGAGGTTCTCGGTGCGCGCGTACGAGCTGACCTTCGAGGTCCAGGCGAACAGCGTGTTGTCCGACGTACGGCGGGCCAGCACGTCGGCCGTGTGGTCGTAGTTCCAGTTCGCGTCGTCGACACGTGCCTGGACCGGCGCGGAGTACGTGGAGACCTTCGCGTACACGCCGTACTTGCCCGCGGCCGAGCAGTCGACGTCGCCCCACGAGACGACACCGACGAGCTTGCCGCCGACGACCAGCGGGCCGCCGGAGTCACCGTTGCAGGTGGTCTCGGTGGTGGCGTCCTCGCCCGTGGGCGCGGCGCCGGCGCAGACCATGTGGCCATTGATGAACTTCGCCGCGGTCTCCGTCGGCGCCGGGTAGGCGGCGGCGCAGTCGGTGTCCGAGACCATGTCGGCGTCGGCGACCTTCAGGACGTCCGAGGCACTGTTGGGCTCGGTGGAGCTGGTGCGGCCCCAGCCGTACACCTTGCCGTCGAGTCCGGCCGCGTACAGCGCCGAGTCGGTGGGCTGCGCGAGCGGCAGCGGCTTGACCGTGGACGGGACCGGCGACGTCAGCGTGAGGACGGCCACGTCGTTGTCGATCGTGTACGGGCTGTACTGCGGGTGGTTCCACTGGCGGTAGGCGCCGCGCTCCGCGCCGCCGTGGAGGTTCACCGAGCCGTCGGAGTTGACGGTGGGCACGTGGTCGGTGCCGACCACAACGGTGCCGGTCTCGTACCACTTGATGCCCTTGACGCAGTGCGCCGCGGTGAGGACCTTCGTCGGAGCGATCACGGCGCCGCCGCAGAAGTAGCCGGCGCCGGTGCTGTCGCTGAAGTAGAGCTGTGCCATCCAGGGCGCCTGGGAGATCGTGGTCTCCGCACCACCGATGATGCGCGCACCCGGCGCGGTCTTGGCGGCGTCGGCCTGCGGCTGCTTGACGAGCGTCCTCTTGCTGCTCGCGTCGGCCTTCATCGCCTGAGCCACGCGGCTGCGAAGCTCCTTCTTCGACGGCTCGGCCGGCTTCTGCGACTCCACGCTGATCGTGGGCGCCTCGCCCGCCTCGGCGGAGTCGGATCCGGTGAAGGCGAAGCCGGCCCCGGCCAGCGCGACGACTGCGGCCACAGCCGGAAGTGCGAGTGTCATGCGGCGCTTGTGCCGGCCACCACGCGTGCGTATCTGCACTCGGTAACCCCTCGGGTTGAACCGGCAGAGCGCGACCGCCCCACCGGAGGAATCTCTGGCAGTGGTGGGGCATTGCAGGCCTTGTGGGCAGCACGCCTCAAGAGACCCCCCGGCCTCGGCTGGTGCTGCGCAGTGGAATCCCCCCACCTCGATCCGCAGATGATACGTGCGTCAACTGGTGGTTGACCAGCGACGGGTGGGGATCCCGTGAAAACGAGACCGCCCCGTCACCTCAAGGGTGACGGGGCGGTCCGCTCCGTACGGAACTGCGTACTGATACGACGTCAGTCGCCGTTGCCCGGCGTCGGCGTCGTCTTCTGGATCTGGAGCAGGAACTCGGCGTTCGACTTCGTCTGCTTCATCTTGTCGAGCAGCAGCTCGATCGCCTGCTGCTGGTCGAGCGCGTGCAGCACCCGGCGCAGCTTCCAGACGATCGAGAGCTCGTCGGCACCGAGCAGGATCTCCTCCTTGCGGGTGCTGGACGCGTCGACGTCCACCGCCGGGAAGATGCGCTTGTCGGAGAGCTTCCGGTCGAGCTTGAGCTCCATGTTGCCGGTGCCCTTGAACTCCTCGAAGATCACCTCGTCCATGCGCGAGCCGGTCTCGACCAGCGCGGTGGCCAGGATGGTCAGCGAGCCGCCGTCCTCGATGTTGCGCGCGGCACCGAAGAAGCGCTTCGGCGGGTAGAGCGCGGTCGAGTCGACACCACCGGACAGGATGCGTCCGGACGCCGGGGCCGCCAGGTTGTAGGCGCGGCCCAGACGGGTGATGGAGTCCAGCAGGACGACCACGTCGTGACCCAGCTCGACGAGACGCTTCGCGCGCTCGACGGCCAGCTCGGCGACCGTGGTGTGGTCCTCGGCCGGGCGGTCGAAGGTCGAGGAGATGACCTCGCCCTTGACCGACCGCTGCATGTCGGTGACCTCTTCCGGACGCTCGTCGACGAGGACGACCATCAGGTGGCACTCGGGGCTGTTGACCGTGATCGCGTTGGCGATCGCCTGCAGGATCATGGTCTTACCGGTCTTCGGCGGGGCCACGATCAGGCCTCGCTGGCCCTTACCGATCGGCGACACGAGGTCGATGATGCGGGTGGTCAGCACGCCCGGGTCGGTCTCCAGACGGAGCCGGTCCTGCGGGTAGAGCGGGGTCAGCTTGTTGAACTCCGGGCGGCCGCGGCCGGATTCGGGCGCCATGCCGTTGACGGAGTCCAGACGGACCAGCGCGTTGAACTTCTCGCGGCGCTCGCCCTCCTTGGGCTGCCGCACCGCGCCGGTGACGTGGTCACCCTTGCGCAGACCGCTCTTGCGGACCTGCGCCAGGGACACATACACGTCGTTCGGACCGGGCAGGTAGCCCGAGGTCCGGATGAACGCGTAGTTGTCGAGGATGTCGAGGATGCCCGCGACGGGGATCAGCACGTCGTCCTCGGAGACCTGCGGCTCGCCGGTCGCGAAGTCCTCACGGCCACGACGGCCACGACGGTCGCGGTAGCGGCCACGGCGTCCGCGCCGGCCACCGGCCTCGTCGTCGAAGTCGTCCTGGGGGCCGCCGCCCTGACGCTGCTGCTGGCCGCCCTGCTGCTGGCGCTGGCCGCCCTGCTGGTCGTCGCCCTTGCCCCGGCCACCGCGGTCACGGTCGCGGTCACGCTGGCGGTCACGACGGTCGCCGCCGCGCTCGCCGCGGTCACGCTGACGGTCGCCGCGCCGGCCCTCGGCCGTGTCGGTGGCGGCCTCCGCCTTGGCCTCCGTCTGCGCCTCGGCGCGGACCTCGGTCTTGACGTCGCCCTTCGGCTCGGCCTGGGCGGCCTCACCCTCCGGGCTGCCGGCGGGGGCGGTGGCGCGGCGGCGGCGGCGCTCGCCCGCCGGGGCGTCGTCACTGGCCGGCTGGCCGGGGATGTCGATCTGCTGCTGAGCCGCCGGCTTCTCGGCCTTCGGCTCGGCGGCTGCGCTCTCGTCACCCGTACGGGCCTTGGAGGTGGCGCGGCGCTTCGGCTTGGTCTCGGCCGCGCCCGTGTCGGCGCTCTTCGCCGCGGCGCCCCCGGAGGCCGCCGCCGGGGAGGAGCCCCCGCCCTGCGCCTCCTTGATGACCTCGATCAGCTGGCTCTTGCGCATCCGCGCGGTGCCCCTGATGCCGAGGCCGGAAGCGACCTGCTGCAGCTCGGCCAGGACCATGCCCTCAAGGCCGGTGCCGGAACGGCGGCGCCGGGAGGTGGTGCCAGTGGCAGCACCTTCGGCGGGCGCGGCGGTGTCGACACTGCTGTCGGCAGTCACGCCCATCAGATCGGTGGTGTCGCTCACGAAGGGTCCTTCCCTGGAGCGGACGTCGGCCTTCTGGCTCGGCGACCGGTTGTGCTGTCCGACGGCGGTCTGTTGATCTTTCGGATCGTGGACCGAAGCCGGGGCGGTGGTCCCGCCGGGGTACGGCGGAAGAGATGTACGTGCAAGGCCCGGCCCGAGTTCCCCCTGCTCGGCCCTCTCTTCGGGAAAAGCGAGGGGTGTCGTGCCGGTTCCGGAGCGTGCTCGAAACTGCTCAGGCAGGCTGCTCAGGCAGTTGGGGAGGCTCCCGGAAGAATGGTGGTCCCGGAAGGGGACACGAAGCACCGCGCCACAAGAATGTGGGCTGCGTACTTGAGGTTAACACTACCGGCTCCAACAAACATTCCCCCTCTCCTTCACCGGCAATCCCGTGTCGCTACGAGGCGAGCGGCAGAACACTCGCACCCGCGGCGTCGAGGGCCAGCCTGTTCGCCGCCCAGCCCTCACCTGCCAGCCGTGCGACCTTGTCGGCCGCACCGTCCTCGGCCAGCGCGAGCACCGTGGGGCCCGCGCCGGAGATGACCGCGGGGACGCCGTCCGCGCGCAGTCGGTTCACCAGTTCCACGCTCTGCGGCATCGCCGGGGCGCGGTATTCCTGGTGGAGTCGGTCCTCGGTGGCCGGAAGCAGCAGCTCGGGGCGCCTGGTGAGGGCCTCGACGAGCAGCGCGGCACGGCCCGCGTTGACCGCGGCGTCGACGTGCGGGACCGTGCGCGGCAGCAGTCCGCGGGCGGTCTCGGTGAGCACCGCGCTGCTGGGGACGAAAACCACCGGAACGATGGAGTCCGACGGGTCCATCCTGATGGCGCGCGCCGCGCCGGCGTCGGTCCAGGCGAGGGTGAAGCCGCCGAGCAGACAGGCGGCGACATTGTCCGGATGCCCCTCGATCTCGGTGGCGAGCTCCAGCAGCGCCGCGTCGTCGAGCCGGGCGTCGCCGCCTATGGTCACCGCGCGGGCGGCCATGATGCCGGCGCAGATGGCGGCCGACGAGGAGCCGAGGCCGCGGCCGTGCGGGATGCGGTTGGCGCAGACGACCTCGAGACCGCGCGGCTGCCCGCCGAGCAGGTCGAAGGCCGTGCGCAGCGAGCGTACGAGCAGATGGCTCTCGTCGCGGGGCAGCGTCTCGGCGCCCTCACCCGCGATGTCGACGTGCAGCCCGGAGTCCGCCACCCGGACGACGACGTCGTCGTACAGCCCCAGCGACAGGCCGAAGGCATCGAAGCCCGGCCCGAGATTGGCGCTGGTGGCGGGCACGCGCACCCGGACGGCGGCGGCGCGGAATGCGGGACCGGCCATCGCTCGACGACACTCCTTGGTTCTGATCCGTGCTGATCTCTGTGATCTGTGGTGATCGGGTCTGATCGGCGTGGTGGTGATGACGTGGTGCAGGGGAAAGTGCGAAGACCCACGGGCCGTGACGGCAACGACCGCGGCATATGCGGCGGCGGGGTTCGCTACAGCTTATCGAAGGAAGGTTCTGCGGCGACATAGGGCGCACGGGAGGCGCACGATGCGTGTCGCCTTCTTCCCATGCTCCCGCTTGCGGTGCCTTGTGGGGGCATGGGCCGGGGCGCCCCTGCCTGGGCGGGGGTGCCCCGGGATGCCGCTTACGCCAGGCCGAGCCGCTCCGCCGCCGCCGCGGCGTCCACCGGGACCGTCAGCGGCTGGGGCGCTCCGGCGACCGCCCAGTCCGGGTCCTTGAGGCCGTTGCCGGTGACCGTGCAGACGATCTTCTGGCCGGGGTCGACCTTGCCCTCTTCGGCGGCCTTCAGCAGGCCGGCCACCGAGGCCGCGGAGGCGGGCTCCACGAAGACGCCCTCGCGCGAGGCCAACAGCTTGTACGCGCGCAGGATCTGACGGTCGGTCACCTCGTCGATGAAGCCGCCCGACTCGTCGCGGGCCGCGAGCGCGAACTGCCAGGACGCCGGGTTGCCGATCCGGATCGCGGTGGCGATGGTCGAGGGGTCCTTGACGACCTCGCCGCGGACGATCGGCGCCGAGCCGGAGGCCTGGAAGCCCCACATCCGCGGGGTGCGGGTGGACAGCTCGTCCGCCGCGTACTCCTTGTAGCCCTTCCAGTACGCCGTGATGTTGCCGGCGTTGCCGACGGGCAGCACATGGATGTCCGGCGCGTCGCCGAGCGCGTCGACGATCTCGAAGGCCGCGGTCTTCTGGCCCTCGATACGGACCGGGTTGACCGAATTGACCAGCGCCACAGGGTAGTTCTCGGACAGACCGCGGGCCAGCACCAGGCAGTCGTCGAAGTTGCCGTCGACCTGCAGGATCTTCGCTCCGTGGACCAGCGCCTGGCCCAGCTTGCCCATCGCGATCTTGCCCTGCGGGATCAGCACGGCGCAGACCATTCCGGCCCGGCCCCCGTACGCCGCGGCCGATGCCGAGGTGTTGCCCGTGGAGGCGCAGATGACGGCCTTCGCGCCCTCCTCCTTGGCCCTGGTGATCGCCATCGTCATCCCGCGGTCCTTGAAGGACCCGGTCGGGTTGGCGCCCTCGACCTTGAGATGAACCTCACATCCGGTGGCCTCGGAGAGGGACTGGGCGAGAACGAGCGGCGTACCGCCCTCGCCGAGCGTGACGACCGGCGTCGTGTCCGTCACCGGGAGCCGGTCACGGTACTCCTCGATGATGCCGCGCCACTGGTGGGTGCGAGTGCTCATGGGTCCTTACTCTCCTTCAACCCGCATGATGCTGGCGACACCGCGCACGGTGTCGAGCTTGCGCAGCGCGTCGACGGTCCCCGACAGGGCGGCGTCGGGCGCGCGGTGGGTGACGACGACGAGCGATGCCTCGCCGTCCTTGCCCGTCTGGCGGACCGTGTCGATCGATACGCCGTGCTCGGCGAAGACCGTCGCGACCTGGGCGAGGACGCCCGGCTTGTCGGCCACGTCGAGGCTGATGTGGTACCGCGTCACGACCTCGCCCATGGAGCTCACGGGCAGCTGGGTGTACGCGGACTCGCCGGGGCCGGTGGCCTCGGCGAGCTTGTTGCGGCAGACGGCGACCAGGTCGCCGAGGACCGCGGAGGCGGTCGGCGCGCCGCCGGCGCCGGGGCCGTAGAACATCAGCCGCCCGGCCGCCTCGGCCTCGACGAAGACCGCGTTGTACGCCTCGCGGACGGAGGCCAGCGGGTGGCTGAGCGGGATCATCGCGGGGTGGACGCGGGCCGTGACGGACCTGCCGTCCGCCGCCCGCTCACAGATCGCCAGCAGCTTGATGGTGCAGCCCATCTGCCTGGCGGAGGCGAAGTCGGCGGCGGTGACCTCGGTCATGCCCTCGCGGTAGACGTCGTCGAGGCGTACGCGGGTGTGGAAGGCGATACCGGCGAGGATCGCGGCCTTGGCGGCGGCGTCGAACGCCTCGACGTCGGCGGTCGGGTCGGCCTCGGCGTACCCGAGGGCGGTGGCCTCGTCGAGCGCCTCGGAGTAGCCGGCTCCGGAGGTGTCCATCTTGTCGAGGATGAAGTTCGTCGTGCCGTTGACGATGCCGAGGACACGGTTGACCTTGTCGCCGGCGAGGGACTCGCGCAGCGGCCTGATCAGCGGGATCGCGCCGGCGACCGCGGCCTCGAAGTACAGGTCCCGGCCATGTTTCTCGGCGGCTGCGTACAGCGTCGCGCCGTCCTCGGCGAGCAGCGCCTTGTTGGCGGAGACGACGGAGGCGCCGTGCTCGAAGGCGGTGGTGATCAGGGTGCGGGCGGGCTCGATGCCACCGATGACCTCGACGACCACATCGAGGTCGTCGCGCTCCACGAGCGCCTTGGCGTCGGTGGTGATCAGCTCCTGCGGGATCCCCTCCCGGACCTTGGAGGGGCGGCGGACGGCGACCCCGGCGAGTTCCACCGGGGCGCCGATCCGAGCGGCGAGGTCGTCGGCGTGCGTCGTCATGATGCGCGCCACCTCTGAGCCGACCACTCCACAGCCCAGCAGCGCCACCTTCAGCGGACGCGTACGCATCATCCGACCTCGTTTCTCATAAAGCAGGGTGCGAACCAGTCTCACTCACCGGATGAGGGTTTCCGTCCCCTGTCCGGATTCTGAGACATATATTCCATCAGCCGACATCGAGACGCAGGAGATCTTCCTCCGTCTCCCGCCGGACGATCACTCGTGCCTCGCCGTCGCGCACGGCGACGACGGGCGGACGGAGTACGTGGTTGTAGTTGCTGGCCATCGAGCGGCAGTAGGCGCCGGTCGCCGGCACCGCGATCAGGTCGCCCGGCGCCAGATCGGCCGGCAGGAAGGCGTCCCGTACGACGATGTCGCCGCTCTCGCAGTGCTTGCCGACGACGCGCACCAGCATCGGCTCGGCGTCGCTCGCGCGCGACACGAGCGCCACGCTGTACTCGGCGTCGTAGAGCGCCGTGCGGATGTTGTCGGACATGCCGCCGTCGACGCTGACGTACGTACGCAGCCCGTCGAGCGGCTTGATCGTGCCGACCTCGTACAGCGTGAAGGCGGTGGGCCCGACGATGGCCCGCCCCGGCTCGACGGAGATGCGCGGCGTGCGCAGCCCTGCCGCCTCGCACTCGCGGGTGACGATCTCGCCGAGCGCCTTGGCGATCTCGTGCGGCTCACGCGGGTCGTCGTCGGAGGTGTACGCGATGCCGAGGCCGCCGCCGAGGTCGATCTCGGGCAGCTCGACACCGTGCTCGTCGCGGACCTCCTTGAGCAGGCCGACGACCCGGTGGGCGGCCACCTCGAAGCCGGACGTGTCGAAGATCTGCGAACCGATGTGCGAGTGGATGCCGATGAGTTCGAGACCGTCGAGCTGGAGGGCGCGCCGTACGGCCTCGGCCGCCTGGCCGCCGGCGAGCGCGAGGCCGAACTTCTGGTCCTCGTGGGCGGTGGCGATGAACTCGTGGGTGTGCGCCTCGACGCCGACGGTGACCCGGATCTGGACGCGCTGGCGCCTGCCGAGGGACTGGGCGGTGTGCGCGACGCGGACGATCTCCTGGAAGGAGTCGAGGACGATGCGTCCGACGCCGGCCCGTACGGCCCTCTCGATCTCCTCGGTGGACTTGTTGTTCCCGTGGAAGGCGATGCGCTCGGCGGGCATTCCGGCCTCGAGGGCGGTGGCCAGCTCACCGCCGGAGCACACGTCGAGGTTGAGCCCCTCCTCGTGGAGCCAGCGCACGACGGCGCGGGAGAGGAACGCCTTGCCCGCGTAGAAGACGTCGGCGTCCTTGCCGAAGGCGTCGGCCCAGGCGCGGCAGCGGGCGCGGAAGTCGGCTTCGTCGAGGAAGTAGGCGGGGGTGCCGAACTCCTCGGCCAGCCGGGTGGCTTCGATACCGCCGACGGTGACGACGCCGTCGGCGTTGCGGGTCACGGTGCGGGACCAGACCTTCCCGTCGAGCACGTTGAGGTCGGTCGGCGGAGCAGCGTAGTGCCCTTCGGGCAGGACGTCGGCGTAGCGGGGCCCGGCGGGGTGTGCGGAACGGCTCATTCTTCTCTCACATCTACAGGTGTTCGGGTGCGCTGATGCCGAGCAGGGCCAGGCCACCGGCCAGCACCGTCCCGGCGGCTTCGGCAAGGGCGAGCCGGGAACGGTGGGTGGCCGAGGGTTTCTCGTCACCCATGGGCAGCACGGTGTGCTGGAAGCCGAGGAAGGCGTCGGCGGTGGCTTCGAGGTGCCGGGCGACCCGGTCGGGGGCGCGCAGCCGGGCGGCGGACTCGATGACGGCGGGGTGGTCGCCGAGGGCGGTGAGGAGAGCGGACGCGGGGGCGGCGGGGGCGGCGGTCGGGGGGACGGTCTCGGCGCTGGTCGCGGCGGTCGCGGCGGTCGCGGCGTCGGGGCCGGCGGGCGCGGGGGCGATCCCGTCCGTGCCGGGGGCGATCCGGGCTGTGAACCCCAGATCCGCGGCGTTGCGGAGCAGGGCGCGGCTGCGGGCGTGGGCGTATCGGACCCGGAAGAGCGCGTTGCCCTCGTTCTGTACGAGAAGCCCGTCGCCGGTGAGGGGGCGGTCGTGGGCGGCGGGCCGGAGGAGGGCCCACAGGGCGGCGTCCCGGCCGACGCGCGCGAACAGTCCGTCGTCGTCCGGCCCGTCGTTGTGCGGTCCGTCGTGCTTCTCGTGGCCCGGTCCGTCGTCGTGCGCGGGGACGGCGGTGATCCGCTCCTCGCCTCCCGGCGCGACGGCGGCATCGGCCCCCTGGGCGATGAGCAGCCGTACGACGGTGTCGGTGATGACGCGAGCACGCAACTCGCCGGCGGGCGCGAAGCGGACGCGCGTCCCGGCGAGGCCGTCGCCGTATCCGTAGCGCGTGCCCTGCTCACGTACGGCACGGACGAGGGCGCCGGCGGAGTCGTCGCCGAGGGTGAAGTTCAGAAAGCCGGGGCCGGTGATCTCGACCCGGGCGATGCCGGGGCTGTCGGTGATGCGCGCCTTCAGGACCTCGGCCACGTCCCTGGCCTGCCGCCCGGCCGGCCCCGCCAGCCGGAGCGCGATGCTGGTGGCGTAGTCCCCGGACCCTCCGGGCCGGGACCGCTCGACCTTCACCCGCTCGGGTACGGGACCGGACAGAGCGCCCTCCTCGACCGCACGGCGCACGGCGCCCAGCACGGTACGGGAGAGCTCTGCGGGGGTCACGGGACAAGCGTATGGGAGAGAGGGGGTGTGATCGCGAACCGGTTTCGCCATCCGGTCAGCCCCGCGTGCTCCCCGCCCGCCCGGCACCATGCCTGCCGTCTACTGACGGCGGGCCCTCCCTGTGCATCAACTGCCGGACGAGCCGCACCAGCTCGGCCGGCTCGAAGGGCTTGGCGAGGAACGCGTCGACCCCGGCGGCGATGCCCGTCTCCACCTCGTACTGCGTACAGGCACTGATGATCGCGACGGGCACCGGCCTGGTCCGCGGATCGGCCCGCAGCCGAGCGGCGGTCCGCAGCCCGTCGAGCCGGGGCATCACCACGTCCAGCGTGATCACATCCGGCATCACCCGATGCACGACCTCCAGGCACTCGGCACCATCGGCCGCGGTCACGACCTCGAAGCCCTCCAGCTCGAGATTGACCCTGATCAGCTGCCGAATGACCCTGTTGTCGTCCACGACAAGCACCCGGCCGGACACGCCTGACACAACTCGAGAGTAGGCGGCGGACCGGGGCTGCGTCCGGGTTTTCCCCACTTCCGACCCGTCCGGGGGTCGGAACGCGACGTAGAAACCCCGACCACGCCACCCGTGCCACCCACGCCACGGCCCCGGGTGGCATCCACCGCCAAGCACCCGGCGTCCGGGGCGGGGCGGGCACCGGCTCCGCCGTCCATCTGCCGTCCGTCCGCCGTCGTCACGCGCTGGAAATACCTGTTCACGGGCACCCCATAGGAGCTGGTAGGGTTCTACCCGTCGCCGCCGAGAGCGGCGGACGCCCCCGTAGCTCAGGGGATAGAGCAACGGCCTCCGGAGCCGTGTGCGCAGGTTCGAATCCTGCCGGGGGCACAGAAGCCGGAACAGCGTGATCAAGCCGCTGACCAGCCGAAGTGCCAGACATTGAGAGCCGGACCCAGTCCCACTGGGTCCGGCTCTTGGTCGTTGTCAATCACTGATCGCGATAGTCCTGCGCTCGAGCAAGATGAGCCGTAGCCTCGTCCGATGCCCGCCGCGCGCCCGCACACCGGGCCACCCGACATGCGCGCGCGGCGGTCCGAGCCCCCACGCAGGGAGGACGCGCACCGATCTGTCCTGAAGCGCGGCGAGGCCAGGATCGCAGCCGGGCGAAGCCGTAGCGCAGAGGTAGTCGCGCGCGGTGTCGCCCTGGTCGCAGGCTTCGACCATGTCGGCAATTTCGCTGTGGATGATGGAGAGGTGAGTCGCCCTGTATCAGGACACCGGAGAACCGGCGGGGTGGCAGGCGGACCACAGCGCTGTTCCCGCCGTCCGTGAACAGCTCAGCTTCGACGCGCTCCATGGAGTCATCCAGTCTGACATCACCTGCTGACATCAACGGCGGTGGACGCAGGAAGCGTTGGGCGGCCGCAAGCAGTGCACGGGCGCGCAGTCAGAGGCTCTACGTTGGCGGTCTAATCGAACTTGCAAGGCAGGTGTCGGCAGCGCCCCGCATGCCAGATCCGTGCCAGATCGAGCGGTCGACCGCGGTCACTCGAGGCTGCGAGCGGCGCAAACACCCTCGACCAGATCCGACACCGTCGAACGCAAGGTGACCAGAAAGGACGCATCCGAGTGCGGCACCAGGCTTACAAGGCAGGTGTCTACGCCTAGCGCATGAGCGCCCTCTCGGGCCGTACTGGGGCCGTGGAAGGGCACTCAACGATGACCAACGTCGACAACTAATGACAGCTCAGCAGCAGGTCAGAGTGTCGATCGGTGAGGCGGCCGCAGGTCACGGCCGCCGATGATCAGTTGTGACTGTGCAGTCCCAGGTGCACATCTTGGCCGACGCGATCGGGGCGGCGGCCTGATCATCATCAACGCCGAGCCGACGCCGTACGACGGCCACGAGGCCGATGTCGTACGACAACCGATCGGCACTGAGTTGCCCAGGCTCCTGCGCCAACTGGGTGCGGAGAGTAACGCGTAGGACCGAAGCCTGGGCGCCGCTGTCGGACTAGACGAGACTTCCCTGGTCCGACTCCATCAGGTGGTTGGCGACCGCCCGGAGAAGGACCTCGGGAGCCCCACCGTCATCTTCGTTCACAAAGACACGCACCTCTCCTTGCGCGCGGCTGAGCGCGAGATAGAGGAGCGACAGGTACCGGATGCGTTCGTTGGCGGTCGGAGCAGATGCGTTCATATCCGGTATTCCGGCCACGAGTACCGAGTCGAACTGCAGCCCCGCGAGATATTCCGCCGTCCCGACGACGAGCCCGCGGCGCCGATAGCCGAGACCTTCGATGTCGGACCGGCCGGAGACGGTGGATACATGGAACTTGCCGGAGTGCCCGATCCGTGAGGCGAGCCTGCTGAATCTCTGCCACTGGCGGAAGTCGACAACGGCGAGCGCCAGTCGGCCCGACGGGTACAGGGCTTGCACTGCGCGGACGATGTCATCCTCCTCGCCCGAGCGGGAAGCCGCTGAGATCAGGCGCGGCAAGCAGCCGCCGGCCTGCGCCGACTCCACCTGGGTGAAGTCGATGTCCCACTCCTGTCCGAGATCGAGGGTCGGGAACTCGTGGTGCACGTGCTTGATCAGTTCGAGGATCTGCGGTGTGAATCTGTGGATGGTCGTGAGTTCGAAATTCGCGACAACGCCGAGGTTGTCGTCCGCCGACACTCCACTCGACGACCTGGTCTCGTGGGCAGCCAGTCCGATGAAGGCCTCGGAGGGTGACTGCCGAGGGTCCACGGCCATGAACACGCGTGGGTAGATTGACGTGTCGCGGGTGAGATAGTGGAGCACCTGTCGCTCCAGCGGGCTGAACAGATGGAACTCGTCCACGAACACCAAGTCATATCCCTGCACTCGGCGCGCACGATTCCAGCTATTTGTCGACATATGGATCAGGAAGTCCGCGAGAACCTGATCGGATGTGGTGAGGGAGCGCTCGTCGAGGCTCGCCCAGTAACGCGTGTACAACTCGAAGACGACACGCAGATCTTCCCGGGTGTTAATGGGAAGCATCCAGGAGGCGCGCGGCAGTTGGAAATAGCGCAGCTCAGACCCTGCCCCGGGAAAGATGGCTGCGGCACCGATGACGGATCCGAACTCGATGAGCAGATCCCAGGCGAGCGCGCGCCGTTCGTCGTTCTCGGCCGAGTCGAATCTCGTACGCAGACCTTCGCTGACGCCTCCCTTGTAGGTGATCCAGTCTCCAGTGATGAAATCGTCCAGAACTTCCTGGATCTCATCTAGCTGAGCTTGTTTGCCGCTGAGGCTGTCCTCTCCGATCAAGCTGAACCCGGAGGACACGTCCTGGACGTACTGAGGGGAGATCGTCTTCGCGATCTCGAGCAGGGGGAGGACGTCGATCTCGTGTAGTAGACCGAGGCCCATCGAGTCGATGGAGTCCGAGATCTGAGCGGCCAGCGCCCAGCTGTGGGTCACGACGAGAACGCGTGTATCCCTTCCTGTTTCACGGGCGTTGAGGACCTCCCGGATCGACTTCAAGGACAGGGCGAGCGTCTTTCCGGAGCCTGCAGGGCCGCGGAGCCGTATCGACTTGTCGGTGTCCGCCTCGATGAACGCGCGCTGCTCCTTACTGATGGCTTCCAGCCATTGCTCGTAGGCCCAGCCCTTGGTCGTCGACTGTTCGAGCGCGGGAAGGCTCATATCGACATCGACGGGCTGGGAGCGAGCTTGAGCGAAGTGCTCCTGGGCAGCTGCGACGGTCTGTGTCCAGACGCCGTCCAGCTCGGGCGCCGGCGGCCGCCTGGAGTCGAACTCTTCCAGCGTCGATTTGTTGTCCGATGTGGTCGTCGCCCAGAAGATGATGTCGGCGCGATCGCCAGGGGTGACTTCCGTAATCCATCGGCTCGAATGAGCGTCGGCCTTCGGCGTGGCCCGGAAAGCGATGTAATTGTTGTACTTGTATTGGTGCCACTGTCGCGGCAGAAACAGCGGGCCGGGAGTCCTCGCTCTCTCGGCGAAACTCTTCATCCGGCTCAGAACATCTCTTCTCAGACTGACGAGATGCTCCGGAACGAAACGCTCTCTGGCGTTCTGCTCGCGCATGATGACGATGCGCTGGACCTCTTCGTCGTCATCTGCGGCGAGTAGGAAGTCCACTTCCTGGGTGCTGAATTCAAAGAGAATCGCTGACGACGAGACGGCATCAGGAGACAGGTCGGTGGCGAGCTCACTCAGCGCACGGACAGTCGTGACCAACGGCTTCATGCGAAGTTATCTCCCAGAATCTCTGCATGCAGATCGCGAAGTTCTTCATACTGCTCAGGAAGCCCGATCGACATGAACACCATCGCGAATCTCTGCACGAGGGCGTGCGCGAACCGATCGCGCAGACGCGAGATCCGGCGGTATACGACCTCCCTGTGCGACGGCCCCAGCGAGATCTCGGGCTCCCAGACCTGCTCGATGTGCCGGAGGTAGGCAAAGTAGCCGGCGTCCTGCCCGGGGCCGATCGCCGTCAGGAAGAGCGCGTCTCCCGGTGGCTGCTGGTAGGACCCTCGCAGTTGATTCACCACCTTCTTCACGGCGTTGTCGCGCTTCGGAGGGCTGGTGCCGATGAGTTGCGCCTCCACCAGCAGGCTGACTCCCTCCTTGAGGGTGCTAGCCAGCGCGTCCATCATGCGGATGGCTTCGAGAGCGGCCATGACCTTCTGTGCATCCGTTTGCTGCAGCTCGAGCATCTTGACGATGTCCCCGGGCGCCTCTTCACTCGCCCACTCCCGAAGTCGCCGGTCGCTGATGGTGGGCACCGGGGCCTTCGAGAGGATCTGACGTATCTCCTTGAGCTGCGGCTTGACGAGTTGCTCACGGATCTTGGGGATCTGCATCTCCGAGAGGTACTCCTCCGCCGCGAGCAGCGGGACGCAAGTAACGCGGCCCTGGTGCTTGGCGTAGGCGAAGTCACAGTCGGCCGTCATGACGAGGAGGTGTCGCCGCCACATCGTCACTTCTGCGTCTACAGCCTCCAGGACGTCACCCTGTCGTAGCGGATCGGCCACGCCGACCTCACGGTACTCAGCGAACGACTCATCCACTGTGCGTCCCTCCACCCCGTCTGGTTCGCTTCGCGCCGCCAACGTATCCGACTTAGTCAATTCCTCAACAAGTCGTACGAGACCAGTGAAGCGCCTCTCTCTATCCACCGCAGTCGAATGCGTGTCGAGGCTGGAAGCTGCAACGGCTCTGTTCGGACGTCCGGGCAGGTCAGCACCCACCTCGAGCCCCCCAGCATCAGGCGCCTTTTAAGCGCTTGACCCGTCAGCGACCGTACTTTCTAGGCTGATCGGCGTCGGCCGGGCAGGAGGAGCGCCTGGTGGTGGTGCCAACTCAGGTAGCGATCGTTGCGCAGTTCCGCGTCTCCCCACTCAAGGCGCATCACCCCCCGATCCATCGAGCACGCGTAAGCCAGGAGTATCAGGCCGGTTTCCGGGCCGAGCTGATCAAGGTCACTGTGGATCTCCTGCATGCGTAGTTCCTCCAGCCCTAGGTCCAGCTCCCCCTGCATCGGTTCTGGCCCGTGCCGGCGGATGAGCTCGGCCCGCAGTCCCGCAGCACGGCGAAGGCGCGCGACGGTGACAGGGACATCAGTCTTCGCGTACCGGATGGGATAGAGGACCTGTCCGGCTACCACCATCACTGTTCGAGCTTGAAGTCGGACGGGAGATGCGGTCGCGAGATCAGCCAGACCGGTTGCGAGTTCCTCGTACTGGACGGCATGGAGGCCGTGCCCATAGGCCTCAAGTGTCTGGGTATGCACGCCTTGATGGCCCTCACGCGCCCGCTCATGAGCCCTTACGATGCACTGCGGTATCAACCTGGAGAGTGACGATGCCAGTTCACCGAACTTGCTCAGCGCCCACTCTGGCTCCGGATCCCTCATATCGTTCCCCCTCTTGCGCCTGCCACCGTCAGAGGCAACATTCCAGGGTCTGACAGTGTCTGGCTGTCCGAGCCGTCGCAAGAGCGCACGAGCGGAGCACCGGCGCAGGGGGTAGGCCCGAGGGCGCTGATCCAGTCTCGCGGCCTATCTGTGGACTGGCGGCTCCCGTGAGCGCAGTCCTACCGCGCTGACCAGTGAATATGCCTGGAACTCACGGCCCTCCGGAGACATCTGCGCTGGTTCCCCACGCTCGTTGGTGAAGAGCCGACCGTCTCCGCGGCGCCGAGGTGCCGAGGTGATCACGAAGGATGACGACGAGGTGAGGCGGGGCCGGTATGGGCCGGGCCTCGTTTACTGGTCGGTTCTTCAGGCCGCAGCTCGTCGGAGTCGGTTCGCTGCTTGCCGAGGCTCGCCGTTCCATAGCCGTTCTCCGGCAGCTTCGAGGCACCCGTCGCGCCCAGCGCGGCCGCGCGATCGGGCCGGTGCCCCCTGCCCTCGCCCCGCTCGGGCCCCGCCGCCGGCCGTCGAACGGCGCTGAGTGTTCTGGCCGGCTCACGGCGGCCTGGATGACCCGAGGGCCATCGGCCCGTGGCTGGGTGCTGTCACAAGGCAGGGCGCTGTCCGGTCAATCGCCCAAAAGGTGCGTTTCACCTTCGCGCCACAGGCCGTCCGTCTCCTAGCCGTCCGAGGAGAACAACTCGATGACCACAGTCAGCCCCACCCTGGTGACCCTGGGTATGCCGCTGCACACGACCGCCATATCCGACACGGCGATCGCCCTGCTCGACGACCGGGGGACGGTGGTCGGGTGGACGCAGGCCGCCGAGCAGCTGGTCGGACACTCCACCGGGGATGTGGTGGGCCGGGCCGCCGAGCTCGTACTGCCGGGCTTCGCGGGGGTACCGACCACGTCCGACTTCGTCGAGCAGTGCCGGGCCCGGAACGGCTGGTCGGGTACGACAGCGGTACGCCACCGCGACGGCCGTGTCCTCGACGTCAGCCTGCGGATCTCGATGCTGCAAGGGCTGGACGGAACAGCGCGGTGGCTCGCGTCCCTGGCCGATGCCGGGGCGCTGTCCGGGGAGGCATTGGGCGAATCGGTGCGGGGACCGCTTCTCGACCGCGCGCCGATCGGCGTCGTCATCCGCGACCCGCAGCTGCGGTGCACCTGGACCAACGACACGATCGCCGGCCACGACGGCATTCCCCATGACCGACGGCTCGGACACCGGTTGACCGACACGCTGCCCACCCCCGAGGCCGAGGCGCTCCAGGCGGTGATGCGCCAGGTACTCCAGAGCGGCACCACCAAGGTCCACGAGTACCGGACGTGGCTGCCGACGAGCCTGAGCCGGGAGCGCTCGTTCGCGGTGTCGATCCAGTGCCTCCAGGGTACGGACGGCGAAGCGCTGGGGGTGTGCGCCATCAGCGCCGATGCCGCCGAGAGCCGGCGGACGCGCGAGCGTCTCGCCGTCCTCAACGAGGCCGGCGCGCGTCTTGGCAGCACCCTGGACGTGATGCAGGCCAGCCAGGAACTGGCCGACCTTGCCGTACCACTGCTCGCCGACTACTGCGCCGTGGACCTGGAGCATTCGGTCTCGTTCGGGGAGGGGCCACCGGTCCGCATCGGCGCGACGGGCAAGCGCCTCCCCGGTCTCCGACGTGCCGGTCTGGCCTCGATCCGACCAGGGGTCCCGGAATCCCCGTGGATGCGCGGTGAGTTGGTCCCCGTGCCGCCGGGCTCACCCCTCACCGCCGTCCTGCGTGCCGGGGCGTCCCGCCTGGAGCCGGTCGTGGACACCGCTGCGGGCACCTGGGTCGACGTGGTGCCGAGCCTCGCGCACAAGATCCGCGAGAACGGCATCCACTCGATCATGATGGTCCCCATCCGGGCACGGCGCGCCCTGCTGGGCGTGGCGCTGTTCGCCCGTACGGAGAATCCCGTTCCGTTCCATGATGTCGATCTGCTCCTGGCCGAAGAACTCGTCGGCCGCGCCGCGCAGTCGTTGGACAACGCCCGTCAGTACGCCCGCGAGCACACCGCCGCCCTCGCGCTGCAACGCCATCTGCTACCCCGCCGGTTGAGGGGCGGCATGGCGGTCGAGGTGGCCTCGCGCTACCTGCCGGCCGACGTGGACCACTCTGTCGGGGGCGACTGGTTCGACGTGATCCCGCTGTCCGGCGCGCGGGTGGCGCTCGTCGTCGGCGACGTGGTCGGGCACGGCCTTCACGCCGCCGCGACGATGGGCAGGCTCCGCACCGCCGTGCACACCCTGGCCGACATGGAACTGCCGCCCGGCGAGCTCATGTCCCACCTCGACGACACGGTGCAACGATCGGGCGAGGAGGACGACGACCTCCCGGACCAGATCCCCACCGTGGCGGGTGCCACCTGCCTGTACGCCGTCTACGACCCCGCCACCCGCCGGTGCACCATGGCATCGGCCGGGCACCCGCCGCCCGCGATCATCGACCCGGAGGGCCGGGTCACGTACCCCGACCTCCCCACCGGAGCCCCCCTGGGGGTCGGCCTGGGGGACCCCTTCGAGTGCGTGGAACTGGAACTGGCCGAGGGAAGCGTCCTCGCCCTGTACACCGACGGCCTGATCGAGACCCGCGACCACGACATCGAAGAGGGAATGCACCGGCTGGGCGCGGCCCTTTCACAGCCGGGCCGATCCCTGGACGACCTGTGCGACATCGCCACGCAGACCCTGCCGGACCACGCGACGTGCGACGACGTCACGCTCCTCCTCGTCCGGACCCGCTCCCTCGACCCGAGCCAAGTGGCCTCCTGGACACTGCCCGGTGGTCCGTCCGCCGTCTGGAGCGCCCGCGATCTGGCTGCGCGTCAACTGAAGGAATGGGGCCTGGAAGACCTTGAGGACACCACGAAACTGATCGTCAGCGAACTCGTCGGCAACGCCATCAGCCACGGTTCCGGACCGATCGGGCTGCGGCTCGTCCGTCACCAGGTCCTGACCTGTGAGGTGTCCGACGCCAACGCCTTCGCCCCCCATCCGCGTCGCGCGCGCACCACGGACGAGCACGGCCGCGGCCTCTTCCTCGTCGCCAAGCTGTCCCGCAGGTGGGGCTCCCGCTCGACACCGGACGGCAAGGTCATCTGGGCCGAACAAGACCTCCCCCGCATACCCGCCCCGGTCAGTGCCCACTTGTGATTCCAGGGGCCTCGGCCTGATCGCCCGGTCAAACGTGGATCGTCCGTCAGCTACACCCTGCACCGCACCGCACCCGCGGCCGGCTGGGTCAGCGGTCGTCGCGGCCTTCCTCGCGGAGCTTGCGCCAGACGCGGGTGCGGTGCAGGGCGTAGAGGGCGATGAGCAGGACGACCGCCTGGAGGCCCACCGCGAGCAGCCAGAAGACGGCGCGGCTTTCCAACTCGTTGGTCATGTAGGTGAAGTTCATGCCGAAGAACCCGGTGAGGAAGGTCAGCGGGAGGAAGATCGTCGACACGATGGCCAACCGGTTGATCACGCCGTTCTGCTCGCCGGACACGAGTGAGGAGTAGCTGAGGAAGGCCCGCCGGGCGGCGTCCTGGAGAGACTCGATGCCGGTGAGTACGAGCCGTGCGGCGCGTAGGTAGGAGTCGGCGAGCCTCTGTCGCGACTCGGGGAAGCTGTTGCTCATCATCCTCCGGGTGAAGGTCTCGTCCGTCGCCTCCAGGAAGGGCAGCAGGGCGTGGTGCAGGAGGCCGGCGCGCCGTCGTAGGCGCGAGAGGCGGTAGACCTGCTGGGGGTGCCGGTGCTGGAACATGTCGTCCTCGAGGTCCTCCACCTCCAGGAGCGCCTGGGTGGCGGAGCGGCGGAAGGTCTCCAGCGCCTCTTCGAGCAGCAGGAACAGCGTGGCCACGGTGTCGGCGGGCCGTTCGTGCGGTAGCCGGACCACGAGGCTCTTCATCGGCCCGCTCGGCATTCGGTGGACCGTGACCAGGTGCCGCTCGGTCACGAAGGCATGGACATGAGCGACCTCGCCGTCCTCGATCACGGGTACGACGAATCCGGCGCTGTCCCCGAGGAACTCGGCCCGCGGGGATTCGCCCGGCCTGCCGAGCCAGGCGAAGCCCACGCCCTCCAGACCGAGCTGGTACGCGATCGGTTGCTCGCCGGACGGTGATTCCGCGGGCAGCTCGATGTCCACGATCAGGAAAGGGGATTCCGCGAGACGCTCCCGCGCTTGCGACAGAGGTATGCGAGCGACGGTCCCCTCCGGCATCGTCACCACCGTTACGATCATCGCCCCTCGCTCTGGATCACGGGCACACGCTCCAGCCTGCGCAAACCCCGACGTCCACGCATGCGGAGGCACCCATTCGCACCGCCGCGCGCCGAGCGGGTCGGCCGTGCCTCCACTGCTGCGACCCCGGCCGGCCGGAGCACCCGCTCCATCGATCGCCGCAGCCACGCCGGTGGCTCCTGGCGCTGTGGGATGGTGGTGGCGTGATTCTGGAGGACCTCGTCCGGCTGCGCCGGGCCCGTGACCTGATGGACCGGGAGTACGCGAAGCCGCTCGACGTTCCGGCGCTGGCGCGGGTCGCCCTCATGTCGGCGGGCCATTTCTCCCGCAGCTTTCGTGCCGCCTTCGGCGAGACGCCGTACAGCTATCTGATGACGCGCCGGATCGAGCGGGCCAAGGCGCTGCTGCGGCGGGGTGATCTGTCGGTGACGGAGGTCTGCTTCGAAGTCGGCTGTACGTCGCTGGGGTCGTTCAGCTCGCGGTTCACGGAACTGGTCGGGGAGAGCCCGAGCGCATACCGGGCCCGCAGCCATGACGAGGGCGCCGCCATCCCCGCCTGCGTCGCCAAGATCCACACGCGGCCGGTCAGGAATGGAGAAGCAAACCCCGCCCCGCGCCCCCTAGCGTGAAGCGCATGGAAATCAAGCTTTCGCAGTGCTTCATCGCCGTCGACGACCACGACAAGGCGCTCGCCTTCTACCGGGACGTTCTCGGTCTGGAGGTCCGCAACGACGTCGCATTCGAGGGAATGCGCTGGGTGACCGTCGGCTCTCCCTCGCAGCCGGACGTGGAGATCGTCCTGGAGCCGCCGCTCGCGGACCCGAACGCCTCACCCGCCGACCGGCAGGCGATGGCCGAGCTGCTGGCCAAGGGCATGCTGCGCGGCGTCATCTTCACCACCGACGACTGCGACGCCGCTTTCGAGCGCATCAGCAAGGCGGGGGGCGAGGTGCTGCAGGAGCCGGTCGACCAGCCGTACGGCGTGCGCGACTGTGCCTTCCGCGACCCCTCCGGCAACATGCTGCGCTTCAACCAGCCCCGCAAGCAGTGAGCCCCGGTCCCGCGAACCGGGCGACGCCGGCCCGTCGGGACCACGACGCCCCACCGAGGTCACTCGCCGCCATGCCCGTGAGGCAGCGGTTGACCATGGCCTGAGCCGTGCCCGTACCCGAAGACCCCGCTCTCGGCACTTCTGCCGAGAGCGGGGTCCTGGCGTTTCCGGCAGCGATGCACCGTGCCCTGTGACGCGCCTGTGACAGTCGGGGGACACCGCCATGAAGTCGCCCGTGCACGCTTTTCGAAAGAGGACAAATAGCAATATTCGGGCATAAGCCCCCTGCTTCCGAGGGCGCGAGCAGTGACGACCAAGCCGATACGTCGGAGGACATCCCATGAGCGTCACACTCATCGCGCCGCAGACCGAAGCCCCCGCACCGACGCTGGCCCCGCGTGAGCGGGAGACGCTGCGACTCATCGCCTCAGGCTGCACCTATCTGCAGGCGGCTCGCCAGATGGGGCTCTCCAAGCACACGGTCGACGCCTATCTGCGCCGTATCCGCGCCAAGCTCAACATCAACAACACGGCCGAGCTCACCCGGCTGGCCATCTCTCTGGGGCTGTGACGCCCACCGGGACCACGACCCGACGGTGGCATGATCGGTAGCATAAGGGGCATGAGCGAGCCCACCCGGAAGTACTCGATCACGATGCCCCGGGACATCGCGGAAGCCGCTCGCGCTCGCAGTGGCCCCTCGGGCCTCTCCGCGTACGTCGCCGCGGCGGTCGCCCGCCAGATCGAGCGCGACAACCTCAACGAGATCGTCGCGGTCGCCGAGGCGGAGCACGGACCCGTCGCCGACGAGGAGGTCCAGGCCCTGCGGGACCGGCTCCTTCAGGCCCGCCGGCAGCGGACGAGCGGCGAAGCGGACAGCGACGGAGCGGACAGCGGCGAAGCGGACTCCTCGTGACGCGGTCCCCCGCCGTACCGGGCGGCACCCTGGTCCTCGACAGCGAAGGGCTGGCCAAGGCGGTGCTGCGCGACCGCGCGGCCGCCGGATGGCTCGCTCTCGCCCGCGCCGACGACATGCGGGTGATCACCAGCGCTGCGGCCGTCGTGGAGGTGGTCCACCCGCGGATCAATCGCCAGGCCCTGGAGTGGACCCTGTCCCGGATCGTCGTCGAACCGGTCGATGAGCCCATCGCCCGCCACGCCGCGGCCCTGCTCGCCGACGCCGGCCTGCACGGCCGGAAGTACGCCGTCGACGCCATCCTCGCGGCCACCGCCCTCGCCGCACCCGGCCCCGCCACCGTCCTCACCTCCGACCCCGAGGACATCACCGCCCTGTGCGGCGGCGGGCGCGTCACCGTCATCGAGATCTGACCCGACCTCGTCGCCGTGCCCGCCTCCCGGCAGGGCCACGGCCGGGAGCAGCGGGAGTAGACGCGGCGCTGGCGTTCCCCGGATGCCACGGCACCGTCGCACCCCGGATGCCGCGGCGCCGTCATACCCCCGATGCCACGGCGCCGTCGTACCCCGGTGCCGGATATGGGCCCCGGTCAGGGACTTTGTCGTCGGCGGCATGCCCGCAGAGCCACGTGTCACCCGACCGGCCCAAGCGCCGGCGCGTAGTTTGCGGACATTTGAACGTGTGATTTCCCATCCGGCCGGGCCACGGTGCCGAATACCTCTCAGGTGCGATTCAGGCCCCTCCCGCCAGGAGGGCTCAGGCGCCGCCGACGATGTCCGGCGCCCGGTGCGATCGCTCCAGTTCGACGATGGCAAAACTTTGATGCGGTGGCCGGACCGCTGGCCATCGGCGGTTCGCAGGCCACGTGTCAGCAGCAGCTCCGTCGAGGTGTACTGAGGTCCGGTGGGATCGAGTTCGAGTGGCAACACGGCGGTGGACGACAGAGACTAGGGGTCGTGGTTTGCGACCGGAGAACAGTTCACGAACACGTGACTTCCGGATTGCTCGTTCCGGCCACCGCCGGAACGCGAGGACATCGAGTGTCGGTTGCCCGGGACGACGGCGACCGGCATTTCCTCAAGGAGCTCGCATGGTGGAAAAGTCTGTCGAGGTCCTGACGCCCGATCCGGATAAGTCCGCGCTCAGCGAGCACGGACTCAACGGCTCGCCGACAGGGAACGGGGCGGCCCGCACCGAGAAGGCGTTCACCGAGGTGCTGGCCGGCCTCGTGGACGCGGAACAGGTGTCGGTCGACAGTCACTTCTTCGACGACCTCGGCGCGAACTCCCTGGCCATGGCGCACTTTTGTGCACGAATCAGGAAGCGGGACGACCTGCCGTCGGTGTCGATGAAGGACATCTACCAGCACCCGACGATCCGGGGCCTGGTGACGGCACTCGTGGTCGAGGCGCCCGAACCTGCCGAGTCGTCGGTCGCGGTTCCGGCCGAGGCGTCGACACCCGCGCGCACCGGGCAGTACATCCTCTGCGGAATGCTGCAGACGCTGTTCTTTCTTGCTTACTGCTTCGCCGTCGGCATCGTGACCGCCCGCGGCTATGAATGGGTTTCAGAAGGCTCCGGCCTGGTGGACGTCTATGTCCGGTCACTGATATTCGGCGGCGCCGGCCTCATCGGTCTCTGCGTCTTTCCCGTCGTGGCCAAATGGATTCTCATAGGCCGCTGGCGGCCGCGTGAGTTCCCCATCTGGAGTCTTACTTACTTTCGCTTCTGGATCGTCAAGGTACTGGTCAACGCGAACCCGATGAGATTCTTCGTCGGAAATCCTTTGTACGTGCTGTACCTGCGGGCCCTCGGCGCGCACATCGGAAAAGGCGTCACCATTCTCTCCCGCATCATTCCGGTCTGCACCGACCTGCTGACGATCGGCGCCGGTACGGTCATTCGCAAGGAGTCGTACTTCACTTGCTACCGGGCCCATGCCGGACGAATCCAGACGGGCCGCGTCACCTTCGGCAAGGAGGCGTGCGTCGGGGAGAAGACCGTCCTCGACATCGACACGTCGATGGGCGACCGGACGCAGCTGGGCCACACGTCGGCGTTGCAGAGCGGCGAGGCCGTCCCGGACGGAGAGCACTGGCACGGGTCCCCGGCAGAGCGCACGGACGTGGACTACGTAAGGGTCGCACCGGCGCGTTGCGGCACACCACGCCGGTTCGGCTTCGGACTCGCCACCGTGCTCCAACTGTTCCTGCTGTACGTGCCGCTGACCGTCGGGGGCGCGTACATGCTGGTGACCGAGGTCCCGGCGGTCGGTGAACTGCTGGGCCCCGGGGCGACCGGGGTCAGGACACTCGGGCTCTACCTGGACGCGCTGATCCTTTCCAGCGCGCTCTTCTTCGGCTTCGTCATCCTGGGCATGGTCCTGCTGTTCACCGTGCCGCGCCTGCTGAGTCTGGCGATCAAGCCGGACAAGGTCTATCCGCTGTACGGCCTGCACTACTCGCTGCACCGGCTGATCGCCCGCATGACGAACATCAAGTTCTTCGCCTGGCTCTTCGGTGACAGCTCGGCGATCGTGCACTATCTGCGCCGCCTGGGCTACGACTTGTCCGAGGTCGAGCAGACCGGGTCGAACTTCGGCACCCGGGTGCAGCACGAGACCCCCTACCTCAGCACGGTCGGCAGCGGAACGATGGTCGCCGACGGGCTCTCCGTCATCAACGCCGACTTCTCGGGCACGTCCTTCCGCGTGTCCCGGGCCTCGATCGGGGCGCACAACTTCCTCGGGAACAACGTCGCCTATCCCACCGGTGGCCGGACGGGCGAGAACTGCCTGCTCGCGACCAAGGTGATGGTGCCCCTGGACGGCGAAGTCCGCGAAGGGGTCGGCCTGCTGGGATCGCCGGCCTTCGAGATCCCCCGCACGGTGCTGCGCGACACCCGGTTCGACCACCTCAGGACCGGTGACCAACTGCGCCGCAGCCTCTCCGCGAAGAACCGCTACAACCTCCGCACCATGGTCTTCTGCCTCTTCGTGCGCTGGCTGCACGTCTTCGCGCTGACGCTCTTCGGCCTCGCGACCCTCGACATGTACGGCGTCTTCGGGCAGCTGATGATCGCCGTGTACCTGGCGGCCACGCTGGCGTTCTCGGCCGTCTACTTCACCATGATGGAGCGCTGGATCACGAAGTTCCGGTCGCTGCAGCCGCAGTTGTGCTCCATCTACGACCCGTACTTCTGGTGGCACGAACGTCTCTGGAAGGTGCCGGAGGAGTACCTCAACCTCTTCAACGGCACGCCCTACAAGAGCCTGCTCTGGCGGATGCTGGGCGTCCGCGTCGGCAAGCGGCTCTTCGACGACGGCGCTTCGATCACCGAGCGGACGCTCACCACCATCGGGGACGACTGCACGCTGAACGCGGCAAGCAAGATCCAGTGCCACTCGCAGGAGGACGGCACCTTCAAGTCCGACCTCAGCACGATCGGTGCCGGCGCGACGCTCGGCGTCAACGCCCACATTCACTACGGCGTGACGGTCGGCGACCACGCGCAGCTCGCCGCCGACTCCTTCCTGATGAAAGGCGAGGAAATGCCCGATCACGCTCGGTGGGGCGGAAACCCGGCCACGGAGTCGCGCAAGGTCCCCTATCAACCAGCAGCGCTGACGAGCCGCCCCGAGGGGCGAGTCGCGCTGCGGCGCCGGTGAGAGGAGGGGACGGAAACCATGGACGTGCGGGTGGATGTGGGTCGGGAGTTCTGGCGTGGGGTGGTGGGTGGGGGTGGGTTTGCTTCGGTTCCGCGGTGGGTGTCGGCGCCGGCTGTGGTGGCGGGTGTGGGTGAGTGTGAGGTGCGGGTTCCGGGTGGGGTGGTGTCGGGGTTGAGGGGTGTGGCGGGGGAGGTGGGGGTGGGGGTGGGTTCGTTGGTGCTGGCTGTGCATGGGCGGGTGCTGGGGGTGTTGTCGGGTGAGGACGAGGTGGTGACGGGTTACGTGTCGGCGCGGGGTGGGGTGGTGCCGTGCCGGTTGTCGGGGCGGGCGGGTTCGTGGCGTGAGCTGGTGGGTGGGGCGGTGCGGGTGGAGTCGGGGTTGTGGGCGCATCGGGATGTTCCGGTGGGTGTGGTGGTTCAGGAGTTGGGGTTGTCGGGGCCGTTGTTCGAGGTGGAGTTCGATCCGGCCGGGACGGCTGCCACGACGACGGTCACTCCTGGCATCACCGGTGGTGCCGGTGGTTCGGGTGGGGTGGGTGGGTTGGTGGAGGGGTCGGTGTTGCGGGTGGGGGTGGTGGAGGACGGGCGGGGTCTGGTGGTGCGGTTGTGGTTCAGGACGGTGGTGATGGATGCGGAGGCCGCGGAGCGGGTTGCGGGCTATTACGTGGCGGGGTTGGGGCAGTTGGCGGCGGGTGTGGATTCGGTGCCGGGGTCGTTGGTGTCGGGTGGGGAGCTGGCGTTTCAGGTGCAGGGGCTGGCGGGGCGGCGGCGTGAGGTGCCGGGGGTGCGGGTGCATGAGTTGTTCGAGGGGTGGGTGCGCCAGCGTCCGGGTGCGGTGGCCGCGGTCTGCGGTGGGCGGCGGGTGTCGTACGGGGAGTTGAATGCGCGGGCGAACCGGCTGGCGCGGGCGCTGGTGGCGCGGGGGGTGGGCCGTGAGGGTGTGGTCGCGGTCGTGATGGAGCGGAATCTGGACTGGCTGGCGGCGGTGCTGGCGGTGTTCAAGGCGGGTGGGGTGTATCTGCCGGTGGAGCCACATTTCCCGGCGGGGCGGATCGCGGCGACGCTGGGGCGGGCGGGGTGTGGGGTGGTGCTGAGCGAGGCGGGCAGCACCGGCTCGTTGGATGAGGCGCTGGGGTCGCTGGGGGGTGTGGAGCGGCTGCTGGTGGACGATGCCTGGGCGGAGGAGCATGCCGGGCACGATCTGGACCTGCCCGTGGACGCGGATCAGTTGGCGTACATCTACTTCACGTCCGGGTCGACGGGTGAGCCGAAGGGGGCGATGTGTGAGCACGCGGGGCTGGTGAATCACCTGTTCGCGAAGATCGACGATCTCGGTATCGGTGAGGACAGTGTGGTGGCGCAGGTGGCGCCGCAGTGCTTCGACATCTCGTTGTGGCAGCTGGTGTCCGCGCTCATGGTGGGCGGGCGGACGCTGCTGGTGGAGCAGGACGCGGTGCTGGATGTGGGCCGGTTCCTGGACACGGTGTCCGCCGGTGGGGTGACGGTGCTGCAGGTGGTGCCCTCGTATCTGGAGGCGCTGCTGGCGGGACTGGAGCAGCAGCCGCAGGCACTGGAACGGCTGCGGTGTGTGTCGGTGACGGGTGAGGCGTTGAAGCGGGAGCTGGCCGAGCGCTGGTTCACGGCCCGTCCGGGGGTGGCTCTGGTGAACGCCTACGGGCTGACGGAGACCTGTGACGACACCAATCACGAGGTGATGCACACGGTCCCGGAGCGGGTCCTGCTGGGCCCGCCGGTGAGCAACGTGCACGTGTACGTCGTGGATGACGATCTGATGCCGGTGCCGTTGGGCGCGCCGGGCGAGATCGTGTTCTCCGGGGTGTGTGTGGGGCGGGGTTATGTGAATGATCCCGAGCGCACCGCGCGGGCGTTCGTGCCCGATCCGCATCGTGCGGGTGAGCGGTTGTATCGCAGTGGGGACCGGGGCCGCTGGCATCCTTCGGGGAAGCTGGAGTTCCTGGGCCGCCGGGACACGCAGGTGAAGATCCGCGGGTTCCGGATCGAGATCGGCGAGATCGAGAACACGCTGCTGCGGGTGCCCGGAGTACGCGACGGCGCGGTCGTGGTCACCGACACCGGTGCCGGACAGCAACTGGCCGCCTTCTACACCGCCCCCACCCCACTCGACAGCCGGATCCTGCAGGAACACCTGGCGGCCACCCTGCCCGCCTACATGGTGCCCCCGGTCTTCCACTGGCAGCAGGCCCTGCCCCTGACCCCGAACGGCAAGACCGACAAGAAGACCCTCACCCACCTCGCCACCCACACCGGCAACGGAACGGACCCGGCAGCGGAGCGGAAGGCGCCGGCCACCGCGACGGAACAGCGCCTGGCCGCCGCCTGGGCGAACGTCCTCGGCATCGAACAGGACCAGATCGGCCGGCAAGACCACTTCTTCGACCGCGGCGGCACCTCCCTGTCCGCGGTGAAACTCGCCATCGCCCTCGACCGCCAGATCACCCTCAAAGACGTCACCCGCCACCCCGTCCTCGCCGACCTCGCCACCCAACTGGACGGCGGAAGCCCACAGCACACGCAGCCCAAGGCCGACACGGCCCTCCTGGAACCGCTGTCGCAGTCACCGTCCGCGTCGTACGACGCACAAGCCGGTGCCCTGGTCTGCTTCCCCTACGCCGGCGGCAACGCCGTGAACTTCCAGCCGATGGCCCGGTCGCTCGCGCCCGGCGGACCGGCGGTCCACGCCGTCGAGCTTCCCGGTCACGACGTGGCCGCCGCGCGGGAGCCCTTCGCCCCGCTGGACCAGGTGGTCGAGCAGGTCGTCGCCGAGATCATCCGGCTCGGCCTGACCAGGGTCTCCCTGTGGGGCCACTCCTCGGGTGCCGCCCCTGCACTGGAGACGGCCAGGAGGCTCCAGGAGCGCGGGGTGGACGTCCAGCGCGTCTTCCTCGCCGCGCAGCTGCTCGGTGACGCCGCCGGACGGCGCGCCGCCGTCGCCGAGCTGACGCAGCGGACAAGCGCCGAGATCGCCGCCGGGCTGAGCACGGACAGCGGCTACACCGAGCTGGGCGAGCTGGATGCCGAGCGCGCCGAGCACATCGGTGCCGCGTACCGGCACGACTGCGTGAGCGCGCACCGCTACTTCGCCGACGCCCTGGAGTCCCCACCCGCCGTGAAGCTGTCCGCGCCGGTCACCGTGGTCGTGGCGGCCGACGACCCGTTCACGGCGGAGTCCGCACACCGCTACCGCGACTGGCAGTCGCTGGCCGAGCACGTCGATCTGTACGAGCTCACCGACGGCGGCCACTACTTCCTCCGCACCCGTCCGGCCGAAGCGGCACATGCCGTGCTGCGGGCCGCCGTACTCCCGGCTTCTTCGTGAGCCTGTGAGCCGAGACCGAAAGGAAACGAGATGTCGTCCTCATCCCAGGCGTCACTGCTCGATGTGGAGTCGCAGCCGGGCAAGCCACCCGTGCTGCGGATCGAGTCCCTCGCCGATGCGGCGCGTTGGGCGGCGGAGCAGCGTGAGGCGCTGCGTGCTGTCGTCGCCGAGCGTGGTGCGGTGCTGGTCCGCGGCCTGAACCTGAGTGATGCCGATCAGGTGGGCGGTGTCTTCCGCCGGCTGGCCGGCGGCGAGCTGATGAGTGAACGCGAGGCCTTCGCCGCCCGGCAGAGCTACCCCGGCGGCGTGTACTCCTCCACCACCTGGCCCGCCAACCAGCCCATGTGCATGCACCACGAACTCAGCTACACCCTCGAGTTCCCCGGCCTGATGATGTTCGCCTGCCTCAGCGCCCCCACCCAGCAGGGCGCCACCGCGGTCGCCGACGCACCCACCGTGCTCCAGGCCCTGCCCCCCGAACTGGTCAAACGGTTCGAGCAGGAAGGCTGGCTCCTCACCCGCAGCTACAACGACGAGATCGGCGCCTCCTTCGCCGAAGCCTTCGGCACCGACGACAAAGCCATCATCGAGAACTACTGCCGGATCAACGCCATCGACTTCGCCTGGCAGAGCGACGGCACCCTGCACACCCGCCAGCGCCGCAGCGCCATCGTCCGCCACCCCGTCACCGGCGAACGCTGCTGGTTCAACCAGATCGCCTTCCTCAACCAGTGGACCCTCGCCGAAGAGGTCCGCGAATACCTCGTCGACGTCTACGGCGAGGACGGCCTGCCCTTCAACACCCGCTACGGCGACGGCGACCCCATCGGCGAGGACGTCGTCCAGATCCTCAACGAGACCTACGAGGCCCACACCGCCCGCGAACCCTGGCAGGCCGGCGACCTCATGCTCGTCGACAACATCCGCACGGCCCACAGCCGAGAGCCCTACGAAGGCACACGCGAAGTCCTCGTCGGCCTCGCCGAACCCGTACGACTCACCGACTGCTCACCCACCATCGAGGTGAGCGACCAATGACCCCCATCCGGACCGAACCGACCGAACCGACCACGCGGCCGGCGTTCGCGGTGATCTCGGGTGAGCAGGTGCAGCGGACGCTGCAGGGCCGCGAGAAGCAGCTCGTCGAGCTCATCGAGTCCACCTACCGGCTGCACGGCACCGGCGATTCGGTGAACCCGCCGTCGTACTTCCTCCGGTTCCCCGACCGCCCGGCGTCCCGGATCATCGCCCTGCCCGCATCGCTCGGCGGTCAGGTCCGCGTGGACGGCCTGAAGTGGATCTCCAGCTTCCCGGCCAACGTGACGGCGGGCATTCCGCGCGCCTCGGCCGTGCTGATCCTCAACGACCACGACACGGGCTATCCGTTCGCCTGCCTGGAGAGCTCCATCATCAGCGCCACCAGGACGGCCGCTTCGGCCGCGCTGGCGGCGGACTGGCTGAGCCGCGGAGGGCTGCGCCCGCTGCGCGTCGGGTTCTTCGGTACGGGCCTGATCGCCCGCTACATCCACACCTTCCTGGCGGGAACCGGCTGGTCGTTCGACGAGATCGGCGTCCATGACGTGTCCGCCGACAGCGTGGCCGGCTTCCGCTGCTATCTGGAGCAGTCGGGCACCGCCGGACGGATCAGCGTGCACGACAGCGCCGAGGAACTGGTCCGCGTCAGCGACCTGGTGGTCTTCGCGACCGTGGCCGGTGAGCCGCATGTCGGCGACGTGTCGTGGTTCGCGCACAATCCGCTGGTGCTGCACGTGTCGCTGCGTGACCTCGCACCGGAGATCCTGCTCGCCTCGGCCAACATCGTCGACGACGTCGAGCACTGCCTCCAGGCGAACACCTCGCCCCATCTGGCCGAACAGTTCACCGGCGGCCGCGACTTCCTCACCGGCACGCTCGACGACGTGATGTCCGACCGGGTGACGGTGCCGAGGGACCGGCCGGTGGTGTTCTCGCCCTTCGGCCTGGGCGTGCTCGACCTCGCGGTAGGCAAATGGATCTACGACGAGGTGGAGCGCTCCGGCGAACTGCAGGTCGTCGACAACTTCTTCCACGAGCTGCGCCGCTACGGCCCAGCTGACGGAAGCCCGTGAGGAGGCTGATCGCAGGACTGATCGCAGGAGAGATCACCGGTCAGGTCGCCGCAGGTCAATGCGCACGACACCGCGGCCGCTGACGCAGGGACCCCGCGTGGTCCACTGCAGATGAGGAGGCCATCGTGCCTGTCATATCCGCTCCCTACGACTTCAACGAAGACGAGCTCTACGTCGACCTCGCGTCGATGTTCGGACACTCGCTCTTCCTGAAGTGCGAGGGCTTCAACTTCGCCGGCTCGATCAAGCTCAAGGCCGCGATCGAGATGGTGGAGGCCGCCGAGCGGGACGGTGTCCTGAAGCCGGATTCGATCCTCGTAGAGTCCTCCTCGGGAAACCTGGGTGTGGCGCTGAGCATGATCGCGGCGAGCAAGGGCTACCGGTTCCTCTGTGTGACGGACTCCCGTTGCAACCTGACCACCAGGTTGATGATGGAGGCGCTGGGCAGCCAGGTGCACGTCATCGCCGGTCAGGAGGCGAACGGAAGCTTCCTCGGCGCGCGGATCGACTACCTCCGCGCCCTGTGTGCCTCCGACCGCCGGTACGTGTGGCTCAGCCAGTACACCAATCCGAGCAACTGGAAGGCGCACTACCGCAGGACGGCGCCGGAGATCGCGCGGCAGTTCCCGCAGCTGGACACCCTGTTCATCGGGGCCGGCACCACCGGCACCCTGATGGGCTGTGCGCGCTTCTTCCGCGAGTGGCACCGGCCGGTGCGGATCGTCGCGGTCGACAGTGTCGGCTCGGTGTCCTTCGGTGGCGAGGCGGGGCGCCGGATGATTCCCGGTCTCGGCATGAGCATCCGTCCACCGCTGCTCGACGAGTCCTACGTGGACGAGGTCATACGCGTCGAGGAGAAGGACACCATCCGCGCCTGCCACTCGCTGGCCCGGAACGGATTCCTGTTCGGTGGCTCCACCGGCACGGTGGTCAGCGGCGCGATGGGCTGGCTCGCCGAGCACGAGACGGCCGGTCACACCGCGGTGGCCCTCGCCCCGGACCTCGGTGAGCGCTACCTCGACACCGTCTACCAGTCCAACTGGCTGCAGGGCCTCTACGGCGACGACGTGATCGAGGCCGACGAGCGGGCCTCCGAGTCCTGGGCGGTGCAGCCCGCGCCGCCGGCACCGGCATCGTCACCGTCACCGTCACCGTCACCGTCACCGGGCGGCCGTCGTCCTCATATGCGGACCGGCGACCGCGGTGGCCGACGGCGTCACCGGCGTCGCACCGGAGACCCGTGAGCAGTGAAGGATTCCTGCGGACGTTCGTGAACCAGCAACGGTCGACGTGGGCTGATGCCCCATCAGCCCACGTCGACGGCGGTGCAGAAGGCAGCTGAGGCCGCCGCTCACAGCGGCGCCAGCCGGTGGCCGAGTCCCGGGAGGTCCGGCAGCTCCACATGACCGGTGCCGGCCGTCGCCGCGAACACCTCCGGAGCCAGCGGTTCCTGTTCGACCAGGAGCGGTCCGACCAGGTCCGGCGGGACCGTGGCGTGCGGGAGGGCCGCGGACAGATGGGCGGCCGCCAGGGTGGCGACACCCAGCTCCGGCATGGTGCCGATCTTCACGGCGAGGCCGGCTGCCTCCGCGAGGGCCGCGATCTGGCGGGCCCGGTGGAGTCCGCCGACCTTGAGGATCTTGATGTTGAGGACGTCGGCCGCGCCGCGGCGGACCAGCTCCAGCGCGTCGTGGAGCGACTGGAGGGACTCGTCGGCCATGACCCGTACGCCGCCGTGGGCGCGCAGGGCGGCGAGCCCGGCCAGGTCCCAGCGAGGCAGGGGCTGTTCGATCAGGTCGAGTCCGGCGTCGGCGAGGCGTTGGACCGTGCGCAGTGCGCTGCCCGGCTCGTAGCCCTCGTTGGCGTCGAGGGACAGCTCGACGGACTCGGGGATCGACTTGCGTACGGCGGCGACGAGTTCGGCGTCGCGCTCCGGGTCCTCGCCACCCTTGAGCTTGATGTGGCGGAAGCCGCGCTCGGCGTGGTGGGCGGCCTCCTCCGCGCTCTCGTCGAGGCTGCCGAGGCCGACGACCCAGGTGGTGGGGACGCGTCGGGTGACGGCGCCGCCGAGGAGGAGGTGCGCGGGCCACCCGGCGGCGCGGGCGGCGAGGTCGTGGAGGGCGAGGTCGAGGGCGGCCTTGGCCAGGTGCTGGCCGCGGATCGCGGCGTCCATCGCGGTGTGGGCTCCGGCCAGGTCGCGCGGGTCGCGGCCGAGGAGTGCGGGCGCGGCGTGCTCGGTGACGGCGGCCCGCAGCCCGGCGAGCGTCTCGCCGGTGTAGGCGGTCATCGGGGAGGACTCGCCGAAGCCGGAGGCGCCGTCGGTGGTCCGTACCTCCACGAGCAGGCTGATGAGTTCGGGGCTGGTGCCGCTGCTGATCGCGAACGGGCGGCGGTAGGGGGCACGGACGACTCGGGTGTGGAACGAGGCGATCTTCACGCGGCTCAGCTCCTTCGCTGTGACGTCGTTTCGGTCGGGACCGTAACTTCCCGCCGGGCGGCCGTCCGCAAACGGCACGCCGCGTCCGGGCACCCTCACACCCTCGCGTCCCGGCAGCTCGGCAGCCCTGCGGCCCGCCACTCGTTGTCCCGACTACAGCCGGACCCGGTACACGATCGGCGGCCGACCGGTCTGTCCCTCCTGGCGGCTTCCGGTCGGGACGGCCACGCCCGCCCGCTCCAGCCGCTTGAGTATGCGCCGGGCCGTGCGCTGCTGCACGGACAGGTGCTCGGCGACGACATGGGCGGTGAGCCCCTCCCCCGGGTCCGCGGCGGCCAGTTCCCGCAGCCGGTCCAGGGTCTGGGGGTTGATGCCCACTCGGCGGGCCAGCAGCGCCGCGCTCTCGGGCGCGGCGGGTTCGCTCGCCGCGTCCCCGAGCGCGGGGTCGATGACGATGTCGACGTCGTCGGTCATCGACACGACCCCGGCGACGGCGCCGACGGACCGCGCCCGGTTGACGGCACGGCGGGCGAGGGCCTCCGCCTCGGCGGCGGTGCGCCCGAGCCCGAAGCCGATGTGCGCGGTGCCGTGCCGGGCGGCGAGGGCGTCGAGGAACGGGATTCGGGTGAACTGCTCGGTCGCCTTCTCCAGGACGCCCCGGGTGGTGACGACGAGCCGCTGCCCGTCCGGCAGGGCGGCGAGGCTTCCGCCGAGGATCCGTACGTCCTCGGCCAGTCGTTCGTCTGCCGGTCCGCCGGCCGCGGTGGGCAGGTCGATGACGCCGAGGGCGACCTGGGCGTCGCCGCTGTGCTGTCCCGCCGTGGCCAGGACGAGGGCCTGGAGCGTCGCCAGGATCGAGTGCCGTGAGGGAGCGAGCCGTACCGCGTGGGTCCGGTGCTCCAGCACGTGGAACGCCGAGCCGAGGCAGGTGATCGCGACCCTCGACTTCCTGGTGTCCCGCGCGTCGAGATGGAAGTCGACGAGATCCTGGGAGGTGAGCCCGGGCCGGTAGGGCAGCACCTGTACGTGGTCGGTGGGCAGCTTCGCCTCGGTGAGCGTCTCCAGCACCTCGTCGCGGCGCAGGGTGTCGATGGAGACGCGCGAGACGTCGTGACCGAGGCGGAGCAGTTCGACCAGGGCCCGCAGGAGGGTGGCGCCGCTGTACGGGACGTACATCGCGGGGCGGTCGAGGACGCCGGCCGCGGCGGCGAGGGAGTGCGGGACCACTCCGGTGAAAAGCAGGGCGTCCGCGGAGGAGCGCGCCGCGGCGACGACCTCCGTCGTCTCGTCCTCGTGGCGGTACGGCAGGGGCAGCAGCTGGGCCGGGCCCGCCTGTACGCCGCCCACGGCGACCACCTTGTGGACCAGGTCCTCGGGGCCTATCACGCCGACCGTGAGCGGCATGGCCCGGTCTCCGTTCTGCTGGGGTCGACGCACGACCTGCGGGGGTTGACGCACGTTCTGCCGGGGTTCGACGCACGTTCCTTCGAGGTTGACGCGTGATTGACGACCGACGACGGGAGTTCTACTTTCGGCCCAGGCCATAATCGTGTGCTGCCGAGAGGATAATCCCCCGATGCCGCAACGGGAAATGCCACTGCCCACAGTTCTCGAACCACGCGGCAGGACCATCGGCGAGGAGGAACGCGCCGCGGTGCTGCGGGTCCTCGACTCGGCCGTCCTGTGCGGTGCGTTCGGGACGGAGACCCGGGCGCTGGAGGCGGAGATGGCGGCGCTGTACGGGCGCTCCGGGGCCGTCTCGTCCAGCTCCGGCACGGCCGCGGTCCATCTCGCGGTCGCCGCGGCCGGTGTCGGCCCCGGGGACGAGGTCATCACCACGCCGATCTCGGACTTCGGCACGGTCGCGCCGGTCCTCGCCCAGGGCGCGAGGGTGGTGTTCGCGGACGTACGGCCCGAGGACGGGAACCTGGACCCGGACGCGGTGGAGGCGGCGATCACCCCGCGCACCAGGGCCGTGATCGCCGTCCATCTCTTCGGCGGCGCCGCGGACGCCGGCCGGCTGCGGGAGATCTGCGACCGCCACGGGCTGCTGCTGATCGAGGACTGCGCACAGGCGTGGCTGGGCGAGGACGACTCCGGCCGGCTGCTCGGCACCGTCGGGGACATCGCCTGTTTCAGTCTCCAGCAGTACAAGCACATCACGGCGGGTGACGGCGGGCTCTGCATCGCCGACGATCAGGAACTGACCCGCCGTATGCGGCTGTTCATGGACAAGGGCTGGGACCGCGCCGAGGGCCGCATCCACCGCACGATGGGCCTCAACTACCGGATGACGGAACTCGTCGCGGCGGTCGCCCGCGTCCAGCTCACCCGGGTCGCCGATGTCGTGCGCGTACGGCGCGAGCGGGCCGGGCGCCTCGCGAGGGCCCTCGACGGGCTCGGACTGTCGGCCGCGGCCCGGATGCCGGAGCGGCGCGCCGGTCACGCCTGGTGGGTGATGCCGCTGCTCGTCGACGACAACTCCCGCTGGGCGAAGGGACTTCAGGAGGTGGGCGTCCCGGCGCTGCCCGGCTATCTGGAGCGGCCGCTGTACGCCAATCCGGCACTGTCCGGCCACCCGCCCGGCCTGTGTCCCCGTGCGGAGACGCTGATCGACCGTACGCTGCTGGTGCTTCAGTGGAACGAGGCGTACACCGAGGACGACGTGGACCGGATCGCCCGCGCGCTGGGCGAGGTGGGAGCGGGATGAGCACGAGCACGACGACCGCGCACGAGCGGCTGAGCGCCTACGACTGGCTGACGCCGTCCCCCGAGGAGACCATCGGCTGGGACGTGGACGTGCTGTACGGGGCGTGGCCGCGGCACCACCGGGACTTCCCGCTCGCCGAGGTCCGACGGCGGCTCGACCGCTCCCCCGTGTCCGGGGCGCTGGCGCTGTCCACGCGCGGACCGCTGTTCGACGACGGAGCGGGCAACGAGGAGACGCTCCGCGATCTGGCGGACTGCCCGGAGCTGTTGCCGGTCGGCACGATCGACGTACGCGACGCGCTGACCGCCGAGGGCCGGCTGGACGAGCTGACAGCGGCCGGAGTGCGCTTCCTGCGCGTGTTCACGGTCGAGCAGGCCGCCGACCCCGGCTTCCCCGGCTACCGGCGGGTCGTCGACCTCGCCCTGGACCGCGGGATGGTGCTCCTCCACGACGGGGACCCCCGCCGCTACGGTCCGCCGCTGATGAACCGGGGCGCCGACGTGGTCTTCCTGGACCTGCACGCCTATCTGCTGGCGGACTTCCTGCTGATGGCCCGCGAGGAACCCGGATTCCGGGTCACCACGCGGATGCTGTCCGGGCCCGACTCCCTCGAGCGGGTCGTGGACTCGGTCGGCGCGCGCCACCTCGTCTTCGGCTCGCGCACCCCCTTCATGGACATCTCACCGCTGACGCTGCGGCTCCGGTACGCGGACATCTCGGACGACGACCGTGCCGCCATCGCCACCAAGAACGTCGAGGAGCTGCTCGCCTGATGCCGATCATCGATGTGCACGCCCATGTGGGGCGCTGGCAGTTCCACCTGACCTGCGGCGACGCGGAGACCAATCTGCGGCAGATGGACCGCTACGGCATCGATCTGCAGCTGGTGTCGGCGTCGGAGGCGGTGGTGTACGACGCGGTCGCGGGCAACGCGGCGCTGCTGAAGGAACTGGCCTCCCGGCCACGGCTGTACGGCTACGCGGTGGTGAACCCGAACCGGATCGAGGAGAGCGCGGCCGATCTGCGCCGCTGTCTGGACTCCGGGCGGTTCGTCGGCGCGAAGATCCACACCCACTATCCGGGGCGGCTGCCGGGCTCGCGCGAGATGGCGGAGGCCTTCGACGTCATCGCCGAGGCCGGGGTGCCGCTGCTGCTCCACACCTGGGGGCGCGAAGTGCTCCAGCTGGCCGACATGGTCACGGCCCGGCCGGGACTCCGCGTCATCATGGGCCATGCGGGCGGCGACGCCTGGCGCGAGGCCGCGCACGCGGCGGCGTCCTGCGACGGTCTGTATCTGGAGCACTGCCGTACGGCCGCGGACGCGGGCCGCATCGCCTACGCCCGCGAGGCCGGCGTCCCGGTCGAGCGCATGCTCTTCGGCACCGACGCCACCCTCATCGACCCCTGCTGGTCCCTCGGCGTCCTGCGCGACGCGCACTTCACGGAGGACGAGCTCGACAGGGTCCTGTGGCGGAACGCGGCGGAGCTGTTCGACCTGAAGGTGTGACAGGTGTGACGGGTGCCAGGGGTGCGGGGAGGGGCTACGCCGCGTCGGGGTCCTTCGCGAGGCGCTCCAGGCACTCCACCACCGACTGCCGCTCCGCCGCCGGCAGCCCCGGCCCGTACGGGTCATGGGCCGACTCCTCCGGGATCAGGCCCTCCCAGACCGCCGCCCACAGCATGCGCTGCACGTAGCCCTCGATCGGATCGAGGAACGTGGCCTCCGCGAAGGCGTCCAGACGGGCCGAGGCCCGCACGAACGCACCGTGGTCGCCGTCGCGCCACGCGTCGAGCACCGCGGCCGTCAGCGGCACCCGGGCGGCCGCGATGCCGACGAGGGCCGAGTCGGCGCCCCACATCAGCGAGGGTCCGAACATCCGGTCCTCGCCGGTGATGACGAGCTTCCCGCCGGACTGTGCCGCGCGGATCGCGTCCTGGCAGGCCATCGCCCGGTCGAGGGTGGCGAGTTTGACGCCGGCGGCGGACGGGAGTGCGAGCAGCCGGCTCACCAGCCGCGGCGGGTACGGGTATCCGCCCGCCTCCCCGTGCAGGAAGAACCCGAGCACGGGGAGCCCGCTCGCCGAGGCGGCTTCCTCGTGCAGCGCCAGGGCCGCGTCCTCGTCGCCGTCGAGCTGCGCCAGCGGATAGACCATGACGGCGTCGGCGCCGCCCTCGGCCGCCTGCACCGCCATCGCCACGGTGGCGTCGACCGCGTCACGAAGCCCCGTGACCGGGGTCGAGCGTGGTACCCCCACGCCCGCCACGACCGGCCGGTCGACCGCCGCGCGCCACACCCCCAGCACCCGTCGGCGGTCCGCCTCGGAGAGATACAGCCCGCGTCCCGTGTGCGCCCATACGGCGACCCCGCCGACGGGGTGCGCGGCGATGCGTTCGGCGTATCCGCGCAGTGCTTCGAAGTCGACAACTCCCCGCGCGTCCATGGGGGTTGCGACTGCCGGAAGTACGGTGCCGCGCAGCCGGCGCACCAGCTGGTCCGTCGCAGACATCGGCGTTCTCTCCCGTCCGTTGCCCGTCTGTTGCGGTCGTCGCCGCTACGCTAGCCTTTACGGTCCGGACCGTAAAGGAAGGGATTCCGCTTCGATGCGCCTCGGCCTGTACGTCAACCTGTATGCGGACAAGGCCGACCGGCCGCGGCTCGCCGACGCCGTGGAGCAGGTGCGGCTGGCGGAACAGGCGGGCTTCGCCTGGGTCGTGCTGGGCGAGCGCCATCTGCACCGGCCCGGCTACCACGAGGCGCTCACCTCGCTGGCGTATCTCGCCGCGCACACGGAGCGGATCGGGCTGGCGACGGCCGGGCTGATCGCACCCGTCTACCAGCCGGTATGGCTGGCCGAGACGCTGGCGCACATCGACGTGCTGTCGGGCGGGCGGCTCACCGCCGGGTTCGTGCTGGGCTACCGCCCCGAGGAGTTCACCCTGTTCGGCGCGCGGCCGGGCGAGCGGGTGCCGCGGTTCGAGGAGTGCCTGGAGCTGCTGACCCGGCTGTGGACCGAGGACGAGGTGACGTACAAGGGCCGCTGGAGCGAGGTGGACGGCGCCTATCTGTCGCCGAGGCCCGTGCAGAATCCGCGGCCGCGGATCTGGAACGGCGGGCGGGTGCCGGCCGCGCTGGAGCGCACGGCCCGGATGTGCGACGGATGGACGACGTCGTTCAACGAGACCGACGAGGAACTGCCGGAGAAGATCCGCGCCTACCGCGCCCACCCGCGGGGTCCTCGTTCGCTGGGGGCGGAGGTCGTCGTCTGCCGCGAGGGGTATGCCGCCGCGACGACCCAGCGCGCGCGGGACGCGCTGGAGAGGCCGCTGCGAGGGCTGTACGACGCGTACGGCGACTGGAAGCGCACGTCGATGGACGCGGCGCGCTATGCGCAGCAGTGGGACGACATCGTGGCGCGGTCGGTGATCGGTTCGCCCGAGGAGTGCACGGAACGGATCGGGCGGTACGCGGAGATGGGCGCGGACGGGCTGGTGCTGCGGGTCCAGCCGCCGGGGATGCCGCAGGCCGACGCGCTGCGGGCGATCGAGGCGTTCGGGGAGCTCAACGCGTGAACGCGCGCTGGACGCTCAGGGCGGCCCGGGCCACGGCCCCCATCGCCGCCTCGTCCGCCATCAGCAGGGCCTGACGCACCCAGACGACGGTGTCCTCCGCGGCCTCGGCGACCGGGCAGGGCGCGGGGTCGCCGACGTACGGCACTCGGGTCAGCGAACGGTAGCCGGGGTCGAGCGGGACGCCCTCGGCCGCCATCGCCTTCAGGAACGCGGACTTCGGGTGGCCGCCGAAGGCGCGGGAGTCGTAACGCAGCATCGCCAGATGCCAGGTGTGGCGGGTCGTGCCCGGCGGGGGCGGGACGAGTGCGAGGCCCCGGACCTCGCCGAGAGCCGTGGCGAGCGCGCCGGCACAGGCCGCACGGTGGTCGATCCCATCGTCCAGCAGGGCGAGCTGGGGATGCAGCAGGGCCGCCTGGAACTCCGTCATGCGCAGGTTCCAGCCCAGCTCCGGATGCTCGTACCAGCCGCCGTCCGGGCTGCGGCCGACGTTGTGCAGCGCCCACAGCCGCTCGTACGTGCGGCGGTCGTCGGTGACGACGATGCCGCCCTCCCCCGCGGTCATCGCCTTGCTGGACTGGAAGCTGAAGCAGGCGGCGTCCCCGAGGCTGCCCGCGGGCCGGCCGTGGCGTGCGGCTCCGTGCGCCTGCGCCGCGTCCTCCACGACGGCGGGGCCGAGGCCGCGCAGGGCCTCCGTATCGGCGGGGGCGCCCGCGAGATGCACGGGCATGACGGCCTTCGTACGCGGACCCACGAGGCGGCGTACGGCTTCGGGGTCGAGGTGCAGGGTGTCCTCCCGTACGTCGGCGGCGACCGGCACCGCGCCGGCCAGCACCACGGCGGTCGCACTGGCCACGAACGTGTAGGCGGGGACGATCACCTCGTCGCCCGGACCGACTCCGAGGGCGCGCAGGGCGAGGAACAGCGCGACCGTGCCGTTGACCGTGCACACGCCGTGAGCGGCGCCCACGCGCGCCGCGAAGGCCGCCGCGAAGTCCCGGGTCTCCGTGCCGTCGGTCGCGCCCCAGCGGCCGCTGTCGAGGACCCGCAGCAGTGCCCGCCGCTGCTCGTCGGTGGCGGGCGGCGGCCAGGCGGGCCACTGCGGACGGTTCACCGTCCCGCCCGTGTCCGCCGTGCTCCGCAGCGGCGGTTCACCCGGTGGCCCGCGAGAGCAGGGCGGCCATGGTGCCGTGCAGGACCTGCTCCCGGTCGTTCTCCGCGAGGTCCGCCAGCAGCACACGTCCGAGACCGATCCGCAGATCGAGGAAGACGGCGTCCGAGCCGAAGGCGATCCGGTCCGCGCCCACCTCGGCGACCAGCCGGGTGAGGTGGCGGGCCGTCATCCGGGAGCCGCAGGTCTCCAGGACCAGGCTGGGGCAGCGCACGGCGGCCTCGGCGGCCGGGCCGTAACCCTGCGGGAACAGCCCCGAGTGACCCATGAGCAGCGGCACACCCGGGTGGCGCGACGCGACGGTGACGAAGCGGGGGGCGTCGGCCCAGCGGCTGTCGTGCTCACTGTGGGCGAGGACCACACGGCCGTGGTCGGCCGCGGCCTCGAAGGCGGGGGTGTAGGCGGGGTCGTCGAGGGCCAGTTCATGGACCTCGGGGTGGAGCTTGACCCCGATGACGCCCGGTACGGCGAGCAGTTCGCGCAGACGTGGGGCGGCCTCGGGGTCGTGGGGGTTGTGGACGGCGTAGCCGAGGAGCCGGCCGGGGTGGGCGGCGAGGGCCTTCAGCAGGAGGGCGTTGCCGGCCCGGGCGTCGGGGCCCACGGCGAGCAGATGGGACACGCAGGCGGTGGCGACACCACAGCGGTCCATCATGGCGACCAGACCGGCGGCGGAGCCGTCGGGGATGGCGAAGGCGCCCCAGCGCCCGAGGTGGCCGTGGGCGTCGATGACGCGCAGGCCGCCGGGGGCGCGCACGCCGGCGGCCGGCGCGAGCGGGGTCACGCCCCGCCGCCGAGGAGCCGTAGCGCGTTGGCGCCGGCGATGAGGGACGTGTCGTGGGCCGGCAGGTCGAGGGTGTCGAGGAGGTGGCGCGGGCCGGCGTCGTCGCTGACGGGCGCGCCGGTGCCGAAGAGGACGCGGTGGGCGCCGTACCGCTGGGCGAACCACTCGACCTGCCGGTGTCCGGCGAGCGTGGAGGTGTCCACGTGGAGCAGCTCGTGCGTGTCGAGGAGTTCGGTGAGTTCGCGCAGGCCGCGGTAGCCCGTGCCGGTGAGGACGATCCGCAGCCGGGGCCTGGTGCCGGCCAGCAGGTCCACGTCGGCCGCCGTGACGGCCCCCCAGTCGAGCAGCATCGTGACGCCGGCCAGGGACAGCGCGGCGGTCAGGCCCAGGGCGTACGGTCCGGTCGCGGCCCAGCCGTGGCGGTCGGGGCAGAGCCGTACGAGCGGGGCCCCGCCGCCCGTCCAGTCACCGGTGCCGAGCGGTCCCGGCACGAGCACGGGGACGGGGCGCAGCCGTTCGTCGGCGATGCGGCCGAGCCGGGCGTTGCCGTCGCGCGGGTCGCCGTACACGGCGTGGGAGTGGGCGACACAGGCCGTGTCGATCCTCAGCCGTTCCAGCTCCTTGACGAGTCCGTCCTCGTCGCGGCTCGGTACGTCGTCGTTCGGCAGGGGTCCGAGGATCCGGTTGACGTCGACGACGGTGAGGGCGGGGCCGACAGGTGCGGCGGCGGGTGCGGCGATGGTCACGACTTGAGTCCTGAGGTGGCGATCGAGTCCGTCAGATACCGCTGGAGCAGCCCGAAGACGAGCAGACAGGGGATGACGGTGATGGTGGCTCCGGCCATGATCTGGTTGATCGTCACGTTCTCCCCCTCCAGCGTGGCGAGCCCCACGGTGAGCGTGCGCATCTGCTCGGACTGGCCGATGACCAGCGGCCACAGGAAGTCGTTCCAGTGCCAGAGGAAGACGAACACGCCGAGGGTGGCGAGCACGGGCCGGATCAGCGGTACGACGATCGTGGTGTAGATGCGCCACTCCGAGGCCCCGTCGATCTTGGCGGCCTCGAAGAGCTCGTCGGGCAGCTGGATGATGAACTGCCGCATCAGGAAGACGGCCTGGGAGTTGGCGAGCGTCGGCACGATCAGACCCCAGTAGGTGTCCACGCCGCCCAGCTCCGACACGAGGATGTAGTACGGGATGAGGGTGGCCTGGAACGGCACCATCAGGGTCGCGAGGAACGACCAGAAGAGCACCTCGCGGCCGGGGAAGCGCTTCTTGGCGAACGCGTAGCCGGCCATGGACGAGAACAGCAGGATGAGCAGCACCGACACGAGCGAGTAGATGAGCGAGTTGACCGCCCACCGCGTGACGTCGGCGTTCTCCAGCACGTCCGTGAAGTTCGCGAACGTGGCGCGGGTGATGTCGAAGGCGCCCGGAAGCGTCTGTCCGCCGGCGGGCGCGAACGACACCAGCACCATGACGACGAAGGGGGTGACGGTCACGAACGCGACCAGGACCAGCAGCACGGGGAGCCCGAGCCGGGCCGTGGCCCGCCGCGGCGCGGTGGGGGTCGCCATCAGTCCGTGTCCCTTCCGATGAGCCTCCGCTGGATGAGCGAGAAGACGAGGACGACGAGGAAGAGGACCAGGCCGACGGCGCTCGCGTACCCGAAGTCGAAGAACTTGAAGCCGGAGTCGTAGAGGAAGTAGACGAGCGAGTAGCTGGCGCGCACGGGGCCGCCGGCGGTCATGACGTACATCGCGTCGAAGACCTGGAAGCCCGTGATCGCCTCGATGACGAGGACGAAGAACAGGACGGGCCGCAGCAGGGGAAGCGTCACCCAGCGGAAGCGCTGCCAGCCGTTCGCGCCGTCGATGGTGGCGGCCTCGGTGACCTCGCGCGGGATGGACTGGAGTCCGGCGAGGAGGATCAGCATCGAGTAGCCGAAGCCCTTCCACGCCGAGGCGGCGGCGATGGAGGGCAGGACCAGGGACTCGCTGCCGAGGAAGTCGACCGGGCCGAGGGAGAGGGCGCCGAGGGTGGCGTTGAGCAGTCCGTCCTCGAGCTCGTAGATCCACTTCCAGATGACGGCGGCCAGCACGATGCTGGTGACGTACGGCAGGAAGAACAGCCCCCGGAAGAAGCCGCGCAGCCAGAGCGTGCGGTGCAGCAGGACGGCGGTGCCGAGGGCGAGCGCGACGGTCATCGGGACGTACAGCGCGGTGTAGACGGCGGTGACGCCGAGGCTCTCCCAGAACAGGTCGTCCTGGAGGAGGCGGGTGTAGTTCCCCGCACCGGTGAAGGTCCACTCGCCGCTGAGCCGGTAGTCGGTGAGCGAGAGGAACGCGGCGCCGAGCGTCGGCCCGAAGCGGAACACGATGAACAGCGCGAGCATCGGCGCGACGAACGCGAGGCCCACCAGGGCCTCGCGCCGTCGCAGGATCCGGCTCCGGCCGGCGGTCACGCCGGGCCCGCCCCCGCCTTCGCCGGGTTCCGGGCCGGCTTCGGGCAGGGGCTCTTCCGGTGCGACCTCGTCGGCGGCGAGCTTGCTCAACGCTGACGCGCCAGCAGGTCGTCGGCTTCCTCGGCCGCCGCGTCCAGGGCGGCCTTCGGGCTCTTCTTGCCCGTGAGCGCGGCCTGGATCTCGGGGCTGAGCAGCGCCATCAGCTGCCGGGCGGCCGGGTTGGGCTCACCGGGATAGGTGTGGTCGAGCGCCTGCTGGTACTCCTTGGCGTAGGTGCTGTCGTTGGGGACGGTGACGTCCGTACGCGGGGAGAAGAAGCCGCCCGCCTTGCCCATGGACTCGATCTGCGCGGGCTGGACCATGTACGCGATGAACTTCTCGGCGCCCGCCACGTTCCTGGACTTGGCGTTGATGCCGAGCCCGCCCGGCATGCCGAAGCAGACCTGCTTCCGGGGGCCGGTGAGCGCGGGGCCGACGATCACGTTGCCCTTGCCCCAGGCCTGCTCGGCCAGCACGGCGTCGGCCGGAGTGTTGGTGAAGCCCATCGCGACCTGCTGTTTGCCCAGCGCCTGATCGGTGAAGAGGTTGGCGTTGGTCATCGCGGACTTCGGGACGGAACCGCCCTTGTACAGGTCGACGAGGAAGGTGAGGGCCTCGACGCCCTCGGTGCTGTTGAACGCGGCCTTCTTGCCGCTGTCGTCGAAGACCTTGCCGCCCGCCTGCCACAGCAGCGGATAGAAGCTCATGTTGAGCGAGGCCTCGTTGCTCGCGGAGTAGTCGAGCGTGGTCGCGCCGGCCTGCTTCAGCTTCGGGGCGGCGGCCCTGATGGCGTCCCAGGTGGCGGGCGGCTCGGTGATGCCCGCCTTCTCCAGCAGTTTCTTGTTGTAGAGCGTGCTGGTGACGGTGTGGTAGATCGGCGCCGCGTACACCTTGCCGTCCTGGGTCATGGCCTCCAGGGCGGCCGGGCGGAAGGCGCTCTTCGCGTCCTCGATGGCCCGGTCGACGGGCTGGAGCGCCCCGTTGGCCTGGTACTGGGGGATCTGGTCGGGGCCCAGCAGGACCACGTCCGGGCCTTTGCCACTGCCGAACGCGGTGGCGAGCTTCTGGTCGCGGTTCTCCCAGGGGAGCTGCTCGACGGTGAGGTCGACGCCTTTCTCCGCCGCCTCGAAACCTTTCTCGATCCCGTCCCAGTAGGCGGCGTTGGCCTTCGGATCCATGATCACCGGGTACATCCAGACGGTGACCTTCTTGGATCCTGCGCCACTGTCACCGTCGCCGCAGCCGGCGGCGGTGAGCGTGGTGAGCATGAGCAGTGCGAGAGGAACGGTGGCGCGCTTGAACCCTGTCTTCATGGGGGCCTCCGGAAGCCCTGGGGACCTGGGGAAACGAGCGAAGAGTCCGGCAGTTTCGGCCTGGGCCGAAAGTAGCCGGGCTGTTTTGGGCTGTCAATGCTCCCTCAACACCTGCTCCGTACGGGTGCGTTACGCGTGTCGCCGTTACGGCATCGCCCGAAAGGCGTAGTACCGGCTCCAGAACGCCGACGGACCCCGCGCACAGCCGGATGGAGCCGGTCCCGCTCAGGCCGAGGCGCGTTTGCCGGGTGTCGTCTTCTTCGCCGCCGCCTTCTTGGACGTGGACTTCGTCGCCGCCGTCTTCTTGCTCGTCGACTTCGCCGACTTGGCCGCCGCCGTCTTCTTGGCCGTCGTCGACTTCTTCGCGCCCGTCTCCTTGGGCGCGGCCTTCGCCCTCGCCGCCGTCTTCTTCGCCGGGGCGGCCTTCTTGCGGGACTTCAGTTCGGTGACCGGCGCGGCCACTTCCTCCGCCTCGTCCCCGCGCGCCTCCTTGGCCGCGCGGACGCTGCTCTCCAGTGCGGCCATCAGGTCGATGACCTTGCCGCCGCCCTCCGGGGCGGGCTGGGGCTGCAGTTCGACACCCTCCGCCTTCGCGGCGATCAGCTCCTCGACCGCCGAGCGGTAGTCGTCGTGCAGCGAGTCGAGGTCGACCTCGCCGAGCGTGTCCATGAGGGCGTCGGCCAGATCGAGCTCGGCGTCGCGGATCGTGACCTCGGCGTCCGGAGCGACCCCCTCCGGCCTGCGGACCTCGTCGGGCCAGAGCAGTCCGTGCATGGCGATGACGTCGTCCACCACCCGCAGCATGCCGAGCCGCTCCCGCCCGCGCAGGGCGAATTTGGCGACCGCGACCTTCTTGCTCCGTTTGAGGGCCTCGCGCAGCAGGGTGTACGGCTTGGCGGCGGGCACCCCGTTCGCCGCGAGGTAGTACGCGCTGTCCATCTGGAGCGGATCGATGTCCGTGGCCGGGATGAAGGCGACGATGTCGATCGTCTTCGCGGTGGGCAGCGGCAGCGCGGCGAGGTCCTCGTCCGTGATCGGGATCATCGTCCCGTCCGCGTCCTCGTACGCCTTGCCGATCTCCGCCTGCGCGACTTCCTGGTCGTCCAGCTCGCAGACCTTGCGGTAGCGGATGCGGCCGCCGTCCGCGGTGTGGATCTGCCGGAAGGACACCGAGCGGCTCTCCGTGGCGTTCACCAGCTTGATCGGGATGCTGACGAGCCCGAAGGAGATCGCGCCGTTCCAAATGGATCGCACGTTTCATCCCTTTCATCCGATACGTAGGGATTCATGGGATTCTCATCGTATGACGCCGATCACAGAGGTGGAGGGGCGGCGGCTGACCCTCAGCAACCTGGAGAAGGTCCTCCACCCCGCCACCGGCACCACCAAGGGCGAGGTGCTGCACTACTACGCCGTGATCGCGGATGCGCTGCTCACCCACCTCCGCGACCGCCCGCTGTCCTTCCTCCGCTATCCGGACGGGCCCGACGGCCAGCTGTTCTTCACCAAGAACCCGCCTCCCGGCACCCCCTCGTGGGTGGAGGTCGCCGAGGTGCCGCGCTCCTCCCGGGAGAGCGGCGAACAGGTGGTCGTCCAGGATCTGGCGTCGCTGATGTGGGCGGCGAACCTGGTGGTGGAGTTCCACACCCCGCAGTGGCGGGTGGACCGGCCGGCCTGGGCCGACCGGATGGTGTTCGACCTCGACCCGGGCGCGCCCGCCACCGTCGTGGAGTGCTGCGAGGTGGCGCTGTGGCTGCGTGAGCGGCTCGCCGCCGACGGCCTGGACGCCTACGCCAAGACCTCGGGCTCGAAAGGCCTGCATCTGCTGGTGCCGCTGGAACCGACCCCGTCGCAGGAGGTCTCGGCGTACGCGAAAGGGCTGGCGGTCGAGGCCGAGGCGGAACTCGGGGATCTGGTGGTGCACCGCATGGCCCGCGCCCTGCGGCCCGGGAAGGTCTTCGTCGACCACAGCCAGAACGCCGCGGCGAAGACCACCGCCACGCCGTACACGCTGCGGGCCCGCCGGGAGCCGACCGTGTCCGCGCCCGTGACCTGGGAGGAGGTGGAGGGCTGCGAGGCGGCCGGGGACCTGGTGTTCCGGCTCGGTGACATGGCGGGGCGGCTCGACCGGTACGGGGACCTGCTCGGCCCTCTGGCGGATCCCGCGGCGGCGGGCACCCTGCCATGAGTCCGGCCACCGGACGCACGCTGCGGCCCCCGCTGAAAGTGGCGCTCGCGGAACCGGTGTCCGCGCTTCCGCGCGGGGAGCGGCTGGCGTACGAACCGAAGTTCGACGGCCACCGGATGCTCGTCTTCAAGCTGGACGGCGTGGCGGTGCTGCAGGCACGGTCGGGACGGATCGTGACCGCCGCCTTCCCGGATCTGGCGGAGGCCGCGCTCGCCCTGCCGGACGGCACCGTCGTCGACGGCGAGGTGGTGATCTGGACGGGCGGCCGGATCGACTTCGCGGCCGTCCAGCGCCGGGCGGCCGCCACGACGTCGCGGGCCGGGATCCTCGCCCGCCGGATGCCCGCCTCCTACGCCGCCTTCGACCTCCTCGCGGAGGGCGGGACGGACCTGCGGCCCGCGCCGTACGAGCGCCGCAGGGAACGGCTGACCGCCCTGCTCGGGCCACTCGGGCCGCCGCTCCAGCCGGTGCCGATGACGACGGACCCCGAACTCGCGACCACCTGGTACGAGACGCTCACGGCGTCCGGGATCGAGGGACTGGTGGTGAAGCACCTGGGACAGCCCTACCGGGCCGGCGCCCGCGACTGGCGCAAACTGCGGCACACGGACGTCCACGACGCCGCGGTGGTCGGTTTCACCGGACCCGCGGACCGCCCCGCCGCCCTGGTCCTGGTGCTGCCGGACGACGACGCCCCGGTCGTGTCGAGCCCGCTGCCGCCCGCGCTGCGCACCGCCGCCGCGGGGATGCTGGCGGGGCACGGGACCGAGGACCCCGCGGGGAGGGCGACGGGAGGGGCGACGGCCATGGCGATCGGGGTGGGCGAGGTGCCGTTCCGCGCGGTGGCACCGGGGCTCGCGGCCGAGGTCGAACGGGGCACGACGCGGCACAGCGTGGTGACCGTCCTGCGGCTTCGGGACGATGCCATTAATCAAGTTTGACTAGCTGAAGGAAAGGGGATACCTTCTCCCAGTAGTCAAGTTTGACGAGCGTCTTGAGGAGAGTGCGTGACACAGCTGCCCGACACCGGTTACACCCCGACCCGCGGTGAACTCGAAAGCGTCGAGGCGTGGTTCGCCGAGTACGACGCGGCGAGCGCGCCGCGACATCGAGCGGATGGCCGATCTGGCGGTCTTCCCGCTCAACCTGGTCAGCGACGACTCCGCGGGCGACGGCGCCTGCGCCCAGTGGGACCGCAAGCAGTTCACCGACACCATGACCCGGGTCATGGGAGACGGGTCCGAGGACATCACCTTCGACTCGGTACGCACCCCCGTCTTCCTCGGCCCGGCGATGGTCGTCGTCTTCACCGACTCGACCATGACGATGGACGGGGCCACCCGGCACCTGCGGTACGCCGACATCCTGATCAGGCGGGACGGGCAGTGGGCGTTCCAGACCATGCTCCAGGGAGGCTGGGGGGACAACCTCCGCTAGCCAGGTGTACTGACCTGGAGCGGTTCCGTGTCGAGCCGTACGGTCACGCCCGCAGCCAGGTACGGCGGTTGCGGGCGCGCCCGTACAGCGACTCGATGTCGGAGGGTTTCAGTACGCCGCCGAGACGGGCGAGGCCCGCCACGTCGCCCTCGGCGAGGATCCGGACGTCCGGCGGGGCCGGCTCGGCGACGAGCCGCGCGGCCCCGACGACCGCGAGCACCGGCCGTACGGCCGTGGCCAGCGCGAACGAGGCCCGCTCGGCACCTCGGCGGGCCAGGCGCAGCTCCGGTACGGGCCGGTCACGGCCCACCGCGGCCGACTCCCCCGTGATCCGCAGGCGCCGTCCACGGGCCGCGAGCGTCCGCAGCGCCAGCACGCCCGCCGGGCCGACCAGCAGATGGTCGATCCGGGCTTCGCCGGGCAGCGGCACCGCATGCAGCACCCGCCAGCCGGCGTCCTCCAGACGCTCCAGCTCCGTGCCGAGCAGTTCGTGCGCGGCCAGTTCGGCGCGCCGCGGATCGCGACGCCGGCCGGACCGGTCGAGCGCGTGCCGCAGGGCCCCCCGGACGGTTCGGCGCCAGGTCCTCGTCCGGGTGCAGGGACAGCCTGGCCAGATCGTCGGCGGTCGGCACGGGCGGCGGGCCGACGCTCACCTCACCCGTGAGGTACGGGGCGAGCGCGGCGAGGGCCTCCTCGCGGAGTTCGGCCAGGGCCAGACTGACCCGGTTCGCGTCCCGGTCGTACCAGGCCACGCACCGGCCACCGGGAAGGCTGACGTAGAGCCGTGAACGCCCGTACGTCCGTACCGGTGTGACGCGCAGTCCGGTCATCCCCATCACCACCCCGACGACCATGGGAACAGCCCTGGGGCGGCGCGGGCAACATCCCGGGCCGACTCACGCGGGGTGGGTTGCCGCCGTCCTGGTGCACACTCTCCCCAAGCACCTGGCTCGCGGGAGGGAACGGCGTGTTCACGGGGATCGACGAGGTCGACTGGGCCTCGATGGGACATGCGTACGGATCGGCGGACGATGTCCCCGGGCTGCTGCGGGGGCTCGCCTCGGCGGATCCGGCGGAGCGGGAGAGCGCGCTCGACGGGATCTACGCCGCGGTGCACCACCAGGGCGACGTGTACGACTCGACGCTGGCCTGCATCCCCTTCCTGCTCGAACTGGTCGCGAGCCCCGAGGTCCAGGACCGCGGCGCGGTCGTGGAGTTGCTCACGAGCATCGGGGGCATCGACCTCGACGGCGACGAACTCGACCCGGAGGACGAGGAGTTCGAGGACGCAGCGAACTACGCGATGGCGGCGGCCGCGGTCGCCGCGGGCGCGGACGTGTTCCTCGGGCTGCTGGACGACCCGGACGCCGGGGTGCGGCTCGCCGCGCCGTGCGCGCTGGCGATGCTGCACGGCGACCCGGCCCAGGTGCTCGTCCTGCTCCGGGACCGGCTGGCCGGGGAACCCGACACGGAGGTGCGGCTCGCGCTGGTCGAGGCGGTGGGGCGGATCGCGCTGCGCCATGAGTCGCTGCGTGCCGAGGCGGTCGTCTGGCTGACCACACTGCTGGCGCCCGACCGGTCGCCGGGCCTGCGGCTGGCCGCGCTGACCCAGCTCGCGCGCTGCGCGCCGGGCCGCCTGCCCGACGACATCGCGTCCACGGCGACCGCGCTGCTGCGGGCCACCGACGGGCCCGGGGTCCCGTCGTCGGGGGACGGTGGCGGTTCCGGGCCGGGGGCGGCGCCCTGGGCGGACGATCTGCTGCGGACTCTGCACTCGGCGCTCGGCGACCGCGTGGACGACCGGATCGCGCTGCTCACCGGCCAGCTGACCAGTGCCGACCCGGCGCAGCGCACGGACGCCGTATGGATGTGCCACGGGCTGATCCGGGCCTGGCGCGGTGCGTACGACGAGGTCGTACGGCTCGTCGGAGCGCAGCTCGGCGACCCCGATCCGCTGCTGCGGGGCGCCGCGGCCAGCCTCCTGGAGAGCCTCTTCGGGCTGGCGCTGCCCGCGGCCGACGCGCTCGCGACGCGGATGGGCGCCACCGACGACCACCGCGCGCTGGTCGCGCTCGCCCGGCTCGGCGACGCCCGGGCCCTTCCGGCGCTCGCCGAGGCGCTGGAGCAGCCGGACCTGCCGCGTGACGCCGCGTTCGCGGTGCCGTATCTCGGTACCCGGGCCGCGCCGCTCGCACCGGTGCTGCGGCGCCGGCTCGGCGAGGTCGCCCTGGACGAGCAGCTCTTCGACCGGGCCGCGCCCCTGCTGTCCGCGCTGGCCGGGGCGCGGGCCACGGAGGCGCTGCCCGAGGTGCTGCGGGTGCTGCGCGGTGCGCCGGCGCGGGGCGGGGAGTGGGTGACCGAGTCGGCGCTGCGTGCGCTCACGGCGTTCGGGCCCGCGGCGGCCGCGGCCGCGCCCGAACTGCGTGCGCTGCTGCGGAGCCCGTCCTCGTCGCTCGTGGCGGCCGCGGCCCGCGCGCTGTGGGCCGTCACGGGCGACGGCGCCGCCGTCCTGCCGGCGCTCCGCGAACTCCTGGCCGCCGACGGCCCCGACGAGCGCCGGTCCGCCGCGGCCGCGCTCGGCGCGGTGGGCCCCGCGGCGGTCGACGCGGCGCCCGCGCTGCGCGGACTGCTCACGTCGCCGGAGCGGTGGCTGCGGATGGACGCGGCGGTGGCACTGTGGCGGGTCACCGGTGGGGCCGGGGAGTCCCTTCCGGTGCTGCGTACGGCCTGGGAGGAGAACCGGTACGGGCGGGTCGAGATCGCCGAGTGCCTCGCCGAGATGGGCCCCGCCGCGGCGCCCGCCGTCCCGCTCCTGCGCGCGGAACTCTCTCGCCCGCGCCGCCACAACGTCCTCGACGGCGGCTCGGGCAGCCACGACATCGAGCAGGACGAACGCCTGCTGTCCCTGTGCCGCGCGGCGCTCGCGTCCGGGACCGACTGACGTGCCGCTCTCGGCACACGCTCGCCCGACGGCAGCAGGGCTCCCCGCCACGGGCAGCCCTGCGCAGCCCGCCGCTGCGGACCGTCCCGCCCGGCCGGCTTCCCCGCCATGGGCCCGACCGGTGCGGGACTCCTCACAACGGGCCGACCGGTGCCGGACTCCCCACAACGGGCCGACGGTGCCGGACTCCTCGCAACGGCGCGACCGGTGCGGGACTCCTCGCCATCGGGCCGACCGGGAGTCGTTTCCCCGCGACGGGCCTGTCCCCTGCCGGGTCCCGGCGGGGCACCGCCACCTACCCCAACCCGCACAAATCAGACTTCCGTACTCTTGGGAACGGCCAGCGCCCGAACCGACATCCCCCAGGACCTCCCTTGCCCCGCCCCCACATACGTCCCCGCACCGTCATCGGCGCGGCCTTCGTCGCCGCGCTGTTGCTGTCCGGCTGCGGCAACGCGGGTGAGCTGGAGAGTGCCGGCGCCACCCCGACCGCGGTCGGGCCCGTCCAGCTGTGGCCCGAGCTGCCGCCGATCTCCGCGCCCCCGGTCGACTACGGCGAGAGTGACACCGAGCACATCCCCGGCATCCAGGCGCCGGGCGGCGATGTGCACGCGGTGGACCCGGTCGCCGTCGTCCAGGCGGAGGTCGCCGCCCACCCCGGCCGGGTCACCGGCTCCGACGGGCTCTACGAGCGGACCGCGCAGCAGATCCGCGACTGCAAGAAGCGGCCGAAGGCCTGCCCCGTGCTCAAGCCGTACTACCGGGATCTCACCGGCGACGGGAAGGACGAGCTGATCGTCGGCATCACGATGCCCGGACAGCAGACCGCGATCCGGGTGTACATGCCGGAGAAGGGCGGGCTGACGCGCATCATGTCCGACGTGGAGCCGATCGTCAGCGTCGAGCTGGCGGGCCGTGACCTGATCCTGCGTGCCGTCTCCGCGGGGATCCCCGGGTACGAGTACCGCACGGCCTGGTCCTGGGACGAGCAGCAGCGGGCGATGCTTCCCGCCCGCGACGAGATCATCCGGGTCAAGCCGTCCAGGCCCGGAGCCACCGAGCCGCCGGCGGACGCCCGATGAGCCGTCGCCCCGTGACCCGCCGCCGTAGGCGGCCGCGCCGCCCTCGGCTGCCCGCCTGGACCGCCACGCTCACCTGGAAGGCCGCCGTCTTCATCGCCGTCATGTGCTGTGCGCTCGCGGCGCTGCTCGGCGCGCTGGTGCATGTGTCCGTGACGCGCCAGACGGTCGACCAGGCCCGCGAGAAGGCGCTGTCCAAGCTGGAGGACATGACCGAGGCGTACGAGGCCGGCGAGCCGATGGGCCGGTTCGGCGCGGTGGATCCGCCGGGCCTGCCGGCCGAGCTGCGGGCGCTCGCGCTGCGCGGACAGCGCGGCACGGTGGTCTCCGACGTCGACGGGCGGCCGACGATGTGGGCGGCGGGCCCGGCGGACGGCCGTGCGCTCGCCGTACGGATCGACTACTCGCTGAGCGCGCAGACGATCACGGGTCTCGACCGGGCCATCCTCGGCTCCTCGGTGCTGGCCATCGGTACGACGCTGCTGATGGGCGCGTTCGCGGTGACCCGGGTCACGCGCCGGCTCCATCTGACGGCGCAAGTGGCACGGCGGATCAGCGCCGGCGACCTGGACGCGCGCGTCAACGACCCCCGTACGAAGGATCCTTCGCGTCCCGAGGACGAGGTCGCCACGGTCTCCGGCGCACTGGACACGATGGCCTCCACGCTGCAGGGCAAGCTGCTGAGCGAGCAGCGCTTCACCGCGGACGTGGCGCACGAGCTGCGTACTCCTCTGACGGGACTGTCCGCGGCGGCCGAGCTGCTGCCGCCGGGCCGTCCGGCGGAGCTGGTGCGGGACCGGGTGCGAACGATGCGGGCGCTGACCGAGGACCTGCTGGAGATATCGCGGCTGGACGCGGGCGGGGAGACGGTCGATCTCGACATCCACGAACTGGTGCCGCTGGCCGAGCGGGTCGTGCGGATGTCGCGTTCCTCCGGTGCAGAAACGGATCTGCTGATCGTCCGCGCGACGCGTGTCGAGACGGACAAGCGTCGCCTCGAGCGGGTGCTCGGCAATCTGATCGCCAATGCCCACAAGCACGGCGAGCGGCCGGTGGTGGTGTCGGTGGACGGGCCGGTGGTGTCGGTCCGGGACCACGGCACGGGCTATCCGGAGTACCTGCTGGAGCACGGCCCGCAGCGCTTCCGTACGGAGTCGGGTGGCAAGGGCCATGGCCTGGGGCTCACGATCGCGGTGGGACAGGCGGCGGTGATCGGCGCGGAGCTGGAGTTCGGGAACGCGCAGGAGGGCGGGGCGGTCGCCCGGCTGACGCTGCCCGAGTACGTCCACCTCGCGGACTGTCCGGAGTCCGACACCGCCGCCGACGACCACTCCGCCGTCGAGACCGACACCGCCGCCGACCACGCCGTCGACCGTGCCGACGACGACCGTGCCACCGACCACACCGACATGGAGCGGGCAGAGTCCACAGATAGGCAGACATAACACCCCCGCTTGCTACGTTGCGTCGCATGACCGCAACGACGGCGGAGACTCCCCCGCCCGCACCCCGCCCGGCACATGGGCGGGGGGTCGAGCTCTCGCTGCTCGTCTGCGCCGTCCTCGTCTCCGTCTACGGCTACGTCGACGTCGGCCTCACCAGGAACGGCGCCGTTCCTCCGGACGCCCTCGCCTACGGCGCCGGGCTCGGTCTGCTCGCGCTGCTCGCCCATCTCGCCGTACGGCTCCGGGCTCCCTACGCGGACCCCCTGCTGCTCCCGATCGCGGTCCTCCTCAACGGCGTGGGCCTGGTGCTGATCTACCGGCTCGATCTGGAGACACCGGCCGACCGGGCCGCCCCCGCCCAGCTGATCTGGTCCACCCTCGGCGTCGCGCTCTTCATCGCGGTGGCCGTCCTGCTGCGCGACCACCGGATGCTGCAGCGCTACGCCTACCTTTCGGTGGCCGCCGCGCTGGTGCTGATGATCGTGCCGATCCTCTTCCCGGCGGTGAACGGCGCCCGGATCTGGATCCGGATCGGCGGATTCTCCTTCCAGCCGGGCGAGTTCGCCAAGATCCTGCTCGCGGTGTTCTTCGCCGCGTACCTGGCGGCCAACCGCCACGCCCTCGCCCACACCGGCCGGCGGATCCGCAGCCTCCGTCTGCCCGCCGGCCGGGTGCTCGGCCCGGTCGTCGCGATCTGGCTGATCAGCGTGGTCGTGCTGGTGCTGGAGCGGGATCTCGGCACCTCGCTGCTGTTCTTCGGCCTCTTCGTGATCATGCTCTACGTCGCCACCGGCAGAACCGGCTGGATCGTGGTGGGACTGCTGCTGGCGGCCGTCGGGGCGTTCGCCGTGGGCGCGTTCGAACCGCATGTGCACAGCCGGGTCGAGGCCTGGATCGATCCGTACGCGTCGATCGCGGCCGGCCAGGGCCCGAGCCAGCTCGCCCAGTCGATGTTCTCGTTCGCCGCCGGAGGGTTCCTCGGCAGCGGGCTCGGCGCGGGCCATTCGAGCCTCATCGGCTTCGCCGTCAAGTCCGACTTCATTCTGGCGACGGCCGGTGAGGAGCTGGGACTGGCCGGACTGACCGCGCTCTTCCTGCTGTACGCGCTGCTGGTGGCGCGCGGCTACCGCGCGGGACTCGACCTGCGCGACCCCTTCGGCCGGCTGCTGGCGGTGGGACTCGCCGCCATCGTCGCCGTGCAGGTCTTCGTGATCGCGGGCGGGGTGACGGGGCTGATCCCGCTGACCGGGATGGCCATGCCGTTCCTCGCGCAGGGCGGTTCGTCGGTCGTCACCAACTGGATCATCGTGGCGCTGCTGATCCGCGTCAGCGACTCGGCCCGCGCGCCGCACCCGGAGCCCGTCGAGACGGGCGTCATCGCGCCCACCGCCGTGGCCGCGTCGCCGGCCGCGCCGGAGGAGGCCCGATGACGCGCTACATCCGGCGCGCGGCGGCGCTGAGCCTCTTCCTGCTCGCCGCGCTGCTCGTGAACGCCGTGCGGGTGCAGATCCTCCAGGCCGACACCCTCAACGGCAGCCCGGCGAACCGGCGTCCGGCCATCGCGCGTTACGACGAACCGCGCGGCGACATCGTGGTGGGCGGTCAGCCGGTCACGGGCTCCAAGGACACCGGCCAGCAGCTGCGGTACGAGCGCACGTACCGGCACGGACCGCTCTACGCCCCCGTCACCGGCTACTCCTCGCAGACGTACGGCACGACGTTCCTGGAGCACGCCGAGGACGCGGTGCTGGCCGGTACGGACCCGATGCTCGCGCCGCTTCCGTTCTGGAACGAGTTCACCCGCTCCGAGCGGCCCGGCGGCAAGGTCGTCACGACCGTCAGGGCGCCGATGCAGCAGGCCGCTTACGCGGGACTCGCCGGCAGGCGCGGGGCGGTCGTCGCGATCGAGCCGTCGACCGGAAGGATCCTGGCGCTGGTCAGCAGTCCCTCGTACGACCCCGGGCTGCTGTCCGGAAACAGCGCGGACGTCACGGCGGCGTGGCAGCGGCTCAACGGGGCGGCGAACCACCCGATGCTCAACCGGGCCGTCCGGCAGACGTATCCGCCCGGCTCGGCGTTCAAGATCGTGACGGCGGCGGCCGCGCTGGAGGCACGGGCCGTCAGGAACGCGAGGACCCCGACCGACACTCCCGACCCCTTCACCATCCCGGGCACCAGGACCACGCTGCCCAACCCCGTGCCCGGCTGCAGGAAGGCGTCACTGGAGTACGCGATCAAGTGGTCGTGCAACACGGTGATGGCGAACCTGGGGGTGAAGGTGGGGCTGAAGGGGATGCTGGAGACGGCGGGCCGCTTCGGGTTCAACGACGGCGGGCTGCGGATTCCGTCGGGGGTGGCCCCGTCCAACTTCGACCGGCGGATGAGTGTGGACCAGCTGGCGCTGTCGTCCATCGGCCAGTTCGACACGACGGCCACGCCGCTGCAGATGGCGATGGTGGCGGCGGCCGTCGCCAACGGCGGCGAGCTGGCCCACCCGTATCTGGTGGACCGCACGACGACCTGGGACGGCGACACGGTCCGTGAGACACCACGGCGGTCGTACCGGCGGGCGATGTTCCCGGCGACGGCGCTGGAGCTGCGCCGGCTGATGATCGAGGCGGCCGAGAAGGGCACCGGGAAGCGCGCGCTGATCGACGGCGTGACCGTGGGCGGGAAGACGGGCACCGCGCAGCACGGCGTCGGCAACGCCGGGACGCCGTACGCCTGGTTCATCGCCTGGGCACAGAAGCCCGACGCGCCCCGTCCTGCCGTGGCGGTCGCGGTGGTCGTCGAGGACCCTGAGGCGGCGGGCGGCGAGATCAGCGGCGGCGGCGACGCGGCGCCGATCGCCCGAGCGGTGATGATCGAGGCACTGAGGACGCCGGCCCGGCGTCCCTGACGGATGTACGGCCAGTAGGCGGGGCGGGTGAACGGCGGGACGGACAGCGTCCCGTCGCAGGTCAGGTGCCGCCGCCCTCGGTGATCGCCTCGGTCACCTCGGCCACCCGTTCCGCCTCCTCCGCCGCGAAGCGCTCCCGGTCCAGTTGCTCCGCGAGTTCCTCGTCCTGGCTCATCAGCAGGTCGAGGTTGGAGTCGCCGAGCTCGAAGACGCCCATGTCGACGTACGCCTTCTGCAGCCGCTCGCCCCACAGTCCGATGTCCTTGACGCACGGCACGATCCGGCTGAAGAGCAGCTTGCGGAAGAGGTGCAGGAACTCGGACTGTTCGGTGTATTCCTCGGCCTCCTTCCTCGGGATGCCGAAGTCCTCCAGCACCTCGATCCCGCGGATCCGGTCCCGCATCAGATAGCAGCCCTCGATGACGAATTCCTCGCGCTCGCGCAGCTCCACATCCGTGAGCTGCTTGTAGTGGTCGCGCAGCGCCATCCGCCCGAAGGCGACGTGCCGGGCCTCGTCCTGCATCACGTACGCCAGGATCTGTTTCGGCAGCGGCTTCTCGGTCGTGTCGCGGATCATGCCGAACGCGGCGAGGGCGAGCCCTTCGATGAGGACCTGCATACCGAGGTACGGCATGTCCCAGCGGGAGTCGCGCAGGGTGTCGCCGAGCAGGGCCTGGAGGTTGTCGTTGATCGGGTACAGCATCCCGATCTTCTCGTGCAGGAAGCGGGCGTAGATCTCGGCGTGCCGGGCCTCGTCCATGGTCTGGGTGGCGGAGTAGAACTTCGCGTCGAGGTCGGGCACCGACTCGACGATCCGCGCGGCGCAGACCATCGCGCCCTGTTCGCCGTGCAGGAACTGGCTGAACTGCCAGGAGGAGTAGTGCCGGCGCAGATCACCCTTGTCCTTCTCGGTCATCTTCGACCAGTGGCGGGTGCCGTAGAGGCTGAGGGCTTCGTCGGGGGTTCCGAGGGGGTCGTACGGATCGACCTCCAGGTCCCAGTCGATGCGCTTGGCGCCGTCCCACTGCTTGTCCTTGCCCTTCTGGTAGAGGGCGAGCAGCCGGTCGCGTCCGTCCCCGTACTCCCAGCTGAAGCGGGCGGCGCCGGCGGCCGGGACGGACCAGACGGGTTCCCGGGGCGGGTTGGTGTAGTAGTCATACGTCGACACGAAAGGCTCCCTCGCCTCGCACTGACGAACTGACGGTCTGTTGGCAGGCTCACACGTTGGTAGACACCCAGTCAACAAGTACCGCGCAAGGGATTGACGCCCTTACTGACGCGCAGTCTCATAAGTGGCATGACGACTGTGACCCAACGCGATCTCACGCTCCTCCGCGACGCCCTCGGGCCGCTGCGCGACCGCGAACAGGTCGCCGCGCGCCTGCTCGAATCCTCGGCCAAGCACTCCTTCGACCCGGACAAGGAACTCGACTGGGAGGCCCCGATCGAGGAGGGCAAGTGGTTCTGGCCGCCGGAGCTGGTGTCCCTGTACGACACCCCGCTGTGGCAGCGGATGTCCGAGGAACAGCGGATGGACCTGGCGCGGCACGAGGCGGCGTCGCTCGCCTCGCTCGGCATCTGGTTCGAGATCATCCTCATGCAGCTGCTGGTGCGGCACATCTACGACAAGTCGGTGACCAGCAACCATGTGCGCTACGCCCTCACCGAGATAGCGGACGAGTGCCGGCACTCGATGATGTTCGCGAAGATGATCCAGAAGGGTGGCGCCCCGGCCTATCCGGTCCCCCGGGTCTACCACAACCTCGCCCGCGTCCTGAAGACCGTCTCCACGACCCCCGGTTCGTTCGCCGCCACCCTGCTCGGCGAGGAGATCCTCGACTGGATGCAGCGCCTGACCTTCCCGGACGAGCGCGTCCAGACCCTGGTGCGGGGTGTGACACGCATCCATGTGGTCGAGGAGGCACGCCATGTCCGGTACGCACGCGAGGAGCTGCGCCGCCAGATGGTGACCGCGCCGCGCTGGGAGCAGGAGTTCACGCGGATCAGCTGCGGCGAGGCGGCGCGGGTCTTCTCCGTCTGCTTCGTCAACCCCAAGGTCTACGAGAACGTCGGCCTCGACCGCCGGGAGGCCGTCGCCCAGGTGCGGGCGAGCGGCCACCGCCGCGAGGTGATGCAGACGGGCGCGAAGCGGCTCACGGACTTCCTCGACGACATCGGCGTACTCCGGGGCCCGGGACGCCGACTGTGGAAGAGCTCGGGACTGCTCGCTTGAGGGCGGGCGGCCGTGACGGCCTTCCGGCCACGGGCCGGGTGACGGCCGCCCTGCTCCGGGAAGGGGCGGTTAGGCTGCACGTATGACCTCCAGTGCTCCCGCGACGAATCGCGCGTACCGGCGCCTGAGTGTGGAGGAGCGGCGCAGTCAGCTTCTTCGCGCCGCCCTCACGCTGTTCGCCCACCGGGCGCCGGAGGACGTGTCGCTGGACGACGTCGCCGAGACGGCGGGGGTCTCGCGGCCCCTCGTGTACCGCTACTTCCCCGGCGGGAAGCAGCAGTTGTACGAGGCCGCGCTGCGCAGCTCCGCGGACGCGCTCGTGCTGTGCTTCGCCGAGCCGCCCACAGGGCCGCCGACCGAGCGGCTCGGCCGGGTCCTGGACCGCTATCTCGTCTTCGTCGACGAGCACGACGCCGGGTTCAGCGCGCTGATGCGCGGCGGCAGCGTCGCCGAGACGTCCCGTACCAGCGCGATCGTCGACGGGGTACGGCGCGCCGCGGCCGAGCAGATCCTGGTCCACCTCGGGGTCCCGGCCCCCGGCCCCCGGCTGCGGATGATGGTGCGTACCTGGATCGCCGCGGTCGAGGCCGCGTCACTGATCTGGCTGGACGAGGACAAGCGGCCTCCGGTCGGCGAACTGCGGGACTGGCTCGTCGACCACCTCATCGCCCTGCTGGCGGCGACGGCGGCCTCCGACGGGCAGACCGCGGACGTCGTCCGGCAGCTGCTCGCCCTGGAGTCCCCGTCCGGCCCGGTGGGATCGCTCGGGCGCCGGGTGCTGCCCCTCGTGGGCGAGGCGGGCCACCTGCTGTAGCCCTCGCGCCCGGCTGCGCGAGACTGGACGGGTGAGAAGCGAGAACACCCCCTTCGTCGGCGGACCGCTGGACGGACAGGTCCTGCCCGTCCTCGTCGGCCCCACCGGCAGTCCCCCGCAGTGGTACGAGGTGCCGGTCCCGGACGAGGACGGCGGTCCGCACACCGTGTACGCGTACCGCCGCGCCCCCGCCGGCCATTCGCGACGGCTCGGTCTGCCGCGCGGCTGGAAGTACGAGTACGTGCCCGAGGGCCGGGAGCGCCGCACCCTCAACTGGCCCTGGTCGAAGCCGAAGCGGGCCGAATAGGATCACGGGCGAGCGTACGACCACGGGGGGAGCAGCGCCGATGGAGCCACTGCAGGACGGCGACCCGCGACGGGTCGGCCCGTACACGACGCTGGGCCGTCTGCGGGTGACCGCGAGCACGGTCCAGTACCTCGCCAGGGCCGCGGACATCGACGCCGCTGACGGGACCGGGACGGATGCCGGGACCGGGGCGGAGACCGACCACGGCGCCGCCGCCGTCGTCGTGTCCCTCGCCCGGGACGGGCTCGCCGCGCTCCCGGCGTTCCGCGGCCGCTTCGAGGCGGAGGCCCGTACGGCGGAGCGACTGGCCGGGGGCTGGGTCCCCGCACCCGTCGGCACGTCCACGGACGGACCCGAGCTGTGGACCGCGTACGCGTACGTCCCCGCCGTCACGCTCGGCGAGGCGATCGCGCTCGTGGGACCCCTTCCGGAGCGGACCGTACGGGTCCTGGGCGCGGGTCTCGCCGAGACCCTGTCCCGGGTCCACGCCACCGGCACCGTGCTGCACGGGCTCGCGCCGGAGACCGTACTGCTGGCGGCCGACGGGCCCCGGCTCACGGCCTTCGGCGCCCTGGGCGCGGCCGCCCACGCCGAACCGGCCCCCGGCGGCGGACTGTCCGTACGCCTCGGCTACCTCACCCCGGAGCAGCTCGCCGGCGAGAAGCCCGGCACGGCGTCCGACGTCTTCGTCCTCGGCCTGCTGCTCGCCTACGCCGCCACCGGCACCACCCCCTTCCCCGACGGCCCGGCCATCGCCGGCGCCGAGCCCGGACTGGACGGTGTCCCCGACGGCTTGCGCGACCTGGTGGCCGCCTGCCTCGCCAAGTCCCCGGCGGCCCGGCCCACCGCGGGCAGCGCCGCGGCCACGCTCGCCCTGGAGGGCGCGGCGGCACTGGCCAAGGACGGCGACGGCTGGCTCCCGCAGGCTCTGCCTGCCGCCCTGGCGGACCAGGCGGGAGCGGTGTCCCGCCTGCTGGGCGGGCCGTCCTCGGCGGACGCGAGCGGTTCGCCCACCGCGGCGGGCGCCGCCGGTCCCACGCCCGGGGCCGGAGACCTCCCGGCCATCGCCGCCACGCCGGGCGGAACGACGCCGCAGGACGCCGTGCCGGCCGACTTCGTGCCGCAGGACACCTCGCCGGCCGAGAGCGCGAAGCCCGCCGCGACGGACGCCGCTGCGCGGCGCGAGAGCGAGCGGCGGCAGGACGGCGAGTCCTCCGACACCCGGCCCGAAGACGGCCGCAGGACCCTGGCGCTCGGTGCCGTCCAGCTGCGTACCGCCGACAGGGCCACCGCCGCCCTGGGCCTGCCTCGCGCCCTGCCCCCGGCGGCATCGGGTCCACCGCCGCAGGCGCCGGGCACGGCGGGAACGGCCGGATCCGCGGCCACGGCAGGAGCACACGTGCCTGCGGGACCGGCCGGACCGTCGGGCGGACCTGCGGAGGGCCACGCGGGTTCCGCCACCGTCGCCGGCTCCCCCGGCACCGCGCCGGCCGCCCCGCCGCACGCCGGTGCGGGTGTCCCCGCCCACGGCTGGACCGGGACTCCGCAGCCCGGCCGGGGTGAGGCGCCGGCCGCCGGCCGAGCGACCGCCGCAGCAGAAGGCGACGGGGCGCCCAAGTCCGTACTCACCGCGTCCGTGCTGGCCGCCAAGGCCGGGGCGGAGCGGCGGGCCGTGGTCCTCGGGGGCGTGGCCGGGGCCGTCGGGCTGCTGGTCGGAGGCGGGGTCGGGGCCGCCCTGGCGGGCGGGGACGAGAAGCCCACCCCACCACGGCCCGGTCCCTCGCCCGCACCGGGCGCGAAGCCCCTGACCGGGGTGCCGCCCACGCCGCTGTGGGCGTACCGGCACGCGGGAAGCGGCGCACTGCAGGCGACCGCGTGGCGTGACCGTGTGCTGGCCGTGGCCGACGACCGGCAGTGCACGGGCGTGGATCTGCGGACCGGCCGGAAGCTGTGGACGCAGCCCGCCGCCGCGACGGCCGGGCACGCGCCCGTCGTGGCGGGCGACGCGCTGTTCGTCATCGGCGCCACACACTTCGTGTGGCTGTCGCCGCAGGACGGCGCCGTCCGGCATCGTGCCGCCGCTCCCGGCCATGTCAGCGCGGTGGCCGCCGCCGACGGTGCGGTGGTCTGGTTCACCGGCACGTCCGGCGCCCGGACGTACCTCTTCGCGTACGACGCCGTCGCGCGCAAGGAGCTGTGGCGCGCCCAGGTCCCGAACGGACGCGGCCGCAACGCCGTCCCGCGGTACCAGGGCGTCGTGGTCCGGCCCGACGGCATCCTCGTACGGCAGGACAGCGCCTCGCTGACCCCGCAGCAGCAGAAGGTGAACAAGGGCCGCGCGCTGTTCGCCCTGTACGACCGGCCTGGCGGAAAGCGCCTGTGGGGCAAGTACTTCGGGACGGTCCACCAGGGCGCGTCCGTGTCCGGCGACCCCTCGGGCCGGCTGTACGCGGCGGCGGGCGACGACCTGCACGCGTACGACACCCGCACCGGCAAGCATCTGTGGCGGGCCGCCGGCGCGTCCGGCGAGGCGGTCGTCCGGAACGGCACGCTGTACGTCCCGACCCCAGGTCATCGGCTGTACGCACTGGACGCGGCGACCGGCGCGAGCCGCTGGACGCAGTCCACGGAGGCCGGCGGCGACGGCGGGCGACCGCGCGTGCTGCTGTCGGCGGGCGGCCGTACCGCGCTGGTCCTGGAGTCGACGCAGGTCACGGCGTTCACCACGGCGGACGGCGGTCGGCTGTGGAAGTTCCAGGACGCGGGCGGCCGGACACCCGTGTCCGGCTATCGGGCTGTGATGGCGGGACGGACCGCCGTGGTGTGGCGCGACCGCGCGTTCTACGCGCTGCCCATCGGCGGCTAGCGGCGCCGGATACCCGCGCCGGATAGCTGCGGCGGACACCTGTAGCCGACAATCCAGCAGCCACGCCGGGCGGCGTGCCGATCGGCCCGCCGCGGGTGACCGCGTTGGGCCGGTCCGGCCACTCCTGCGGCCGTCGTGGGGGCGCCGCCGCATCATCGCTACCGGAGCCGGCCGGAACAGACCGGAGCCATCCGGACATCCGGACGACCGGAGGTGATGACGTGCCAGGCAGAGTGCTCGCCGCGTTCTGCACGGCGGTGATGGCGTTCGGGGCGTCCGCCGCGCCCGGTCCTGCGGCGGAACCCGCGCCCGGTCCGGCGGCCGCGCCCGCGGCCGGTGTCGCTCCTGCGGCCGGTGTCGCACCCGCGAGGGTCTCGCGCCTCCTCACCCAGCTCCAGGGGCTGTTCCGGAAGTCGGCCGAGGCGGAAGAGGCGTACGACGTGGCCCAGGACCTGTTCGTCGCGCAGACCGTCGAGACCGGACGGCTCAACACCGCTCTCGCCGACGCCCGCGACGCCCTCGCCCGCAGCCGCGTCGACGCCGGACTGCTGGCCCGACGGCAGTACCAGGGCAGGACAGAACTCCCCCCGTACCTCGGGCTCCTGCTGGCACGCGATCCTCGGCGCGCCCTCGACCAGGGGTATCTGCTGGAGCGCGCGGCCGGCAGCAGACGAGCCGCGATCAACCGGCTGGAGCGCCGGGCGCTGCGTGTCGACGCGCTGGCGACGGCGTCGCGCAAGGCCCTCGACCGCCAGCAGTCGCTCGCCGAGGAGGAGCGTGGTCGGCGCGACACGGCGCGCGCCCGGCTGAAGGACGTGGAAGCGATGCTGGCGTCCCTCTCCGCGCGGGAACTGGCCGCCCTCGGTGCACCGGCGCCCCCCACCAGGACAAACGGCCCGTGATGAGAGGCGTCGGCACACGCCCCGCGTACACCAGTCGGGTAGAAGGGTCACCTGACCGGATCATGCAGCGCGCCGACGGCGCGCGCGCCTCGGTGCGGGCGGCTGGGATGAGCCTCGTGCGGGCAGTCGGTCCGCACGCTGTTCCCCCTCGCACTCCTGCGGCAGTCATGTGACCGCGGGGAAGGAAGCCAAGACATGAACAATCGATTCCCGACCATGGGACTTCCCCGGGCGCGACGCGCGCGGGTCCTGCTTGCCTCCATAGCCGGCGTGGTCGCTGTGACCAGCCAGCTGCTGGTGATGGCCCCTACCGTTCACGCACTCGATCCGGAACCGCACGGCGACCGTCAGTCCCGGCCCTCCGACGTGCAGGAGTCCCAGCCCGAGGACGAGAGCGAGGAGAAGAAGGACCAGCGTGACGAGCGTCAGGACCAGAGCTCGGAGAAGAAGGACGAAGGCTCCGAGAAGAAGGACCAGCGCGACGAACGCCCGGACCAGAGCTCGGAGAAGAAGGACGAAGGCTCCGAGAAGAAGGAACACGGCAAGGGCCACGGCGAAGGCCGCGGCGAGGAGCAGGCCGCCTCGCGCGAGGATCGCGGCGAGGAGAAGAAGGACGAGCGCAAGGAGCACGGCAAGGGTCACGGCAAGAACAAGCCGAAGTACCCCGAAGTCCTCCACGGGCTGGAGCAGTTCGGCGAGGACGCGGTCTTCACGCCTCCCGCCGGTGTCACCTCGGTGTTCATCCAGGCCTGGGGTGCCGGCGGCGGTGGCGGCGGCGGTGGCGGTGGCGGCGACGTCCCGGCCGCCGACGGCGGCAACGGCGGCGGCGGTGGCGGTGGCGGCTTCACCTGGTGCCTTGTCCCGGTCAAGCCGGGCAAGAGCTACCTGGTGGACGTCGGAACCGCCGGCGACAGCGGCCCCGGAGGTGGCGCGGGCCGGGACGGCCAGCCGGGCACCGAGGGTGGCGCGACCACGTTCAACAAGCCGAACGGCACCGCGCTCCTCACCGCCGAGGGCGGCGGCGGAGGCGGTGGCGGGACGACCGACGACACCGACGCCGGTTCTCCGGGTGCGGGCGGTGACGGCGGGGACTCGTCGTGCTCCACCGCCGGTGCGAACCGTCCCGGTTCCGACGGCACCGCCGGCAACGGTGGCGGCGCGGTCGCCGACGGCATCGTCGGCCTGCCGAACTCCGCCGCTGTCGGCGGTGACGGTGGTGAGGGCGGTGAAGGCGAGGACGAGGAGTTCTTCGCCCAGTCCGGTGACAACGGCAGGGACGGCGGCGCCGGTTACGCCGTCATCTACTGGTAGAACCCCTACCGCCCCCGGCCGCCTGGCGGCCGGGGGCGGTCGCACGTCATCCCCCATCATCCCCGGCCCGGTGACGTCCACCGGCGGATCACTGAACCTGCGTGCTCAGGGGCGGATGCGGAGGATCTTCACGTGGTCCTCGTCGAACGCTTCGAAGTGGAACGTCAGACCGGCGACGGGGCTGCCCGGGAAGTCCCCCGCGACCGTGCAGGTCACCACCAGCCCATCGCCGACCGGTTCAAGGCCGGTGATCGTGTACTGGACGAGGGGAACCTCGGTGCGCCAGGCTCGGATGGCGTCGATGCCCACGTACTCCTTGCCTTCGTCCTCGACGACGGCGTCGTCGGCGAACAGGGCGAAGTACCTCTCGCTGTCCGGTGTGGGAGCGAGCTCGAAATAGCGCCGGACGATCCGGGGCGCGGTGGTTGTCATGCTTCTTCTCCTGTTCGTGTCGGTGGGTCACACGGTCGGCTTGCTGCCGCCGTCGATGACGTGCTCGGCGCCCACGATCGCCGAGGCGCGGCCGGAGACGAGGAAGGCGACCAGCTCGGCGACCTCCTCCGGGCGGACCGGTCGGCCCAGCGGGATCCCGATGTCCGCCAGGAGCTGCGCGCGCGCCTCGTCGTAGCCGGTGCCCGCGTGCTCGGCCAGCGCCTGGACGAACGAGCGGCCCCATGAGCTCTCCGTGAAACCCGGGGTCACGCTGTTGCCCCGCACACCGAACGGCGCCACCCCTTGGGCCAGGCCCTGGCATTCGCTTCTTCCCGTACTCGCCGGACTGGGGTTGCTGTAAGGCAGCCTATGAAGCTCACCGTGGATGATCCATGCTTGAGAAGGGCAAAGTTTTGTCCGTTCGTCTTCATCCTGGGGATCATCTGTATGATCCGAGCATGGACGTGGTCAGCGACGCGGTCGCCGCCATCCGCACCGGTCGGCCGCATGCCGCGCGCACCCGCCGGACGGCGCCGTGGGGACTGCGGTTCCCGGTCTCGCGCGAGATCGGCTTCCATGTCGTCCTGCAGGGCCGGTGCTGGCTGCTGCTCGCGGGACGGGGCCCGGTACCCCTGGGGGCCGGAGATGTCGTACTCGTACCGCACGGCCAGGAGATCGCGCTGGCCGACTCGCCCGACAGCGAACTCGTCGACGTCACGGACGACATGGACGACACATGGGTGTCGGCGCCCGGCCCCGCAGACGGTGCCGGCGACCTCACGCTCCTGATGTGCGGCTCGTATCAGCTCGATCGAGCCGGCGCGCACCCGCTGCTCGCCGAGCTCCCCGCCGTCATCCACCTCCCGCGGCGGGTGGGCAGTCGCATGGCGCTCACCTCGGTCGTCGACCTGCTCGGCGACGAGTTGGACCAGCGCAGACCTGGCACCGATGCGGCGATCCCCGCGCTGCTCGACACGATGCTGCTGTACATCCTGCGCGCCTGGTACCAGGACCACGCCCCGCGCGGGACCGGCGGCTGGGCCGCGGCACTCGCCGACCCGACGATCGGCTCAGCGCTCCAGGACATGCACGCCGAACCCGCGGCTCCCTGGACCGTCGAGGGACTGAGCCGACGGGCGGGGGTGTCCCGGTCCGCGTTCTCCCGGCGCTTCACCGACCTCGTCGGGCGCCCGCCGATGGCGTACCTGACCTGGTGGCGGATGAGCACGGCCGGACGGATCCTCCGCAGCGATGACGACGCGCCGCTCCAGGCTGTGGCCGAGCGGGTGGGCTACAGCTCCGAGTTCACCTTCAACCGTGCCTTCAAGCGGGAGTTCGGCCTCAGCCCGGGCGCCTACCGGCGGCAGGGCAAAGGCCGGCAGGCCACTGCGCTCCCTGCCTGAGGCCCGTTCCCGTCTCCGTTCCCGTTCCCGTCTCCGTTCCCGTCTCCATGCATCGTCGTACGCGACCGTCCGGAGCGTTCACCGCGCGCCGACAGAGCCCGCCCCGACCAGCACGGACGGGGCGCAGGACGAAGAGGCCCGGACAGTGCGTCCGGGCCTCTGATCTCGTGCTGTGTGGGGTCAGTGCCGGGCAGAAGCCCGTCAGGCTCCGGCGACCGAGCCCAGGTACGCCGACGTCTTCTCCGGGTCATAGAAGAAGTTCTCGAAGTCCGCCGGGTCGTTGAAGCCGTTCGCGAACCGGTCGGCGACCGGCTGGAGTTCGCCCGCCGCCCCGATCAGGTTGAGGACGTGCTCCGGCGGGACGCCGAGCATCGCGTTGGTCCACTTGGTGACGTGCTGGGCGGTGTCCCAGTAGCGGTCGAAGGTGGACTGCATCCACGCCTCGTCGAAGGGCCGGTCACCGTGCTCGGTGATCGATGCGAGGTAGGAGGCCGCGCACTTGGAGGCCGAGTTGGAGCCCTGACCGGTGATCGGGTCGTTGGCGACGACGACGTCGGCGACACCGAGCACGAGTCCGCCGCCGGGCAGCCGGCCGATCGGATTGCGCACGGTGGGGGCGTAGCGGCCGGCCAGCGTGCCGCCCGCGTCGGTGAGTTCGACCTTCGTGGCGCGGGCGTACTCCCACGGCGTGAACTTCTCCATCAGCTCCAGCGTCAGGGAGAGGTGCTCGGCGGGGTCCTTCACACCCTGGAAGACGTCGAGCGGACCGCCCGGGACACCCTCCCAGAAGAGGATGTCGGCACGGCCGGAGGTGGTCAGGGTCGGCATGACGAAGAGTTCGCCGGCGCCCGGCACCAGGTTGCAGCGGACCGCGTCGTAGTCGGGGTGCTCGGGGCGCGGGCCGAGGCCGTGGACGTAGGCGACGGCCAGGGCGCGCTGCGGCTCGGCGTACGGGGAGCGGGCGGCGTCGCGGCCGAACATCGACACGAGTTCGCCCTTGCCCGCGGAGACCATCACCAGGTCGTAGGTGCGGGCGAAGTAGTCCAGGTCGGACACGGCGGCGCCGTGGATGACGAGCTGGCCGCCGCGCTGGGCGAAGGTCTCCATCCAGCCGGCCATCTTCACGCGCTGGTCGACGGACTGGGCGATGCCGTCGAGCTTGCCGACCCAGTCGATGACGCGCTGGCCCTCGGGGCCGGCGACGGACACACCGAGGCCCTCGATCCTCGGGGCCTGGGACTCCCAGAAGTTGACCTTCAGATCGCGTTCGTGCTGGAGCGCCGTGTGGAACATGCACTGGGTGGACATGACCCGGCCGGACCGGATCTCGTCCGCCGTGCGGTTGGACATGAGGGTGACTTCGTAGCCCTGTGCCTGGAGGCCGAGGGCGAGCTGGAGTCCGGACTGGCCGGCGCCGACTATGAGGATCTTCCGCATGGCGGGGCTCTTTCCTTGCGCGACTACGGGGACGTGCGGTGCGGGGAGGCTATTCGGGGGTGGCGTCGAGCGCGTGGCCCACCAGCGCGAGCAGCGACTCGATCACCGTGATCCGCTGACGCGCATCCATGATCACGACAGGGACGTGGGCCGGAACGGTCAGGGCCTCCCGGACGTCCTCGGCCTCGTAGGCAGGGGTCCCCTCGAAGTGGTTGACGGCGACGACGTAGGGCAGTCCGCAGCTCTCGAAGTAGTCGAGCGCGGGGAAGCAGTCCTTCAGCCGGCGGGTGTCGGCCATCACCACCGCGCCGATCGCGCCCCGGACGAGGTCGTCCCACATGAACCAGAAGCGCTGCTGGCCCGGGGTGCCGAAGAGGTACAGCACGAGGTCGTCGTCGAGGGTGATCCGTCCGAAGTCCATCGCGACGGTCGTGGTGAGTTTGCCCGGCGTCGCGGTGAGGTCGTCGGTCCCCTCGCTCGCCTGGGTCATCAGCGCCTCGGTCTGCAGCGGCGTGATCTCGGAGACGGACCCCACGAAGGTCGTCTTGCCGACGCCGAAGCCGCCCGCGACCACGATCTTGGTGGCGATCGGTGCGCGGGTGCGGTCGTTCTGCCAGGCCTGGACGTTCTCGTCCTCCACGGCGGCGGGGAGGTCAGAGACGACGGAGTCCACTCAGCACCCTTTCGAGCAGCGCGCGGTCGGGGCGGCCATCGCCGTGCCCGGTCCCATACACGCGTATCCTTCCTTGGTCCGCGAGGTCGCTGAGCAGCACCCGGACCACGCCCAGGGGCATCTTCAGCAGTGCGGAGATCTCGGCGACCGTTCGCATCCGGCGGCAGAGTTCGACGATGGCCAGCATCTCCGGCATGACGCGGGAGGTGAGGTTCCCGTTCGTCAGTTCCTTGCGCTCGTCGGCCGCTTCCAGCGCCGCGACGAACGTCTCGACGAGGAGGACGTGGCCGAACCGGGTGCGGCCACCGGTGAGCGAGTACGGGCGGACGCGGGCCGGGCGTTTGCCGTCACCGCGCATCGGAAGCCGGGGGGCGGGCTGGGCGGCGGACGTCATTGGGCGCTCTCCAACGATTTGCGCAGCTCACTGCGGACTTCGGGGGTGAGTACGTGTCCGGCGCGGCCGACGAAGAGCGCCATGTGGTACGCGACGACGCTCATGTCGCAGTCGGCGTTGGCGTGCACGCCGAGCAGCGAGCCGTCGCTGATGGACATCACGAAGAGGCTGCCCTCCGCCATCGCGACCATGGTCTGCTTGACTCCGCCGCCGTCCATCAGCCGGGCGGCGCCGATGGTGAGGCTGCCGATGCCGGAGACGATGGTGGCGAGGTCGGCGCTGGAACCGCGCGGGCCGTCCTGGCGCTTGGTGGTGGCGGGGGCGGCGGTGTGCGCCGGGTCCGACGACAGCAGGAGGAGGCCGTCGGAGGAGACGACCGCGACGGAGCGGACTCCCGGTACCTCCTCGACGAGGTTGCCCAACAGCCAGTGAAGGTTGCGGGCTTCACTGCTCAGCCCGAATGTTCCGGTCGCGGTCAACTACGTGCCTCCTCGACGATGTCCCCCGAATCCTCGTTCTGAGCCTTCTGTTCCGTGGTCCCTGTGGGGGCGGCGCTCTCCGTCCGGCCGGTGGCCTCGGCGAACTCCGCCTCCACGTCGCGGCGCCCGTCCTTCGCACCCTGGTGGAAGCCTCCGAGGCGGCGCCGGAGATCTTCGGCGTCGACGGACCGGGGGCGCTCCTGGGGCGCCCCGGCGGGGGCGACGACCTTGGGGGTGCGCTTGGGCAGACCCTTGTCGGTGACCGCCTCCCCGGCATCGCCGCCGGTCATGTCCGCGTGATCCGACTGGTCGGCGGCGTCGGCCACACGCTCGTGGGCGTCGGGCTCCGGCGACGGGTGCGGCAGACGGACCTGGAGGGTGGTCTCCGGGGTGGGGGCCGACTCGGGCTCGGCGTCGTGCCCGGACTCGGCGTCGTGCCCGGGTACGTCGTCGGAGAGGTACGCGTCCTCCGGCTCGGACACCTGCCCGGGCACGTCGTCGGAGACGTACTCGGGTCCCGGCCCGGACACATCGTCGAAGACGTACTCGGGTCGCGGCTCAAAGACGCGCTCGGCCTCGTCGGCGAAGGCCCCTGCTTCGGCCTCGGCCGTCGGCTCCTGCTCCTGCCGCGCCGCGGGGATCACCGGCTCGGGCCCGAACGGCGGCTCCGGCTCACGCCGGGGCGCGGGAATCGTCGTCCCGGGCTCGGCCGGCGCCGCCTCGTTCACGGCCTCCTGGTCCACCCCTCGCGGCTGCTCGCTCTCCGCCGCGCGGACGGCGTCCTCCGCGGCAGCGACGAGCGGGTCACCGGCGAGCGGGTCACCGGTGGACGGGTCACCGGTGGACGGGTCACCGGCGGACGGGCGACGGCCGGGCAGGGCGTTGGAGTTGGCCTCCGCGACCGAACCGGGGAGGTTCAGCGCGGGAGCGCCGCCCGGGACGGGCGCCGACTGCGGAGTGGCGGTCGGCGGCCCGGTCGGCAGCAGCGCCTGCGGGAGGACGACCACCGCGGCGATGCCGCCCTGCTTCTGCTCGCGCAGCTGGACACGGATGCCGTGGCGGCGGGACAGCAGCCCGGCCACCCGCAGCCCGAGGCCCTCCCCGTCCAGACCGGGTTCGAGGTCGCCGGGCCGCTCCGGCGCGGCGAGCTTCGCGTTGAGGTCGTCCAGCCGGTCGGCGGTCATGCCGATGCCCTCGTCCTGGACGGAGAGCATGACCTCGCCGCTCTCCAGCAGCCAGCCGGAGAGCTGGACCTGTGCGTCCGGCGGCGAGAAGGACGTGGCGTTCTCCAGCAGTTCCGCCACGAGATGGCTCAGGTCGTCCGCGGCGAACCCGGCGACATGGGCGTGCGGCGGCAGCGACTGGATGGTGATGCGCTCGTACCGCTCGATCTCGCTGACCGCGGCACGCATCACGTCGACCAGCGGCACCGGTCCCGGGTGGCTGTGCCCGTGCTCGGAGCCGGCCAGGACCAGCAGGTTCTCGCTGTGCCGGCGCATGACCGTGGCCATGTGGTCCAGCTTGAAGAGGGTCGCGAGCCGGTCCGGGTCCTGTTCGCGCTCCTCCAGCTTCTCGATGACGCCGAGCTGCCGCTCGACCAGTCCGAGGGTGCGCAGGGCGAGATTGACGAAGGTGTGGCTGACGGTGCGCCGCATCTTCTCGAGCTGGTCGGTGACCTCGGCGGCGCGCTGCTGGAGCTCGGCGCGCTGCGCGGCGAGCTCCTCGCGGGTGGCGGTCAGTTCTCCGCGCTCGGCGTCCAGCCGCTCGGCCCGGGCGCCGAGGTCCAGCAGCTTTCCGTGCAGAGTGTTGAGGGACCGGACGACCTGGGCGAACTCGTCGTTGCGGCCGGTGAAGCGGACCGGCTCCCCGGCCTCGGGCGTCGCGGCGAGCCGGGCGGCGCCGATCCGGAGCACGGCGAGCGGGCGGGTGAGGCTCCGGGCGACGGCCGCGGAGATGCCGATGGTGACGAGCAGGCAGCCGCCGAGCAGCGCGATGCGCAGCTCCAGGTCGGTGACGTCGTCGTCGCGGAGCTGCTCCAGGCGCTCGACCTGGGAGGAGGCGAGCGCGGACTCGGCGCCGCGCATCTGCTCGATCCGGGCGGAGAGCGCGGATTCGAGCTTCTCGCGGTTGGACTTGCGGTCCTTCTCGGAGAGTTCGGGCTGGTCGGTGAGACGGCCGAGATAGGCCTCGGCGGTCTTCACCTCGGGGCCGGTGACGGTGGCGCTGAGCCGGCTCCTGGCCTCGCTGCTCGCGGCCTGGTCGAAGTCGGCGAGCGCGGCGAGTTCGCGGACGCGGGCCTGCTGGGCGGCGCCGCTGAGGACGTTGCGGGCGGCCTCGGTCTTGGCGTCGTCCTCGTCCTCGACGGGCAGTCCGGTGATCGGGTCGAAGGAGGGGCCGTCGTTCGAGGGGCCGGGCACGGAGAGCGCGGCGAGCAGCAGTCCGCGGGTGGCGGAGGCCTGCTCGACGGCGAGGCCGAGCGCGGACGGCGCGCGACCGGCGTCGGCGGCGCGGGCCGGGGTCTTCTCGGCCAGGTCGTCGGCGAGCGCGTGCAGCCCGGCGATGATGTCGGTGTACGCCTTGTACGCCTCCAGGGCGCTGCCCTTGCCGGTGAGCGCGGTGCGCCGGACCGAGGGCACGGCGGCGAGATCGCGGCCGAGGTCGGCGTGGTCGGCCGGGACGTTGCCGCGGATCTCGTCGATCTGACGGTCGACGCGGGCGCTGCCGTTGCCGGAGATCTCGCGGCGGTCCTTCTTCTCGCCCTGCTGGTCCTCGCGGCCGGCCGCGATGTACGCGGTGACCTCGTCGCGTTCGTCGGCGAGGGAGTGGGCGAGGGTCACGGCCTGCCGGTTGACTTCGGCGAGGGTGACGAGCCGCTGGGACTCCGTCAGGTCGTCGGAGGCGAGGAGGATCGCCGGTGCGCCGGCGGCGATGACGACGAGGGAGACGGCGGCGACACCGGCGACGAGCCGGCGACGTACCCGCACGGGGCGTCCGCCGGGGACGAGCGTCGGGTCGGAGGCGGCACGCGCCTCGGCCGACACCACCGGAGGTACGGAGGCCGGGAAAGCGGAAGACGCGGAAGGCGCCGTGGGCCCCGCGAAGGCCGCAGCCGCATGGACCGCGGATTCCTCGGGCGATGCCGAGGGAACCTGGGGCGCCGGGGGCACCTGAGGTGCCGTGGGCCCGGAAGCCGTACCGCTCATGCCGCCCTTGCCCCGAGGCCGCTTCTTCTGCACCGGTGCTCGCATTCTTGACTCGTCCGCCCATGAAGCAGAGGTGACGGCCGGTCATCACGAGAGTCCCCCACCCCTGGCACGGCCCATGACCTTTCCAGCGCCGTCAGGAGGGGGACGCGCATCGGCCGCTCCGCCACGCGAACGAGTGAACATCACTCGGGAGTTGACAAACAACTCGTTCGCGAAGGCTTTTCCGGCCCCCGCGGTGCGTCGGTTGGACCTTCCGCGCGGGCTTTGGCAAGATGCGCGCCCGCAGCTCGCCGGAGTCGATCATTCCGAGGGAAAACCGCTGGTCGTCCGGGTGCTTTCGGCCAATCACGCCTTCTGGCGGGCTTCGTGAAGGAGTCGTGGTGGCTCGTGCAGACTGGGGATCATGCGCTTCGAACTGGCCACTGTCCCCGGTGCTCCCGAACGCCCCAACGAGGACTGGGCTTCCGTCGCCCTCCCCGCCTCGGGCCAGGGCGGATCACTGGTCGTCCTGGACGGGGTGACGCCTCCCCAGGGCGACGACGGCTGTGTGCACGGCGTCCCGTGGTTCACCGCACGACTCGGCGGAGCCCTGATCGAACTGTCCGGTTCGCGGCGGGATAAGCCGCTGGCCGAGGTTCTCGCGCACTCCATCCGGCGCACGGCCGATGCCCACCGGGACACCTGTGACCTTTCTCACGTGCGCACCCCGCAGGCGACGGTGGTCGTCGCACGCTGGGACGAGGAAGAGGTCGAACATCTCGTCCTGTCGGACTCGACGCTGTTGCTCGAGTCGCCGGACGGTGCCGTGCGGGCCGTCGTGGACGACCGACTGGACCGGATTCCGCGGGAGATCTTCCGCTCGCTGAGCGCGACGGACGCCCTGCGCAACCAGGAGGGCGGCTTCTTCACGGCCGCCGCGGACCCCGAGGTGGCGGGGCGCGCGGTGACGGGCAGCACGCCGCGCGCGAGGGTGCGGGCGATGGCGGCGCTCACCGACGGGGCGTCCCGCTGGACGGATCTCTTCGAGGAGGGCGGCTGGGCGGACCTGATGGGGCTGCTGCACAAGGAGGGCCCGCACGGCCTGATCGAGCGGGTGCGGGCGCTGGAGAGCGCGGACGCGCAGCGGGGCGGCATCAGGCGCTGGAAGACGCACGACGACGCGACGGCGGTGTACGCGGAACTCCCGGCCCCGGCACCGGCTCCAGCTCCAGCTCCAGCTCCAGCTCCAGCTCCAGCTCCAGCTCCAGCTCCAGCTGAGGCACCGGACGCCGCTCCGGACCCGGACCGACAAGGACCGGCCTGATCCGGAGCGCGGCCTTCAGACCGATGCGCCCTACCTCTCACCCCTCGTCCGCGGTGTTGAGCTGCTGCAGCAGCCGGGCCAGCTCGGCGACCTCGCCCCGGTCCCAGTCGGCGAGTTTGCGTACGTACCGGTCGCGCCGGGCCTTGCGTACGGCCCGGAAGCGGGTGAGCCCCTCCTCGGTGAGCCGGACCAGCGAGGCGCGCCCGTCCGCCGGGTCGGGCTCCCGGACGACCAGACCGAGTTCCTCCAGCGCGCGCAGCTGACGGCTCATGGTCGCCTTGCCGACGCCGAAGTAGGCGGCGAGTTCGGTGGCGCGCTGGGCGCCGGACTCCTCCAGCCGTACGAGCAGTCCGTACGCGGCGGGTTCCAGTTCGGGGTGGACCTCGCGGGCCATCTCCCCGGAGCTGGCCCGTGCGCGGCGCAGGAAGACGGCCAACTCGCGCTCCAGGGCCAGGATCTCGCGGAACTCGTGGTCCACGCCTTTCCCTCCCTTCGGGTCGGCTTCACTCCCCGTACCGCTTCCGTGCACGTCAGCACCCCTCGCGCGCTTTCCCGGCGATGAAAGTTTCTTTCTGCGGCCGCCGTTGCCGCAGCTCGCCCAGTATTTCGCAGGCGTAGACCAACGGCAGGAACCGGCCCCTCTTCCGTCGGCGGCTTTCCCGCACCTAGCTTCGATATGGCATGTCCACACCATGCCGCTCTCCCCCACCTAGGCCTTTCGGAGGCACGCAATGCTCGTGCACAGATCCGGAACGACCGGAATCGGACGGACCATCACCACCCGCTGGACCGTGGCCGGCACCCTCCTCGCGGTCCTGGCCCTCCTCCTCACCCTCCCCGGCGCGGCGTCGGCCGCCGACGCGCCGGCCCGCGGTTCGGCCCGGATGGGCATGGGGGTCGTCGCCCACGACGGCCGGGGCGGCCTGCCGCGCGACAGCCGCGCCGTCCAGACCGAAGGCGTCGACGTCTCCAGCCACCAGGGCAACGTCGACTGGTCGGCGCTGTGGAACAACGGCGTGAAGTGGGCCTACGTCAAGGCCACCGAAGGCACGTACTACGAGAACCCGTACTTCGCGCAGCAGTACAACGGTTCGTACAACATCGGCATGATCCGCGGCGCCTACCACTTCGCGACCCCCGACACCACCACCGGCGCGACCCAGGCGGATTTCTTCGTGAACAACGGCGGCGGCTGGTCCCGCGACGGCAGGACGCTGCCGGGCGTGCTGGACATCGAGTGGAACCCGTACGGGGACGCCTGCTACGGCAAGTCGCCGTCCGCGATGGTCACCTGGATCCGTGACTTCCTGAACCGCTACAAGGCCCGTACCGGACGCGACGCCGTCATCTACACGGCCACCAGCTGGTGGACCCAGTGCACCGGCAACCACAGCGGCTTCGGTGCCACCAACCCGCTCTGGGTCGCCCGCTACAACACCACCCCGGGGACGCTTCCGGCCGGCTGGTCCTACTACACGATGTGGCAGTACACCTCGACCGGCCCGATCGTCGGCGACCACAACAAGTTCAATGGAGCGCTGGACCGCGTGGTGGCGCTCGCCAACGGCTGACCCACCCTGCCAGGGGTCCGGGGGTCGCCCCCGGAAGATGCAGCAATGGAGCGCTGGACCGCGTGGTGGCGCTCGCCAACGGCTGACCCACCCTGCCGGGGTCCGGGGGTCGCCCCCGGAAGATGCAGCAATGGAGCGCTGGACCGCGTGGTGGCGCTCGCCAACGGCTGACCCACCCTGCCGGGGGTCCGGGGGTCGCCCCCGGAAGATGCAGCGGACCTCGCGCGGCAGCACGAAGGAGCCCCCGGCGCGGGCGTGCCACGCCGGGGGCTCCTGTCGTACGCGGTGACGTCGTGATCAGCCGACGCCGTGATCAGCCGCAGAGGCCCGCCGGGCGGCTACGGGTGACCAGGTCGGTGAAGCCGGTCGTGCCGTCGAGCCAGACGACCTGCCGTCCGGACACCGCGGCCGGGGACAACTGCTCACCGCGGTTGCAGGAGACCCGCTCCTGACGGCTGCCGTCCGTGGTCAGCTGCCACAGCTTCGGCAGCGTCTCGTTGCGCCACTCGGTGTCCGGCAGCTGGCTGTTGACGGTGACCGCGTCCTCGGAGACGGTCAGGTCGAAGGCGATCAGCGCCCGCGGCTTGGCCTCGGAGCTGATGTCGAACGCACCACGGCCGTCGAGGTCCGCCCGCCGCACGCCCATCTCACCGGCGTCGCCGGCGTTCTCGTCGGTCAGCCAGAAGACGTGCTTGCTGTTGATGCCGGTCTGGCCGAGGCCCTGCGGGTCGCCGAGCTGCTCGGTCAGCGTCTTGGTGCCCGTCTTCAGATCGAGGATCTCGACGCCCAGCTTGTAGTCGGTCTCGCCCGGGTAGAGCTTGGCGTACGCGATCCGGCCCTGGGCGATCGAGGGCAGCGCCGTGGCGAGGAGGAAGCTGCCGCCGTCCGCGTACGTGGGCCGGCTGTCGCCGGGACGGAGATAGGCGACATGGCGATCGCCGAAGATCCCGAAGGTCTCGAAGACGACCACACCGTTCTCGACCCGCAGCCCCGAGATGTCGCTGGACGACGTGTACAGCTTCTTGATGGGGCCGCCCGTGACCGGACGGGACAGGATGTCCAGGCTCGTGGCGCCGTACGCGGCCCACACGACGGTCTTGCCGTCCGTCGCCGGGTAGACGTGGAAGCGTCCGTCGTTCGGGCTGATCAGCTTGGGCGCCCCTGCGCCGTCCGCGCGTCCGGCGTAGACGGAGTACGGCTCGGAGCCGTCGTCGTTGGACCGGGACGTGGTCCACCAGCCGCCGCCGGCCTGGACCCCCGTGCCGCTGATGTTGAGCTTGTCGAGGAGCTGCTCGGAGTCGACCCCGAGGGCGTCCTCCCAGCCGGGCACGATGCCGTGGGCGCTGAAGGAACGCTTCACCACGTTCTGCTGCTTCGAGGTGACGCCGAGGTCCTTCGCCGCGGCGAGCACCGCGGCGCGGCCCTCGGTGAAGCCGTCGAGCGGCGTCATGTACTCGGACAGCGCCTTGTACACGATCCGGTCGGCCAGCTCCCCGCCGAGGTCCTGGCGCATGTCCCACAACGCGCCGGAGAAGATGGTGGAGTTGAGGTGGACGCCGCCGTTGTCGGTGCCGAAGGTCACCCCGAGGAAGTTCTTGGCGGTGGTCGCCCCGTCGTCGAGGTTGCGCAAGGCGCAGTCGCGCGGGCCCTTCGTCCGGCACAGGTCCTCGCCGATCAGACCCGCGGCCGGGTCGTCCATCGACTGGCCGGACGCGGTGACGTCGATGGCGTTGCCGAAGTAGTCGGCGACGGCCTCGTTCAGCGCCCCGGACTGGCCGGCGTAGACGAGGTTCGCGGTGTTCTCGACGACTCCGTGGGTCATCTCGTGGCCGACGACGTCGAGGTCGGCGGACAGGGGCTTGAACTCCTCGTCGCCCGATCCGTAGACCATTTTCTGGCCGTCCCAGAAGGCGTTGACGTAGCTGCCGCCGAACAGGGTGACGCCGACGAGCGAGTTGACGGTGGAGCCGCGCCCGTCGAGGCCGTTCCTGCCGTGCTGCTTCTTGTAGTAGTCGTAGACCTGGCCCGCGGCCCAGTGCGCGTCGACCGCGCCCGCGTCGGTGGCGTCCTTGCCGAAGTCGGCGGCCGCGGAGCCGAACACCTTGATGCCGGCGGGCCACTGACCCGAGACCTCGCTCACGTCGCGGTCCGAGGCGTCCCAGGTGCTGAGGGTGTTCTTGCTGCTGTCGGCCATCCGCGCGTAGTCGGTCATGACGTACTCGCTGCGGGTGCCGTCGAGGTACAGGTCGAGGCCGACCTTGGTTCCGTCGAGACGCTGACCGCTGCCCCTGATGCCGGGATGCTCGGCGGACTCCGCGGCCGGGGCCCTGCCCGTCGCGGCCGCGTTCGAGGCGCCGGCCTTCGACGCGCCGGCCTTCGACGCCGCCGGGTGAGCGTCCGCCGCCGCCTTCGGCGGGGTGACGGACTTGATGCCGCTGTACTGCAGCACCGGATAGCCCGACCGCGCGTCGACGTACACGTGCTGGAGCACGGGTTCGCCGGTCGCGGGGTTCGTGCCGCGCACGGTCACGTGGTACGCGAGCACGCCGTCGCCCCGCGGGATGACGACGAGGCCGCCCGCGGTGCCGCTGAGCGCCTGCGCCTTCTGGGACTTCTCGCCCTCCTTGCGTACGGCGTCGGCCTTGGTGAGCTGTGCGTGGCCGAGCCGGGCAGCGGTGGCGCCCACGGCGCGGCGCACCGCGACGTCCTTGGTGACGGACGCCTCGGTGCCGGCCGTCAGCCCGGTGAAGTACTTGCCCGAGGTGCCGGTGACGACCCGCTTGCCGCCGGCGCTCTCCATGCGGACGACGTACTGGCCGCCGAGCACCGGGATTCCGCGGTGCTTCTGCTGGAGCCGTACCGTTTCGTCCGCGCCGTGCTGCAGCGTCTGGACGGGCACGAGATCGCGCCGCGGTTCGGCGATGCGATAGCGGCTCTCCTTGGCGGCGAGGTGTCCGCGGGCCGCGTCCGCCGGAGCGGCCTTTGCGTCCACGGCCTCGCGCAGGCCTTCCACGAGCGCGGGTGTCGCGGTGTCCTCCCCGGGGACGACCTCGACGGACGGTGCCGGCGGCGGGGTCGCCGCCTGGGCCGGTACCGCGGTGATCAGGAGTCCCGCGGCCGCCAGGAGAGCGGCGGTCGCCGCCCCCCTGGTTGTGCCGGACGCCGGTCTTCCATGGTTGTTGCTGGGCTTGCGCACAGTACGTACCCCTCCCACGTGCTTGGTCAGAGCCGGTTCAGGTGGTCATGGCCATGCAACATGTGGGCCGCCGGAGCAGCAATGAGCCAACTGCGTCGACAAGTGGGCATGCACACTTGTGTGTCTCGTGAACGCGGAGTGAGAATCCGGGACATGATCGAGGGGGAATTGCGCTCCCTCGGCCTGGGGGCGGCCGAGGAGCGCGCGTACGAGGCCCTGCTGACGGAACGCACGGGCGAGGCGGACGAGTTGGCGCGGCTGCTGGAGCTGTCGCGCGATCAGTTGGAGTCGGCTCTGGACCGGCTGGTCGAGCAGGGGCTCGCGCTGCCGCCGCCCGACTGCGGGGCGCTGCCCCGCCCGGCCGCGCCGGCCGCCGCGATCCGCACGCTCATCCACCGCCGGCAGGCCGAGCTGCATCTGAAATCGGCCGAACTCGAACAGTTACGCATGACCGCCGACCGGCTCGCGAGCCGGCTGACGCCCGGCCCACCGGTCACGGCCGGAAGCGGCATCGAAGTGGTCACCGGGCAGCGGGAGATCGGCGAACGGGCGGATGTGCTGCTGGCGTCGGCGGAACACGAGGTCGTCATCCTCGACCGGCCACCGTACGTCAGGGGCCGGGTGGGGGACGGCAGTTCCCCGTCGCCCGGACTGGACATCGAGGCGCTGCTGGACCGCGGCATCGTCGTACGCACCGTCCTCGACCCCGAGGGACTGGCGACCCAGGACCAGATGCGGATGGTGACCGCGCTGGTGGAGCGCGGGCTGCGGGCCAGGGTGGCCCAGGGCGTACCGACCAAACTGATCGCCGTCGACCGGCGGATCACCCTGCTGCCGCCCAGTGACGCGGCCGATCCGACGGCCTCCGCGCTGGTGGTGGGCGACGCACTGCTCGGCAACGCGCTGGTGCCGCTCTTCGAGACCGTGTGGGAACGGGCCACCCCCGTGGGCGGCCCGGGCGGCTCGCTGGTCCCGGCGCAGAAGGAACTGCTGGCGCTGCTCGCCGCCGGGCTCAAGGACGAGGCGATAGCGCGCAGGCTCGGGGTCCATGTGCACACGGCGCGGCGGCGGATCAGCAGGCTGCTGGAGACGCTGGGCGCGGAGACCCGGTTCCAGGCGGGGGCACAGGCGACCCTCCGGGGATGGCTCGACGGCTGAGTGAGCAAGGATGGGGCCATGCTCTGGAACAGGCCGATGCTGTGGTCCGCGGTCGCGGTGCTGACCGCCGCGACCGCGTGCGCGGCGCCGTCCCACTCGGCGACGCCGCACCCTGCCGCCGAACCCCGACAGCGGGCCGAGGGCCCCTCGCCGCAGACGTCGGCCGTGCCGTCCGGCGGGCTGCGCTCGGTGGGCGTGCTGCTCGACGGTGAGGACCACTGGTGCACGGCGAGCGTGGTCGACAGCCCCCGCGGCAATGTCGTCGCGACCGCCGCGCACTGTGTCTTCGAGTACGGGACGTACGCGAGCGGCTTCTCCTTCGCGCCCGGATTCCACGGCGGCGGGAAGGGATCGGCCCCGTACGGCACGTGGAAGGTCGCCGCGATCCAGGTGGACGACCGCTGGCGCAAGGACGAGGACGACACGACCGACTACGCCTTCCTGACGCTGGAGCCGGACGCCCGGGGCCGCCAGGTGCAGGACGTGGTGGGCGCGGCCGAGCCCGACTGGTCGTCGAAACCGAGCCGCCGGGTCACGGTCGTCGGCTACCCCAACCCCGAGCACAATCCGGCCAACCGGCCCATCACCTGTACCACCGACGCCCGTCACGACGCCGACCAGCCCGCGCGGATGGTGCGCATCGAATGCCAGGGCTTCTGGGACGGCACGAGCGGCAGCCCCTGGCTGGCGGACTACGTGGACCCGGGCCGGCCGGGCCGGGTGATAGGCGTCCTGAGCGGGGGCGACACGGACACGGAGTCGACGGCGGTGCTCTTCGGCGCACGTGCGCGCGCCCTGTACGACAAGGCGGCCCGCGTCCCGGTCAAGAGCACGGCGCACTGAGCTTCGTCGTCCGGACCTTCGGCCGTCCGCACTTCACCGAGGGCCGCGGGCCCACGCCGAGCACACCGCATCGCCGGGTGACGGCCTGCGTCCGCAGACCGGCACCCGGCGACCGGGGAACCGGAACCGGGGCGGAGCCCCGGCGCGCCCGCTACGCCGCGGCCGCCACCGGCAGTTCCGCCGGGGAGAGGGCGATCTCCAGGACCTGGCGGACGTCCGTGACCGGGTGGACCTCCAGCTTGTCCAGGACCTCCGCCGGGACGTCGTCCAGGTCGGCCTCGTTGCGCTTGGGGATGACGACCGTCGTCGTCCCCGCCCGGTGCGCGGCCAGGAGCTTCTGCTTCAGGCCGCCGATGGGCAGCACCCGTCCCGTCAGGGACACCTCGCCGGTCATCGCCACGTCCGTACGGACCGGCCGTCCGGAGAGCAGCGACGCCAGCGCGGTGGTCATCGTGATACCCGCGCTCGGCCCGTCCTTCGGGACCGCGCCCGCCGGGAAGTGGATGTGCACGCCGCGGTCCTTCAGATCGGCGACGGGCAGCTCCAGTTCCGCGCCGTGCGAGCGGAGGAAGCTCAGCGCGATCTGTGCGGACTCCTTCATGACGTCGCCGAGCTGACCGGTGAGGGTCAGTCCGGCCGCACCGGTCTCCGGGTCGGCCAGGGACGCCTCGACGTACAGCACGTCGCCGCCGGCTCCGGTGACCGCGAGGCCCGTGGCCACGCCCGGCACCGCGGTGCGCCGCTCGGCCGGGTCCTGGGCGGCCTCGGGGACGTGGTGCGGTCGCCCGATGAGACCGCGCAGTTCCCCGTCGGTGACGGTGAACGGCAGCTCCCGGTCGCCCAGTTCGTGCTGGGCCGCGACCTTCCGCAGCAGCCGGGCGATCGCCCGCTCCAGGTTGCGTACGCCCGCCTCGCGGGTGTACTCGGCGGCCAGCTTGCGCAGCGCGGAGTCGTCCAGGACGACCTCGCCCGGCTCCAGGCCGGCCCGCTCCAGCTGGCGCGGGAGCAGGTGGTCCCGGCCGATGACGACCTTCTCGTCCTCCGTGTAGCCGTCGAGCCTGACCAGCTCCATCCGGTCGAGCAGGGCCTCCGGGATGGCCTCCAGGACGTTCGCCGTGGCCAGGAAGACCACGTCGGACAGGTCCAGCTCGACCTCCAGGTAGTGGTCGCGGAACGTGTGGTTCTGCGCCGGGTCCAGGACTTCGAGCAGTGCCGCCGCCGGGTCCCCGCGGAAGTCGGAGCCGACCTTGTCGATCTCGTCGAGCAGGACCACCGGGTTCATGGACCCGGCCTCCTTGACGGCCCGGACGATACGGCCCGGCAGCGCGCCGACGTACGTACGCCGGTGCCCGCGGATCTCCGCCTCGTCCCGTACGCCGCCGAGGGCGACCCGGACGAACTTCCGTCCCATCGCGTGCGCGACGGACTCGCCGAGCGAGGTCTTGCCCACGCCGGGCGGGCCGACGAGCGCGAGAACCGCGCCCCCGCGCCGCCCGCCGACCACGCCCAGCCCCCGGTCGGTACGCCGCTTGCGCACCGCCAGGTATTCGGTGATCCGTTCCTTCACGTCGTCCAGGCCCGCGTGCTCGGCGTCCAGGACCGTCTTGGCGCCCCGGATGTCGTACGCGTCCTCCGTGCGCTCGTTCCACGGCAGTTCGAGGACGGTGTCGAGCCAGGTGCGGATCCAGGAGCCCTCGGGGCTCTGGTCACTGGACCGCTCCAGCTTCTCGACCTCCTTGAGCGCGGCCTCGCGGACGTTCTCCGGGAGGTCGGCGGCCTCGACCCGGGCACGGTAGTCGTCGGACTCGTCCTCGCCGTCCTCGCCGTTCAGCTCGCGCAGTTCCTTGCGCACGGCCTCGAGCTGGCGGCGCAGCAGGAATTCGCGCTGCTGCTTGTCGACGCCCTCCTGGACGTCCTTGGCGATGGACTCGGCCACGTCCTGCTCGGCGAGGTGCTCGCGCAGCTGCTCGGTGGCGAGCTTGAGCCGGGCCACCGGGTCGCTGGTCTCGAGCAGCTCCACCTTCTGGGCGGTGGTCAGGAAGGGTGAGTAGCCGGAGTTGTCGGCGAGGGCCGAGACGTCGTCGATCTGCTGGACGCGGTCGACGACCTGCCAGGCGCCGCGCTTCTTCAGCCAGCTGGTGGCGAGTGCCTTGTACTCCTTGACCAATTCGGTGACGGAGCCGGGCAGCGTTTCGGGCAGCGCCTCGTCGACAACGGTGCCCTCGACCCAGAGGGCCGCGCCGGGACCGGTCGTACCGGCGCCGATGCGCACCCGGCTGCGGCCGCGGATCAGGGCGCCGGGGTCTCCGTCGGAGAGCCGGCCGACCTGCTCGACGGTGCCGAGGACACCGGTCGAGGCGTACGTACCGTCGATGCGTGGGACGAGCAGCACCCGTGGCTTGCCCGATGCCGAACGGGCGGCTGCCTGGGCGGCCTCCACCGCGGCCCGTACGTCGGCGTCGGACAGGTCGAGCGGTACCACCATCCCGGGCAGCACGACCTCGTCGTCGAGCGGCAGCACAGGCAGAGTGAGCGGTGTGGACGTCGAAGCCATGATCTCCCCTTCGGCAGTCAAGTTGAGCTACATGGACTCAATGCGGAAGGGGCGGCCAATGTTCCCCCGGGGCTGTTCGCTGTGAGCGATCACCCCTGTCACTTCCCGTGACCGATCAGATGTAATAGGTCAATGACATCTGCATCTATTACCGAGACGATACGGGCCTGGGTGGACGGCTGGGTCGTGTCGCGCGGTGCCGCGGAACCCGTCGGCGAGCCGTGGGGCGTCACCGTCGACGTCGGACTCCCCCGGCACACCACCCGGCACGTCCTCACCGACAACAGCGAGCGGAGCGTCCGCGAGGTGGCCGCGACGGCCCGGGTGCCGGGCCGGTGGCTCAAGGTGTTCGAGGAGCAGGAGCGGGTTCTGGAGTGGCTGGGGCCGGACTGGACGCCGGACGAGCCCGGCTTCCTGATGACGGCGGCTCTGACCCGGACGGAGACGGACGTACGGGCCGGCCACCGGCTGCGCACCTGGACGCGCGACGGCGTCACCCGGGTCCTGGTCACGACCGCGGACGGCGCCTTCGCGGCCCGGGGCCAGATCGCGACGAGCGGCACCACGGCCGTCGTCGACCAGATCGAGACCGCCGCCGAGCACCGCCGCAAGGGCCTCGGCAGCCTGGTGATGCGCACGCTCCAGAACGCGGCGGTCGAGCGGGGAGCCACCGTCGGCGTCCTGGGCGGCACGCCGGACGGACGGGCGCTCTACACAGCGCTGGGGTGGCGCACGGTCGCCCCACTGGTCAGCGTGTACTACGACCCGGCGCCCGCCGACGTCTGACGGCGCGGTCGTGGACGAGGAAGCGGACGTGGGCGCCCCGGGAGCAGCGGCCAGGTCGCGACGCCCGCGAGCAGGGCCAGCACATGGCCCCAGTTGCCGAGCGGGTCCTCGTACGCCAGCAGGTCCCGCGCCAGGAGCGCCGAGACGCACACCAGCAGCGCCGTCCGCGCGACCGGGGCGTACAGACCGGCCAGCGCGCCGACACTCGCCAGCAGGCCGAAGCTGATGCCGTAGTCGAGCCGGTGCAGGGACGTCTCGGGCAGCCGGCCCGCCATGACCCACAGCCCGACCGGGATCTCGGTGGCGAGCGTGGCCACCAGGTGTCCGCCCAGGAAGACGCCGGCCGTGCGCCGGCCGCCGATGCGCCGCTCCAGGGCCGTGAGGACGAGCACGAACCCGAGGGCGTACGGGGAGGCGAGCCCGCCGGCGATCCACAGGGCACTGGCGACCAGGACGAGCGGCGGCGCCGTGGCGAGGTGCGCGACGTCCGTGCTGGAGCCGCGCAGCAGGGCGGCCACCGTGGCCGGGTCGCCGTACGCGGCGAAGAGGGAGGTCGCGACGAGCACGAGCCCGTAGCAGAACGTGAAGGGCGTTCCGGCGGGGTGCGGGAGGAGCCGCGCGAGCCGGTAGAGCCACCGGGCTCGCGCGTGCGCGCCCGCGCCCGCATCCGCGTCCGCGGTCTCGCGCGACCCGGCGCGGCGCGCCGTGCCAAGCCCCTTCATCGCGGGCTGCCCCCCCCTCCTCGCTCCGACGGCTCCCGAACCCTGCCCAGGCAACGCGATCACCACCCGTCGCGTCCATGACCCGCGCCACACGGCCCACCGCCCGACGGCCGCCGCTAGCCTGAGGGCCATGGAGCCCTCCAGCCGCCCCACCGGCCACCGGACCGTCGACCGCCGCGATGGACCGTACGGGGAGGTCGTCCTGCGTGAACGGAGCGGCCCCGACGGGGAGATCCACGAGATCATCGCCAACGGCTGCTTCCTGATGGACACATCGGACGGCCGCTCCGAACGACGGCTCCTGGACGCCGCGTACGAGGCGCTCGACGGCCGTCCCTCCCCGTCCGTACTCATCGGCGGGCTCGGCGTCGGCTTCTCGCTGGCGCGCGCGGCTGCCGAGCCCGCGTGGTCCCGTATCGCCGTCGTGGAACGCGAACAGGCGATCATCGAATGGCACATGTCGGGTCCGCTGCGGCGGATCTCGGACGCGGCGCTCGCCGATCCGCGGACCGTGATTCTCCACACGGACCTCGTCGATCACGTCCATAACGCTTCGGACACGTATGACGCGCTCTGCCTCGACATCGACAACGGCCCCGACTGGACCGTCACCGAGGGCAACGGCAACCTCTACTCACCGGACGGACTGGCCGCCTGTGCACGGCGTTTGACCCCCGGTGGAGTGCTCGCCGTATGGTCGGCGAAGCCCTCCGCCGATTTCGAAGAGTCATTGCGGAATGCCGGATTCAGCGGGGTAAGGACCGAAGAGATCCGGGTTGCCCGAGGCGTACCTGACGTGGTCCATCTCGCGGTTCGCCCTGCGTAGCCGGGAACTGGTCGGTGCCTTTACGCTGCCTACCTGACACACCGATCTACACGCAGCTCGCAGTGCGCGACAGGGGCGGGGCGATGGAGCAGACACACACCAGCAACAACGGCGCGGCGGCGCACTCGACCGCGAGTGCCCAGCGCCGGGTGCTCGTCGTCGAGGACGACACCACCATCGTGGATGCCATCTCCGCCCGGCTGCGCGCCGAGGGGTTCCTGGTCCAGACCGCGACGGACGGCCCGGCGGCCGTCGACGCCGCCGAGGCGTGGCAGCCCGACCTGATGGTCCTCGACATCATGCTGCCGGGCTTCGACGGCCTGGAGGTGTGCCGCCGGGTGCAGGCCCAGCGGCCCGTCCCGGTACTGATGCTCACGGCCCGCGACGACGAGACGGACATGCTGGTCGGGCTCGGCGTCGGCGCCGACGACTACATGACCAAGCCGTTCTCCATGCGTGAGCTGGCCGCCCGGGTGCACGTACTGCTGCGCCGGGTGGAGCGCGCCGCGCTGGCCGCCGTGACGCCCCGCAGCGGCATCCTGCGCCTCGGCGAGCTGGAGATCGACCACGCCCAGCGCCGGGTCCGCGTCAGGAGCGAGGACGTGCACCTCACGCCCACCGAGTTCGACCTGCTGGTCTGCCTGGCGAACACGCCGCGTGCGGTGCTCTCGCGCGAGCAGCTCCTCGCCGAGGTCTGGGACTGGGCGGACGCCTCCGGCACCCGCACGGTCGACAGCCACATCAAGGCCCTGCGCCGGAAGATCGGCGCCGAGCGCATCCGTACCGTCCATGGCGTGGGGTACGCCCTGGAGACTCCGGCGCCATGAACCGGCTGAGCCGGCTCCGGTCCGAGCTCGGGTCGGTCGAGATCTCGATCAAGACCAAGCTCGGCGCTCTCGTCGTGGTGGCGGTGCTCATCACGACCGGGCTCGCCCTGGTCGCTTTCAGGACCGGCGCGGAGCTGCGCTACATCACGGTCTTCGCCATCATCACCACGCTGCTGATCACCCAGTTCGTGGCGCACGGGCTCACCGCGCCGCTGGACCAGATGAACACGGTCGCGAAGTCGATCTCCCACGGTGACTTCACCCGCCGGGTCCGCGGCGCCGGCCGCCGCGACGAGCTGGGCGACCTCGCCTCCACCATCAACCGCATGGCGGACGACCTGGAGGCCGTGGACCAGCACCGCAAGGAGCTGGTCGCCAATGTCTCGCACGAGCTGCGCACCCCCATCGCGGCGCTGCGCGCGGTGCTGGAGAACGTCGTGGACGGCGTCTCGGCCGCCGACCCCGAGACGATGCGAACGGCGCTGAAGCAGACCGAGCGGCTGTCCCGGCTGGTCGAGACCCTGCTGGACCTGTCCCGGCTCGACAACGGTGTGGTCACGCTCAAGGCACGGCGCTTCGAGGTGTGGCCGTATCTCTCCGGAGTGCTGAAGGAGGCCAATCTGGCCGCCGCGCAGCGCAGGCTGTCCTCCGCCTCCGGCAGTCACACCCGCAAGGACGTGCATCTGCACCTTGACGTGTCGCCGCCCGAGCTGACCGCGCACGCGGACGCCGAGCGGCTGCACCAGGTGATGGCCAATCTGATCGACAACGCCGTGAAGCACTCCCCGCCGCACGGCAGGGTCACGGTCCGGGCCCGCCGCGGCGCACAGGCCGAGTCGCTGGACCTGGAGGTGCAGGACGAGGGTCCCGGCATCCCCGAGTCGGAGTGGCACAAGGTCTTCGAGCGCTTCAACCGGGGCGGCGTCCCCGCGCCGCACGGCCCCGGCAGCGACGGCGGTACGGGGCTGGGCCTGGCGATCGCCCGCTGGGCGGTCGAGTTGCACGGCGGCCGCATCGGCGTGGCCGAATCGGCACGCGGCTGCCGTATCCAGGTCACTCTTCCGGGAATCCAGGTCTCACGCGGTTGACGTAGGGTTCGAAGCGGAAGCGAACCGGACGCCCGGGTCATCCGAGTGAGCGTCCGGGAAGCACTCAGGGGTGCGGTCCACGGGGCCGTAGCCGCGGTGCGTCGTACCCTGTCCGCCGGGGAACCCCGCTTGTTTCCCGCCATTTCCTACGCCGAAACCGGCTGTCAGGTGTGACTTAGGCGACGATGACCACGCCCGGCCTGCATCTCCCGGCCCCGGAGGCGTAGCCTTTATTTCCGCTGTCCATCACCTTGTGAAGCGGAAGAGGGCGGTTGCCGCCGTGTCGTCTCAGTCCCCCAGTAACTCGAGCACTTCGACCGATCAAGACGGGCAGGGGAAGAACCCCGCTGCCGCCTTCGGTCCCAATGAGTGGCTCGTCGACGAGATCTACCAGCAGTACCTCCAGGACCCGAATTCGGTCGACCGCGCCTGGTGGGACTTCTTCGCCGACTACAAGCCGGGCGGTACGGCCGCCGCCGGCTCCGCCGCCGCGGGGGTGGCGGAGCCCACGAAGCCCGCTGCCCAGGGCACCACTCAGACGCCGAGCACCGCACAGGCTCCGGCGCCCGCGGCTCCGGCCGCACAGGCTCCGGCGCCCGCGGCTCCGGCCGCCCCGGCTCAGCCCGCCGCCGCGCCGCAGGCAGCCGCTCCGGCCGCCGCGCCGGCCCCGAGCGCCGCTCAGGCCCCCGCGCCCGCGGCGGCCCCGGCGAAGCCCGCTGCCGCCGCGCCCGCCGCCAAGGCGGCCGCTCCGGCCGCCGCCGAGGGCCCCGAGCTGGTCCCGCTGCGCGGTCCGTCCGCCGCCGTCGCGAAGAACATGAACGCCTCGCTGGAGCTGCCGACGGCCACGTCCGTCCGCGCGGTCCCGGTGAAGCTGCTCTTCGACAACCGGATCGTGATCAACAACCACCTGAAGCGCGCCCGGGGCGGGAAGATCTCCTTCACCCACCTCATCGGCTACGCGATGGTGCAGGCGATCAAGGCCATGCCGTCGATGAACAACTCCTTCGCGGAGAAGGACGGCAAGCCGACCCTGGTCAAGCCGCCGCACATCAACCTCGGCCTGGCCATCGACCTGGTGAAGCCGAACGGTGACCGCCAGCTCGTCGTCGCGGCCATCAAGAAGGCCGAGACGCTGAACTTCTTCGAGTTCTGGCAGGCCTACGAGGACATCGTCCGCCGCGCCCGCAGCAACAAGCTGACGATGGACGACTTCACCGGCGTCACCGTCTCCCTCACCAACCCCGGCGGCCTCGGCACGGTCCACTCCGTGCCGCGTCTGATGCCCGGCCAGTCGGTGATCATGGGCGTCGGCTCGATGGACTACCCGGCCGAGTTCCAGGGCACCTCCCAGGACACCCTGAACAAGCTGGGCATCTCCAAGGTCATGACGCTGACCTCGACCTACGACCACCGGGTCATCCAGGGCGCCGCCTCCGGCGAGTTCCTGCGGATCGTCGCCAACCTCCTCCTCGGCGAGGACGGCTTCTACGACGACATCTTCGAGGCGCTGCGCATCCCCTACGAGCCGGTCCGCTGGCTCAAGGACATCGACGCCTCGCACGACGACGACGTCACCAAGGCCGCCCGGGTCTTCGAGCTGATCCACTCCTACCGGGTCCGCGGCCACGTCATGGCCGACACCGACCCGCTGGAGTACCGCCAGCGCAAGCACCCCGACCTGGACATCACCGAGCACGGGCTCACCCTGTGGGACCTGGAGCGCGAGTTCGCGGTCGGCGGCTTCGGCGGCAAGTCGATGATGAAGCTCCGCGACATCCTCGGCGTGCTCCGCGACTCGTACTGCCGCACCACCGGCATCGAGTTCATGCACATCCAGGACCCCAAGCAGCGCAAGTGGATCCAGGACCGCGTGGAGCGCCAGCACGCCAAGCCGGAGCGCGAGGAGCAGCTGCGCATCCTGCGCCGGCTCAACGCGGCCGAGGCGTTCGAGACCTTCCTGCAGACGAAGTACGTCGGCCAGAAGCGCTTCTCGCTGGAGGGCGGCGAGTCCGTCATCCCGCTGCTCGACTCGGTCATCGACTCCGCGGCGGAGTCCCGCCTGGACGAGGTCGTCATCGGCATGGCCCACCGCGGCCGGCTGAACGTCCTGGCGAACATCGTCGGCAAGTCGTACGCGCAGATCTTCCGCGAGTTCGAGGGCAACCTCGACCCGAAGTCGATGCACGGCTCCGGCGACGTGAAGTACCACCTGGGCGCCAACGGCACCTTCACCGGCCTCGACGGCGAGCAGATCAAGGTCAGCCTGGTCGCCAACCCGTCGCACCTCGAGGCCGTCGACCCGGTCCTGGAGGGCGTCGTCCGCGCCAAGCAGGACATCATCAACAAGGGCGGCACGGACTTCACCGTCCTGCCGGTCGCCCTGCACGGTGACGCGGCCTTCGCGGGCCAGGGTGTGGTCGCCGAGACGCTCAACATGTCGCAGCTGCGCGGCTACCGCACCGGCGGCACGGTCCACATCGTCATCAACAACCAGGTCGGCTTCACGGCGGCTCCCGAGTCGTCCCGCTCCTCCATGTACGCCACGGACGTGGCCCGCATGATCGAGGCGCCGATCTTCCACGTGAACGGTGACGACCCGGAGGCCTGCGTCCGGGTGGCGCGGCTCGCCTTCGAGTTCCGCCAGACGTTCAACAAGGACGTCGTGATCGACCTCATCTGCTACCGCCGCCGCGGTCACAACGAGGGCGACAACCCGCAGTTCACCAACCCGCAGATGGTGAACCTGATCGACAAGAAGCGCTCGGTGCGCAAGCTCTACACCGAGTCGCTGATCGGCCGTGGCGACATCACGCTGGAAGAGGCCGAGCAGGCGCTCCAGGACTTCCAGGGCCAGCTGGAGAAGGTCTTCGCGGAGGTCCGCGAGGCCACCAGCCAGCCCGCCCCGGCCCATGTCCCGGACGCGCAGGCCGAGTTCCCGGTGTCGGTGACCACCGCGGTCTCCCAGGAGATCGTCAAGCGGATCGCCGAGTCCCAGGTCAACGTCCCGGACCACATCACCGTCCACCCGCGCCTGATGCCGCAGCTGCAGCGCCGCGCGGCCTCGGTCGAGGACGGCACGATCGACTGGGGCATGGGCGAGACCCTGGCCATCGGTTCGCTGCTGATGGAGGGCACCCCGGTCCGGCTCGCCGGCCAGGACACCCGCCGCGGCACCTTCGGCCAGCGCCACGCGGTCCTCGTCGACCAGGAGACCAACGAGGACTACACCCCGCTGCTCTACCTCGCCGAGGACCAGGCCCGCTACAACGTCTACGACTCGCTCCTGAGCGAGTACGCGGCGATGGGCTTCGAGTACGGCTACTCGCTGGCCCGCCCGGAAGCGCTGGTCATGTGGGAGGCCCAGTTCGGTGACTTCGTCAACGGCGCGCAGACCGTCGTCGACGAGTTCATCTCCTCGGCCGAGCAGAAGTGGGGCCAGACCTCCGGCGTCACGCTGCTCCTGCCGCACGGCTACGAGGGCCAGGGCCCGGACCACTCGTCCGCCCGCCCGGAGCGCTTCCTCCAGATGTGCGCGCAGAACAACATGACGGTCGCCATGCCGACGCTGCCGTCGAACTACTTCCACCTGCTGCGCTGGCAGGTCCACAACCCGCACCACAAGCCGCTCATCGTCTTCACCCCGAAGTCGATGCTGCGTCTGAAGGCCGCGGCGTCCAAGGCGGAGGAGTTCCTCACCGGCGGCTTCCGCCCGGTGATCGGCGACGAGACGGTGGACCCGACGGCCGTCCGCAAGGTCGTCTTCTGCTCCGGCAAGGTCTACTACGACCTGGAGGCCGAGCGTCAGAAGCGCGGCTCCACCGACACCGCGATCATCCGCCTCGAGCGTCTGTACCCGCTGCCGGGTGCCGAGCTCCAGGAGGAGATCGCCAAGTTCCCGAACGCCGAGAAGTACCTGTGGGCCCAGGAGGAGCCGGCGAACCAGGGTGCCTGGCCGTTCATCGCGCTCAACCTGATCGACCACCTGGACCTCGCGGTCGGCGCGGACGTCCCGCACGGCGAGCGCCTGCGCCGCATCTCGCGGCCGCACGGCTCTTCCCCGGCGGTCGGCTCGGCCAAGCGGCACCAGGCGGAGCAGGCTCAGCTGGTCGCCGAGGTCTTCGAGGCCTGATCAGCGGCTGTACGAACCGGAGGGCCCGGCCCCGCGAGTGATCGCGGAGCCGGGCCCTCCGGCATGTTGTACGACGGTCAGCCGTCGGCGGGCTCCGCACCGGCCGGTCCTCCGGCCCTCGCCGCGGGCAGCCGGATGAGCACGACCCCGCTGCCGAGGTCTATCGGCCCCCGCCCGGGATCGGCGTCACCGGCCTCCTCCAGGGTGAGCTCCTGACGCCGCCGCTCCTCCTCGGTGTGCCGCCGCCCAGGAGCGAACAGCTCGTTCAACGCACCGCCGAACATGGTTGCTCCTTTCTGGTGGGGGTTCGCCCCTCATCGTACGAATCCTTCCGCGGCCGTGGAGGGGGCAAGGGCGTGCTCTGGCCCACAGCGCGCGGTGCGCGACGTACGAACGTGACGTACGAAAGGGCCCGGCCCGCGACGGATTCGCGGGCCGGGCCCTTCGGCGTGCGGGGATCCCGCGCCTCGTGCTTCAGACCATCTGGGGTTCGAAGTCCCAGTAGGGGCGGTTCCTGGAGCGGGCGGAGACCGTGTGGACGTGCTGGGCGCCCAGCGTCGCCGCGAGGTCGCCGAGCGCCTCCGTCTCGATCTTGTCCGCGCGCTGCCGCTCGCGCAGGGCCCGCAGATCGGCCGCGTGGGCGATCCGCGAGGAGAGCGTCAGCGGATGGGTCCGGCCCAGTGCCTCGGTGGCCCGCCCGATCGTGGCGTCGGTCAGCTCGGCCGCGCGCTCGGGCTCGCCCACCAGATTGCGCAGCGCCGAGGCGTTGATGGCGCAGCCCAGGGTCCACGGGTGGTTCTCGCCGACGGCCCGGGTCATGTCGGCGAGCGCTTCCTCGACGAGCAGATGGGCCTGTTCCCGGTCTCCGACGTTGCGCAGGATCAGGGCGTGGTTGCTGCGCGAGCCCGCCACGTACGGATGGCTCTCGCCGAGCATGTCCGTGTAGCCGCCGACGACCCGTGCGCTTATGTCCCTGGCCTGGTCGATGTCTCCGTGTTCGCGGGCGAAGCAGCACTGGCTGGCCGCGAACATCATGGTGAGCGGGTCGCCCTCGCCGAGAACGCGTTCGCTGCGCTCCAGGACGCGCGTGAACAGCTCCTCGGCCCTGGCGCGTTCGCCCATGCGGTACTGGCACAGGGCCAGGTTGTGCTCGGCCCGCAGGGTCTGGGGGTTGTCCCGCCCCATGGTGAGGCGGTGCACGCGGACGCTCTGCGCCTGCAGCGACTCGGCCTCGCTGTAGCGGCCGAGCAGCCGCAGATCGGTGGCGTAGTTGATCTCCGAGTAGAGCGTCCAGCCGTGCCGGGGCCGCAGCAGCTGCCGGCGCGCCTCCAGGGTGATCCGGTTGAGCTCCAGGGACTCGGCGTACCGGCCGAGCAGCCGCATCGACGTGGCCAGGTTGTTCTGGGCGTTGACGGTACGGGAGTCCTGGTCGCCGAGGAGTTCGCGATAGGCGCTGAGGATCCAGCCGGACAGCTCCAGGGCCTCGTCGTACCGGCCGAGGCCGCGCAGATCGGCCGCGAGTCCGCCGGCGGCCCGCAGATGCTCCAGGTCCTCCGGGCCCCGTTCGGTCCGCAGATGCTCGACCGCGGCGCGCTCGATGGCCTCGGTGCCGGCGTAGTCGCCGACGGCGCGCAGCAGATTGGCGTAGTGGTAGCTGAGGTCCCAGATCCTCGGGTGGGTGTCGCCGAGCAGCTCCCGCCAGGCGTTCATGGCCCGTTCGCCGAGTTTGATGCCCGCCCGGTACTCGCCGGAGAGGTACATGTAGCGCAGGCAGTTGAGGACCAGGGTGTGGACCGCCGGGTCCTCGCTGCCGAGGACGTCCGCGTACTTGAGGTGCGGGGTGATCTCCGCGTACCGCGGCCAGAGCCGGGTGTCGGTGGGGCGGCCGGGCTCGGCACCGGCGAGGGCGCGCCGCACGACCTCGATGAACTCACCGCGGTCCCGCTCCGGCATGTCCTTGCGGACGATCTGGTGGACCATGCGGTGCAGATAGAGCGACTCGCCGGAGGTCGACGCCTCGTCCGCCAGCGACTCGTGCGACTCCAGGCGCACCACCGAGTACTGACGCAGCTGCGCGATCGCCTTGTTCCACAGCAGCGGGTCGTTCATCAGCCCGGAGAGCGACTCCGGCATGACACCCGGCGGCATCTCCTTGAGCAGCCGCACGGGAACGGAGCCCGGTGCGAAGAACGTGCACAGGCGCAGCAGGTCGACGGACTCGGGGACGGTCTCGCGGAGCTTGTTCAGCAGTATCGACCAGGCGGTCTGGAAGGCCAGCGGGAAGTCGGCGGAGACCTTGACGACGTCCGAGTCGATGCCGCCCTCGAGGAGTTCGATGTACTCGTCGACGGACATGTCGGAGTCGTTGAGCCAGCCGGCCGTCTGGTCGAGCAGCAGCGGGAGGTCCTCCAGGGCCACCGCCAGCTGGTCCGCCTCGTTGTGGGTGAGCCTCGGGGCGCGGCGCCGGATGAACGCGACCGACTCCTCGCGGTCGTAGACGGGCACCTCCAGCAGGTTGCTGTTGTGCTCGCTCCACTCCGGGTTGCGGGAGGTGATCAGGACATGGCCGGGGCCCGTCGGCACCAGGTCCCAGATGTGCTCCGGCTCGTCGGCCCCGTCGAGGACCAGCAGCCAGCGCTGGTACGGCTCGCCGCGGCGCAGCGCGTCCCGCACGGCGCGCAGCCGTTCGCCGTACTCGGCGCCGGTGGACAGGCCCAGCGCCGGGGCGAGTTCGGCGAGCTTCTGGCGGTAGGTGACGCGCTTCTCGGCGGACACCCACCACACGACGTCGTACTCGGAGCCGAAGCGGTACACGTACTCGGCGGCGAGCTGGGTCTTGCCCACGCCCGACATGCCGTACAGGGTCACGACGCCGGCGCCGGACCCCGCCTCCTGGAGGGCGTGGTAGGCCGAGTTGAGCAGGCTCTCGCGGCCGGTGAAGCGGGTGTTGCGGCGTGGCACGCCGCCCCAGACCTCGGGGGTGTCGGCGGGGTAGCGGGGGCCCGGCCGTCCGTCGACGGGCTCGGTGAGCGGGTCGTCGGGCAGGTCGAGCCGCGACAGGAGGCGGCGTTCGGCCTCGTCCGCGCCGACGTTGGTGAGGTCCGCGGCGGCGAGCACGGCGGTGGCGGCGGGCAGCGGAGAGGTGGTGACGGAGACAGCGGCGAACCGGTCGGGCTCGGCCGCGACCACCTCGCGCAGCGCGCGGTTCCACTCCTCGTGGCTGCGCGGGCCGAGCTGGAAGTACCAGTCGCTGAGCAGGACGAGGATGCGGCCCGGGGCGAGCATCAGATCCTGCAGGTTCTCTTCCAGCGGGGTCTGCACGGGTGGGTCCCAGCGCTGGAAGACCACGCGCATGCCGCGTCGTTCGAGCCGGTCGCCGATCCATGCCGCCCAGGCGCGGTTGAAGCCCGCGAAACTGATGGTGACGGTACGCGACCCGGTCGCTCCAACGTGCCTACGCGCTGCGGGCATTCAACCGTCTCCCTGCTCCACGACAATCCATACGAACATACAACGGAACGTGGTCTCAGCGCTGCGTTCCGTTTCGCTGGCACCAGATCACGCGCGCGGTGTCGACATATGCCGCCGCCCTCGCCAAGTGCCCCGAAGGGGGCGGCCGATCAGCCAGATGGTGGTAGAGCGCGATCATCTCGTTGACCACGGTCCGGCCCTCCCGGGTGAGTTCCCCGGAGCCGGCCAGCACGGGCAGCACCGCGCCGACCTGCTCACGGCAGCGGGCGTGCTCGGCCCAGGCGAGGTCGCGGTGCGCGGTGTTCTCCGCGCCGAGTGCGAACCGCTGCCAGTAGTCGGCCAGCGCGATGTGCGAGTACGCGCCCTGCAGCAGGCCGTCGAAGGGCCGCGGGTCGGACCGCCAGGGGGCGAAGTGCCGTGGGGTGGCGTCCTCGTGGTGCAGCGGGGCGAGCGCGCCCAGTGCGGCCAGTTTGGTGTGCTGGAGCTCATGGACCAGCGTCGCCGCGAAGTGGGCGGGGGTGGACGGCCGGCTGCTGAGGACGGCGCCGAAGGCCTCGCGGCGGGTGCCGCTGCAGTGCGAGGCGCTCTCACCGGTGGGCCCGGAGCCGGGCGGCGGGGCGAGCGGCACCAGACAGCGCAGCAGGGCCGTCGCCTCGGCGACGCGGTGCTCGCCGCCGATCCGCAGGAGGGGCTCCATTCCGGACCAGGACTCCGACCAGGCCTTGCGCTCGCTGTCGTCGAGCACGGCCGCGGCGCTCAGCCCGTGCCGCTGCGGGCCCCCTCCGACGGCGCGGTACGGGTGGAGGTCGTCCAGGGGTACGGGCCCGGAGCCCGGCAGGACGGCGGGCAGGCAGTACACGGGCTGCCAGCGAGGATCCTGCTGACGTGACGTCAGTTCGTCTTCGGTGAAGGCGATATCGACGGGCCCTGTCGAGTCCGTGCGCAGCGAGCCCAGGGTGGGGAGCGCCAGTTCGCCGCCGGCGGGGGTGAGGCGTGCGCTGAAGGACAGGCCCGCGCGGATCGCCCCCGCCGCGGCCAGTGCGCCGAAGTGCGCGAGGTCGTCCCGTAGTTGGGGCGACGGCTCCGGTGCGGTGAGTCCGTACAGGCAGCGCTGGGCCCAGGGCCCGGTGAGCGGGTGGAGCAACAGGGTCCGTACGGCCGCCCTGTCCGCGCGTTCCGCGGCCTCCAGCAGGGCCCAGTCGTCGTGCATCCGGTGCAGCAGGTCCGGCGGGCAGACGGCTGCCGGGGCCGCCTGCGCGGCGTCGAGAAGCGCCCGCAGCATGACGAGCCGTCGTGTGTGCTGGTCGCGGACCAGCAGGCCGAGGGTCTCGGGGCCGCCTTCCGTGCGGCCGAGTTCCCGCAGGGCGCGTTCCGGGACGGCGGGGCTCACCGGAGGGCTCCCGCGGTGGTGCCGGCCAGTCGGCCGGCCACATGGCGGATCAGCCGTTCCAGGTCGGCGCAGTAGACGGAGCGGTTGGTGAAGCCGCTTCCCGCCCGGTAGCGGTGGGCGTAGTGGCCGCCGCCGCAGACCGTGAGCAGGGGGCAGGCGCGGCATTCGGCGGCGAGCGCGTCCGCGCCCGCCTGCCGGGCGGCGATGCCCGGGTGGTCGAGGGCGTCGTCGAACGTGTGCCGGAAGACGTCGAGTCCGGTGGCGGCGGCGGTGTCGTAGGCGGACTTGAGGGAGTCGACCTGCTCGAGGGCACCGTCCGTCTCGACGACGACGGCGTTGACGGGGTCGAGGCCGAGCGACTCCGTGGCCCCGGGCAGCCCCAGCAGCAGCGCGAGGCACTCCTCGAAGAGCCTCACCCGGGTCTCCCGCCGCCCGGCGCCCCACCACCGGTCGAAGACGGCGACCAGCCAGTCCCCGTAGGGGGTGGCGCGCGGGTCCGTCGAGGGCTCGGCCGCCAGCCCCGGGGGCGGGCTGGTCCAGTTGCCGTGCGGCAGCAGCAGGTCCAGCGCCGGGGGCCCGAGCGTGAGCAGCGACTCGTACAGCTCGACCGGGTCCGTGCGCACGTCCACGACCGTGAGGATGCCCGCGTAGACCTCGGGATGGCGTTCCGCGAGCAGTCGCGCCCCGCGCACGGCCGAGGGCCAGGACGGCCGCCCCGCGTGGTCGGTGCGCAGGGTGTTGTGGGAGGGGAGGCCGCCGTCGAGGCTGAGGCCGACGCGGATGCCGTGGCGGGCGAGGGTGGTGACACGGGCGTCGGTGAGCAGCGTCGCGTTGGTCTGCACGGTCGCGTGGACGACGCAGCCCGCGGGCACCCGGTCGCGTACGAGCGTGGCGAAGACACCCAGTCGTCGCGCCCCGGCGAGCAGCGGCTCACCGCCGTGCAGCACGAGGGAGATCTCCCGCAGGCCGTGCGTCGCGGCATGCTCGGCGATCCGGGCGGCGGTGCGGTCGAGGACCGCGGGCGAGGCAGCCGCGGGCCGGTCCCGCCAGGTGCGGTCCGGGCCCGCGTACAGATAGCAGTACCGGCAGGCCAGATTGCAGCGGCCGTGAACCTTGACGATGAACTGCCCGAAGGGCACCCGGGGCGTCGCGCGACGAGACACTCCGGCACCCCCATGCTGTTCGGACCGGGGTACGGCCCCCGATGCCGGTCCGAGGCGAGTATCCCTGTCGGGTCCGCCGGGCAAACCCGCGCCGGGCAACGTTGTCCTGTTCACCGGAGTGCCGGGCCGAAACCGTACGGCCGTCCGATCAGAACGCGTTGGTGAAGCCCCACAGCAACTCCCGCGGCTGCTCGGCCCGGCCCCGCAGGTCCGCGACCACCTCGGAGAGCACCGGGTGCTCCAGCGTCCTCAGCTCCGCGAGGTCGAGACCCAGCAGATCGGGCAGTTCACCGCCCTGCCCGCCGGCCTGCCCCAGCGCCTCTTCCGCCGCTTCCGCCGCTTCCATACGTACCGACTCGCTCATCACGCCTCCCCGTTCCCGTCACGGCACTCACCGTTCCAGTTCCGCAAGCCGCTCCGTGGTGGCTTCGCCCTCCGCTCCGCCGCCGTCCGTCAGCCTGCGCCAGTCCTGGGCGGCGGCCCGGTACGCCTCTCGCGCGGCCCTGGGCCGGCCCGCCTCCTCATACGTCCTACCCCGCCAGTGGTTGGCCCTAGCACGCAACACCACGGCCTCTTCGCGCTGTTGTGGATTGTCCAGCTCCGCTTCGGCCGTCCTGGCGGACTCCGCGGCGTCGCGGAACGCCTCGGCCGCCTCGTCGAGCCGGGCGGGCCTGCCCAGGCTCTCGTAGGCGGCCAGATGGGCCCGGCCGAGCTCCAGCGAGCAGCCGGCCGCGATCAGCGGATCGGCCGCCTCCTGCGCGGCGAGCCCGAAGAGGTACTCGGCCTCCCGCAGATCCACCCGGTCCTCGGTGGCCCGGTGCCGCAGCATCAGTGCCCGGCCCAGCATCAGCAGCCGCTCCGCCTGCCGTGCGCTGCCCGCCGCGGTCTCCGTGCGGCAGTCCCGCAGCACCCGGACCGCCGAGCCGATGTGGGCCCGTCCGTCGGGCAGTTCGGCGCGGCGCAGCAGGGCGCCGCCCCACTCGGCGAGCAGGTCCGCATGGGCCCGTGAGTCGCGCGGGACACCGCGCGAGGCCGCCGCGAAGGACTCGGCCGCCTTCTCCAGCCGGGCCGGATCGCCCGACTGCTCGTAGCGGTGGACGCTCACCCGGCCCGCCCTCGTCAGCAGGGAGGCACGCAGCCGGGGATCACCGACCGTCTCCAGGGCCTGCTCGATCAGCGTCCCGGCCTCGTCCACGTGATCGGCGGTCCCCTCTCCCCCGCCGGACCGCAGCAGGGCGTCGACGAGGTCCAGCAGGATCCGTTGCCGGCTGCCCAGGGTCCGGGCGCCGCCGTCCGAGGCGAACGCCTTGCGCAGCGAACGCGCCGCCTGTCCCGCGTACACCCGGGCCTGCTCGGCGTCGGTGCTCGCGCCGGAGAGCCGCAGCAGCGTCCTGCCGTGCGCCAGTGGCAGGGCGACGGGCCGGTTCTCCTGGTCGGGCCACACGTCGGCGAAGGCCTCCAGCATGCCGACCGCTCCCTGCAGCAGGGCGCTGTCCCCGCCGAGACGCCACTGGGCCTCCAGCGCGCGCACCCGTTCCAGCGTGAGCCGCAGGGCCTCGGCCGAGTCGAGGCCGGGCGCGGCACAGGCCGCCGTGTACTCGCGGTCGGCGCGGCGCAGGAGTTCCAGCGCGCCGCGCCGGTCGCCGCGGCGCCGGCGGTCCTCGGCGGCGGCGTGCAGCACCTTGGCCAGGACCGCCCGCTCCCGTACGGCGCCGGGATGGGCCGCGGCACGTTCCGCCGCCCGCTCGGCCTCCCTCAGCAGGTCGCTGCCGCCCTGGACCTCCCACAGCCGCAGCAGACAGCGCGCGAACTCCGCCCACAGTCCCGGGTCGGAGCCCGGCCGCTGCTCCCGCTCGGTTGCGCCGCGCAGCAGCTGTACGGCGTCCATCAGGTACTGGACCATGCTGTCGGCCTCGAACTGCCGCACCAGGGCGCGGGCGCGCTCCACCGCCGCGTGCACCGGCCGGCCGGGGTCGGGCCGGTCGGCGGGCCCGTAGGGCGCGAATCGCTCCGGGAGCGGCATGAACCGCTCCAGGACGCGCGCCGCGACCTCGGCGAAGGGGTGCGGGACGCGCTTCTCGCCGTTGTCGCCGTTCTCGCCGTGGGTCTCGGGGTCGTCGTCCGCGCCGACGGGCGCGTACGGGCCGTGCCTGCCCTCGTCCAACTGGGCGAGCGCGAGGGCGGGGAAGTTCGGCCCGCCCTTGCCGAAGCGCTGCTCGATGTACTCCGAGCAGTGCTTGAGCACGAGGAGGGCCTCGTCCCGCCCCAGCGGTCCGAGCAGCGCCTCCTGGACGCCCGGCGCGAACTCGTACCACTGTCCGTCGTCCCTGCCGTCGCCCTTGGCCCGCGACACCAGCCCGCTCAGCAGCACCTCCGCGAGTTCGGAGGGCCCCGAGTCGGGCAGCATCGTCCGCTGCACCAGCTGCATCACCGGCAGATACAGCGGGGCGGCGGCCAGATAGACCGCCAGCTGTCCGGCGGCGGGCGAGGCCGCCGACCGGAAGCCGCTGACCAGTTGGAGCGAGGAGGGCCTGCGCCGGGCGCGGGCGCCGGCCGCGGCGGGATGGTCGGGGCGCACCCAGCCGACGGCCCCGGAGACCCGGCCCGCTCCCCCGCCCACGCCGGACAGCAGCCTGGCCCAGGCGCCGAGCGCCCCGGAGCCCGGCGGCAGCACGGGTACCGGCAGCTCGCCGTGGCCGTGCCGCGGCAGGGTGGCGGACGCGTCGGTGACCGTCAGCGCGGCCGCGCCCGCGATGCCTTCACCCCGCGACAGCACTCCGTAGGTGACGGGCATCCTGGTGCGGTTCCACATGCGCTGCGGCAGCGGCTGGACGACGGCGGCGGGGGCCTGCCGGGCCAGCTGGTGCAGCAGCCGGTGGGCGCGTCCGCTGTGCCACAGGGGCCCGGCGCAGTCGCTGAGCAGGACGGTGACACGGCGGCCGGTGGGGTCGCTGAGCCGGTCGGCGGAGTGCAGCGGGGCGGCGGCGGGGTCGAGGCTGCGGCTGATGGCGGGCGAGCCGTCCGGGGCCTGGTGCAGATAGCGCACCTGGACGTCCCGGAAGGCGCCCAACTGACCGAATATCTGCTGGAGTTCGCCGAAGAGCCGGTCCCACACGCGCATCGAGGACGAGGCGTCCATGACGAACTGCAGCAGCGCGTCCGCCCGTGACACTCCCTTGAACACCGGGATGATCAGCCCGCCGGCGCGGGCGCTCCGCTCGGCGGTCGCCCTCTCGTCCAGGACCGTGCGCATCGGCGGCGCGGCGGGCCGGTAGCGCTGCAACGGGCGCAGCGCGCGCTGCAGTTCGAGCGGCGCGGGCAGGGCGGGAGCAGCCGGTACGCCGACGGTGAGCGCGGCCGGCCCCGTCCCGCGTTCCGGGTACGGGGTGTCGTCGTGGCGCGGTGGGGCGTCGTCGTGGCGCGGTACGGGATAGAGGGCGACCCGGCGCTCACCGCCGACGGGTGCCCGCCGGGGCGCGGGGTCGTCGTCCTCAGGCGGCTCCGGGACGGGCACGGGGCCCCGCCGGACGCCGGCCCCCACGGACGTGGTGCCCCCCGGGCCCTGGCGCACGCCTTCGCCCCGCGCCCCGGGTGCCGGCTCCTGATCAGGCCTCCCCGTCCACCGTGCCAGCCAGAGGACGTCGCAGAGTTGCTCGGCGTCGGGATCGAGCCCGGCGGCACGAAGCCGCGCGACGAAGGCGGGCAGTAACCCGCCGTCGTGCGGCACCGGCCCGGCGGCGGGCTCGGTGCGGGGCGGGCCGTCGGGACCGTGGCGGGCGCCGGCATCGGGCATCAGGGCGTCACCTCGGCCGGTCGAGTCGCTGGATGAGCAGGTCGGCGAGCCGGTCGCGGCCGGCCGGGGCGGCGGCGTCGGTGAGGTAGATCGCGTTCAACAGCTGATCGGTGGCGAGGAGTTCGCTGCGGGAGCGCTCCAGGAAGTGGGCGATGAGGTCCTCCCCCGAGCGTGCCGCCTCTTCGCCGAGGTGGGCGCGTACGAAGGTGGCGAGCCGCTGGTGGTCGGGGCGGCCCAGCTCCAGATGGATGCAGCGGCGCATCAGAGGGGCGGGGAAGTCGCGTTCGCCGTTGCTGGTGAGGACCACGAAGGGAAAGGCCGTGCACTGCACCCGGCCGCCGGTCACGGTCGCCTTCGTGCCGTCGTCGGTGAGGACCTTCGCCCGGCCGTCCGGCAGCCGGTCGGCGATCCGCTCCAGCTCGGGAATGCCGAACTCGCCCTCCTCCAGCACGTTCAGGAGGTCGTTCGGCAGGTCGATGTCGCTCTTGTCCAGCTCGTCGATGAGCAGGACACGCGGCCGCTCGGCGGGCAGCAGCGCGGTGCCCAGCGGCCCGAGCCGGATGTAGCTGCCGATGTCGTCGGCCGGGCCCGCGTCGCCCGGGCCGGCGGCGGCGCGGTGCGCGGCGATCTGGACGTCCTGCAGCCGGGCGATCGCGTCGTAGTGGTACAGCCCGTCCTGGAGGGTGGAGCGGCTGACGATGGGCCAGCGCAGCACCCGGCCGAGGCCCAGCTCATGGGCGACGGAGTGGGCCAGGGTGCTCTTTCCCGCCCCGGGGCTGCCGGTGACGAGCAGCGGACGGCGCAGATAGAGCGCGGCGTTGATCATTTCGAGCTCTTCGGCGCCCGGCCGGTGCAGTTCGGCCATGTGCCGGTGGCCCCCCAGCCTGCGGTCGGCCGACCCGTCCGGGTCCCCGCCGTCCGCGGCGGCCTCGTGCCGGCTCGCGAAGTCCCGCCAGGGCGGCGGTGGCGGCAGCTGCTCGATGCCCTCGTGAGGTTCGCCGGCCCCTCGGTAGATGAGCCACTCGCTGGGTTCGCTCATAGCGTGTTCCTCGTCGTCACTCGTCCGCGGAGGGCGGCAGCCGTCGAACGTGCCTTACGGTAGCGATCGGTTGTACGCCCCGTAAGGGCATGACCGGCCGGGCCGCGCTTCACGGTGCCTCCAACAGGTGGCCGGAGCCGGGGAGCGGGTGGTGCGGGTCGTCGTAGAACAGCGCGACCCCGTTGGACCAGAACGTCTCCGTACGGCCCGCGTGCACCCCCTGCCTCAGTTCGAGCACCTTGCGCGGCAGCCGGTCGGCCGTGCCCGACTCGGCGACGGCATCGGCTGCACGCCGGTGGAACTCGGTGCAGACCGTGTCGTCCCGGCCGTCGGCCCGCCGCCACAGGGCGACCCCGAATCCGCCGTCGAGCACCCGCACCAGACCCGCGGCGGCGTCCGGATGCGGTCTGGCGCCGTACCGGCAGAGCACGGGCACCGTCTCGTGCGCCAGGGAGCGCAGCTCCGCCGACTCCGGTACGGGTACCCGCAGTCCGTCCTCGCAGTCCACGACCTCGGCGCGCATCACGGCGTTGCCCGTGCGGTTCCAGCGGGCCAGCCGCTCCACCGCCTCGGCGTCCGTCTGCGGCGGCGCGAGGTCGGAGCAGCGGACCACGACGGGGCGAACGACCCCGAGCGGGGGCCCGTCCGGCGGTACGCGCCAGCTGTCGACGTCCAGTCCGAGCAGCGCCCGGACCACGGCGACCTGGAGGACGGCGGGGCTGTCCGGTTCGTCGCAGCGCCGGAACGCCTCGGTCAGCGGCGCGGCGATCCGCGCCGGGAGGGCGTCGAGGGCGGTGCCGTGGCTGTCCTCGGCGACGGGCAGGACCTCGCCGGTGTGCCGGGCCACGCCGATGCGCCAGTCGTAGCGGTCGCGCTCCCAGCCCCGGGGCTCCAGCTCCAGCAGCACGGACGGACGGCTGTCCGGGCGCCGGACGGCTTCCGGCGCGGCGACGGAGGCGCGCCGGTGATCATGGTCGGCGCGGTACCGGCCGGTGTGCCAGAGCAGGGTGAGTTCGTTGCGGAACTCCCGGGAGAGCCGGTCCTCCGCGATCCGCTTGACCCACTCCCACAGGGACTTCTCGGCGGTGATGGTGGACGGCACGGCGTAGGGCCGCTCGGCGGCGATGACGCTCATGCAGTAGCGCAGGATCAGCTCCAGGGCGCTGTCCCCGCCGCGTGCCTCGTACAGCGCGCCGAGGCCGTCGCGCCAGCCGCGTGGCGCGGGACGGTGGTCGCGGGGGTGGACGCCCGGCAGCCGTTCGAGCTGGTCGAGGAGGCTGTGGGTGCTGACCGGCGGCGGGAACTCGGCGAGCCGGCCGAGCAGATCGATGCGCTGCTGAGGATTGAGCGCACGGCCGGCTCCGGCGCGCAGCTCGCTCTGTACGTCGGCCCAGGTGCGGTCGGTGCCCACGGGGCTGTTGTGGCGGTCGGCGTGGTAGCGGTCATGGGCGTGGAAGACTGCCTGGTACGCGTCGTCCGCCTCGGCGGTCACCGCTCCGGCGGGCACCGGCAGCGAGCGGAGCCGTTCGACGCCGATGGACGTGCCGCCCGTGCTGCCGCCGAGGCGTGACTTCAGTACGCCGACGACCTCGCCGCGGGCCGGGTCGACGACGGGCGCCCCGGAGACGCCCGGGATCAGCCAGTCCCCGTCGAGCCGGATCTGCGCGTCGGCGTCGGCCCAGCCGCCGTAGGTGCCCATCACCTCGCACCGGCCGCTGAGCCGTGTCGGCCGGCCGTCCACCAGGGTCCATCCGGAGAAGACGACGTTGCCGCCGCCGAACAGGGCGCCGGGGCGTTCGGTGACATAGACGCAGGGGTGCTCGACGGGCCTCAGCAGCCGGACGAGCGCGAGATCGGGGGCCGGCCAGCCGCCGGAGGACGGGTCGTGCGTCGCGTACGGATCGGGAGGCGCGTACGGATCGGGAGGCGCGTACGGATCGGGAGGCGCGTACGGGTCCGTGGGCGCGGCGTGGCGGCTCTCCGGCAGGGCCGCGACGACCGTCCCGGCGACGGAGGTCTCGCCGCTGCCGGGTCCCGTCTCGAAGACCACGTTCACCTCGCGCCCCTCCCCCTGCATCGCCACGTGCGCACAAGTGAGGACCCAGCTCGGGGCGATGAAGAAGCCGCTCCCCAGGAAGCCGCCGCCGGACCCGTCTGGAGCATGCCCCGACGGACTTCCGTGGATACGTACGGTCGCGGCCATCACGAGGTTCAGCAGGGCACGGGGCGACCGATCCTGGGCGCCCCCTGCGCCCCCCGACCACCCTTCGGTCATGATCCGTCGCCGCCCGGCGGCACGGCGCCGTCCGGGTGCGCCGCCGCGCCGGGAGGCGCCCACGAGGGCGGGACCGGGGCGGGGGGCTGCGGCGGCACCGGAGGCGGTGCGGGCGCCTGCACGGGCACGGCGCGCGCCTCGGGTTCGCCGACGGGCGGTCCGCCGCCGTTCCAGGTGAGCGTGACCTTGATGGCGCCCTTGGCCTCGCCGTCCGCGAGGAGTCCGACGACCCTTCCCGCCTTGGCGGTGAGCTCGATCCCGAACTCGACGCTGACCTCGTCGGGCCGTACGGCGCGCAGGGGTTCGGCGAGCGAGCGCGCGACGCCGGTCACGACTCCCTGCAGGCTCTCGACCCTGGCCTGCACCTGTTCGGCGAATCCGGTGTCGCTGTACGACAGCCCTCCGGGCGGTGTCGCGGTCCCTCCCGCGGACCCCTGCGGTCCCGGCCGCACCAGCTCCTCGGCGCCCGAGATCCGTGCCCATACCGGTGTGCCGTCCGGCAGGACGATGCGCGTGATCCGAGCCTCGGTGTCCCCCATGGCATCCCCCGTTCCCTCAACTGCCCGCAGATTAACCCCGGTCGGCGGCCCGATGGGGCGGATCGGCCGGGGTTCCGGGTCAGTTGTCCCGCGCCCCGGCCGGACGGGGGACGATCACCGCCGGGAAAGCCGGCCCCGGCCGGGGCGGGAGGGCGGCCGTCGAGATCCGGCAGCGGCGCCGACGCCATACCCTGGAGGGGAACACCCGTCCCCACCAGGAGCACGTCTTGTACTTCACCGACCGTGGTATCGAGGAGCTGGAGAAGCGGCGCGGCGAGGAGGAGATCACCTTCGAGTGGCTCGCCGAGCAGCTGCGTACGTTCGTCGATCTCAATCCGGACTTCGAGGTGCCGGTCGAGCGGCTGGCCACCTGGCTGGCGCGGCTCGACGACGAGGACGACGACGAGGAGTAGGAGCGGCGGCGAGCGCGCTCACGGGGCCGCGCCGCGCTCGCGGGCCAGTCCGAGGATGCCGTGGACCAGCAGGATCGCGCCCGCCGCGGTCCAGCCGGCGCTGCGGCGCGCCAGGCCCCAGAGGGTCAGCGGCAGGCCGGCGGCGATCTGGACCACGGCCGGGACATGCGGCCTCGGCGGTTTCGGCGGCCGCTGGGCGGCGACGCCCCCGGCTTCCCCGTGCTCCGCATTCTCCGGGGTCTCGGTGTTCTCCGGGGTCTCGGCGCTCATCGCGGTCCCGGCGCTCTCCGAGGTCCCGGCGTTCTCCGCGCCGTCCGGCGCCCGGCCGGGTCCTGCGACGAGATGGGCGGCCCCGCGAAGGCGGTCGGCGGGCGCTCCCGGGGCGAGGCCCTCGGGCAGGTCGAGACCGGTGCGGGCCAGCACCGCGATCAGACCGACCAGCCGGGCGCGGGCCTCCGCGTCGCGGTCGGCCCGGGTGAGCGGTTCCAGGGCCTGTACGTCGAGGACCGGATCGAGCGCGAGCCGGGCCGCGAACGTCTGCATCGCCTCGTCCTCGCCGACCGGGGTGCCGTCCGCGAGCCAGACGTAGCCGACGGGTCGGCGGAATCCCGCGGCGAGGGTGTATCCGGCGCGGTCCGCGTCCCACCACAGGGCCAGGGCGGGCGAGTTCGTGGCGACCGCGAGCGCCGTGGCCCAGCCGGAGAGCACCCGGTCGACCGGTTCCGTACCGCTCAGCCAGGGCGCGTCCTCCGGAACGAGCACGCTCCAGCCCCGGCCCGCCGCGGCGAGGAGGAACCGCTCACGCAGCAGGGCGACCGAGGGCCGCACGGCGGCCGGCTCGGCCCGGCAGAGCAGCAGGGCTCCCACGGAAGTCGCGTTCATGCGCCACACGCTAGGGCACTTTGTCCGCATATGCCGTGATGCCCTCACGATCGCCCCTTGACTTCACCCGGCCGCGATATATCGTGTTGTTCAGAAGACGCGATATGTTGCGTCCAGGCAGGCCTCGGGAGGTCAGCACCATGCCAGACTCGACGTGGGAAGTCGCCGAGCCGAAGAAGCTCACCTTCGACGAACCCGTGACGGCCCTCAATGTGCGCATCGTCAACGGGACGGTGAACGTCGTCGGCACCGACGAGAGTTCCGCCCGACTGGAGATCTCCGAGATCGACGGCCCGCCGCTGATCGTGACGCGCACCGGCTCCACGATCTCCGTCGCCTATGAGGACCTGCCCTGGAAGGGCTTCCTCAAGCTGCTCGACCGCAAGGGCTGGCACCGCAACGTCGTGGTGTCCCTCGCCGTCCCCGCCGACGCGGCCGTCGAGGTCGGCGTCGTCGGCGCCGGAGCGGTCGTCTCCGGCATCCGCGGACGCACGGACGTGCGGGGAGTCAACGGCGACACCACCCTCGTCGGGCTCTCCGGCTCGGTCCGTGCCGAGACGGTCTCCGGCAGCCTGGAGGCCCAGTCGGTCACCGGCGATCTGCGCTTCAGCTCCGTCTCCGGCGATCTGACCGTGATCGACGGCGCGGGCTCGTCCGTACGGGCGGACTCCGTCAGCGGCGACATGGTGGTCGACGTCGACGGGACACCCACGGACATCCGCCTCTCCAGCGTCTCCGGCGAGGTGGCGATCCGGCTGCCGCACCCGGCGGACGCGCGCGTCGAGGCCAACACCGCGAGCGGGTCCGTCTCGAACGCGTTCGAGGACCTCCGGGTCAGCGGACAGTGGGGCGCCAAGAAGATCACCGGCACGCTCGGCGCGGGCAGCGGCACACTCAAGGCCACCACCGTCTCCGGGTCCATCGCCCTGCTGAGGCGCCCCCCGCAGACGGACGATCCGTACGGGGACGAGACAGGGAAGGTCCTCTGACATGCCGCCCGTTTTCGCCCACGGCCGCCTCCGCCTGTATCTGCTGAAGCTCCTCGACGAGGCCCCGCGCCACGGCTACGAGGTGATCCGGCTGCTGGAGGAGCGCTTCCAGGGGCTGTACGCGCCCTCCGCCGGCACCGTCTACCCGCGACTGGCCAAGCTGGAGGCCGAGGGCCTGGTCACGCATGCCACCGAGGGCGGCCGCAAGGTGTACTCGATCACCGACGCCGGCCGCGAGGAACTGGCGGGCCGCAGCGGGGAACTGGCCGATCTCGAGCTGGAGATCCGCGAGTCCGTCTCCGAACTGGCCGCGGAGATCCGTGACGACGTGCGGGGCGCGGCGGGCAAGCTGCGCAGCGAGATGAGGGCGGCGGCGACGGAGAGCCGCAGCAGCGGCGGCACCTCCGACGAGACCTGGCAGGCGACGAAGGACGAACTCCGCCGCGCCAAGCAGGAGTGGAAGGAGCAGGCGCGCCGGGCGAAGGACGAGTCCCGCCGCGCCCGCGAGGAGGCGCAGACCGCACGCCGCCAGGCCAAGGAGGCGCAGGAGCGGGCGCGGGACGAGGTCCAGCGCATCGCCCGCCAGGTCCAGGACCAGGTGCAGGGGCACTTCGCGCGGGGCGACTGGCCGACGGGCGTACGGGAAGGGCTCGCCGAACTCACCTCCCAGCTGGGCGGGCTCGGCGGACTGGGCGGGGCGGGCCGGAGCAAGGCGTCGCCGCCGCCGCAGGCCGACTGGGCCAAGGACACGGCGGAGTCCGGTGACCCGGCGCGTGATCTGGAGCGCCTCCTCGACCGCTTCCGCGACGACGTCCGCGACGCGGCACGGGACAACGGCGTCACGGCAGCCCAGCTGTCCGAGGCCCGCCGCCACCTCTCCACGGCCGCGGCGCACATCACCGCGCTTCTCCGCGCCCGCGCGTAGCGGTCCCGTCGTACGCCCCCGGGCCCCGCACCCGACAGCCGGCCCGGGGCGGGGCGGGGCAGGGCGGGGCCACGCGGCGCCGCGTGGGGCCGGCATCACCGACACCCCGACGCAGGCGCGGGCCGACCAAGTCACCCGCGCCCCGCCAAAGGCGCAGCCACACCCCTACCGCGGGAACATCGCCCGTTCCAGCGTCTCGTACGTCGCGCCGTGCTCAGCAAGGACCTCCGCCACCACCCCCGGCCGGACCGCGAGGGCCAGCAGGATGTGCTCGTCGCCGATGGTGCGTTCGCTGCGGCCCACCGCGATCCGCAGCGAGTTCACCAGCACGTCCTTCGCCTCGCGGGTGAAGGGACGGTGCCCCGACCACCACCCTCTGCCCCCGGAGGGTGCCTTGCGGCCGCCCACCAGCGCACCCGCGCCGTGCGTCTCCTCGACCCGCGCGACGATCTCCGCGACATCGATCCCGAGCCCCGCGAGGGCCTCGGTGTCCGCCTGGGACAGCCCGGCACGGCGCCGCGCGTCCGCGAGTGCCGACTCGACGGAGGTCCGCCGGTCCGTGACCCCGAGCGCCCGGAAGGCGAAGGACGCCTTCGTGCCCTCCTGGTCCAGCAGGGCGAGCAGCATGTGCTCCTCGGCGGTCGCGGCGGCGCCCGTCCGTTCGGCGTGGCCGACCGCGCCCGTCACGACGGCGCGGGCGCCCGGGCTGAAGCGTTCGAACATCACTGCCTCCCGTATTTCTTGTGCACGGCCTGTCGGCTGACGCCCAGTTCGGCCGCGATCTCCTGCCAGGACCAGCCCTGGTTGCGGGCACTCCTGACCTGGACCGCCTCCAGCTGTTCCAGAAGCCGCCGGAGCGCGGCGACGGCCCGCAGTCCGACGCGCGGATCACGGTCTCCCGCCCGCTCGGCGAGATCGGTTGCTTCGGTCATGACTGTCAACTTACATTGACACGCAGCAGGCGTCAACCACGGTTGACAGTGATGCGGACCCGCGCGCCCGGCCACGCGTACACCCGCTCCCCCACGCGCACCCCGCCGGACACCGTGACCCGCCACGCGGCCCCACCGGAGGGCAGCGACAGCTCCGTGGCGTACGACCCGCGCGCCTCGTACCCGAGCCGGTACACACCACGCACCGGGTCCCAGCTCTCCTCCCGCACCGTCCCCGCGACCGCCCGGGCGTAGGGCGCCGCCGTCTGCTCCTTGTTGGTGCGGAACCGGCCGTCCGCGTCCACCGCGCAGTACCCGCCCCCGTAGCACCACACGTAGCCCGCCCAGCCGGAGCCGTAGCGGGCGAGCGAGGCGAGTGCCTCACGGTAGAAGCGGCCCATGTTCGGCAGGGAGTTGTTGAGCGGACCCCACTCCCCCACCACGACCGGCACCCCGTACTCCCTCGGATACGCCGTGACCGCGGCCTCGTACGACTCGATCCATCCGGCGTCGGGGTCGTAGTCCGCGCCCGCCTCCATCGCCGCGTTGTAGAAGTGCGGGGCGTACACGACCCTGGGGTCCTCGATCCTCCCGAGTCCGGTCGGGACGCCCTCGCCGACGATCGGGGTCGGTTCGACGAAGAGCCAGTTGTCGTCGTCGACGGAACGGACCGCGTCCGCGAGGCGGTTGTACATCGCGGTGAGCTGGTCGCGTTCGATACGCCGGGCGGCCGTGGGAAGGTCCTCGCCCTCGCGGAGTTCGCCCATCGGCTCGTTGATGAGGTCGTAGCCGAGGACCGCCGGATGGTCCTCGAAGCGGCCGGCGAGCACCCGCCACATACGGGCCTGGGCGCGCCGGAGGTCGGGATCCTCGTACAGGTGGGTGAAGGCGCGCTGGACGGCGGGCTCGAAGTACTCGGCGAACCAGTCGTCGGGGTGCGGGGTGAACGGCAGCCCGTCCGTCCGCGTCGCCCACTCCGGCACACCCCGGTGCCCGAACGCGGGGCCGAAGACGTCCTGGTGGGCGTCGATCAGGACCTGGATGCGGTGCTTGTCGGCCCAGTCCAGTACGCGTTCGATCTTACGGAGATACGTCTCGCTGTAGCGGCCGCGGACCGGCTCCAGGTCGTCCCAGAAGACGAGCAGCCGGGCGAAGTCGAAGCCCTGTACGCGCATGTCGCGGAAGTGCCGCTCGGTGATCGCGGACAGGGCCTGCTCACCGCGGTGCGTCTTGTCCTCGACGTTCCAGCCGCGCAGGGTGAGGGTCCGCCCGCGGTCGTCGGCGAGCCGGGGTATGTCCACGGGACGGGGCTGCGCCCGGAGCGGCGCGGCCGCGGCCAGGACGACGGAACAGACGAGGACGGCGAGAAGACGGCGCATGGGCGACCTCCGGCACGGCGCGAACGGGTAGTGCCGGAGATCCCATCAACAGATCTGACGAACCATCAAGAGTTGGTCAGGACAATCTTCCCGAACAGCTCGCCGGACGCCATCCTCTCGAAGCCCTCCCGGGCGCGGTCCAGCGGCAGCACCTCGTCGATCACGGGCCGCACGCCGGTCGCCGCACAGAAGGAGAGCAGGTCCTCCAGCTCGTCCTTCGTTCCCATCGTCGAGCCGACGATCTTCAGCTCCAGGAAGAAGATCCTGGTCAGCTCGGCGTGCGAGGGGCGGTCGCCGCTGGTCGCACCGGAGATCACCAGGGTGCCGCCGGGGCGCAGCGACTTGACCGAATGTGACCAGGTCGCGGCGCCGACGGTCTCGATGACCGCGTCCACGCGCTGCGGCAGCCGGGCGCCCGGCTCGAACGCGTCCACCGCGCCCAGCTCGACGGCCCGCTTCCGCTTGGCCTCGTCGCGGCTCGTCGCGTAGACGCGCAGCCCCGCCGCCTTTCCGAGGACGATCGCGGCGGTCGCGACACCGCCTCCGGCGCCCTGGACGAGCACCGAGTCGCCGGGCCGTACGCCCGCGTTGGTGAAGAGCATGCGGTAGGCGGTGAGCCAGGCGGTCGGGAGGCACGCGGCCTCCTCGAAGGAGAGTTCCGCGGGCTTGGGCAGCACGTTCCAGGACGGGACGGAGACCTGCTCGGCGAAGGTGCCCTGGTACTTCTCGGTGAGGATGGAGCGGGGCTCGCCCGGCCCGACGCCGTGGCCGGTCTGGCCGATGACCGAATGGAGCACCACCTCGTTCCCGTCCGCGTCGATGCCGGCGGCGTCGCAGCCGAGGATCATCGGGAGTTTGTCCTCGGACAGGCCCACCCCGCGCAGCGACCACAGGTCGTGGTGGTTGAGGGAGGCGGCCTTGACGGTGACGGTGGTCCAGCCGGGACGGGCCTCGGGAGCCGGGCGTTCGCCCAGTTCGAGGCCGTTCAGGGGCTGGTCGCGGTCGATGCGGGCGGCGTATGCGGCGAACATGACCTTGACGATAGGCCGGGCCGGTGCGCGGCGGAACCGCGCACCGGTGTGACACGGACCCTGTTTTCCCGGTTTCCCGGGTCGCGTCCGGACGACCTAGTCGCGCCGCCACTGGGCGGGCGAGTTCTTCGTGGCCGGGTCCTCGTACGAACCGGCCCGGCCCCGGTCCACATGGAAGGTGGTCAGCGTCGTGACCGGCGAGGCCGGGTCGCGGCGGTCGGCGATGACCCGCATATGGGCGCTGAAGCGCTGCGGGGTGACCTCGTAGACGTCGTAGCCGTAGCGGTTGCCCTCGAAGTACTTCAGGTGAGGGTTCGCCGCGCCCATGAGGGGGCCGTTGGCGGCGTTCCAGTCCGCGGAGTACGCGCCCGAGGTGACGGAGTGCGCGGTGAACTCCGTGCCGATCACCGGCGAGGACGTGTCCTCGAAGTCGGGACGGATGTCGTCGACGAAGGCCGAGTGCCAGTCGCCGGTGATGACGACGAGGTCCTCCATGCCGCTGCTGTGGACGTGGCCGAGCACTTCCTTGCGCTCGGCGAGGAAGCCGTCCCACTGGTCGGTGAACATGTACGAGCCGCCCGGGCGGCCGCGCAGCTGGCTCAGCATGATCGAGTTGGCCCAGACGTGCCAGGTGTCGGGCGCGCGGTCGATCCCCTGCTTCAGCCACGCCTTCTGGCCGGCGCCCAGGATCGTGCCGTTGGCGAGGTTCTGCGCCGAGCGGTACGAGCGCAGGTCGAGGACCGTGAGCTCCAGCAGGTTCCCCCAGCGGCGGACCCGGTGGATCTCGGGGTCGGGCAGGGCGGAGTTGCCCGCGTCGCGGTGCGGCATGTTCTCGTACCAGGCCTGGTACGCGGCCGCGCGGCGCTGCATGAACGGGGCGTCGCCCCCGGTGCTGGAGTAGTCGTTGGCGACCTCGTGGTCGTCCCAGGTGAGGAACCAGGGGTGGGCGGCGTGGGCCTCGCGCAGGGAGCGGTCGCCCTTGTAGAGGGCGTGGCGGCGGCGGTAGTCGGCGACCGTGAAGATCTCCGCGCTCTCGTGGTCGCGGACGTGGTCGGCGGGGACGCCGCCGACCTGGCCGTGCTCGTAGATGTAGTCGCCGAGGTGGACGACGAAGTCGACGTTCTCGCGGGCGATTCCGCGGTGGGCCGCGTAGAAGCCGTCGTGGAACGCCTGGCAGTTGGCGGCGGCGAAGCGTACGGAGGCGACGTTGCCGACGGGCGCGGTCCTGGTCCGGCCGATGCGGCTGGTCCTGCCGAGGGCCTTGAAGGCGTACCAGTAACGGGTGCCCGCACGGAGCCCGGAGACGGGGACGTGGACGCTGTGGCCGAGGGTGGCGGAGGCCGGAGCCGTGCCGCGGGCGACGACGCGCCGCAGCTGCGGGTCGGTGGCCACGACCCAGTCGACCTCGACGATCTCGGGCAGCCGCTGCTCGGCGGCGAGGGGCTCCGGCGCGAGCCGGGTCCACAGCAGGACGCTGCCGGGCTGGGGGTCGCCGGAGGCGACGCCCAGGGTGAACGGCGCGGGGTCGTAGTCGGCGCCGAGCGCCTCTGCGGCCTCACGGGCCTGGGCGGGCGAGAGTCCGGCGCTCAGCGGCCAGACGAGGTTGAGTGCACCGGCGGCGCCGGCCGCCTTGAGCAGATCACGTCGGTTGAGCTTGGTCATTTCCGTCCCCCGTGAGCCTTCGCCGTGGCGGTCAAGGTGAGCGATATCGCGTCGGCGTAACCGTCGTTGGACGTGCCGCCGCCACTGCGGGTGAAGACGAGCAGGACCCGCGCGGTGCGCGCACCGGGCGGCACCGTCGCGGACGCGGTGCGCTCCACGAGTGCGGTACGGGACAGGCGCTCGGCAGCGGTCACGGGGCCGAGGACGGACAGCGCGACGGGCGTGCCCTTGGCATCGCGGAACTCCACGGACAGCCGCGCGCCGTCCTCCTGCGTCGCGTATCCGCCGAGCCATCCGGCGAGGGTGTAGCGGACCCGGCCGGCGTCGACGGCGGACCGTCCGGTGGCGCCCTTGGCCGGCAGGGCGATGTCCTGGACGAGTGCGGTACGAGGGCTGTTCCCGCCGGAGAAGAACCGGCTGCGCCGGCCGGCCGGTCCGGGGTCGGACGGGGTCGGGTAGCCGCCCCCGAGGCTGTACGCGATGAGGGCGGGCGCGCCTTCGCGTATGTCCCAGCCGGTCACGGCCGTGACCGGCTCGGCGGACCCTCCGGGTCCGCTCTCGGCGTCACCGTTGACTACGAGATTCACTCACGCCTCCTTGTTTGAACTAGGCGTACGCATCCCAGCAGTTGGCGGTGAACCGGAGAGGACGGCCCGGAGAACATCGGCCCGAGTTGTTCATACAACTCTTGGATCAGGGCGGGATGTGGCCGCGGAGCACCGCGAACGCGAGCGGAGCGACGGCGCCGAGACCGAGGAGAACCTCGCTGCATGCGGGCCGCACAGGACCCTCTCCCGCAGGCCGCCGCCCGCGGCGAGGCAGAACGAAGCGGGCCGGGTCCCGCACCCTGTGGGGTGCGGGACCCGGCCCGTTCCGCGCGTACCTACGACCGCGTCAGCGGCGCGCCACACCCTCGGCCCGCGCGGCGGCGGCGACGGCCGCGGTGACCGCGGGAGCGACTCGCTCGTCGAACGGCGAGGGGATCACGTAGTCCGCGGCGAGCGCGTCGCCCACCACGTCCGCCAGCGCGTTCGCCGCGGCGATCTTCATGCCCTCGGTGATCCGGGACGCCCGGACCTGCAGGGCGCCCGCGAAGATGCCCGGGAAGGCGAGCACGTTGTTGATCTGGTTCGGGTAGTCGCTGCGGCCCGTCGCCACGACCGCGGCGTACTTGTGCGCCACGTCCGGGTGGACCTCGGGGTTCGGGTTGGCCATCGCGAAGACGAAGGCACCCGGCGCCATCGAGGCGACCGCCGGCTCCGGCACCGTACCGCCGGAGACGCCGATGAAGACGTCCGCGCCGGAGAGCGCGCTCTCCAGCGAGCCGGAGAGCCCGGCCCGGTTCGTGATCTCGGCGAGCTCCCGCTTGACCGGGGTGAGGTCCTCCCGGTCGCGGCTCACGATGCCCTTGCGGTCGGCGACCGCGACATCGCCGAGGCCCGCCTCCAGGAGGAACTTCGCGATGGCGACACCGGCCGCGCCCGCGCCCGAGATGACGGCGCGCAGGTCACCGAGACCCCGGCCGGTCAGCTTCGCCGCGTTGCGCAGGGCCGCGAGGGTGACGACGGCCGTGCCGTGCTGGTCGTCGTGGAAGACCGGGATGTCGAGCCGCTCCTGGAGCTTGCGCTCGATCTCGAAGCACCGCGGCGCCGAGATGTCCTCCAGGTTGACCCCGCCGAAGGACGGGGCGAGCCGCACGACGGTCTCCACGATCTCGTCGGCGTCCGTGGTCGCGAGCGCGATCGGCACCGCGTCCACGCCGCCGAACTGCTTGAACAGGATCGCTTTGCCCTCCATCACGGGGAGGGAGGCCTCAGGGCCGATGTCGCCGAGGCCGAGCACCGCGGTCCCGTCGGTCACGACGGCGACCACCTGCGACTTCCAGGTGTAGTCGTGGACGAGCTCGGGCTGCTCGGCGATTGCGGTGCAAACCTTGGCGACGCCGGGCGTGTACGCGAGGGACAGGTCGTCCTTGTTCCGCACCGGCACGGTGGCCTGGATGGCCATCTTGCCGCCGCGGTGCAGCGCGAAGGCCGGATCGAAGGGCTCCCCGGACTCCCCGGGTGCACTCTCCGTACCGCCGTCGCTACGAGGATTGACGATCTCCGCTGCCATGTCGATTTGACCCCTTAAGTCTTCATCAGTTGAGGGTGGCCACTCCTGGTTGAGGAGGGGTGGGCGGGCACCGCGTCCGTTCCCTGTCCTGGGCGGTTGGCCCGCCCGTCAGGGGTGGTACGTACGCGCGGGCGCGCCGCACAACGCGCCCTGAGCCCCGGATGAGGGGTGTAAGGATCCTTCTTACCGGACGGACCGCACCGCCGACGAGTCCATAGTCCGCTCGGTGACCATGCGGTGACAGGATTCATACCGGCATATGCTGACACGCCGGGAACAGCTGGTTGAAAGCACCATGAATACCGTCCGTATGCCAAGACGAACCGGAGATCTTCCGGCCAGAAGCAGGAAACGCTGCAGATGCTGCAGCGGGTCCGGCCCTGATGTACCGGCCTGTCGCACTTCGGGGGTCACCCGTTATCCGATTTTGACATGCGGAGGCCACTGAATGGGCTAGTCCGAATGGCAAGATGCCGGAAACACACAAGGTCGACACTCGAAGACGAGCTCGACCGCCTGGCAACTCCACCACACTGCCGGAGGACCACGATCATGACCGCACGCACCACTCGTCGCACGACCGCAGCCAGGTCCCGAATCGCCGCGGTCGGCGCGATGGCGGTCGCCGGCACCCTGGTGCTCACCGCCTGCGGTGACCAGACGAACTCGGGCTCGGGCACCAAGGAGACGGGCGGCACCGCCACCGCCGCCGCTCCGCTGGCGGACAAGCTCCCGCAGTCGATCCGCGACAAGGGTGTCATCAAGGTCGGCTCGGACATCGCCTACCCGCCGGTCGAGTTCAAGGACGGCTCCGGCAAGGTCGTCGGCATCGACCCGGACATCGCCGACGCGATGGGCAAGCAGCTCGGGGTGAAGTTCGAGTTCGAGAACGGCACCTTCGACACCCTCATCACGGGTCTGCGCTCCAAGCGCTACGACCTCGCCATGTCGGCCATGACGGACACCAAGGACCGCCAGGAGGGTGTGGACTCCGAGACCGGCAAGAAGGTCGGCGAGGGCGTCGACTTCGTCGACTACTTCACCGCCGGTGTCTCCATCTACACCAAGAAGGGTGACGACAAGGGCATCAAGACCTGGGCCGACCTGTGCGGCAAGAAGATCGTCGTGCAGCGCGGCACGGTCTCCGAGGACCTCGCCAAGGCCGAGAACGCCAAGTGCCTGAAGGCCAAGAAGGGCAAGATCACGATCGAGGCCTTCGACAACGACCAGCAGGCCCAGACCCGTCTGCGTGCGGGCGGCGCGGACGCCGGCTCCTCGGACTTCCCCGTCGCGGCCTACGCCGTGAAGACCTCCGGCGGCGGCAAGGACTTCCAGATCGTGGGCGAGCAGGTCGAGGCCGCGCCGTACGGCATCGCGGTGGCGAAGACCAACACCCAGCTGCGTGACGCCATCCAGGCCGCGCTCGACGCCATCATCAAGAACGGCGAGTACGAGAAGATCATCGCCAAGTGGGGCGTCCAGGCCGGCGCGGTGACCGAGGCCAAGACCAACGGCGGTTCCTGACCCCCCGGTCGGAACCTGACCTCGGCACTGAAGCACTGAAAGGCTCCACGTGACTGTCGACATCGAAAAGACGGGTCCGGAGGACACACCACCCACGCCGAAGGCCGGACCGGAAGCCATCACGGCTGTTCCGGTGCGGCACTACGGCCGGTATGTCACCGCCGTCGTCGCGATCGCGCTGTTCGTCGCGATCGTCTACGCCTTCTCCCAGGGCAAGATCAACTGGGGCGCGGTCCCCGACTACTTCTTCGACCCGCGCATCCTCGACGGCGTCGGCCAGACCCTGATCCTGACCGTCCTGTCGATGGCGATCGGCATCATCGGCGGCATCCTCCTCGCCGTGATGCGCCTGTCGAACAACCCGGTCACCTCCTCCATCGCCTGGTTCTACATCTGGTTCTTCCGCGGCACCCCGGTCCTGGTCCAGCTCGTCGTCTGGTTCAACCTCGGCCTCGTCTTCGAGTTCATCAACCTCGGCCCGTTCTACAAGGACGAATGGTCCGACTTCATGACCCCGTTCCTCACCGCACTGCTGGGACTGGGACTCAACGAAGCCGCCTACATGGCCGAGATCTGCCGCGCCGGCCTCCTCGCCGTCGACGAAGGCCAGACCGAGGCCTCCCACGCCCTGGGCATGAGCCAGGGCAAGACCCTGCGCCGCATCGTCATCCCCCAGGCCATGCGCGTCATCGTGCCCCCCACGGGCAACGAAGTCATCAACATGCTCAAGACCACCTCCCTGGTCGCCGTCGTCCAGTTCTCCGAACTCTTCCGCCAGGCCCAGGACATCGGCCAGACCTCCGGCGCACCCGTCGAGATGCTCTTCCTCGCCGCCGCCTGGTACCTGATCATGACCTCGGTCCTCAGCGTCGGCCAGTACTACCTCGAACGCCACTACGCCCGCGGCTCCAGCCGCAGCCTGCCGCCCACCCCCCTGCAGAAGATCAAGGCCACCCTCTTCACGGTGCGCCGCCCGAAGGGAGCCGCGGCATGACCGCCATGGTGAAGGCCGAAGGCGTCCACAAGTCCTTCGGCCACATCGAAGTCCTCAAGGGCATCGACCTCGAAGTCGCCCCCCGCGAGGTGTTCTGCCTCATCGGCCCCTCCGGCTCCGGCAAGTCCACCTTCCTGCGCTGCATCAACCACCTCGAGAAGATCAACGCGGGCCGGCTCTACGTCGACGGCGAACTCGTCGGCTACCGCCAAAAGGGCGACAAGCTCTACGAGCTCAAGGACAGCGAGGTCGCCCTCAAACGCCGCGACATCGGCATGGTCTTCCAGCGCTTCAACCTCTTCCCCCACATGACCGCCCTCGAGAACGTCATGGAAGCCCCCATCCAGGTCAAGGGCGAGACCAAGGCCGTCGCCCGCGAACGCGCAGCCAAACTCCTGGACCGCGTCGGCCTCGCCGACCGCGCCCAGAACTACCCCTCCCAGCTCTCCGGAGGCCAGCAGCAACGCGTCGCCATCGCCCGCGCCCTCGCGATGGAACCCAAACTGATGCTCTTCGACGAGCCCACCTCCGCCCTCGACCCCGAACTCGTCGGCGACGTCCTCGACGTCATGCGCGGCCTCGCCGAAGACGGCATGACCATGGTCGTCGTCACCCACGAGATGGGCTTCGCCCGCGAAGTCGGCGACTCCCTCGTCTTCATGGACGGCGGCGTCGTCGTCGAATCCGGCAACCCCCGCGACGTCCTCACCAACCCCCAGCACGACCGCACCAAAGCCTTCCTCTCCAAGGTGCTGTAACGCTCGGTGGACCGTCGTACCGAACGCCGGAGGCGGCAGGGAATGCCCTGCCGCCTCCGGCGTTCGTCCTTCGTCCGGTCACTTCAGGGCGAGCACCAGCGCGTCCGAGGGAGAGGCCCATACGGGGCGGGCCTCGGCGAAGCCGGCGGCGCGCAGGGTCTCGGTATGCCAGCGGGCGGACGGGGTGTCGCCGTCGGCGTGCTCGCCGTAGATCTCGAAGCGGCGGGCGGTGGGCTCGGCGAGCACGGGGTCCTTGGCCGCCAGGGCCCACCAGTCGGCCCAGTCGAGCGCTCCGGCCGCCTTGGCGGCGTCCATCCCGGTGTGGCGGTGGGCGCGCTCGGCGGCGTTGATCCGGGGAGTGGTGTCGTCCTTCATGTGGTCGGCGTTCATGAAGACGCCGCCGTCCACGACGAGACCGGCGATCTGCCCGTAGAGCGTGGCCAGCGGTTCGCTGTGCAGCCAGTGCAGCGCGGTCGCGGTGAGGACGGCGTCGTACGGGCCGGACGGCAGGGCCTCGGTCCACCCCGGGTCCTTGAGGTCGGCGGTGACGAAGGTGACGCGCTCGTCCCCGGCGAAGTACCCCTCGGCGATGGCCAGCAGGGCGGGGTCGAGATCGACCCCGACGCTCCGCGCTCCGGGGAACCGCTTGAGCAGCCTGTCCGTGATACTTCCCGTACCGCACGCGAGATCCAGGATCCTCGGCTCGGGGCCGGCGAAGGCCTCGACCATGTCCAGCATCACCCCGAACCGCTCCTCGCGGTCGGGCATGTACCACTCCTGCTGGCGGTCCCAGCTCTCCTGCCAGGCGCGCCAGTCGGTGCCGGTCGTCGCCGTGGTCTCCGCCATCCGAACCTCCCCTATCCGTAATACCCTCGAAGTCACAGCATCTGTTACTTCGCCCATCGCCGACACTAGACCTCATCCGTAAGGACTACAAGTGGAACTGGCCTCTTACTCGGACTACGCCGTGCGCCTGGTCAACACCGAGGAGCCGGCGCGCGGCAAGGACACGCTCACGTCGGTCGAGGCCGTCCGCGAGCTCTTCGGCGCCTCCTCCCAGATGGCGCGCCGCGCGACCGACGCGGACGTCACCCGGTTCCGCTCCGTACGGGGCAGGCTGCGCGCGGTCTTCACCGCGGCGGACTCCGGCGACCCGACCCAGGCCGTCGACCTGCTCAATTCCCTGCTGCTCGAGTTCCCGGTCAGCCCGCAGATCTCCGGCCACGACTACCTCGACGAGGAGGGCCGGCCGCGCTGGCACATGCACCTCGCCGACCACCCGTCGAACGCGACCGCCGGATACGCCGCGACCGCCGCGATGGGGCTCGCCTTCCACCTCACGGAGTACGGCGTCGACCGCCTGGGCCTCTGCCAGGCCGCACCCTGCCGCAACGCCTACCTGGACACGTCCACCAACCGCTCGCGCCGCTACTGCTCCGACCGCTGCGCCACCCGCGCCAACGTCGCCGCCTACCGCGCCCGCAAGCGCCTGGAGACCGAGCGGTCCGACAGCACGGGCCGTACCGCGGAGACCGCCCAGGCCAGCACTCCCGTCACCGAGGCCTGACCTCGCGGGCGCGGCCGGTACCGCGCCCGTACCCGCCCCAGCAGCAGCTCCTCGGGGACCGCGCCGAAGACCCGGCTGTCCCCCTCGGCGTGCGGGTTGTCCCCCAGCACCCACCAGCCGCCCTCGCGCCGCTCCACCAGCCGCTTCACGATCAGCAGGTCCTGCTGCAGCGGATGCCGCAGTACGGCCACGTCCCCGGGCCCGACCCCGGCCCCGTAGTGCACGAGCAGCTGGTCACCGTGCGCCAGCGTCGGATACATGGAGGGCCCGGTCACCTCCGCGATCCCGAAGAGCGCCCTCGGCTCCCGCCCCTGCTCCGTCATCGGCCACCTCCGGGTCCTTCGGTGCGTTCGGCCACCGGTCCCATACTCGCCCTGGACTTTTGTCCTAAGCCCATGGGGGCACTCGCGAAATCGAGTCACTCACGGAGTAATGTCCCACCTGAGAAGACGATCACGAGGAAGGACAGCTCAATGCTCTCCCGCCTGTTTGCCCCCAAGGTGAAGGTCAGCGCACACTGCGACCTCCCCTGTGGCGTGTACGACCCGGCCCAGGCCCGTATCGAGGCCGAGTCGGTCAAGGCCGTCCAGGAGAAGATGGCCGCGAACGACGACCCGCACTTCCAGGCCCGCGCCATTGTGATCAAGGAGCAGCGCGCGGAGCTCGCCAAGCACCATGTGTCGGTCCTCTGGAGCGACTACTTCAAGCCCCCGCACTTCGAGAAGTACCCCGAGCTGCACCAGCTGGTCAACGAGACCCTGAAGGCGCTCTCGGCGGCCAAGGCGTCGACCGACCCGAAGACGGGCGAGAAGGCGCTGGAGCTCATCGCCGAGATCGACCGCATCTTCTGGGAGACCAAGAAGGCTTGATCTCAGCCTAGGCCGCCTGACCTGCACTTTCGCTGGCGTGGCTACCTACCTGTCCGCACCCGGTCCGCAGGCCGCCGAGCACGGCGTCCATGACGGCCCGGGTGCGGTCTTCTTCCCCAGGCCACAGGTGCGCGTAGATCCGCAGCGTGATGACGGCGGACGCGTGCCCGAGGACCAGCTGCACCTGCTTGACGCTCGCGCCACCGGCGATGAGCGCGGAGGCGTAGAAGTGCCGCAGGTCGTGGGTGACCATGTGCGGCAGCTCGACGGCCTTACGGCTCTCGCGCTCTGCGGCCTCGTTCTCGGCCGCTTGGAGTGCCCTACGGGCGCAGTTCCACTCGGTCTTCCACCGCCGGTAGTTGAGCGGCTCCCCCTCATCCATCGTGAACAGCCACTCCCTTGAGGGGCGTGCGCGAGGTGTGCGAGGAGTGCGTCGGTGACAACCTCGCCGACCGGGACCGTGCGCCGGACTTGGTGGTCTTCGGCGGGCCGATCTTCCCGGACTGGAGGCGCTGGCGCTCGACGCGGATGGTGCCAGCCTTGAAGTCGATGTCGGGCACCTTCAGGCCGAGCAGTTCGCCGATGCGCAGCCCTGATCCGGCGAGGGTGACGACAGCCGCTCGGATGTACTGCGGCATCACCCGAGCCATCGCCTCGACATGCTCGACCGTGGGTGGGGTGACCTCCTCGTCCGGCATGGCCGGGAGGGTGATCCTGCGGCACGGGCTGGAGGCGATGACTTTGTCGTCTACAGCCGCCGTCATGACGCGCACGAGGACGTCGTAGACGTTCCGCACGCTGCCGGGGCCGAGCTGGTCGGACAGGTGCTCCTGCCGCCGCCGAGGTTCGTCGTGGCACCGCCAGCGGTCCCTCGCGGTGGTGGTGGTATCAGGCGGTCAGGCTGGCGATGGTGTCGTCCAGGTCGGTGTCCTTGGGCTGGTTGTGGGGGAGTTTGGCGAGGATCTTGGCCATGCCGCAGGTGTCGGTGAGGGCGGAGCATCAGGGTGCCGAGCGGGCCGCTCTATATCCGCAGAAGCTGCAGCTCGGAGAGGTCGGGCGGGGCCCGCCCGTCGGGCGAGTCTCGGGCCGCCGCAGCCGTCGAAGAGGCAGGAGGCGCGTCCAGCACCGCGCTAACCAGTGCGGGCGGAGTGTAGGCCGAACCCGTACCAGCGGCTGCGCACGTCGCGTCTGCATGATCGAGATGACCCGCTCCGCCGGCCGCGTGCGCGCATCCCCCATCCGCGTGCGGCAAGCTGTCCGCCGCGGCCATCACCATCTGGTGGCCGCCCCTGCCTGGGCCGTCGGCAGAGCGCCGGGCGCGGTCACGGGCCCATCGTAGAGGGCAACGCCCACCGGGCAGCGGCCAGGCACTCGACCTTAAGGAAGACACCGCCCGGGCCCTGGCCGACGATCTCCGCCCAACTCCACGAGGCCGAACTGCGTCTGGAACACCTCGCCATCACCCGCACGACCATCACCGGCCTCGCTGACCGAGTCCCGGCCCAGAGCGCCGACCCAGCAGGACGTCGGGAATCGTGGATTGTTTGATGGGTCGGGGGCTGCTGGCGGTAACTTCAAGCGGGCTGGCTGAGGATGCGGCAGATGCCGGCATCGCGGCAGGAAGCCGGGTCGGTAGGGCAGCCCGTCAGCGATGGACGTTGATGGTGGCCATCATGCCGAGGTCCTCGTGGTCGAGAATGTGGCAGTGGTAGACGCTGCGGCCGGGGTAGTCCGTGAACGGGATACGCAGCCGTACCCAGCCCCGTGCGGGCACGAGCACAACATCCTGGCGCAGCCCGATGGGGGGTACACCGGTGCTGGTTGTCAGCACCTGAAACGGCCAGACGTGCAGATGGAACGGATGATCCATGGGACTGGTGTTGACCACGGTCCACTCCTCGACGGTGTCGAGCGGGACGGTCTGGTCGTCACGGTCCGGGTCGAACGTGCGCCCGTCGATGGTGAACATCCCCGTGCCCGTGTCGCCCATCATGCCCATGCCCATGGCGAAGGTGAGCCGACGCTGACCGGCCACCCGGCCTTGCAGGGCGGGCGGGGCCGGTAGCGCGCCTGGCAGCGGCGGCGGTGTCGCGGCCGGTCCGGAGGCTTCCAGGGTGGCCAGGGTGACCGGACCGGACGTGGGCTGACCGCCGCCCATCATGCCAATACTGCCCCGGTCGTACGGGTCGGCAACCAGTGTGTACCGGCCGCCGCGGACGGGGCGCACCAGCAGGTCGGCCCGGTTGCCCGGGGCCAGCACCACCTGGTCCCGCTCGGCCGGGGCCGGCAGGAACGTCCCATCCAGGGCGAGCTGGGTCAGCCGGTGACCCTCCAGCCTCAGCGCGAGCACCCGGGAGACACAGCCGTTGATGACCCGCCACCGCTGCGCATCGCCGGGTGCGGCAGTGATGACGGGTTGGTGCTGGCCGTTGACCAGCACCAGGTCGCCTTCGCGGCCCATCATCCTGGCCATCATGTTCGGCGCGGCGACCCGGCCGGCCCCGTCCATGGTGGTGTCGGTGACCAGCAGGGCCAGGTCGTCGGTCACCGGCAGATCCGGGCCCGGTCCGCCGTCGACCAGCAGCGCCCCGGCCAGGCCAGCGAAGATCTGGTCGGCGACGGTGCCGTGGTGATGCGGGTGGTACCAGAACGTGCCGGGCGGGTGGTCGGCCGGGATACGGTGCGCGTAGTCGAAGCTGCCGCCGGGGTCGACGGTGACGAACGGGTTGTCGCCGTTGCCGCGCGGGGACACGTGCAGGCCGTGGGTGTGCAGGTTGGTCGGCTGGTCAAGGTGGTTGACCAGCCGCACTCGCAGCAGGTCCCCAGGCCGTACCCGCAGGGTTGGCCCCGGGCAGGTGCCGTTGTACCCCCATGCCAGGGTGTCCCGCCCGGCCAGGCGCACCCCGGGAGCGGCGGTCAGCGACACATTCAGGACCCCGTCGCGACTGGCCAGCACCGGCGGCTGGGCCAGGTCCTGGCCCGAGGCGCCCCTGCTCGGGGCGCCCAGACCGGTGACCCAGCCGGCCGCGCCGGCGGCGACGCTGGCCGTGCCCAGTCCGATCAGACCCAAGGCCCGGCGTCGGCTGATCGGCGCGCCGGTCACCGCAGCACCCTCCACCGGTGCTGGTACTCCCGCTTGTCGATTTCCCCGCGGGCGTAGCGCTCATCGAGGATCCGTCGCGCCACCGAACCCGAACCGGACCCGTGGGCAGTTCCTCGGCCGTTTCGCGCCAGCCGCAATACGGCGTAGCCGATGATCAGCAGACCGGCCACGACTAGCACCGGCCATACCCACATCCAGCCGATCGCCTGCCCATCCATCTTCGCAATCACGTTTCCTGAGACAGATCCCTTGAACCAACCTAGCTCGGCTCGTCGCGACATGCCCGCCGCGCCAGGTTTACTGCCAGGATCTTTTCGCATCCCGGTAGGTGTCCGTTTGGGGATCACCCAACGAACAAGGCCGACCTCGACGGCCGGGCGGCGCCGACCTGTGTGATCGCCGTCTGGTCGATGCGCTCGACAGGACGGTGGATGGGACGGACCGCTCAGCGGGGCAGCGTTAGCGGTGCTACGGGGGTCTGGTGCCGTCAGCCGGTCAGGGCGGCGAGGGTGGCGTCCAGGTCGGCTGTCTTGGGCTGATTGTTGGGGAGCTTGGCGAGGATCTTGGCCATGCCGCAGGTGTTGGTCAGGGCGGAGAAGACCAGGCCGCCGGCGACGCCCGCGGACAGCCAACGCGCCGCGCTCCAGCGTTGTCCGGCAATGAGGCCGGTCAGGACGAGGGATCCGGCGGCGAGGCGGACCTGGCGGTCCATGACCCAAGGGGTGCGGGTGCCGGCGGGGCGGTGGGCGTCATGGCCGAGCTGCGTCCAGGCGGTGGTGCCGCCGGTGAGGGTGGCGGCGGTGATGCCGTGGCCGGCCAGGCGCCGGCAGGCGGTGGCGGAGCGGGCACCAGATGCGCACACCACGAGTAGGTCGCCGCGGCCGGCAGCGGTCTTCAGGGCGGGCAGGGCGGTATCGAGGTGGTCGAGGGGGACGTTGTGGGCGCCGGGCAGGTGACCGGAGGCATATTCGCCGGGGGTGCGCACGTCGATGACGGTCAGCTCGTGCAGGCGGGCGTTGGCCTGGTCGGCGGTGAGGGCGGTGGTGGGCGCCATGGGGGATTTTCCTTTACTTGGTTGGGGTTACCCCTTCGATAGGATACCCAAGGGGGTATCTCGAAGGAGTGTGGGTCGTGGAACTGGCGATGGCAGCTGAGGAACTGAAGACGGTGGTCAACCGGCTGCGCCGGGCGCAGGGCCAGATCGCCGGTGTGATCAAGATGATCGAGGAGGGACGGGACTGCGAGGACGTGGTCACGCAGCTCGCGGCGGCGTCCCGGGCATTGGACAAGGCGGGTTTTGCGATTATCGCCACCGGTCTGCAGCACTGCCTGACCGATGCGGACATGGCCGCTTCCGGTGACCGGGAGCAGATGCGCACCCGGCTGGAGAAACTGTTCCTCTCTCTGGCCTGAGCCGTGGTGCTGCGGCACCGAATCGCCGCCTGGCTCGTCAGGTGAGGGCGTCGATCAGCATGAAGGCAGCCACGGCCAGCAGCACGACGGCGAAGGTGCGCTGCAGGAGCGTGCCGGTGACCTTGGCTGCCAGGCGCTTGCCGTCCCAGGCGCCCAAGATCGCCGCCCCGGTGAAGGGGCCGATCACCGCCCAGTCGATGCCGACTGTGGTGGAGCCGCGGGTGGCCAGGGAAGCCAGCGAGTTCGCCGAGATGACCAGCAGGCTGGTGCCGACGGCGGCCTGCATCTCGAACGCCAGCACGGTGACCAGGGCCGGGACGGCGAGGAAGCCTCCACCGACCCCGAGCAGTCCGGTCAGCGCGCCCAGTCCAGCGCCGGTGCCGGCGGCCTTGGCGGGCCTCGTCCCGCTGGCTGCCGAGCCGGTGGCGGCGTCGCCGGGGCGGAGCATATTGACGGCGGCGAGTGCGGCGATGGCGGCGAACGCGGCAGTCAGCACGGGCTGGGGCAGGCGAGATGCGGCGGCTCCAGCGGCGGCGGCGGGCAGGAGTCCGGCTGCGGCGAAGAGGGCGCCGGCTTTCCAGCGGACGTTGCCGGTGCGGGCGTGGGCGTACAGGGCGGTGAGCGAGGTGGCGGTGACGATGATCAGGCTGGCGGTGGTGGCGGCGGCCGGGGTGAAGCCGAGCAGGTAGATCAGTGCGGGCACCGCCAGGACGCTGCCGCCCCCGCCCAGGGCGCCGAGCGCGAGTCCGACCACGGCCCCGGCGATCAGTGCCAGGATCAGCGCGCTCACGCTATGACACCGCCGCTGCCTCCCTGACCGGTGACCGGCAGGCCCGCACTTGCCCAGGCGGTCATGCCGCCGGTGACGTCGGTGGCCTGAACGCCGCGTCCGGTCAGCAGCTTGGCTGCCTGCTGGGAGCGGTGACCGGAGCGGCAGATCGTGACCGCCGGCTTGCCCTGCGCGGCTGCCGGGAGCGGCGCCCCGGCCATCAGGCGGGAAAGCGGCAGGTGCAGTGCGTCGGGCGCGTGCCCGGCTTCCCACTCCGGTGTTTCGCGGACGTCCAGCAGGACGGCGGTGCCGTCGCTGGTCTGCTGATGTGCCTGCTGGGGGGTGAGGCGGCCGGGGCCGCGGCGAAGAAGCGAGAACATCGTTTGATCACTTTCGTGCAGATGGCGCGGAAGGGCGTGTCAGTCGGTGCCGTCGGGGCGGGTGAGGGCCAGTCCCGCCTTGATGGCCGCGTCGAAGGCGTCGTCGACGGCGACCACGTCGCGGCCGGCGGCATCGAGCAGGGAGGCTGCGATCGCGGCGCGCATCCCGCCGGCGCAGTGCACCCATACCGTCCCGTCCGGTACTTCGCCGATGCGGCCGTGCAGCTCGTGGATCGGGATGTGGACCGAGCCGTCGATGAAACCGCCCGCGCGCTCGGAATTCCGGCGCACGTCCAGCACCACCACTTGCTCGCCGTGGCCGCGCACATCGGCGAGGTCGGCGAAGCGGGCACGCGGGAAGGAGGCGAGTTCCTCGCCCTCACGGACCCAGGCGGCCGGATCACCGGTGGCGGCGGCGGCCGGGCGGTCGATGCCCACCCGCGCCAGTTCCCGCTGCGCGGCGGTGATCTGCTCCGGGGTGTCGGCGAGCAGGGTGACGGGCTTGCCCCAGGGGATCAGCCAGGCCAGGTAGGTGGCGAGCTTGCCCTCGCTCTCGAAGTTGAACGAGCCGACCACGTGTCCCTCAGCGAAGGCCATGCGGCTGCGCAGGTCCACCACCCACTCACCCGCGGCCAGCCGGGATGCGATCTCCTCGGCGTCCGCACGCTTGGGCGGGGTGAGGTCGACCGGTGCGGGGCCCGCGGCGTTGGCCGGGCCCATGTGCGCGTAGTAGTCGGGCACGTCGTCGAGCCCGGCGAGCATCTGGGCAACGAAGGTGTCCACGTCCAGGGTCAGCGCGTCGTTGGCCTTGCGCTCCTTGCCGATCGTGGTCGCGTCCCCCTCGGCCTGGGATGAGGAGCAGAAGCTGCCGAACCCGTGGGTGGGCAGCACCGGCACCTCGTCGTCCAGCTCGTCGGCCAGCCGGTGGGCGGATGCGTGCTGGGCGCGGGCCAGCTGCTCGGTCAGCCTTGGTTCGACCAGGTCCGGGCGGCCCACGGTGCCGATCAGCAGCGAGCCGCCGGTGAACGCCGCCACACCGCGCCCGTCCTCGGTCAGGGCGTAGGAGGTGTGGTGCGGGGTGTGCCCGGGAGTGGCGATCGCGCGCAGCACCAGGCCCTCGTCCACCGTCACGGTGTCGCCGTCGGCGACGGGGGTGCGGGCGAACGACACGTGCGCCCCGGCCGGCACCAGGTACTGGGCGCCGGTGACGCGGGCCAGCTCCAGGCCGCCGGTGACGTAGTCGTTGTGTACATGGGTCTCGGCCACGAAAGCGATGCGCACCCCGCGACGGGCCGCTGCGGCGATGACCTGGTCGATGTCCCGCGGCGGGTCTATGACCACCGCGGCATTGGGTCCGCCGGCCAGGTAGCTGCGGTTGCCCAGGCCCTCGAATTCCAGGGTGTCGACGAAGAACACGACTCACGACTCCTCTCGAACGGTGTACCCCGGGGGGTATCGGACACTCACCCTAACAGCTATACCCAGGGGGGTATTCCGCGGGCGGAAGGCACCCCCCCCTCAAGGCATCGCCTGACACCCTGCGGGTACCCGGTGGGGTATAGAGGAATCAGTTGTTCCGCACTATCCGGGAGTGTCCGTGTCCTACGACCGCACCGTCCGCCTCGACGCCGACTTCGACACCGCCGTCATCGCCGTACGCAAGGCCCTGGCCGATCAGGGCTTCGGCATCCTCACCGAGATCGACGTCAAGGCCACCCTCAAGGCGAAACTCGGCCATGACATGGAGGACTACCTGATCCTCGGCGCCTGCAACCCGCCGCTCGCCCACCAGGCCCTGGAAGCCGACCGCAGCATCGGCCTGCTCCTGCCCTGCAACGTCGTCGTCCGCCGCGACGGCGACACCACGCTCGTCCAGGCCCTCGACCCGGGCACCATGGTCACCCTCACCGGCCTCGACACCCTCAAGCCCGTCGCCGACGACGCCACCGCCCGCCTGGACGCTGCCCTGGGCGCCCTGTCCGCGTAACCCCAGCGGGGCATCCCACGACAGCGTCAGCGCGCGGCCGCTGGCCTGCCTATGAGCAGCTCTGCCGCACACGGGTTGCGTTGTCGTTGCCTTTGGAGGGACGGGTAGCGCACCCAGTCCGCGCACAGTCCGCAGGACACCCGATCACGACCGTCGCACCCCATCGCCACCCAACATCAAAAGGCCAGGTCGGTGACCTGCAGCACCCATCGCCGCAGGTCACCGACCCAGCCCACTACTAGGAGACCAAGAAGGCCTGAGGCCTCACGTCCCCCGCTCCGACGCGGAACACGGATTCGGCCCCGCACCCTTCGGTGCGGGGCCGAACCTGTGAGGGCGTGGTGGCTCGGGTCGGGCAGTCGCTGGCGCCCGGCCAGCGGCGTGTGACACGTCAACGCCTGGGACAGCCGGGTGAGTTCCCTGCCCGTTCGAGCGCTTTCGTAGATTGGCCCCATGAGTTCATCACCGGCCGATGACGATCTGCGCCGCCTACGGGACGGCTTCGCCCGATGAGCGGCGAGCGAGCGGGACTGTCGCAGGTGCAGGGTGTGGTCCTGCCCGAGCGGGAGGAGCGTACGTTGTGGATCGACGGGGACCGGCTGCGCACCGGCCCCGCGCCGGGGGCGGACGCCGATCTCGTGGTGGACGGCGGCTTTCTGCTGCCGGGACTCGTCGATGTGCACACGCACCCCGGGACGGAGACGAGTACCGAGCCCTTCGACGACTCGGTGCTGCGCAAGCATCTGCTGCAGCACCGGGACGCCGGTGTCCTGCTGGTCCGTACGCCCGGGACCGCGGCGCGGATGCCGCAGTGGGTGGACGCCGACGAGGAGCTGCCCCGTGTCCGGTCGGCCGGGCGGTGGCTGGCGACGCCCGGGAGGTTCTTCCCCGGGTTCGGGCGCGACATCCGCGAGGACGAACTACTGGTGGCGGCGGTCGAGGAGGCCTCGGCGTCCTCCGGCTGGTGCAAGGTCATCGGTGACTGGCGGTGGGACGAGCCCGCCGTGCCGCTGGATCTGCTGACCGCGGCCGTGACGGCCGTGCACGCCGCCGGCGGCCGGGTCTCGGTGCACTGCCAGACCGCCGAGGGCGCCCGCAACGCCGTGCTCGCCGGTGCCGACAGCCTGGAGCACGGGATGCACCTCGATCCGGGACTGCTCGACCGGATGGCCGCCCAGGGCACGGCGCTCGTTCCCACACTCGGCGTCTTCGGCGCGAAGGCGGCGGCCTTCCGCGCCCGTGAGCGCACCCCCTACCGAGAGGACTTCCTCACCGGCTGGGAGGGCCTGCTCGCGAACGTCCGCTCGGCGTACGAGGCCGGGGTCACCGTCCTCGCCGGCACCGACAGCTTCCCGTGCGGGACGGTCGCGGCGGAGTCCGCCTGGCTGGCCCGCGCCGGCATGCCCGCCGAGGCGGCGCTGGGCGCGGCGTCGTGGACGGCCCGCGACTGGCTGGGGCTGCCGGGGCTGACGGACGGCGCGCCCGCCGATCTCGTGGCGTACGACACGGACCCGGCCCTCGACCCCGCGGTCCTGGCCCATCCCTCCCGGATCATCCTCCGCGGCCGCGTGGTCCGCTGACGCCACCTCGGGAGCGCGGCACCCCGGCGGACGGCACGCGGACAGCACACGGGCGGCACACGGGCAGGCGCCACGTCGGCGGACGGCCCATGCGGCGGGTGCCGGTGCGTGCGGACGACGGCTCACGCGGCGGGTGCGTGCAGCAGCGGGCTCTTGTTGCGCAGCAGCCACTGCCGGTACGGGGCGGCGCGCAGGGCCGCTTCGCGGTAGGCCGCGGCCAGTTCTGCGTAGAGGAGGGCGTGCATCTCCGTGTCGGCGCCCGGGCGCCGGTAGAGCAGCAGGCGTACGGCCAGCGGGTCGCCCCGCAGCGGGCGTATCGCCATGTCCTCGCGCGGGCCGGAGGTGGGCTGGCAGGGGGCGATCGCCTCGCCGACCACGATGAGGGACGCGGCGGTGTGGTAGTCCGCGTGCAGGACCGGCGGGTCGATTCCGGCGGCGGCCAGCACGCGGCGCAGGCCGTCCCATTCGCCGTCGACCGTCGGATCGACCATCCACCGGTCCTCGGCGAGGTCGGTCAGATCGACGACGGGGTCCGCGGCGGCCGGATGGTCGCGCGCCATGGAGATGAACTGCGGTTCGCGTTCGACGAGTACGCGCCGCGGCAGACCGTCGGGGACGAGCAGCGGGCAGCCCTCGACCTCGTGGACGAACGCCACGTCGAGGTGTCCTGCGGCGACCATGCGCAGCAGGACGTTGGCGGACACGTTCATATGGAGGGACAGGTCCATGCCGTCGGGCAGCCGCTGTCTGAGGCGGCGCAGCCAGCCGGCGAGGGCGCGGCTCGCCGTGGAACCGATCCGCAGCCGGCGGTCGTCCAGGCCGCGGGCCACGGCCGCCCTGGTCTCCGTCAGGAGCGCCGACATCCCGTCGATGAGCGGGCGGGCGCGGCTCAGCACCGAGCGGCCGAGCGGTGTGGGCCGGCAGCCGGTGCGTTCGCGCAGGAACAGTTCCCCGCCGAGGGTGTTCTCGATGCGGCGCAGCTGGGTCGTCAGAGAGGGCTGGCTCATCCCCAGTTGCCGGGCCGCCCGGTGCAGGCTGCCCGCGTCGGCGATCGCGCACAGCACTCGCAGGTGCCTCACCTCCAGTTCCATACCACGAGCCTAGAACGGCACCCCGAGTCACACCAGGCACCCGTGTCGCAGTAATATCCGTGAAATTCTTGCTGGTTGACGCTGGTCGTCGCCGTGATGCCCTGGTGCTATCGGCAGTTGGCATCATCCGCGCGGGGTCGCGTTCCCCGACACTCTCCCCAACCGAACCCCCACTCGGACGAGGAGAACCCCCCATGAAGCACCCCGAGCGACGCCGTCCCAGGGCGCTACTCTCCGCCGCCCTCGGCCTCGGCATCGCCGCCGCGCTGACCGCCGCCGTTCCCGCCACCGCGAGCCCCGCCACCGCGAGCCCCGCCACCACGAGCGCTGCCGTCCCCACCGGCGCGGTCTCCTCGGCAGTCGCGTACGCCGGCTCGTCGGAGGACGCCAGGGCGACCAAGGCCTTCTTCGACGCGGTCGTGAAGTCGGTCGCCGAGAAGCGCGCCGCGAACCCGGGCGCCCAGGCCGTCACCGTCGTCTACAGCGCGAGCAACGCGCCGAGCTTCCGCTCGCAGATATCGAGCAGCACGCAGATATGGAACGGCTCCGTCTCCAACGTGCGGCTGCAGGAGGGCGGCAACCCCGACTTCCAGTACTACGAGGGCAATGACCCGCGCGGCTCGTACGCCAGCACGGACGGGCACGGCAACGGCTACATCTTCCTCGACTACCAGCAGAACCAGCAGTACAACTCCACCCGCGTCACCGCTCACGAGACCGGCCATGTGCTCGGGCTTCCCGACCACTACTCCGGCCCGTGCAGCGAGCTGATGTCGGGCGGCGGCCCCGGCACGTCCTGCCAGAACGCGAACCCCGACGCGGCCGAGCGCGCCCGCGTCGACCAGCTCTGGGCGAACGGCCTCGCCGCCGCCCTCGCCAAGGTCTCCTGACCCGCCGCGACCTCACGGCGCCCCGTGCCCGGGATCCGCAACCCGGGCACGGGGCGTTCTCCCGTCCTGCGCCCTTGGTAGCGTCGGGCGGTGGATCACGACAGACCCGTCCGACACGACGGACCCGACGGACCCGACGGACCCGACAGAGGCGACGGGCCTGACGGACGCGACGGCCCCGACGGCACGCGCGACTTCGCCGGTGAGTTCGAGACGCACGTGACGATCGGGACGCCTCAGGACGATCCACGGAGCGTCGAGGCATTGGCCCGCTGGGCGAAGAGCCACGGGATCAAGTTCACCCACATCCTGCTGGCCCGCGGCCGTACCCCCTCCCAGCCCATGCTCACCCTCTCCGACACAGGCACGCTCACCGGGCAGCGGCGCACGGCACGGGCCTTGGCGGAGCGGCTCACGGCGGCCGGATTCCCCGTCGTACGGACGAAGATCGAGGCCGCGCCGTGGAACGACGGCGTGCCGCGCACCGCCGAGGACGCCCGCGGGCTGCCCGGCCACTGTCACTTCGAGCACCACGTCAAGCTGCGGCTGCCGTACGGGTACGACGCGGCGTTGCTCGCCGCCGTGTCCGAGCGGCACGACGCCCATGTCTCACGCAACGCCCGCCGTGTCCACGCCGACGGCGTCCAGGAACGGTTCGTCACCCAGCGGGTCCACGGCAGCGGCCGGCCCGCCGCCCGCGCCGCGCTGGAAGGACTGCTGGCGGCACTCACCGCCGCCGGCTTCGAACCCTCCGAGACCGAGGAGGAGTTCGTCGTGGAGGACGACAATCCGGGCGTGGACGCGGGCTGGCTCGGGTTGCCTCACCAGTGACCTGCCGCGCGGGTCAGGCGCTGGTCGCCAGTCGCTGCCCGAACTCCGCGCCCTCCGGCAGCTGCCGCCGGATCCGTCCGAGCGCCTCGTCGAAGTCGCCGCCGGCGATTCCGGACTCGTACGCCGCTCCGCCGAAGTGCAGGGTCAGACTCAGATCCACCCGGTCCGGCGCCCCGTCCGGCCCGGGTCCGCCGATCGCCAGGAGGCAGCTGAGCGTCGCCTGCCCCACCGTGCCGTCCAGGGTGACGGGCAACGGCATGTCCCATTCCAGTACGCAGCCGGCGAGCGCCTCGCCCGAGTCCGCCGCGCCCAGGGCGCCGAAACTCGGACCCTCGTACTCAACTCCCCTGATACGGGTGCGTACTTTGTGCCCGCTCGCCGCGACCGTGAGGGCTATCGCTTCAGCACCCTGGCGGTCCCGGTACCAGCCGGTCCAGACTTCCGTCGACTCCGATGACATGGCGCGGACTGTAGCGGTACGACCGGCTCCGCCGTACATCCGGTCGCCTCTCGAACGCTTCTGCGTGGATTGGGCCCGGATCGGGCTACGCGGGCGACCCCTTGGCCGGGCCGTCGGCCGGCTCCTCGCTCGTGCCCTTCGTGCCGTCCGCTTCCCTTTCACGCCCCGCTTCACGCCCCGCGCCCGGCGCGGCATCACTGCCGCGCGCGCAGTCGGGGTTGTGACAGGGGCCGGGATCCCACTCGGGAACGAACACCCCGAGTACCTTGCGCCGTTTGATGACGGAGCCGACAGGCTGTCCACAGGTCGAGCACACGTACTCGCCCTGCGGGCGGCGGACGGTCCGACGTCCTTCGCTGCCCATGCGTCCAGGATAGATCCGCGCACGCAGGACGAACAGCGCTCGCGCGGCGCCGGGTCCCCTCCCGGCCCGCCCGTCGCCGCGTCGGCCTCGCCGTCGCCCGCTGCGGCTGCCGCTACCGCTACCGCTACCGCTTCCTGGTGTATTTCCGTACGAGCACGCCGTTGCCGAAGGTGCGCACCCAGTCCAGGGCGAAGTCGGTGACGGCGAAATCGGTGCCGAACATCGGCATGCCGGCGCCGTACACCTGCGGATACGTCTTGATCACCAGTTCGTCGATCTCGTCGAGCAGCTCACCGGCGATCTGCGCGCCGCCGCAGAGGTAGATGTCGAGTCCGCCCTCCTCGGCCTTGAGCTCGCGGACCTTGCCGACCAGATCCTCGGAGATGATCTCGACACGGGGATCGGGGGACTTCTCCAGGGTGCGCGAGGGGACGTACTCCCGCAGATGCGCGTACGGGCTGGTGATGCCCATGTCCAGCGCCAGCTGATAGCTGGCGCGGCCCTGGATCAGGGTGTCGAAGTGTCCGTTCTCGGCGTCCTGGATGCCCAGCGCCTCACGGCCGTGGACCGGGATGGTCTCCGGGTACTCCGTCTTCAGGAACTCCAGGTACTCCTCGTCCAGAAGGCCGAGCATGGACGAGGCATCGCCGTTCGGGTCTCCGATGAAGCCGTCGATCGAGCAGGCGATGAAGTAGGTGAGCTTGCGCAAACCGGTCCTCTGTTTCTGTCGGAAGCTGAACCACTCCGCCTATAGTGCTCCAGGTGTAGTGGTTGCGCAAGCGTCTTTCCCGGAAGGCATGTTGATGGGGACCTCCAGCGCGCCCGCGGCGTGACCGGGCAAGGCCGACTACTCCGCGGCGGGCCCCGATGCGGGCTCCCGCCACATGGGCCACATCGTCGGCCCGTCGGGCAGCACCACCGTACGGTCCGTGAACGCGAAGCCCAGCCGCTCGTACAGCTTGCTGCTGCGGGCGTTGCTCGCCTCCAGATAGGCGGGCAGGCCCTCCCGGTCGCAGCGCTCCAGCGCGGGCGCGAGCAGCGCCGTGCCGAGGCCCTCACCCTGCCGCTCCGGGGAGACGGCGATCAGCAGCAGATACTCGTGCGCCCTGCCCGTCGGATGGGCCTCACCGGTCAGCCGGCCGACGAGCTCGGCACGTTCGTTGTCCGGGTCGGCGATCTCCCGCATCCGTGCGGGGGTGTCGTCCTCCTCCTCGGGCGGGTCGGCCGGCACCTGCAGCCAGAGCGCCGCGGCCGTACCGTCCTCGGCCATGTCGACCCGGCCCTCGGCGAGCGCCGCCTCCAGGAAGACCCCGAGGAAGACGCCGTGCACCCTGCGGCGGTGCGCCTCGTCGGGGAAGACCCAGCTGCTGACCGGATCGTGCATGAAGGCCTCGTCGAGGAGCCGCACCACCGTCTCCCGGTCGCGCTCGCCCGCCTGCCGTATCCGTACGCCCATGTCCGGGCCGCCTCTCCGTGATCGCCAACCGGCCGCTGTGATCTTAGAGTTGGGGCCCGGACTCGCGCACGTGATCCGGACGCCCGGATTCAGGCTGCCCGGGATTCAGGCTGCCCGGGCTCAGCGGGTGCGTCGGGTGACGAACTCCGCCAGCGAGAGCAGATCCCCTGCCGCCGCGAGATCCGGGACCGCGCGCGACAGCTGCTGCACCGCCCGGGACATCCGGTCGGCCGCCTGGAGCTGCGCCCAGTCCCGGCCACCGGCCCGCTCCACCGCCTCGGCGGCGCGACGGACGGTCCTGGAGTCCATCGGCCCGCCGTACAGCTCGGCCAGCTCCGCCGCGGCCCCGGTGCCGGAAGCGAGGGCGGCCACCACCGGCAGCGACTTCTTGCGCGCGGCCAGATCGGCGCCGGCCGGTTTGCCGGTACGGTCCGGGTCGCCCCAGATCCCGATCAGATCGTCGATGAGCTGGAAGGCCAGCCCCGCCTCCCGGCCGAAGGCGTCCATCGCCGCGATCTCCTCCTCTCCCGCGCCCGCGTACAGCGCGCCGAGGGCACAGGCGCAGCCCAGCAGCGCCCCGGTCTTGGCCGTCGCCATGGCGAGGCACTCGTCGAGCGAGACCTCGTGCGGCCCGCGCTGCTCGAAGGCACAGTCCGCCTGCTGACCGGCGCAGAGCTCGATCACACAGGCGGCGAGCCGGGCCGAGGCCGCCGCGGACGCGGGATGCCGGTCCTCGGCCAGCAGCCGCAGCGCGAGGGCCAGCATGGCGTCACCGGCGATGATGGCGTCCGGGGTGCCGAACACCGTCCAGGCGGTGGGCCGGTGTCTGCGCGTCGGGTCCTCGTCGATGACGTCGTCGTGGAGGAGCGTGAAGTTGTGCGCGAGCTCCACCGCGGCCGCGGCGCGCACGGCGTGCCGTGGGTCCCCGCCGAGCGCCCGTGCCGCGGCGAGCACCAGCGCGGGCCGGATCGCCTTGCCCGCCGACCCCCCGGCCGGGGTGCCGTCGGCGTGCTCCCAGCCGAAGTGGTACATCGCGACACGGCGTATGGAGCCGGGCAGTGACTCGACGGTGTCCCGCAGACGGGGATTGACGGCGCTGCGGGTGCGTTCCAGGAGCGCCGCCGCCTCATGGCCTTCGGTGGCGGTGGCGTCCGTGCTGGTCATGGTCACGGTCACGTCCTCTGGTGAAGCTGGTGAAGGGGGCGGGGCAGGGGCGGCGCCGGGCCGCCCCCGCCGGATCCGGGCCGGCGGAACGGCGCCGGGCGTCAGCGCCAGCGGCTCACCTCCACGTTCTCCAGCACCCCGAGCGCGTCGGGCACGAGGATCGCCGCCGAGTAGTAGGCCGTGACCAGGTAGGAGATGATCGCCTGTTCGTCGATGCCCATGAAGCGGACCGAGAGGCTGGGCTCGATCTCGTCGGGGATGCCGGACTGCTGGAGACCGATCACGCCCTGGTCCTCCTCGCCCGTACGCAGACAGAGGATCGAGGTGGTCCTGGCGTCCGAGACCGGGATCTTGTTGCACGGGAAGATCGGCACTCCGCGCCAGGCGGGGATGCGGTGCCCGCCGATGTCGACGGTGTCCGGGTAGATGCCGCGCCTGCTGCACTCGCGGCCGAAGGCGGCGATGGCCCGCGGATGGGCGAGGAACAGCTTGGATCCGCGCCGCCGGGACAACAGCTCGTCCATGTCGTCCGGGCCGGGCACGCCGTCGTGCGGCTGCAGCCGCTGCCCGTAGTCGCAGTTGGCCAGGAGCCCGAACTCCCGGTTGTTGATGAGCTCGTCCTCCTGGCGCTCCCGCAGCGCCTCGACGGTCAGCCGCAACTGCTGCTCGGTCTGGTTCATCGGCTGGTTGTAGAGGTCCGCGACACGGCTGTGGACCTTCAGCACGGTCTGGGCGACGCTCAGCTCGTACTCGCGCGGGGCCGCCTCGTAGTCCACATAGGTGTGGGGCACGAGCGCTTCGCCGACATGGCCGGCGGACAGATCGATTTCGGCCTCGCCGTACTTGTTGGTCCGCTGGTGAGGGATCGACAGCACCGAGAGGAGATGCGCGCCGAGCGACTCCGCGCGGTCCGCGAGCGTCAGCACGTCCTGGCGGGTGAGCTCCAGCGCGACGCATGCGGTGTCCGCCCGGACCGTGGACTCCCATACGGCGTCGCCGTCGACCAGGGACCTCTCCCCGAAGTAGGCGCCGTCGGCCAGGACTCCGAGCACGGCCTCGTCACCGTACGGACCGGTGCTGATCTGCTCCACCCGGCCGTGCGCGAGGAGGTACACCCGGTCCGCCGTCTCGCCCTTCGTGGCCAGCACGTCGCCGGGCGCGAACCGCACCTGCCGGCAGCGCTGCGCCAGCTCGGCCAGCACCGCCTCGTCGCCGAACCCCCGCAGTGGCGGCAGCTCGCCGAGCTCGGCGGGGATGACCTCGACCTGGCTGCCGGTCTGGACGAAGGTGACGCGCCCGTCGCCCACGGAATAGCTGAGCCGACGGTTCACCCGGTACGTACCGCCCTGCACCTGGACCCAGGGCAGCATCCGCAGCAGCCACCTCGAGGTGATCTCCTGCATCTGCGGCGCCGACTTGGTGGTGGTCGCCAGGTTCCGCGCGGCGGCCGTACCGAGACTCTGCTGCGGCGACGCCTGGTCCTCGCGCACCTCGTCACCAACCGAACCAACCGACATGGGACTCCTTCGCAATCATGGATTGACCTGCGAGAAGAGAGCCTTCCAGCACGGTGAGTAGGCGCGCCATTACACAAATGAGTGGGACTAGTCGGGGACGTGCGGGGCATGTCACGCGCTTTCCGCCCGATCGGCGCCATGGCCGGATCGGATCGCACACCGCCCGAACGGATGGCCCGATCTCGAGGGTTGGGGTAGAAGCCCGGTACGGACCACGACAAGCCGCGAAGGAGTGGGCCATGGCCCCACCCATGTCCGCGAGCAGCTTCCTCGACGCCCTGCGCGACGAAGGGCTGACGGTCGTCCAGGTCGGCGACTGGCGCACACACAACCGCAACCACAAAGGCCCCTGGGGCCCCGTGCACGGGGTAATGATCCATCACACCGTCACCAAGGGCACCGCCAACACCGTACGTATCTGCCGCGACGGCTACGAGAGCCTGCCGGGCCCGCTCTGCCACGGCGTCATCGCCAAGGACGGCACGGTCCATCTCGTCGGCTACGGCAGGGCCAACCACGCCGGTCTCGGCGACGACGACGTCCTGCGCGCCGTCATCGCCGAGAAGCTGCTCCCGCCGGACAACGAGGCGAACACCGACGGGAACCGGCACTTCTACGGCTTCGAGTGCGAGAACCTCGGCGACGGCAAGGACCCCTGGCCGGAGGTCCAGCTGGAGGCCATCGAGAAGGCCGCGGCCGCCGTGTGCCGCCGGCACGGCTGGACGGCACGGTCGGTCATCGGCCATCTGGAGTGGCAGCCCGGCAAGGTCGACCCGAGGGGCTTCACGATGAACGCGATGCGGGCCCGTATCGCGGAGCGGCTCAAGTAGGACGGTCCGGGGCGGCGAGAATGGCGGGGTGAACGCGTTCGACCCCGGCATCCTGCGGCCCCGGCTCCCCTCCCCCCTGGAGCCGGTGGCCGACGAGCGTTTCGCACGGCACGGGGTGCGGCTGCTGCTCAAGCGGGACGATCTGATCCATCCGGACCTCCCGGGCAACAAATGGCGCAAGCTGGCGCCGAACTTGCGCGCGGCCGCCGGGAGCACGGTGCTCACGTTCGGGGGCGCCTACTCCAACCATCTGCGCGCCACGGCCGCCGCCGGCCGGCTGCTGGGCTTCCCGACGATCGGGGTCGTACGCGGCGACGAACTCGCCGGGCGGCCCCTCAACGCGACGCTCGCCGCGTGCGCGGCCGACGGGATGCGGCTGCGGTTCGTCGACCGTGCGACGTACCGCCGCAAGGCCGACCCCGAGGTGCTCGCGGAGCTCGTCCGTCGCTTCGGGGAAACGGAGGAGTGCCACGTCGTCCCCGAAGGCGGCAGCAACGCGTATGCCGTACGCGGCTGCACGGAGCTCGGCCGCGAGCTGAGCGGCGTGGCCGATGTGGTCGCCGTGGCGTGCGGGACCGGCGGGACGCTCGCGGGGCTCGCCGCCGGGCTCCCGCCCGGCCGGCGGGCGCTCGGCGTGCCGGTGCTCAAGGGAGGCTTCCTGGGCGAGGAGATCCGCGCCCTCCAGGAGGAGGCCTTCGGCGGCCCGGCGGGCGACTGGTGGCTGGACGAGCGGTTCCACTTCGGCGGTTACGCCCGTACCACCCCCGCCCTCGACACGTTCGCCGACGACTTCGGGACACGGCACGGGCTGCCCGTCGAACGTCTCTATGTGGCCAAGATGCTGTACGGACTCGTCACCCTCGCCGAGGAGGGCGCGTTCGCGCCCGGGACCACCGTCGCGGCGGTGATCACCGGGCGGCCTCACTCCTCACCCTCCCGGTAGGCGGCGGCCTCCTCCAGGTCCAGCCTCCGCAGCAGCGTGCGCATCATCTCGTCGTCGATCCGCCGCGCGTCACGCAGCCGCACGAAGACCTCGCGCTCGGTCTGGATCACGTCCCGGGAGAGGCGCCGGTAGATGTCGTCCGCGGACTCTCCGGTCACCGGATTGACCGCCCCGAGCCGCTCCCAGGGAGAGTTCCTGCGGCGCTCCAGGACCGCACGCAACCGGTCGGCGAGCGGCCCGGGAAGGGCATTGCGCTCATCGGCCAGAAGCTCCTCCAGGCGCTCGTCGGCCGCCCTGGACGCCTCGCTCTGCGCCTGCGCCTCCGCCAGGGTGCTGATCTGCGCGTCGCGCTGCGGCAGGTTCAGGGCCCGGATCAGGCTCGGCAGGGTCAGCCCCTGCACGACCAGCGTGCCGATCACCGTGGTGAAGGTGAGGAACAGGACGAGATTGCGCGCCGGGAAGGGCTCGCCGTTGTGCGCGGTGAGGGGAATGGAGAAGGCGATCGCCAGGGAGACCACTCCTCGCATGCCGGCCCAGCCGATGATCACCGGCGACTTCCAGGTCACGCTCGGTTCGCGCTCCCTGATCCGCTTCGACAGCGCCCGCGGCAGGAAGGTCGCCGGAAAGAGCCAGACGAAGCGGACCACGACGACGGCGACGAACACCCCGACCGCGTACGTGGCGGCCTCCGCCATCGAGTACGCGCCGAGCTTGCCGACGACGTACGACAGCTGCAGTCCGATGAGCGCGAAGACCGCGGACTCGAGGATGAAGGCGACCATCCTCCAGACGGCCTCCTCCTGGAGCCGGGTGGCGAAGTCGACCTGCCAGGAATGGTGCCCCAGGTAGAGGGCGACGACCACGACGGCGAGCACACCGGAGGCCCCGACCTGCTCGGCGGCGGCGTACGCGACGAAGGGGATCAGCAGGGACAGGGTGTTCTGCAGGAGGGCCTCCTTCAGGTGCGTGCGCAGCCAGTGGATCGGCACCATCAGCACCAGCCCGACGGCGATGCCGCCGACCGACGCCAGGAGGAACTCCCAGGCGCCCTCGGCCCAGCTCAGGCCCTCGCCGAGCGCCGCCGCCAGCGCCACCCGGTAGGCGGTGATGGCGGTGGCGTCGTTCACCAGGGACTCGCCCTGGAGGATCGTGGTGATGCGGTTCGGCAGACCGAGCCGGCGGGCGATCGCCGTGGCGGCCACGGCGTCCGGCGGGGCCACCACGGCCCCGAGCACGAGCGCCGCGGGCAGCGGAAGGTCGGGCACCAGCAGGTAGGCGACGTACCCGACGACGACGGTCGCGAAGAGCACGTAGCCGAACGACAGCAGGGCGATCGGCCGGATGTTGGCCCGCAGGTCGAGGTAGGAGCTGTCGACGGCCGCGATGTGCAGCAGCGGGGGAAGGATCAGCGGCAGCACGATGTGCGGGTCGAGGGTGTAGTCCGGGACTCCGGGCACATACGAGGCGATCAGCCCCGCCGCGACGAGCATCAGCGGTGCGGGCACCGCCGTCCTTCGGGCCGCCCCGGCGATCACGGCGCTCGCCGCGATCAGCGCCACCAGTGGCAATGCTTCCATGATCCGCCCCTTGCACGGTCACCTGCGTCGTAACCTGGCAATCATGAGCGAGTGTCCCCATGTTCTCGACCTGCCGCGCCCCGAACCCGCCCCGCTGAGCGCCACCTGCCTGGAGTGCGAGTCCGACGGCACGCATCCGGTGCAACTGCGACTCTGCCTGACCTGTGGACACGTCGGATGCTGCGACTCGTCGCCGAGCCGGCACGCCACTCGCCACTTCGAGGAGGAGGGGCATCCGGTGCTGCGTACCCTGGAGCAGGGAGAGGGCTGGCGATGGTGTTTCCCGGACGGTTCGATCGTCTGACGCCTGGGTACGTCAAAGCTCCGCCGGTTCTTCGTAATTGAGGTCCGCAGAACACTAGCCACTGTGCGTACTCATGGGCTTACCATGAGTGACAGCGTCGGGTAGGGGTCCCGGCGACACGGCACCATGGATCGCGATAGCGTCGCCAGTCCAGGTACGGGCTGCGCACCGATGCGTAGCACTCGGCTCCGGGATCGCCCTCCCGGAGCCTCGATCGACCTTGTGCCACCTTGGAGGTGAGGGTGTCCCAGATCGCAGGCGAGCCCGGGACTCAGGACTTCGTGGAAGTCCGGCTGCCCGCTGCGGGTGCCTACCTTTCCGTGTTGCGTACGGCCACGGCCGGCCTCGCGGCACGCTTGGACTTCACCCTCGACGAGATCGAGGACCTGCGCATCGCGGTCGACGAGGCATGTGCGATCTTGCTGCAACAGGCCGTCCCGGGATCCGTCCTCAGCTGCGTCTTCCGGCTCGTCGACGACTCTCTGGAGGTCACGGTCTCGGCTCCGACGACCGACGGCCGCGCCCCGGAGCGTGACACCTTCGCCTGGACCGTGCTCTCCGCACTGGCCGGCAAGGTCGACTCCACCGTGGCGGACGACCGTACGGTCTCCATCAGCCTGTACAAACAGCGCGGCGCGGGACCCGGGCCGGCGTGAGGGACGGGGACGGTCCGGTGCGGGACGAGGAGCGCATTCCCGGAGCGCCGGACGGCGGTCGTGCGGCTCCGGCGGAGCCGGTGTTCGCACCGGCGGGCATCCCGGAGCAGCAGGCCAGGCCGCACCCGGAGGACGAGCGTGACGGCCTTCCGGCCGCGGCGGAGCAGAAGCAGGCTGGGGGTACCTCCCAGGCGAAGCACTGGGGGAGGGCGGCCATGAGCGAGCAACAGCAGGACTCCAGGGAACACGAGCACCACGATCCGAACGACCGGAGCGGGGCGCGCGCGATGTTCATCGAGCTGCGCAAACTTCCGGAAGGCTCCCCCGAGCGGGCAGAGCTCCGGAATCAGCTGGTCCGGATGCATCTGCCCCTGGTCGAGCACCTGGCCCGCCGCTTCCGCAACCGTGGTGAGCCGCTGGACGATCTGACCCAGGTCGCGACGATCGGTCTGATCAAGTCCGTGGACCGGTTCGACCCGGAGCGCGGCGTCGAGTTCTCCACGTACGCGACGCCGACGGTGGTCGGCGAGATCAAGCGCCACTTCCGCGACAAGGGCTGGGCGGTTCGCGTGCCCCGCCGGCTCCAGGAGCTGCGCCTCGCGCTGACCACGGCGACCGCGGAGCTGTCCCAGCAGCACGGCCGCTCACCGACCGTCCATGAACTGGCCGAGCGCCTCGGCATCTCCGAGGAAGAGGTCCTGGAGGGCCTGGAGTCCGCCAACGCGTACTCGACGCTCTCCCTGGACGTCCCCGACACCGACGACGAGTCCCCGGCCGTCGCGGACACGCTGGGCGCCGAGGACGAGGCGCTCGAGGGCGTCGAGTACCGGGAGTCGCTCAAGCCGCTGCTGGAGGACCTGCCGCCGAGGGAGAAGCGGATTCTGCTGCTTCGCTTCTTCGGCAACATGACGCAGTCGCAGATCGCGCAGGAGGTCGGCATCTCCCAGATGCACGTCTCCCGCCTGCTGGCTCGCACGCTCGCGCAACTGCGCGAAAAGCTTCTGGTCGAGGAGTAAGAAGAGCGGGCGGTGCGGACCGGCCGGAGGGCTATGCCCGGCCGCGGATACCCAGTGCTTCCGTCGTCGCCGCGTTGATCAGCAGGACCAGCCCCGTCACCGCGACGACAGCGAGCACGATCCCGGCGGGAATCAGCGCGCCCGACGAGCGCAGCAGGGTCCAGGCCACCGGCAGCGCCATGATCTGGGTGATGATCGCGGGGCCACGACTCCAGCCGCGCCGCAGCAGCAGTCCGCGCGCCGCCAGCAGCGGGATCACTCCCAGCGCGATCAGCGTCGCGCCGCCCGTCTCGGCCTGCGACGTGCTGTCGGGGTCACCGGTGAGCCCCAGCACCAGCATGCAGACGCCGCCGGCGATCAGGGCCAGGGCCTCCAGGCCGCACAGGGCCGCCGCGGCGGTCAGCCGCCCGGGGCGCGGTCCGGGCGCCTCGGGCGCGTCAGGGGTCTGCTCAGCACTGCTCACCCCTGCAGGGTAGCCGGGCCCGCTCCGCCCCGGACTGGGCCGGGTACCCCGCGGTAGGTACCCTGGCGGCCATGCGCGCACTTCTCGTGGTCAACCCGGCAGCAACCACCACCAGTGCCCGCACCCGTGACGTCCTCATCCACGCCCTCGCCAGCGAGATGAAGCTGGAGGCCGTCACCACGGAGTACCGCGGCCACGCCCGGGACCTCGGCCGTCGCGCGGCCGACTCCGACGACATCGACCTGGTCGTGGCGCTCGGCGGCGACGGCACGGTGAACGAGGTCGTGAACGGACTGCTCCACGCCGGCCCGGACCCCGACGCCCTCCCCCGCCTCGCGGTCGTGCCCGGCGGCTCGACCAATGTCTTCGCCCGCGCCCTCGGGCTGCCGAACGACGCCGTCGAGGCGACCGGGGCGATCCTGGACGCGCTCAGCCTGCGCAGCGAACGGACGGTCGGTCTGGGAGTGGCGGCCGGCACTCCGGGTACGGAGGACGAGGCCGTTCCGCCCCGCTGGTTCACCTTCTGCGCCGGCTTCGGATTCGACGCCGGTGTCGTCGGCCGGGTCGAACAACAGCGGGAGCGCGGCAAGACGTCGACGCACTCCCTCTACATACGCCAGGCGGCACGCCAGTTCCTCGGGGACCCGCACCGCCGCCGCGGTGCGATCACGCTGGAACGCCCCGGAGCCGAGCCCGTGAAGGGCCTCGCGCTGTCGATAGTCTGCAACACCTCTCCCTGGACCTACCTGGGCAATCGTCCGGTGTACGCCGCTCCGGCGGCGTCCTTCGACTCCGCCCTGGACGTCCTCGCGCTCGGCCGGCTCTCGGCCGCCGCGATGGCCCGCTATTCGACCCAGCTGCTCACGTCGACCCCCGACCGCGGGCCGCGCGGAAAGCATGTCGTCTCCCTTCACGACCTGACCGACTTCACCTTGCATTCGAAGGCTCCACTGCCCTTCCAGATGGACGGAGACCACCTCGGGCTCCGCAGTAGCGTGACGTTCACAGGCGTACGCCGTGCACTGCGTGTGATTGTGTGAGCGGAAGGGGCAAAAGTCCTTCCACTCGAACGTTTAGGCGTGGGTCCACCCCATGGAAGTACGGCTGTGACCTAGTCGACACCGAGGAATCAAAAAAAACTTTCCGGAAGGGGTTGTATCCGCCGCCGAGGTTTGCGAATCTCTACATGGCGATCGGGACGGCCCGCAGGACCGGCCTCCACTGAGAGCCAGAACCCCTCCTCACACCTGGACCGCAACCAGTTCATCTGGGCGTTGGCACTTCCGGTGCGGGGGGATTCGTGAAAGCGTTCACATTCACAAGCAACCTGCACGTAATACCAAGAGAGGTAGCAGCCATGGACTGGCGTCACAACGCCGTTTGCCGCGAGGAAGACCCCGAGCTGTTCTTCCCCATCGGCAACACCGGTCCTGCGCTGCTGCAGATCGAGGAAGCCAAGGCCGTCTGCCGTCGCTGCCCCGTCATGGAGCAGTGCCTGCAGTGGGCGCTCGAGTCCGGTCAGGACTCCGGCGTCTGGGGTGGCCTCAGCGAGGACGAGCGTCGCGCCATGAAGCGCCGCGCCGCTCGCAACCGGGCGCGCAACGCCAGCGCCTGACGGCCCCCTGTTACGAGCCTGAGCCCGGCGGCGCGTACGGAGAGTACGCACTCACCGCCCCCGAGCCGCAGCGCGCAGCAGTAACCCAAGCGTTCGAGCCCCGGACCGTGTTGATACGGTCCGGGGCTCACTGCTGTGCGGGCCCGCTACTTCTGGCTGCATACCGGGATGTCCAGAACCACGCGCGTACCGCGCCCGGCGGCCGGCTTCATGTCGAAGGAGCCGCCCAACTCGCCCTCGACCAGGGTCCTCACGATCTGCAGACCCAGATTCCCGGCCCGCTGCGGATCGAAGCCCTCGGGCAGACCACGGCCGTCGTCCTGCACGGTGATCAGCAGCCGCTCGTCGGAGCGGGGGCCTCCGCGTACCGCCGAGACCTCGACCGTGCCGTGCTCCCCCGGTGCGAACGCGTGCTCCAGCGCGTTCTGCAGGACCTCGGTGAGGACCATGGACAGCGGCGTGGCGACCTCCGCATCGAGGATTCCGCAGCGGCCGCTGCGCCGGCACACCACCTTGCCCGGGGAGATCTCGGCCACCATGGCGAGGACCCGGTCCGCGATGTCGTCGAACTCCACCCGCTCGTCCAGGTTCTGGGACAGCGTCTCATGGACGATCGCGATGGACCCGACCCGGCGGACGGCCTCGTTGAGGGCTTCCCGGCCGCGTACCGAGTCCATCCGGCGGGCCTGCAGCCGCAGCAGAGCGGCGACCGTCTGGAGGTTGTTCTTCACCCGGTGGTGGATCTCCCGGATGGTGGCGTCCTTGGTGATCAACTCGCGCTCGCGGCGCCGGAGTTCGGTGACGTCGCGCAGGAGCACGAGGGAACCGGTGCGGGCACCCTTCGGCTTGAGCGGGATGGCCCGGAGCTGGATGACGCCCCCGTTGCCCTCGACCTCGGCCTCGCGCGGCGCGTATCCGCTGGCGAGCTTGACCAGTGCCTCGTCGACCGGACCGCGGGACGGGGCGAGTTCGGCGGTGATCTGTCCGAGGTGCTGGCCGACCAGGTCGGCGGCGAGGCCGAGCCGGTGGTACGCGGAGAGGGCGTTGGGGGACGCGTACTGGACGACGCCGTCCGCGTCGAGGCGGATCAGGCCGTCACCGGCGCGCGGGGAGGCGTCCATGTCGACCTGCTGCTCGGGGAAGGGGAACGTCCCGGCGGCGATCATCTGGGCGAGGTCCGAGGCGGACTGCAGATACGTCAGTTCGAGCCGGCTCGGGGTGCGGACGGTGAGCAGATTGGTGTTCCTGGCGATGACCCCGAGGACGCGGCCCTCGCGGCGTACGGGGATGGACTCGACCCGTACCGGCACCTCCTCGCGCCACTCCGGGTCGCCCTCGCGCACGATCCGGCCCTCGTCGAGCGCCGCGTCGAGCATCGGCCGGCGGCCGCGGGGAACCAAATGGCCGACCATGTCGTCCTGATAGGAGGTGGGACCGGTGTTCGGCCGCATCTGGGCGACGGAGACATAGCGCGTGCCGTCCAGGGTGGGGACCCAGAGGACGAGGTCGGCGAAGGAGAGGTCGGAGAGCAGCTGCCACTCCGAGACCAGCAGGTGGAGCCACTCGAGGTCGGACTCACTCAGAGCGGTGTGCTGGCGTACGAGGTCGTTCATGGAGGGCACGCTGTGAGCGTACCTTCGCTATGAACCTGACGGGACGGCCCTCCGTGGTGGAGGATGGGCCCGGAACACATGCCTGCCGATGGATGGACAGACCAGAATGGTCTAGTCCACAATGACCAGGTAAAGACCTCCACCTTCCCCGCACAGGAAGGTGGAACCGAGGACCCGGCGCTCTCTGCCCTGACTGCGCCGAGCCCTCCACACGGCCGAGCGGGAACCGCACACCCACCGGCCGCGCAACTCCGGGCTGCGGTGCCGGACGGGCTGAGGGTCCCGTCCCGGCGCCGCGGCCCGCGGGTGTTTCCGGGACCGGTTCGCCGCTGCGGACGAGACCGGCGCGCGCTCAGTGGGTCTCGGTGACCTTGGCGAGGGCGCGGGGCGCGTCCGGGTCCTGACCGCGGGCGATGGTCACCTCGTACGCGAGGAGCTGGAGCGGGAGGATCTCCAGGACCGGCTGGACCTCCTCCGCCACCCCTTCCGTGGGCAGCACGAAACCCGCGGACGCCGCTTCGACCTGGGGCTTCGGCCCGACCACGAAGAGATCGGCACCGCGGCCGCGCAGACGATCCAGGACGGGCTGGAGGGCCTCGCCCCCATGACCCTCCGGCACCACGGCGATCACCGGGGAGATGTTGTCGACCATGGCCAGCGGGCCGTGCAGCAGGTCCGCGCCCGAGTAGGACAGAGCCGGGATGTAGCTCGTCTCCATCAGCTTGAGGGCCGCTTCCTTGGCCGTCGGGTAGCCGTAGCCCCGGGACGTGATGACCATGCGCTCGGCGAAGCGGTAGCGGGCGGCCAGCTGCCTCACCTCGGCCCGGCGGGCCAGGATCTCCTCCGCGAGCCCCGGCAGGACGTGCGCCGCGGCGCCGTCGCCACCGCGCAGCCCCTCGACGAAGAGATAGAGCGACAGCAGTGACGCCGTGTACGTCTTGGTCGCCGGAAGGGCCCTCTCCGGGCCCGCCAGGATGTCGATATGGAACTCGGAGACCGCGGCCAGCGGGGAGTCCGGGTTGTTCGTCACGGCGAGGGTCACCGCGCCGGCCTCCCGCGCGGCCTTGGTGGAGGCCACCAGGTCCGGCGAGCCGCCCGACTGGCTGACCGTGATCACCAGCACGTCGGTGAGATCGGGCTTCGCCCCGTACGCCGTCGTCGTGGACATCGAGGCGAGCCCGCACGGCAGCCCGAGCCGGATCTCCAGCAGGTACTTCGCGTAGAGCGCGGCGTTGTCGGACGTCCCGCGGGCGGTCAGCAGGACGAAGCGGGGCTTCCTCGCGGCGATCGCGGCCGCGACCTCGCGGATCCTCGGCGCCCCCTGGTCGAGGATCCGGCGCAGCACGGCGGGCTGCTCGGCCATCTCGGCGGACATGATCCTGCCCGCGTGCTCGCTGTGCTCGCCGGGCCCGGTGGGCGTCGTGGCGGCCATGGCTCGTTGCCTCCCATACGGTCCGGGCGCCGTCCGGCTCAGTCGACCACGGGGGACCACACCCCCGCCAGCCGGGATTCACCGGGGCGCCACCCCCTTCTGCTAGATTGGTCTATACCACATGACCTTTCAATCGATCGGCGGGCCCAGCGTGGAAGTTGTCATCGTCCAGGACGCCAACGCAGGCGGGGAGCTCATCGCGCAGGGCATCGCGGAGCTGCTCCGCCGCAAGCCCGACGCGCTGCTCGGGGTGGCCACGGGATCGACGCCGCTGCCCATCTACGAGGCACTGACGGCGAAGGTCCTCGCGGGGCGGGTGGACGCCTCCCGGGCGCGGATCGCGCAGCTGGACGAGTACGTGGGCCTGCCCGCCGGGCACCCCGAGTCCTACCGCTCCGTCGTGCTGCGCGAGGTCGTCGAACCGCTCGGGCTGGACGCGGACGCGTTCATGGGCCCCGACGGGTCGGCCGAGGACGTACAGGGCGCCTGCGAGGCGTACGACGCGGCGCTGGCGGCGGCGGGCGGGGTGGACCTGCAACTGCTCGGGATCGGCACGGACGGGCACATCGGGTTCAACGAGCCGTGCTCGTCGCTCGCCTCCCGCACCCGGATCAAGACGCTGACGCAGCAGACCCGGGTGGACAACGCGCGGTTCTTCGGGGGCGACATCGAGCAGGTGCCGCATCACGTGATCACACAGGGGATCGGGACGATCCTGGAGGCGCGGCACCTGGTGCTGCTGGCGACGGGCGAGGGCAAGGCGGAGGCGGTCGCGGCGACCGTGGAGGGACCCGTCGCCGCGGTGTGCCCCGCGTCGGCGCTGCAACTGCACCCGCACGCGACGGTGGTGGTGGACGAGGCCGCGGCGTCGAAGCTGAAGCTGGCGGACTACTTCCGCCACACCTACGCGAACAAGCCGGGGTGGCAGGGCCTCTAGACCCACCCCGCAAGCACGAGACGGTGCCGGGCCGCCCCCACGAGGGGTGGCCCGGCACCGTCGCTGTCCGGGGGACCCCGTCGACGGGCCGTCCTTCGGCTCCACGCAGGCTCGGAGAACCCCCTGGCGATCCAGCACGACGACGGCCCGGCGCCGTCGGCTCTCGGGCCCGCCGGCCCCCGGCAGCACGCATGCACACCGCGTGCCCGGGTGTTCCTCGGGTGTGGGTGAGGCCCGGGGCGCCCCCCGCTTGGGGCGGCCCGGGCCTCGGTCCGTGGGGTGTGCCGGAGGCGCTACGCGCGAGTGATCGCCTCCGCCGCGGCCAGGCCGCAGACCCTCGCCGCGCCGAACGTCGCCACGTGCAGGGCGCCGCGCGGCGGGGCCTGGTTGAGGCCCATCTCCACGACGATCGTGTCCGGCCGGGCCGCCAGCAGGGCGTCCAGGGACTGGGACATCCAGGTGTGGCGGTGGGCGTCACGGACGACGGCCACGATGCGGCGGTCACCGGCCGCCAGGAGGACGTCGTCGACCGCGGCGTCCGCGTACGTACCGGTCTCGGTGCCCGGCAGCAGCCGGGCCAGTTCGGCCGCGACGCCCCACGGGGTCTCGTCACCGACGGCGATGTTGGCCACGGGCGTGAACGCGGCGACGTACGGAGCGGAGGTCAGCGGCTCGTAGGGCCGCTCCCCCGCCGTCACGCGCACCGCCCGGCGCGCGGCCGTCAGTCCGATGTCGGTGCCGGGCGCGGTCCCCTCCTGTGAAGCCGCGCCCGGCTCCGATGCCGCCCCCCTGGACCCCCTGGTCCAGTCCGCGAGCGCGCGCACGCGCGCGGCCGCGTCGGCCAGTCGCTCCTCGGGCAGCTCGCCCTGGCGTACCGCGGTGACCAGCGCGTCGCGCAGCCGCAGCACGGTGTCCTCGTCGGCCAGGCCGCCGCCGACACAGATCGCGTCGGCACCGGCGGCGATCGCGAGGACACTGCCGCGCTCGATCCCGTACGTCGAGGAGATGGCCTGCATCTCCATGCCGTCGGTGACGATCAGTCCGTCGTAGCCCAGTTCCCGGCGCAGCAGACCGGTGAGGATCTGCGGGCTGAGGGTTGCCGGGCGGTCCGGGTCGAGCGCGGGTAGCAGGATATGCGCGCTCATGACCGACTTGGAACCCGCTGCGATGGCCGCGCGGAAAGGCTGCAGCTCACGGGCGTGCAAAGTGGCCAACTCCACATCGATCCGGGGCATGGAGTGGTGTGAGTCGACCGCGGTGTCGCCATGTCCCGGGAAATGCTTGGTACATGCAGCGACCCCGGCGGACTGGAGTCCTTCGACGTACGCGGCGGTGTGCCGGGCGACGAGCCGAGGGTCGGACCCGAAGGAACGTACCCCAATGACTGGATTGTCCGGATTCGAGTTGACGTCCGCGGACGGAGCCCAGTTGAGGTCGACTCCGCACTCCGCCAGCCGGCGGCCGAGTTCGGCCGCCACCGCGCGGGTCAGCTCGACGTCGTCCACCACTCCCAGGGCGTGGTTGCCGGGGAAGGAGGACCCGGTGCGGACCTCCAGCCGGGTGACGTCGCCGCCCTCCTCGTCGATGGCGACGAGTACGTCGCCCCGCTCGGCCCGCAACTGCGCCGTGAGCGCGGCCAGCTGGCCGGGCGAGGCGATGTTGCGGCCGAAGAGTCCGACGGAGGACAGCCCTTCCCCGATCCGGCGCAGCAGCCAGTCGGGCGCGGTGGTGCCGACGAAGCCGGGTTGAAGGACGGCGAGGGCATCACGCGTGAGCGTGTCGGTACGGTCCACGAGCGTTGTCATGAAAGGCGTCATCCCTTCACTGCGCCGGCCGTCAGACCCGCGGCCATCTTGCGCTGGACGAGGAGGAAGAGGATCACGATGGGAACGGCCATCATCGTGGCGCCGGCCATCATCGGCGCGTATTCGGTGCCGTGCTTGGTGGTGAAGTTGCCGAGCCAGACGGTGGCGGTCTGGTTCTGCTGGCTCATCAGCATCAGCGCGTACAGGTACTCGTTCCACGCCTGGATGAAGCCGTACACCGACGTGGCCACCATGCCCGGGGCGAGCAGCGGGAAGACCACCCGCACGAAGGCGCCGGTGCGTGTGCAGCCGTCGACCATCGCCGCCTCCTCCAGCTCCTTGGGGATGTTGACGATGAATCCGCGCAGCGTCCACACCGTGAAGGGGAGGATGAAGGTGAGGTACGTGATGATCAGGCCGGTGAGCCTGTCGTACTGACCGAGGTCGTTGAGCAGCAGGAAGACCGGGATGATCATGGCGACCAGCGGCACCATCTGGACGGCCAGGATGCCCACGATCACGATCTTGCGGCCGCGGAAGGCGAAGCGCGAGATGGCGAGCGCGGCCAGCATGCCGACCACGATGCCGATCAGCACCACGACGAGCGAGACGACGAGGCTCCGCCCGACCGGCCCCCAGAAGTCGGCGATGTCGAAGGCCCGCGAGAAGTTCTCCAGTGTGAACGTCCGGGGGAAGAAGTGCGGGTTCGGGTCGATCGCGTCCTTGGCGGGCTTGAAGGCCGTGTTGAGCATCCAGTAGACCGGGAAGCCGGCCGTGACGAAGACCAGCAGGCCGAGCAGGTTCCAGCCGAGCCTGTTCCTCTGTGCTGTCGCGGCGCTCACTCGACTTCTCCGATCCTGAGCATCTGGCGCATGTAGACGGCGACCACCCCGAGCAGCAGGACGACCGTCACCAGGGCGATCGCCGAGCCGCCGCCGTAGTCGTTGACCACGAACGCCTTGTCGTACGAGTACGTCGTCAGCAGCTGGAACTCGGCCTCCGGGTGGCCGTTGCGCATCACGAAGACCTGCGGGAAGACGCCCATGTCCCAGATGACCGAGAGCGTCGTGAGCATCACGAGGAGGGGCTTGAGGACCGGCAGCGTGACGTAGCGGAAGACGCCCCACGAGCCGGCGCCGTCGAGACGGGCGGCCTCTTCGAGCTCCTTCGGCACCTGGGTGAGTCCGGCGCTGAGGCTGATGACGACGAAGGGCACGGCCCCCCAGACGACCAGCAGCATGATGACGGCGAGACCCTGCGGGCCGCTGGCGAACCAGTTGTGCCCGATCATGTCGACCCCGGGCAGTCGGCTGAGCAGCCAGTTGAGCACGCCGTAGTCGGTGTCGAAGAGCCACTTGAAGATGGCGGTGGCGACGATGATCGGCATGCCCCAGCTCGCCACGAGCGCGATGTTGATCAGGGTCTTCACCCAGCCGGAGACACGCTGCAGCAGCAGGGCTATCAGCATGCCGAGGACCATGGTGAGGACGACCGAGCCGACGGCGAAGACCACCGTACGCACGACGACGGCCCAGAACTCGGCGTCACCGAGGATCTTGGTGAAGTTCGCGAAGCCGACCGACTCGGCCTCCTGGAAGCCCCACAGCTGCGGCTGTCCGAACTTCTGGAAGGAGAGGGTGACCAGCCGGACCAGCGGATAGCCGAGGACCAGCAGCAGGATCAGCAGACAGGGCGCGAGCAGGCCCCACGGCAGCGCGGCCCCGCCCGTGCGTCGCTGCTTGCCCCGGTTACCGGCTCCCCCGGTCCCGGCCCCGGCGCCGGGGGCTTTCGACGGCCGCATCGGCGGCACCTTGGCAGTGGTTGTCTCTGCGGCACTCATCGGGTGCTCCCAGGGTCCCTCTCCTCGTACGGAGCAGGGCCCCGTCGGTGACCGACGAGGCCCTGCGGAAGGTCACTTGGTGTTGATGACCTTGTCGATCGCCTCGTCGGCCGCCTTGGCGGCCTCCTCGACCGACTTCTTGCCGGTGCCGATCTCCTGGAGCATGGTCTTCAGGGTCTGGGCCTTCTCGACCTGACCCCAGCCCGGTGCCATCGGGACGAACCAGTTGGACTCCGCGGCGGTGGCCGGGACGACCGTCTTCGGGTCGTTCTTCAGCGTCGCGAGGTCCGTCTTGTTGTTGGGCAGGTTGCCCTTGGCGAGCAGACCCTTCTGGCCCTGGGCGCCGGTGAAGGCGTTGATCCACTCGGCCGCGGCGCCCTGCGCCTTGGACTTGACCGGGATGGCGAGGTCCGAACCGCCGAGGAAGACGGGGAGCGGCTTGCCGGACGGGCCGGGCATCACGAAGGTCTCGAGCTTGTCGGCGAGCTTGCCGACCTTGTCGGTCTCAGGAGCTGCGGCGGCGCCGCCCTCCCAGGCCGCGCCGAAGATGGTGGCGGCGTTGCCCTGGCCGAAGACGATGTGACGGTCGGACTCGTCCTTCGTCTTGTCACCGTGCATGTACGTGTCGAGGATCGACTTGTACTCGTTCAGGCCCTTGATGGACTCGGGGGAGGAGAGGTTCGCCTTCCACTGGCCGCCCTCTTCCTTGGCGATGGAGCCGCCGGCACCGTAGACGAAGGACATCGCGGCGTACCAGTCGGGCGAAGGCTGGTACCAGGCGCTGAACTTGGCGCCCTTCTTCTTCTGGATCTTGTCCAGGGCGGCGGTCAGCTCCGCGTAGGTCTTCGGAGTGGCCTTCACGCCGACCTCGGCGGCGATGTCCTTGCGCCAGGTGCCGACACGGCCACCGGCGTAGTACGGGACGCCGTACGTCTTGCCGTCGTAGGTGACGGACTCCTTGAGGCCGTCCAGCCAGGCGTCGGACTGCTCGAACTGCTTCGGGTCGACCTCGGCGAAGGCGCCCTTCACCATGTAGCCGAGCATCTCGGTGTTGCCCATCTCGACGACGTCGGGGGCCTTGTCGGTGGCGAGGACGGCGTCGAGCTTGGCGTTCTTGTCCGGCCAGCCGTAGTACTCGTGCTTGATCTTGATGCCGGGGTGCTTCTTGACGACCGCGGCGTCCGCCGCCTTGACCAGGTCGGGCCAGTTGTTCTGGGCGTCGACCGTCAGCCAGACGGTGAGCTCCTTGACGTCCGCCCCCGCCTTGTCCCCGCCCTTGTCGCTCTCGGAACCGCACGCGACAATGCCGACCATCATGCCCGCGACGCCGATCGCCGCGATGAGCTTGCGCTTCACGCCACCCTCCTCAGGGATGCTGCAACCCCCCGCCCACCGCGAGGACATACGGAGCCATACGCCGAGTACTGCTCGTGGGGCTGGGACCTGGTCTTTAATGGTTTAGACCAGTACCCGGGAGCTTGGCCTAGACCTTTAGGGGTGTCAAGGGTGTATAAGAAGGGCTGTCGTGTCCGTTATCGGAACGACACCTGAGGGAGGGCGACGACCCGTGACCGGACCGTGCCACCATGTGAGCCGCAACAGACGGAGGAGCCGGTGACGGCAGCAGCACACGAGTCGGGAAGGCGGGCCATGGCCACGGACGGGGGCGGCACGGAGTCGGAGAACGGGACGGCGACCCGTACCGCGCGCGTGCCCAAGTACTACCGGCTCAAGAGGCACTTGCTCGACATGACGGAGACTCTGCCGCCCGGCACGCCCGTCCCGCCCGAGCGCACGCTCGCCGCCGAGTTCGACACCTCGCGCACGACCGTGCGGCAGGCCCTGCAGGAACTCGTCGTCGAGGGCAGGCTGGAGCGCATCCAGGGCAAGGGCACGTTCGTCGCCAAGCCGAAGGTCTCCCAGGCACTCCAACTCACCTCGTACACCGAGGACATGAAGGCGCAGGGCCTGGAACCCACCTCGCAGCTGCTGGACATCGGGTACGTCACGGCCGACGACACCCTCGCCGGGCTGCTGGACATCTCACCGGGCGGACGGGTGCTGCGCATCGAGCGGCTCCGGCTGGCGAGCGGCGAACCGATGGCGATCGAGACCACCCATCTGTCGGCGAAGCGCTTCCCGGCGCTGCGCAGGTCGCTGGTCAAGTACACGTCGCTGTACACGGCACTGGCCGAGGTGTACGACGTCCACCTCGCGGAGGCCGAGGAGACGATCGAGACCTCGCTGGCCACCCCGCGCGAGGCGGGACTGCTCGGCACGGACGTGGGCCTGCCGATGCTGATGCTGTCGCGGCACTCGCTGGACGCGCAGGGCGAGCCGGTGGAGTGGGTGCGCTCGGTCTATCGCGGCGACCGCTACAAGTTCGTCGCACGGCTGCAGCGGCCCGAAGCGGGCTGAGCCCCGCCCGCCCGGACGTCTGCCGAGGCCGTGACCGCACCCCTTGGGGAGGCCACGGCCTGGCGTCAGGGGAGCGGCCCCGTACCGGACCGCCTCAACCGTCGTTGCCGTACCGATACACGAGCCGGGGGTGACGCCGGCGAATCGGTCGCCTAGATTGCCTGCGCGTTGCAGGTGATCACGACGGGACGGGAGCCACACCATGGCCGAGCCGACACCATCGAACACAACCCGGCGGAGAATGACTCCGCAGTCCATCGCAGTCTGGGTACTCGTCGCGCTGGTTGGCGCGGCCGGCTGGACCGTACTCGCCCTGTCGCGGGGCGAGGAGGTCTCCGCCGTCTGGATGCTGGCGGCCGCGCTCGGCTCGTACGCCATCGGCTACCGGTTCTACGCACGCTTCATCCAGTACCGCGTCCTCAAGGCCGACAGCACCCGCGCCACCCCGGCGGAACGGCTCGACAACGGTGTCGACTTCCACCCGACCGACCGGCGGGTGCTCTTCGGCCACCACTTCGCGGCGATCGCGGGAGCCGGGCCACTGGTCGGCCCGATCCTCGCCGCCCAGATGGGTTACCTCCCGGGCACGATCTGGATCATCGTCGGCGTGATCTTCGCCGGTGCCGTCCAGGACATGGTCACCCTGTTCTTCTCCACCCGCCGCGACGGCCGCTCGCTCGGCCAGATGGCGCGCGACGAGATCGGCCCCGTCGGCGGTGTCGCGGCCCTGATCGCCGTCTTCGCCATCATGATCATCCTGCTGGCGGTGCTGGCGCTGGTGATCGTCAACGCCCTGGCACACTCCCCGTGGGGCGTGTTCTCCATCGGCATGACGATCCCGATCGCCCTGTTCATGGGCGTCTACCTGCGCACCCTGCGGCCGGGCAAGGTCAGCGAGGTGTCGGTCATCGGGGTCGCGCTGCTGCTGCTCGCGATCGTCGCGGGCGGCTGGGTCGCCGACTCCTCGCTGGCGGACTTCTTCACGCTGGAGCCGGGCACGCTGGTCATATGGATGGTGGTGTACGGATTCTTCGCCTCCGTGCTGCCGGTCTGGCTGCTGCTGGCGCCGCGCGACTACCTGTCCACCTTCATGAAGGTCGGCACCATCGTGCTGCTGGCGCTGGGCGTGGTCATCGCGATGCCGACGCTGAAGATGCCGGCCGTCACCGAGTTCGCGGGCAACGGCCAGGGGCCGGTCTTCGCCGGCTCGCTGTTCCCGTTCGTCTTCATCACCATCGCGTGCGGCGCCCTCTCCGGCTTCCACTCCCTGGTCTCCTCGGGCACCACCCCGAAGATGATCCAGAAGGAGACCCAGATCCGGATGATCGGCTACGGCGCGATGCTGACCGAGTCGTTCGTCGCGGTCATGGCGATGATCTGCGCCTGCATCCTCGACCCGGGGCTGTACTTCGCCATCAACTCCCCCGGCGGTGTCATCGGCACCACGGTGGACTCCGCCTCGCAGGCGGTCGCGAACCTCGGCTTCACCGTCACGCCGGATCTGCTGGCCCAGGCCGCGAAGGACGTCGAAGAGGCGTCCCTGCTCTCCCGCACGGGTGGTGCGCCGACGTTCGCGCTCGGCATGTCGGAGATCTTCTCCGCAGTCATCGGCGGCGCCGGACTGAAGGCGTTCTGGTACCACTTCGCGATCATGTTCGAGGCGCTGTTCATCCTCACCACGGTCGACGCGGGCACCCGGGTGGGGCGCTTCATGCTCCAGGACATGCTGGGCAACCTCTACAAGCCGATGAAGCAGGTCAGCTGGAAGCCGGGCGTCTGGTTCGCCAGCGCGGTCGTCGTCGGCGGCTGGGGCTACTTCCTGTGGGTCGGCGTGCACGACCCGCTCGGCGGCATCAACCAGCTCTTCCCGCTCTTCGGCATCGCCAACCAGCTGCTGGCGGCGGTCGCACTCGCGGTCTGCACCACGCTCCTGGTGAAGTCCGGACGACTCAAGTGGGCCTGGGTGACGGCCGTCCCGCTGATCTGGGACGTCACGGTCACCCTCACCGCCAGCTGGCAGAAGATATTCTCCAGCGATCCGAAGGTGGGCTTCTTCGCCCAGCGCGACAAGTACCGGACGGGCATCGACTCCGGCCAGGTGCTGCCGCCGGCCAAGTCGATGGACGACATGCACACCATCGTCACCAACTCGACCGTCGACGGCGTTCTCTGCGCGCTGTTCGCCCTCCTCATCGTGGTGGTCCTGGCGGACGCCGCCCGGGTTTGTTACAAGGCGATCAGCAAGCCGGAGAGCATCCGGCTCGCCGAGGCTCCGTACGTCGAGTCGAAGCTGGTCGCGCCCGCCGGAATGTTCACCACCAAGCAGGAGAAGGCGGTGTTCGCGACCATCGGAGCTCCTGCCGGCGCCCCGGACGTCGAGGCGATCGACGCCGGCAGCTCGGACCAGAAGACCGCCGGAAGCGACAAGGCGTGAGTACCGTGGCAGGTATGACAGCGGTGAGCGGCGTGCGCCGCGTGGTGGACTGGGTCCGCTGGTACGTGCGCGAGGTGTCGGGCGAGTCGGTGTACGACCGGTATGTCGCCCACGCCCGGGCGCACGCCCCGGAGGCGAAGGTGATGTCGCGCGGCGAGTTCGAGCGCGACCGCATGGACGCGAGGGAGGCGGATCCCCGGAAGGGCTTCCGCTGCTGCTGAGCGGTACCGCTACGACGACGGGCCGCCGTGCCTCCCCGGGGAGGCACAGCGGCCCGCTGTCGTACCCCTCGGGCACACTGCCCTCATGGTCATCGTATGGAGGCAGGCGAAGCCGGAGGAGTACGAGACGCTGGGCGAGATCACCGCTCAGGCGTATCTCGGGGACGGTCTCCTCGCATTCGGGGAAGACGACGGGTATCTGGACGCGCTGCGGGACGTGGCGAAGAGAGCCGCCGCGGCCGAGGTGCTCGTCGCGGTCGACAGCGACGAGCGGATACTCGGCGGTGTGACGTTCGTGCCGGACGGCGGGCCGATGGCCGACATCGCACGGCCGGCGAGGCCGAGATACGGATGCTGGCCGTCGCTCCCGCGGCGCGCGGCAGGGGCGCCGGCGAGATGCTCGTACGGGCCTGCGTCGAGCAGGCGCGGGCCGTCCCGGGCTGCCGGCGCCTCGTTCTGTCAACGCAGCGCACCATGCGTTCCGCCCACCGCATTTACCTGCGCCTCGGCTTCGCCCGTACCCCCGAGCGCGACTGGGAGCCGCTTCCGGGCCTCGAACTGCTCGCCTACGGCCTGGAGCTCTAGGGCTGCCGCCGGAGGCTCGCGACACAACATGTGGGGGGTGCGGCAACCACCGCACCCCACATGTATGCTCATCTCGCTGTCGCCGCAGGGGAATCCGGTGCGAATCCGGGACTGTCCCGCAACGGTGTGCCGGTGCGCGCGTGCCTACGCACGTGCCTCCCGCGAGTCCGAGGACCTGCCGACGGTGCGCCCGGGCCGTCCGGTTCGGGTGCCGAGAACGTCCGGGCCTCGCGGAACAGGTCGGTGGACGCGGCGCATCCCCACGACAGGGCGTGCATCCGTGCCCCGCGCCCCGCCGGCCCCGAGCCGAGCGAGGGAGAGCACCCCGTGACCATCGCGCCGCCCGATCCTGCTTCAACGCAGCTCGTCGACGAGCCAGGTACCGCGCTTCTGCGGACCCTGACCGACCTCACCGCCGATCTTCCCGACACCGACCCGGGACGTGTCGCCGCCGCCGCCCTCCGGGGCCGTCACGCGGGATCGGACGAGGCCGAACTGCGGGAGCTGGCCACCGAGGCGGCCGCCGGTCTGATCTCCGAGGACCCGGCGTACTCGCGGCTCGCGGCCAGGTTGCTCACCCTCACGATCGCGGCGGAGGCGGCCTCGCAGGGGGCGGCCGTCTTCTCCGGCTCGATCGCCGTCGGTCACCGCGAGGGCCTTATCGCGGACCGCACCGCCGCGTTCGTAGGGACCCACGCCGCCCGTCTCGACTCACTGATCGACCCGGCAGCCGATGACCGCTTCGGCTACTTCGGCCTGCGCACCCTCTACAGCCGCTATCTGCTCCGGCACCCGATCACCCGCAAGGTCATCGAGACCCCGCAGCACTTCATGCTGCGCGTCGCCGCCGGTCTCGCCGAGAACGACTCCGTTCCCGCTCTGGACGAGGTCGCCTCGCTGTACGGCCTGATGAGCCGGCTGGACTATCTGCCGTCGTCGCCCACCCTGTTCAACTCCGGCACCCGGCACCCCCAGATGTCGTCCTGCTATCTGCTGGACTCGCCGCTGGACGAGCTGGACTCCATCTACGACCGCTACCACCAGGTCGCGCGGCTGTCGAAGCACGCGGGCGGCATCGGGCTCTCGTACTCCCGTATCCGCTCCCGCGGTTCGCTGATCCGCGGTACCAACGGCCACTCCAACGGCATCGTCCCGTTCCTGCGGACCCTCGACTCGTCCGTCGCCGCCGTCAACCAGGGCGGCCGCCGCAAGGGCGCGGCCTGCGTGTACCTGGAGACCTGGCACGCGGACATCGAGGAGTTCCTGGAGCTGCGGGACAACACGGGCGAGGAGGCGCGGCGTACGCACAACCTCAACCTCGCGCACTGGATCCCCGACGAGTTCATGCGCCGGGTGAACGCGGACGCCGACTGGTCGCTCTTCTCCCCCGCCGACGTGCCCGAACTCGTGGACCTGTGGGGTGACGACTTCGACGCCGCGTACCGCGCGGCGGAGGCCTCCGGGCTGGCCCGCAAGACCCTGCCGGCCCGCGAACTGTACGGCCGCATGATGCGTACCCTCGCGCAGACCGGCAACGGCTGGATGACGTTCAAGGACGCCTCCAACCGGACCGCGAACCAGACCGCCGAGCCCGGCACGGTCGTCCACTCCTCCAACCTCTGCACCGAGATCATCGAGGTGACGAACGACGGGGAGACCGCCGTCTGCAACCTCGGCTCGGTGAACCTGGGCGCGTTCGTGACCGGGGCCGGCGAGATCGACTGGCAGCGGCTGGACGAGACCGTCCGCACCGCCGTGACGTTCCTCGACCGCGTGGTGGACATCAACTTCTACCCGACCGAGCAGGCCGGCCGCTCCAACGCCAAGTGGCGCCCGGTGGGCCTCGGCGCCATGGGCCTTCAGGACGTCTTCTTCAAGCTGCGGCTGCCGTTCGACTCCGCCGAGGCGAAGGCGCTGTCGACGCGGATCGCCGAACGGATCATGCTGGCCGCGTACGAGGCGTCCTGCGACCTCGCCGAGCGCAGCGGCCCGCTGCCGGCCTGGGAGCAGACCCGCGCCGCACGCGGTGTGCTGCACCCGGACCACTACGACGTGGAGCTCAACTGGCCCGAGCGCTGGGCCGCGCTGCGCGAGCGGGTCGCCGCGACCGGTATGCGCAACTCGCTGCTCCTCGCGATCGCCCCGACCGCGACCATCGCGTCGATCGCCGGTGTGTACGAGTGCATCGAGCCGCAGGTCTCCAACCTCTTCAAGCGCGAGACGCTCTCCGGTGAGTTCCTCCAGGTCAACTCCTACCTGGTCGAGGAGCTGAAGCGCCTGGGCGTGTGGGACGCGCAGACCCGTGAGGCGCTGCGCGAGTCGGCCGGCTCGGTGCAGGGCCTGAACTGGATCCCGGCGCAGGTGCGCGAGCTCTACCGCACCGCGTGGGAGATCCCCCAGCGCGGTCTGATCGACATGGCCGCGGCCCGCACCCCGTTCCTGGACCAGTCCCAGTCGCTGAACCTCTTCCTGGAGACGCCGACCATCGGCAAGCTCTCCTCGATGTACGCGTACGCCTGGAAGCAGGGTCTGAAGACGACGTACTACCTGCGCTCGCGCCCGGCGACCCGGATCGCCCGTGCCGCCTCGGGCGCCACCGTCCCCGTACCCGCGCAGGCGAAGCCCGAAGAGGCCGTCGCGTGCTCGCTGGAGAACCCCGAGTCCTGCGAGGCGTGCCAGTAACTCCGGCCCGCCACCCGACCACTCCCCCTGGAGGACGGCGCTTCGCGCCGACTGCTATGACCGCCAATTCCAAGAACCTGCTCGACCCGGGCTTCGAACTGACTCTCCGCCCGATGCGCTACCCGGACTTCTACGACCGCTACCGGGACGCCATCAAGAACACCTGGACGGTGGAGGAGGTCGACCTCCACTCGGACGTCGCCGACCTGGCCAAACTGTCCCCGGGCGAGCAGCATCTGATCGGCCGCCTGGTCGCGTTCTTCGCGACCGGTGACTCGATCGTCGCGAACAACCTGGTGCTGACGCTGTACAAGCACATCAACTCCCCCGAGGCGCGGCTGTATCTGTCGCGGCAGCTCTTCGAGGAGGCCGTGCACGTCCAGTTCTATCTGACGCTGCTGGACACCTATCTGCCCGATCCGGCGGACCGCACCGCGGCCTTCGACGCCGTGGAGAACATCCCGTCCATCCGGGAGAAGGCCCAGTTCTGCTTCAGGTGGATGGACTCGGTCGAGAAGATCGACCGGCTGGAGACCCGGTCGGACCGCCGCCGGTTCCTGCTGAACCTGATCTGCTTCGCGGCGTGCATCGAGGGGCTGTTCTTCTACGGTGCCTTCGCGTACGTGTACTGGTTCCGCTCGCGGGGGCTGCTGCACGGTCTGGCGACCGGCACGAACTGGGTGTTCCGGGACGAGACGATGCACATGAACTTCGCGTTCGAGGTCGTGGACACCGTCCGCAAGGAGGAGCCGGAGCTCTTCGACGACGAACTCCGGCAGCAGGTCACGGACATGCTGACGGAGGCCGTCGAGGCGGAGCTGCAGTTCGCCCGCGATCTGTGCGGTGACGGCCTGCCCGGCATGAACACCGAGTCCATGCGCGAGTACCTGCAGTGCGTCGCCGACCAGCGGCTCACCCGACTGGGCTTCGCCCCGGTGTTCGGCTCCGAGAACCCCTTCTCCTTCATGGAGCTGCAGGGCGTTCAGGAGCTGACCAACTTCTTCGAGCGCCGTCCGTCCGCCTACCAGGTGGCCGTCGAGGGATCGGTGGACCTGGACGAGGACTTCTAGGAGCCGTCGTCGATTTCGTGGGGGCCCGGGCCGGCTGCGGCCCGGGCCCCCGCGCGTTGCGTCCGCGCGGCCCGACCCGGTCAGATCCCGCAGCTCGGCGCGGACCAGAAGCGGCTGGGACGGTGGTCGAGGTGGGTGTGGTCGTTGTGGTCCGGGTAGCCGGGGCCGAGGATGCCGTTGAAGCCGTGGTTACGGGCCTGCTGGGCGAGTCTGCACAGGGTGTGGGGGCCGGCACCGAGGTCGGCGGCGTCGCCGTAGAGGTGGCGGCTGCTCGATGCCCCGCCGACCGCGTCGTTGCACGCGTGCGAGCGGAAGCCGCTGGTCACGGTGATGGGCTGGTCGCCGAGGGCGTGCCGCATGGCTTCGAGCTTCCACATGGTGCGCAGGGCGTTGGACTTCGCGGTGGCGGCGCTCACCGCGCCGCCCGCCCAGGTGGAGTTGCAGTCGTTGAGCTCGGCGTAGCTGAAGTGGATCGGGGTGCAGTCGTCGTCCTGAAGGGCGTAGAGCTTGTTGAACGTGCCGGGGCCGGCGACGCCGTCGGCGGCGAGTCCGTACGCCGACTGGAAGCGCTTGACCGCGGCGGTGGTCGCGGGACCGTAGTCGCCGTCGATCGCGAGGACCGCGCCGGAGCCGGGGTATCCGGCGACGCGGATCTGGAGCTGGGTGACATCGGCGCCGTTGGCGCCCTGGGAGAGGGTGCGGGACCAGGTGTAGCAGCCGTCGGCGTGCGCCGTGCCGGCGGTGGCCACGACCCCACCCAACGAGGCGGCCATGAGCATGACAAAGGACAGCAGGAGTCGAGCGGTGCGTCGGGGCATCGGCCCTCCATGACGAGTCCACCGGATGAGGGAGTGCACGCCAGAGACTGACGTGACGGTCGACGCGCGTCAACAGGGCCGGGACAGCTGTCATTTGTCGGCCCACTGGCGGTAACGGCCGCGCCCCGCACCGGTCTACGGAGCGGGGCGCGGACACGCACGACGGCGAGCGGCGGCCGAAGGGGCAGCCGCAGGGACCAATCGCTCAGGGATCAGCCGAAGGTGCAGCCGCAGGGGTCAGTCGTTCGGCACGGTCTCGTAGCGCGGCGTGCCGTCGGCCATCTGCCGCAGCGCGTCCTTGCGGTCCCGCTTCGACAGCCGGTCGATGTACAGGTAGCCGTACAGGTGGTCCGTCTCGTGCTGCAGGCAGCGCGCGAAGTAGCCGGTGCCGCGGACCTTGATCGGGTTGCCCTCGGCGTCCTGGCCGTGCACCTCGGCGTAGTCGGGGCGGGCCAGCGACGCGTAGGCCGTCGGGACCGACAGGCAGCCCTCGTTGGAGTCGTCGAGGACGCGGCGCTCCGGCGGCAGCTCCTGCAGCACCGGGTTGCAGACGACGCCCGTGTGACGCAGGCCCTCGTCGTCGGGGCAGTCGTAGACGAAGACCTTCAGGTCCACGCCGATCTGGTTGGCGGCCAGGCCCACGCCCTCGGCCGCCCGCTGGCTGGCGAACATGTCGTCGATCAGCGCCGCGAGCCCCTCGTCGAACTCGGTGACGTCCTTGCACTCCTTGTGGAGCACCGGGTTGCCGACGACGGTGATGGGACGGGCCGTGCCACGCTCGCGGTAGGCCCGCTCACGCTCCTCGCAGTCCTCCGTGTCGACGACGAAGCCGTCGTTGATCTGCTCGTCCGTCTCCTGCTGCGCCATTCCGCCGTAAGCCTTCCTCAAAACCGTCCCGGTGACCCGTACAGCCTACGGCCCCCGCCGGAGTGGTCAGCAGACTTCCTCGAGATCCCGCCACTCACGGCTGTCGGGACTGTCCGCCACCCAGCCGTCGAGCAGCCCCCGGACCAGCGCGGCCGGCGCCGCGATACCGCACTCGCGCTCCGGCACCCACAGATCCCCGGCCGTGCGGTGGCCGAGCGGCCCCGGGTGGCCCGGCTCGCTGTGGTCGTGCGGGTCCAAGTGCTCCCCGTCGCCCTCGGCGCTGGGCATCCGGCTCTCGGAACAGGCCCGGCACAGCAGCCGCACCGACGAGGACCAGTCCTCGGCGGCGAACCCGGCGTCGGCGGCCAGCTGCTCCAGCGCGTCCCGGTCGTCCTCCGTGGCGGCCTCCAGCAGCACCACCCAGGTGGGGACGGGCGAGGGCGCCCAGAGCTCGATCTCGTCGAAGACGGGGAAGCTGTGGCCCGCGGCCGTGGTCCGCTCGCCATGCGGGACCCCGTCGTGCAGGACGACCTCGCCCCAGCGGCGGCCGGAGGACGGCAGCGGAATGGACAGGACCTCCATGCGCGCCGGGTCGAGCCTGCGACCCCATACGACCTCGGCCTCGCCCTCCGGCGACAGCCGTACGGCGGCGCTGCCCAGCTCCATCCCGACGGGCTCGACGCCCGCCGCGGCCCCTCCGCCGCCCGCGGCACGCGGGCCTCCGGGCACCTTCAGCCCGTACGCCTGCCAGGCACGGCGGGCCAGCGGCCAGTCCTGCAGCGCGGTCGCCGCGATCCCGACGTTCCACCAGTCGGGAGCGCCGGTCTCCTTGTCCAGCAGCGCGACGGCCCGCAGGCCCGCGGCGCGCGCCTGCTCCCAGTCGTGCCGGAACTTGTGCAGCAGCGCCAGGTTGAACCAGGACTCGGAGAGCCAGGGCTCCAGGTCCGCCGCGCGCGTGAGCAGCGCGCCCGCGTCCTCGTACCGGCCGTCGCCGATCAGCGTGAACGCGCGGTCGGTGGCCTGCCGCCAAGAGGCGGAGGGCCGATGCCGTACCTTCCCGAAGATCCTCACGATTCCCGCCTGCCGGTCGCTCGGGTCATTGCCCCCGGACACTTGTCTGAGTGTCTGTGTGTCTATATCTCTCAGTGGTCCTTCTTTCGCATCCAACCATGCCCGGTCGGACGGCCGCTCATTACCCATGGGTTACCCAGCCCGGGCGGGACCGAGACCACCACGCGACAGGACGCGGGCCAGGGATTCCACGACTTCCGGCTGGTAGTCGCGGGCGGTACCGAGGCGGAGCTGCTCCAGGGCGGCCAGAGCGCTCCCCGCACTTTCACCGGTGAGATCGTCGTACGCGTTGACGGTACGGACAATCCGGGCGGGCAGCGGCTGTTCCCGGTAGGGGTCGGCCTGGCGCTCGACGACCACGGCGACGGCCGCGGGAACCCCCGTCTGACGGACGACGGCACCGCCCAGGAGCGCGATCCTGCGCTGTTCCACGACCGGCAGCAGGGCGGTGGCGCCTTCCGGGACCGGGTCGACGAGCGAGAGCTGCCCGATGTCGTGCATCAGCGCCGCGTACTCCAGAACGGTCAGCTCGGGCCCGGAGAGCCCCAGCTCACGGCCGACGGCCGTGCTCAGCGCGGCCACCCTGTGGGCATGCCCGTGAGGGGTGTAGCCGGCGATCTCGGTCGCCCGGGCGAGTGAGGCGATGGTCTGCCGGTAGGTGGTGCGGACCGCCGCGTACCGCCGGAACGAGAGCTGGCTGAGCAGCAGCGGCAGACAGAAGACGGGCAGTGCCCAGAGCCCGGCGACGGCGGTGCCGAGCGCCATCACGGCACCGGTGGCGCAGACGGCGGAGCCTATGCCGGGCAGCGCGCGCAGCTCGTCGCGCAGCAGCGGCCCGTAGGGGTGCCGCGTACGGGCGCGGAGCATCAGCGCGGCGAGCACGGCGTCGCAGAGTGCGGTGAGGAGCAGCAGGAGCAGCAGGTAGAGAGCGTGGTACGGCCCTCTGCCGAGATGGTCGGCCAGCGCACCGGAGTTGTACAGCGGCTGGAAGCAGACCGCGGCGAAGGCGACGGTGAGCACCCTGCGCGCCACATGGTCGAGGGCGGGCCCGCGGCCCCGGGCGATGTGCGGTACGGCGCCGACGAGGGCGGCCGCGGTGACGACCGCGACGACCTGGAGGACACCATGGGTGGTGGGCCGCCCGCCGCTCTCGCCGAGCAGCGCGTACGCGAGCGCTCCGGCCGACCCGAGGGGCGCGGGTTCCCGCTCTCCGGGAAGCGCGCCCCAGCGGGCCAGCTCCCCGACGGCGATGAGCACACCGAACGCGAGCGCGATCCCCGGGTCCTCGATCCCGCTCCACGCGGTCCTGCCGAGCCCGGCCGCGGTGAGCACGGCGGCGGCGCCGTACACGGCCGTGACGACGGCCGGCGCCCTCGGTCCCGTCCGCCCCGCCCTCGGTCTCATCCGCCCCGCCTGTGCCGTGCCGCCGCCGGTGCCACCGTGGGGACCACCGGGGCGGCGGGCCGCTCCCGGCGCGGCTGGGCGGGTACGGCGGGTTCGTCGGCGGTGACGGTGGTCTCCCAGCCGTGGCGGTCGAGGGCACGGACGAGGGCACGGACCATCCGGGGGTCGAACTGCGTGCCGGCGCAGCGCTTGAGCTCCTCGACGGCGGTGGCGACGGGCCGCGCCCTGCTGTACGACCGGGTCGAGGTCATGGCGTCGAAGGCGTCGGCGACGGCGACGACCCGGGCGAACTCGGGGATCTGGCGGCCCACGAGGCCGTACGGGTAGCCGCTGCCGTCGAGGCGTTCGTGGTGGTGCAGGATCGCCGCCCTCGCCTCGCCGAGGAAGCCGATGCCGCGGACCATCTCGTGCCCGTACTCCGGGTGCAGCTCGATGACCCGGCGCTCCTCCGGCGTGAGCGGGCCGTCCTTGCGCAGCACCCGCGTGGGCACGCCCAGCTTGCCGACGTCATGGAGGATCCCGGCGAAGCGCAGCACTTCGAGGCGCTCCTCCGCCATGCCCAGCTCGCGGGCGATCAGCACGGACGCACGGCCCACCCGCTCGCTGTGCCCGCGGGTGTACCTGTCCTTGATGTCGACGGCCTGCACCAGGGCGCGGATGGTGGACCGGTGGGCGCCCTGCTCGCGGTGGTACTGCGCGAAGACCCAGCTGGAGATGTACATCGGCAGCAGGACGAACAGCGCGGACACCGGGCCGTAGGGGCTGCGCCACAGCACCGCCATCATCAGCCCGGCCAGCCCGTGCACGACATGCGGGCCGAGCGAGCGCAGCAGCGTTCCCCGCCAGGCCGACCGTAAGGGGACGCGTTCGGCGCCGGCGAGGATGACTCCGTCGAGCGCGGTCACGACGAGGCAGAACGTGAGTGCGGCGGCGGTCGCGGGCAGCAGCGCGTAGGGGAAGTCGGGGCTGCTCAGCGCGGCCGGGCCGTCGAGCAGGACGGCCGTACGGGACGCGGCCCAGGCGGCCAGGGCGAGCTGGGCCGCCCGCCAGACGCGCCGGACGCCGCGGGGACGCTGCTCGACGTGGGCGAACAGTGCCCCCGGTACCGCGGCCAGCGCGGCCGCCGCGGGCGGCAGCAGCAGCGCCGCGGCGAGCAGTACGGGGAAGAACGATCCGGCGCCGATGGGCGCGGACCGGCCGGGCAGCCGCCCGGGGAAGGGACAGCGCGCGGCCGCCTCGCAGACGGCGTACAGCCCGGCGAGCAGCGCGAGGGCGCTCCACGGCGTACCCGCTCCGGGGCGCACGGCAGGCAGAGCACACACTCCGGCGCCCACCACGGCGCACCCGATGTACACGCGCGCCGTTCCGGGAATGCCTTTCACCCGCTCTCAGCCTCCTAGGCCGCCCCCAAATCGAGCGCAAGGCTAGCGAGTTGGCCGGGTCCGGAGGTTCGGAAGCGGCCGATTAGCACCATCGGGTGACACGAGCGTGATGTGCCCGGATACGGCGAAGGGTGTGTCCGGGCACGGCGAAGGGCGTGCTCCGATACGGCGAAGAACGGCCAAGGACGTGCCCGGGCACGGCGAAGGGGCGTGGCCCGGGCGGGCCCGCCCCTTCGTCCGTCGTGCCGGCGGAGCCACGTCCACCGGCGGAGCCGGACTACTCCGCGGGGGTCGGCGCGTCGGCCGGGTCCGCTGTCACATCGTGGTCGGGCACGGTCTCACCGGCCCTGATCAGCTCGATCCGCCCCATGACCTTGGCACGCAGATCCACCGGTACGTCGTCATGGCCGCAGCAGCGCTTGACGAGCTTCTTGACCGCCTGCTCCAGGCCGTACTTCTCGAGGCACGGGGAGCACTCCTCGAAGTGCACCTCGAACTTCGTGCAGTCGGCGTCGGGCATCTCGCGGTCGAGGAACTCGTAAAGATGGTCGAGCACCTCTGCGCAGTCAGTCTCGTGCGGCTCTCCGCAGCTCATGAGCCCGCGCCTTTCCGATCGTTCGTCGACTCCCCGGCGCCCGCTGGAACGAGTCCGCGATCGCGGGCGTAGTCCTCGAGCATGCCGCGCAGCTGGCGGCGACCCCGGTGCAGTCGGGACATCACCGTACCGATGGGTGTCCCCATGATGTCCGCGATCTCCTTGTAGGCAAAGCCCTCTACATCGGCGAGATAGACGGCGATGCGGAACTCCTCGGGGATCGCCTGCAGGGCTTCCTTCACGTCCGAGTCGGGCAGATGGTCGAGGGCCTGGGACTCGGCGGAGCGCAGACCGGTCGACATGTGCGACTCGGCGCGGGCGAGCTGCCAGTCCTCGATCTCCTCGGCGGCACTGCGCTGGGGCTCGCGCTGCTTCTTGCGGTACGAGTTGATGAAGGTGTTCGTGAGGATGCGGTACATCCACGCCTTGAGGTTCGTGCCCTCGCGGAACTGGTGGAACGAACCGTAGGCCTTCGCGTACGTCTCCTGTACGAGATCCTCGGCGTCGGCCGGATTGCGCGTCATGCGCAGCGCGGCCGAGTACATCTGGTCGAGGTAGCCGAGAGCGTCCCGCTCGAAGCGGGCGTTGCGCTCGCCGGCCGTCTCTTCGGCACGGCCGTCGTCGGTCCCAGTGACCGGACCCACCTCCTCCAACGCTGTGGCGGGGCCGAGACCGGACCCGCTCGAATCGGAGGATAGACGACCAACCGCTCCGCCCGCCGCCCGAATCGTGGCCGCCTTCGGCGCGGACAGCACGGTCCACTCGAGGTCGGCGGCCTGCGACCTGCTCGGGCAGATGGTCGAACCCATGCGCTGGACTCCCTCTCCACGCTTCCTGTACTGACGTCAGCCACAACAGAAGACCCGCCCTCCCCTATTCCCCGGGCGGCCGTTACCGGGGTGACGGGCGCGACACCTGGGAGTCGGCGGGTGCGGTGCCCGGGTTACCCGGGGTTCGGTGGCGGGGGTGCGGTGCCGGAGGCGGCGTCAGGCGAGCGCGGTGATCCACTTCCGTACGCCGTCGACCACGGCGGCCAGGGCCTCCTCCTGGCTCAGTGCCGCTCGCTTGGGTACGGAGAGCCCGTGGTCGGCGGAGTCCACCTCGATCAGCTCGTACTCGCCCCCGGGAAACTCCTCCGGCTTCCCGAACGGGTCATTGCCTCCCTGGACGACGAGGACGGGCACGCCCGCGCCGAGCAGCTCCTCGGCGCGGGACTTCTCCGGCTTCCCGGGCGGGTGGAGCGGGAAGCTGAGCGCGAGTACGGCGCGGGCGCCCAGCTCGCGGGCGGTGCGGCAGGCCACGCGCGCCCCGGCGCTGCGCCCGCCCGCGACGACGGGCAGGCCCTTCTTCTCCAGCGCCGGCCACAGGGCCCGCCAGGCGATGTCCAGGGTCTTCGGCGCGGGTGCCACCTTCTTCCCTGCCACCCGCCAGGGCTGTTCCACGAGGGCCACCGTCACCCCGGCGGCGGGCAGCTCGGCGGCGAGTGCCTGCAGGTCGCGTGCGCCGATGCCGCCGCCAGCGCCATGGCTGACCGCCAGCACGAGCCGGGCCCCTGTCGTGGCCGGGTGCCAGGTGATGCGCGCGTCCCCGGCGGGTGTCGCGATGATCTCGCTCTGTGTCACGTCAGCAGTGTCACATCAGCCGGCCCCGAAGTCTCAGAACAGCGTGCCGACCTCGGGCGCCGCCAGCTCCTCCAGCAGCTCGGGCCCGTTGTTGCGGACGTTCGAGACCGCGGTGCCCACGGGGTACGCACGCATCAGCCCGGGCGGCGGCGGTGCCAGCAACGCACGCAGCTCGTCCGTATCGGTGCGGGCCGGGTCCAGCCAGGCGTCCCAGCGGTCCTCGGTGAGCATCAGCGGCATCCGCGGGTGGATGTCGGCCAGCGCATGCGGCCCCTCGGCGGGCGCCACCGCCAGCGGGCTGGTCTCCGCCTCCGTCGTGATCACCGAGCAGGTCACCCACCAGGACTGGGGGTGGTCGTCGGGCAGGGTCCGGTCGCGCCAGAACTCGTAGAGCCCGGCCATCGCGAAGACCGAGCCGTCGGCAGGCGTGACGAAGTACGGCTGCTTGCGGGGCCGCTTCTTCCTGCCCTGCACCTCCAGCTCCCGCTCGTCGGCGCCGGTGACCCACTCGTAGTAGCCGTCGGCGGGCAGGATGCAGCGCCTGGCGACGAAGGGGCGGCGGAACGAGGGCTTCTCGTGGACGGTCTCCGCGCGGGCGTTGATCATCCGGGCCCCGCCTTCGGGCGTCTTCGCGAAGGACGGGACGAGTCCCCACTTGAGTTTGCGCAGCTGGCGAACCGGACGACTGTCGTCCGCGTCCTTCACAGGACGCTCCAGTACCGCGTAGACCTCTTTCGTCGGGGCCACGTTCCAGTCGGGGGCCAGGGTCTCCGTCGGCTCCCACTTCTCCACGTGGAAGAGTCCGGTGAGGTCCTCGGGCCTACGACTCGCTGCATACCGTCCGCACATAAGTGCCACACTGCCACGACCCCGCGCCTCCCGAGGAGCCACCCCGGACATGGTCACACCCGAAGTCTTCGGCACCCAGCCCGCGCCCGAGCAGTGGCTGGTCATAGCCGCGGCCGCGCTCGCCCTCGTCGCGGTCGTCCCGCACGCGTTGTGGCGGCTGTCCCGCAACGCGATCACCATCGCCCACGAGGGCGGTCACGGCCTCATCGCCCTGGTCACCGGCCGCCGGCTGCAGGGCATCCGGCTGCACTCCGACACCAGCGGGCTGACCGTCAGCCGCGGAAAGCCGACCGGCCTCGGCATGATCCTCACGGCGGCCGCCGGCTACACCGCGCCGCCCCTGCTCGGCCTCGGCGGCGCCTGGCTGCTGGCCGCGCACCGCATCACGCTGCTGCTCTGGGTGGCGACGGCCCTGCTGATCGCGATGCTGGTGATGATCCGCAACCTGTACGGGGCGCTCACCGTGATCCTCACGGGTGCCGCGTTCCTCCTGGTGTCCTGGCTGACCGAGCCGGCCGTGCAGGCGGCGTTCGCGTACGCGGCGGTGTGGTTCCTGCTGCTCGGCGGCGTCCGCCCGGCCTTCGAGCTCCAGGCCAAGCGGCGCCACGGTGGCGCACCCGACTCGGACGCGGACCAGCTGGCGCGGCTGACCCATGTGCCGCCCGCGATGTGGTTCTTCCTCTTCCACGCCGTGTCGCTGTGCTCATTGATCGGCGGAGGCCGCTGGCTGCTCGGTCTGTGACCGGTCGGGGTGCTCACTGACCGGTCGGGGAACGGCTGCGGCCCCACGGGCCCACTAAAGTGAAGGCCATGACCGAGACCCCCGTGCACCCCGCCCTCTGGCCCGCCCCGCACGCGAGCGGGCCCGTCGATGCGACGGTCACCGTTCCCGGGTCGAAATCCGTCACCAACCGCGCGCTCGTACTGGCCGCGCTGGCCGCCGAGCCCGGCTGGCTGCGCCGCCCCCTGCGCTCCCGAGACACCCTGCTGATGGCGGAGGCCCTGCGGGCCATGGGCGTCGGCATCGAGGAGCAGATCTCCTCCAGCTCCACCGCCACCGGCGGTCCCGACAGCGGCGAGGCCTGGCGGATCATCCCGGCCGGACTGCACGGCCCCGCCACGGTCGACGTCGGCAACGCCGGCACGGTGATGCGCTTCCTCCCGCCGGTCGCGGCGCTCGCCGACGGCCCCATCCGCTTCGACGGCGACCCCCGGTCGTACGAGCGTCCTCTCGGCGGCGTGATCAACGCGCTGCGTGCGCTGGGCGCCCGGATCGACGACGACGGCCGGGGTGCGCTCCCGATGACCGTGCACGGCGGCGGGGCGCTCGACGGCGGACCGGTCGAGATCGACGCCTCCTCGTCGTCGCAGTTCGTGTCCGCCCTGCTGCTCTCGGCGCCGCGCTTCAACCAGGGTGTGGAGGTGCGGCATGTGGGCTCCCGCCTGCCGTCGATGCCGCACATCCGGATGACCGTCGACATGCTCCGTACGGTCGGGGCGCAGGTGGACGAGCCGGAGACCGGCGGTGAGCGCGATGTCTGGCGGGTCCGCAGCGGTGCGCTGCTGGGCCGCGATCTGACCGTCGAACCGGATCTGTCCAACGCCCAGCCGTTCCTGGCGGCCGCGCTGGTGACCGGCGGCCGGGTCACCGTCCCCGACTGGCCCGAGCGCACCACCCAGCCCGGTGACGCGCTGCGCGAGATCTTCACCGAGATGGGCGGTTCCTGCGAGCTCACCGACGCCGGTCTGACGTTCACCGGCACGGGCCGTATCCACGGAATCGACGTCGACCTGGGCGAGGTCGGCGAGCTGACCCCGGGCATCGCCGCGGTGGCCGCCCTGGCCGACTCCCCCTCGACGCTGCGCGGTGTCGCGCATCTGCGGCTCCACGAGACCGACCGCCTCGCCGCGCTCACCAAGGAGATCAACGAGCTGGGCGGCGATGTCACCGAGACCGAGGACGGGCTGCACATCCGGCCGCGCCCGCTGCACGGCGGGGTGTTCCACACGTACGACGACCACCGGATGGCCACGGCCGGTTCGATCCTCGGCCTCGCCGTGCCCGGTGTGGAGATCGAGAACGTGGCGACGACCGCCAAGACCCTGCCCGACTTCCCGAGGATGTGGACCGACATGCTCACGGGCAACTGAGCGGGACGGCACGACATGCGCCGCTACGGCAAGCACACCGACGAGGACGACATCCGCCAGCGCCCGAACCCCAAGGGCAACCGGCCGCGTACGAGCATCCGCCCGAAGCACGAGGACGCGGCCGAGGGCATGGTCCTCACCGTGGACCGCGGCCGCCTCACCTGTCTTGTCGAGGACCGTACGGTCTTGGCGATGAAGGCCCGTGAGCTGGGCCGCAAGGCGGCCGTGGTGGGCGACCGGGTCGAACTGGTCGGCGATCTGTCCGGCAAGAAGGACACGCTGGCCCGCATCGTCCGGATCGGCAAGCGCACCTCCGTCCTGCGCCGCACGGCCGACGACGACGATCCCTACGAGCGCGTCGTCGTCGCCAACGCCGACCAGCTCGCCATCGTGACGGCGCTCGCCGACCCGGAGCCGCGCCCGCGGTTGATCGACCGCTGTCTGGTCGCGGCGTTCGACGGCGGTCTGGAGCCGCTGCTGGTGCTGACCAAGTCGGACCTGGCGCCGCCGTCGGCGCTGCTGGAGCTGTACGGCGCGCTGGACATCCCGTTTGTCGTGACGTCGCGTGACGAGCTGTACGACGGCGAGGCCGCCGAGCGGGTGCGTGAGCAGATCGGGGGCCGGATCACCGCCTTCGTCGGCCACTCGGGCGTCGGTAAGACGACGCTGGTCAACGCGCTGGTGCCGGAGGAGCGCCGGCGGAGCACCGGGGTGGTCAACGCGGTCACGGGCCGCGGCCGGCACACCACCACCTCGGCGCTGGCGCTGCCGCTGGCGGGCACCGGTGGCTGGGTGATCGACACGCCGGGCGTGCGGTCCTTCGGGCTGCATCATGTCGACCCGTCCCGGGTCATCAACGCCTTCCCGGATCTGCAGCCGGGCACGGAGGGCTGTCCACGTGCCTGTTCGCACGACGAGCCGGACTGCGCGCTGGACGACTGGGTCGCTCAGGGACACGCCGATCCCGCGCGTCTGTACTCGTTGAGACGACTGCTGGCGACGCGCGAGCGACGCGAAGGCGACTGAGCCGCGCACGTTTGCGGGCGACCACGGCTGGTAAGTGCATAATCGCACCAAGCGAGACGAAGCAGTCACTGAATCAGTCACTGGGCGCGGAACTGGGGACGCGGGAGGCACTGACCATGGCGTGGCTGCTCGTAGTCGTCGCCGGACTCCTGGAGACGGGGTTCGCGATCTGTCTGAAGCTGTCGCACGGCTTCACCCGGCTCTGGCCGACCATCGCGTTCGCCGCCTTCGCCATGAGCAGCTTCGGGCTGCTGACGCTGTCCCTGCGCAAGCTCGACGTCGGTCCGGCGTACGCGGTGTGGACGGGCATCGGAGCGTCGGGCACCGCGATCTACGGAATGATCTTCCTCGGCGAGGTGGCCTCGACCCTGAAGATCGTCTCGATCGGCCTCGTGATCGCGGGCGTCATCGGACTGCAGCTCTCGAGCCCGGCGCACTGAGCGCTGTACGGACCAGCTGACCGACCCCTTCGGGCGCCGGCGCGACCACACAGGAGAGCGCGAGGCGCACGGCCAGCTCGCAGCGATGGGCGAGCAGGACCGCCTCCTCCTCGGCACGGCGCACACCGACCTGCCCCAGCACCGCGAGCGAGCGGTCCCGTACCGCCGCGACCAGCTCGGCCGGTGCCGGGTGTCCCGCGTCCGCGCGCCGCTGGGCCGGGACCGCGGCGCCGGCGACGGACGGGCGCGCGGGCCGGGGGGCGGGCAGCCGCTCACTCCACGCGCCGGTGAGCAGGGCACGCAGCAGCGGCCGGGCGCGAGCCTCGCTTACGGTCCACTCGGCGAGCGACACCAGTTGCTCGGCGATGCCGGTCCGCTCGGCGAGGATCCGGTCCACGCCGTGGAGATACGCGTCGGCCTCGCGCCGCACGAGCGCGCGGGCGAGGCCGTCCTTGCTGCCGAACTCGTTGTAGAGCGTCTGCCGGGAGACCCCGGCCGCCGACGCGACGTCGACCATGCGTATCCCGGACCAGGGCAGTCCGGAGAGAGCGGTGAGAGCGGCGTTCAGCAGGGCTTCTCGCGCTGTGGGCATCGGGGCCTCCCGGGCGGGGCCTTCGCGGCCCAGCGGCTCTTCGCTCAGAGTTGACGGCCGGGCACCCGCTGTCAATACCGCCCGCGCCGGCCTGGGCCCCAGGGCCGCAGGCTTTCGCCGCGGCACCCGGCGATAGAGTGCGACCATGGCCGGTTATCACGATGATCTGCGTCTCGCCCATGTCCTCGCGGACGCCGCCGACGCGGCGACGATGGGCCGGTTCAAGGCACTCGACCTCAAGGTCGAGACCAAACCGGACATGACTCCGGTGAGCGAGGCCGACAAGGCGTCCGAGGAGCTGATCCGGTCCCAGCTCCAGCGCGCCAGGCCGCGCGACGCGATCCTGGGCGAGGAGTACGGCATCGAGGGCACGGGCCCGCGGCGCTGGGTCATCGACCCGATCGACGGCACGAAGAACTACGTCCGCGGGGTGCCGGTCTGGGCGACGCTGATCTCCCTGATGGAGGCCGGCGAGGGCGGCTACCAGCCGGTCGTCGGCGTCGTGTCCGCTCCGGCACTGGGCCGCCGCTGGTGGGCGGCGAAGGGGGCGGGCGCGTACACGGGCCGCAGCCTGTCCTCCGCGACCCGGATGAACGTCTCGAAGGTCGAGCAGCTGTCCGACGCCTCGTTCGCGTACTCGTCCCTGAGCGGCTGGGAGGAGCGGGGCCGGCTCGACGGCTTCCTGGACCTGACCCGTGAGGTCTGGCGCACCCGCGCGTACGGAGACTTCTGGCCGTACATGATGGTCGCCGAGGGTTCGGTGGACATCTGCGCGGAGCCGGAGCTGTCCCTCTGGGACATGGCCGCGAACGCGATCATCGTGCAGGAGGCGGGCGGCAGCTTCACCGGCCTCGACGGGACGCCGGGGCCGCACAGCGGCAATGCGGCGGCCTCGAACGGTCTGCTGCACGAGGAACTGCTGGGCTACCTGAACCAGCGCTACTGAGGCAGCTTGCGGCCTGACCTGCGCGTTTCCCGCTTGCCCAGGCCCCTTGCGCCGTCGTGGCCACGCGGGTGGTTCAGCCCTGGGCGAGTTCGGCCAGGGCGTCGAGACGGGTGGGCGTCCAGCCGAGTTCGCGACGGGCCCGGGCGCCGCTGAACTGCTGGTCGAGGGCGAATGCCTCGGCGATCGGCCCCATCCGCCGCACGGCCTCCTCCAGGGTGAGCGCGTCGATCCTGCCCGGGCATCCGGCGGCGTGGCTGAGGGCTCGGGCGACGTCGGCGAGCGGAAGGTTCTGGCCGCCGACCCCGGCGTAGAGGGAACCGGCCGGGGCGTTCAGTGCCAGGACGTACAGCTCGGCGATGTCGTCGACGTGAACCAGCGCCCAGTGGTTGGAGCGGTCCCCGATGCAGGGCACCGCACCTGCGGAGCGCCCCGGCTCGACGAAGAACGACTGCGCCAGTCCGCCGGAGCGGCCGTAGACCAGCCCTGGCATCACCACGACCGGGTGCTCTCCGGTGGCGGCCCGGGCGAGCACCCGCTTCTCGTTCTCCAGCCGCCAGGCGGTGATACGCGGCGGGCTCAGCGGGGCGTCCTCGTCGACGACCCCGTCGGTGTCGCCGTACACCCACACCCCGCCCGTGTGCACATAGGGGCCGCCTCCCACGCCGTCCTGCAGCGCCTCCGCCGCTGCGCGGTCGACGTCCGCGGTGCCCTCGGCGTAGTCCACCCCGAGGTGGATGACCCCGTCGGCCACGCGGGCCGCCTCATGGAGGACGTCGGTGTCGGTGAGCGTCCCCGCAACCGGGGTGGCGCCGAGGTCGGACACGGTGCGCGCCGCGTGTTCACTGCGCGCCAGCGCCGTCACGCCGACGCCGTGCCCGGTCAGTGCCCGGATGGTGGAACGGCCGATGTAGCCGGAGCCGCCTGTGACGAAGATCTGCATCGCTCTCACGGTCCTTGTCGATGGCGGCGGCGGATTCCGCCGCTCCTCCACCCTGGCGCCGTGCCGCGGCCGGCGTCCAAGACCTCTTCCGTCAGCGGTGATGTCCCCAGGGCATCAGTGCTGGGCAGCGGCGATGTCGGCGAACTCCGCGAGCAGAGGGGAGCGGCGGCCGGCGCTCCAGGCAAGGCAGACCTCGTTGGGGCCGATGTCGTCGATGGGCACGTGCGCGACATCGGCATGGGTGTAGTAGACCGCGGTGGACAGCGGCAGGACGAGGACGCCCCCGGACGTCGCGACGTGTTCCAGCTTCTCCTCGACGGTGGCGAACGACGGCCGCGGCCAAGCCTCCTCGCCGCCGGTCCGCTCGGGGAGGTCGCGCCACTCGGGGACGGCGTCGGGGTCCTGCAGCAGCCGCTCGGGCGCCAGATCCGCGATGACGATGGACTCCTTGCCCGCCAGACGGTGGTCCGCCGGCAGTACGGCGACGCGGGGCTCCCGGAAGAGCGGGCGCAACTCCAGGCCGCGATGGTCCACCGGTAGCCGTACGAAGCTCACGTCGAGAAGGCCCTCGTGCACCCCTTTGACCTGGTCGCCCCCGGACGTGCGCACCACCTGCACACTCAGCTCGGGGTGCCTGGCGGAGAAGGCACGCACCGCGCCGGTCACGGTGATCCCGGGCATGAAGCCGACCGTGAACTCCGGAGATCCGCGGGTGGCCTGCTGGACCCGGCGGCACAGGGCCTGCGCGGCGGCCAGCAGGGGCCGAGCGTCCTCCAGCAGCTGTCGGCCGGCGGCCGTCAGCGCGGTGGTCTGCTTGTTCCTGGTGAACAGCTGTGCGCGGAGCTCCTGCTCCAGCGCGCGGATCTGCCGGGACAGCACCGGTTGCGTGATGTGCAGCCGCTCGGCGGCCCGGCCGAAGTGCAGCTCCTCGGCCACCACCACGAAGTAGCGCATCTTGCGCAGATCGACATCCATGACATCTCCCACCGTGCAGACGCCATGTCCCAGCGTAGTTCCTCCGGACCGTGCCGCCGGGGCGATCACCCGTGCGCGGCACGCCCGCAGACGCGCGGGAGCAGGCCGCTTCGGAGCCGATCGGTCCCAGCACTACCGAGCGGCGCGCTCCGGGGGCGTGCCCCCGTTTCCACCGAAGGACGACGCGCCCCCTCTTGTTGGCATCCGGAATCACTGCGACTCTGAGAGTCCCCCCACTTGTGAACTTGTGAATCAGTTCTCGTTGAACGGTTCACCAAGGAGGTGGCTCCATCCATGCTCGTCCGTGACGCCATGAGCACGGTGGTCCTCACCATCGGGCCCGCACACACCCTCCGACAGGCCGCCCGGCTGATGGCCGCGCGCCGGGTCGGGGCGGCCGTCGTCCTCGACCCCGACACCAGCGGCCTCGGCATCCTCACCGAGCGCGACATCCTGAACTCTCTCGGCGCGGGCCAGGACCCGGACCGTGAGACCGCAGGCACCCACACCACGACCGATGTCGTCTTCGCCGCGCCGGCCTGGACGCTGGAGGAGGCCGCCGAGGCCATGACGCACGGCGGCTTCCGCCACCTCATCGTGCTCGACGCCCACGGACCCGTCGGCATCGTCTCCGTACGCGACATCATCCGCTGCTGGGCGCCTGCCCGGCACCGGGCCGCGGCGACGACGCTCGCGGGCTGATCCCGACCCCACCCCCCGACCGGACTTCGACCGACCGCGACGAAACCGCCGATCACCAACCTGTGACCGCCGACCGCCGACCGCTGGCCGCGCGCATGCGAGAGGGCCGGATCTCCTCTGCGGAGATCCGGCCCTCCCTCTTACGGCAAGCGATCCAGTGCTGGTTGTCAGCCGCGCAGGGCCTGGACCGCGGCCTCCAGCCGCTTGCCGAAGTCACCGTCGGCCCGACGGAAGTTGTCGAGGGCACGCTCGGCGATGTCGTCACGGGAGACCTTGGCGATGAAGCCCGCCAGGTTCTCGATCAGACGGCCCTTCTCGTCCTCGGACATCAGGCGGTACAGGTTGCCCGCCTGGACGAAATCGCCGTCCTCGGAGTGCGACGGGGCCGCGTGGTCACCGGTGGCGCCGGCGACGGCCGTCGGCTGCCACAGGGGCCTGTCCGTCTGGAACGGTCCGCCGAAGCTGTTCGGCTCGTAGTTCTTCGCGCCCTTGTGGCGGCCGTCGTAGAGGAAGCCGTCACGGGAGTTGGTGCGCGCCTCGGTGGCGTGCGGGCGGTTCACCGGCAGGTGGTCGGCGTTGATGCCGACGCGGTAGCGATGGGCGTCGCCGTACGCGAAGAGACGGCCCTGGAGCATCTTGTCCGGGGAGGGGCCGATGCCCGGCACGAAGTGGGCGGGGCTGAAGATCGACTGCTCGACCTCGGCGAAGACGTTCTCCGGGTTGCGGTTGAGCTCCAGCTTGCCGATCTCGATCGGCGGGTAGTCCTCGTGCGGCCACACCTTGGTGAGGTCGAACGGGTTGAAGCGGTAGTTCGCCGCCTCGGCCGCCGGCATGATCTGGACCTGCACGGTCCAGGACGGGAAGTCACCGCGCTCGATGGACTCGCGCAGATCGCGCTGGTGGCTGTCCGGGTCCTCGCCCGCGAGCCTGTTGGCCTCGGCCTGGGTGAGGTTATTGATGCCCTGGTCGGTCTTGAAGTGGTACTTGACCCAGAAGACCTCACCGGCCTCGTTGTTCCACTGGTACGTGTGCGAGCCGTAGCCGTTCATGTGGCGGTACGAGGCGGGGATGCCGCGGTCACCGAACAGCCAGGTCACCTGGTGGGTCGACTCCGGGCTCAGCCCCCAGAAGTCCCACACGTTGTCCGCTTCCTGGCTGCCCGTGTACGGGTCGCGCTTCTGCGTGTGGATGAAGTCCGGGAACTTGATGGCGTCCTTGATGAAGAACACCGGGGTGTTGTTGCCGACGAGGTCGTAGTTGCCCTCCTCGGTGTAGAACTTCAGCGCCCAGCCGCGGGGGTCGCGCACCGCGTCGGCCGCACCGAGGTTGCCCGCGACGGTGGAGAAGCGCAGGAACGTCTCGGTCTGCTTGCCGACCTCGGAGAGGAACTTCGCACGGGTGTACCTGGTGACGTCCGCGGTCACGGTGAACGTGCCGTAGGCGCCCGCACCACGCGCGTGGACGACGCGCTCCGGGATGCGCTCACGGTTGAAGTGCGCGAGCTTCTCCAGCAGCAGCTGGTCCTGGACCAGCACCGGACCGCCGACGCCCGCGGTCTCGCTGTTCTGGTTGTCGGCGACCGGCGCGCCGGCCTCCGTGGTGAGCGGTCCCTGCGTCACGTGCGCCTCCTGCGAATCCTGCCTCATTGCGTGCAAGTCCTGTCCTTGGCCAATGCCGTTCCCGATCCTACGATAGACATTGTCTAAGTCAAGCCAGATTCCAAAGTCACACCTGTTCGGAACAGACGCCCCCTGCTGTTAGGCTGATACGTATGAGCGACCTGTTGGAACGACTGCGCGGACGCGGCTGGCGTATGACCGCGCAGCGGCGCGTCGTGGCCGAAGTTCTCGACGGTGAGCACGTCCATCTGACCGCCGACGAGGTGCACGCACGCGCCGTCGAGCGGCTGCCCGAGATCTCCCGGGCGACGGTGTACAACACGCTGGGTGAGCTGGTCTCGCTGGGCGAGGTCCTGGAGGTGTCCACGGACCGTCGCGCCAAGCGCTACGACCCGAACGCCCACCAGCCGCACCAGCACCTGGTCTGCGCCCACTGCGGCTCGATCCGCGACGTCCACCCGACCGGCAATCCGCTCACGGACCTTCCGGCGACGGAGCGCTTCGGCTTCACGATCTCCGACGTCGAGGTCACGTACCGGGGCCTCTGCCCGGACTGCGCGAGCGCTTAGCCTTCGGGCGCCCAGCCTCGGGGCGCCTAGCCTTCGGGCACCTCACGCGCACCCTCGGCAGAACGGGCCGCCGACAACGTCGACCAAAAAGACTCAAGGCCCGGATCCATGGATCCAGGCCTTGAGTGCGTGGTAGCGGGGACAGGATTTGAACCTGCGACCTCTGGGTTATGAGCCCAGCGAGCTACCGAGCTGCTCCACCCCGCGTCGGTGAACCCAACAGTACGTCACCGCGCTGACCAGAGCAAATCAGTAACCGTTCACCTGTTCGCCCACCTGTTCAGCGACCCGATCACCGGCGAATCCGGTCACCGCCGGCCGTCCGCTCACGCCGTGAGTTCCTGGTGCAGCGCCTCCCGCAGCGCCTCGGCCCGCTTGGCGACCTCGGCGGGCCCCAGCTCCACGGCACGGGCACACCAGCGCTGACCCTCGGTGAGCTCGCCGCGGCGCGCGGCGAGCAGTGCGAGCCGCAGCGCCGCGCGGCCGTGACCGGCCCGTGCGGCGCGGGTCCACCACAGGGCGGCCTCACGCTCGTTGCCCTCGCGGGCGAGCAGCAGCCCGAGGTTGAACGCACCGTTGCGGCTGCCCGCGTCGGCGGCCTCCCGGTACCAGCGGGCCGCGTCGGCGATGTCACCGCGAGCCGCCGCGAGCATGCCGACGCGCACCTGGGCACGCCGGTGCCCCTGCTCGGCCGCACGCTCGTACCACTCCTCGCACTCGGTCTTCTCACCCACGGGCTCACCGAGCGCCGGCGGGCCGGGCAGCGGCTGACGGGCGTCCAGCAGCGTCGCGAGCCTGAACGCGGCCTCGGCACTGCCGCCGCCCGCCGCGCACCGCAGATGGCGCTCGGCGGTCTGCTCGTCCCCGTCGCGCAGACTGGCCATGCCGACCTGGAGGGCGGCCTCGGTGTGTCCGGCGGCGGCGGCGCGCTCGTACCAGCGCAGGGCCGTACGGTCGTCGTCCCGGCCCGCGTACAGGATGCCGAGGTTGAACGCGGCGTCCACGCTCCCCGACTCCGCGGCCTTGGAGAACCAGGGCTCGGCGCCCGTCGCGTCCCCGGCCTGCAGCAGCAGTACGGCGAGCGCGTTGGCGGCCTCGCGGTGCCCGGCGTAGGCGGCACGGCGGTACCACTGCTCGGCCTGGCTCGTACGGCCCTGGGCCGCGCAGAGCAGACCCAGGTTGTACGCACCGTTGACGTCGCCCGCGTCCATGGCGGTGCGGTACCAGCGCTCCGCGGACTGCTGCTCACCGCGTGCGGCGTGCAGTGCGCCCAGCGCGTTGGCAGCGTTGCCATCGCCGTCCTGGGCGGCCCGCAGCCACCACACGGCGGCGCTCTCCTCGTCGCCCGCGTCCCTCAGCAGGAATCCCAGCGCACACGCGGCGCGTGCCTCTCCGTCCTTCGCGGACGTGAGGTACCAGCGCGCGGCCTCCTTGAGCTCGCCCCGCCGCTCGAGGATGCCCCCGAGATGCAGCGCGGCCCGCCGGTGCCCACGCGCGGCGGCCTGCCGGTACCACTGCTCGGTCTCCCGCAGCGCTTCCGCTGCTCCGGCCGTCCCGCCCTCGGCGAACGCCATGGGCGCGTCCGGACCGCCGGACACGTCCGAGGCCGTCGTCCCCACCGCACGGCTGTCGTCGTCACGGACCACGGCTGCGGCGCCGGAACCGGCGTCCGCATCCGCGTCCCCGCCCTTGTCCCTGTCCGCTGGTACGTCCGTGGCGAGCGCCTGCCGCTCCAGCGCACGGGCCAGGCGGTAGGCGGCCTCGCGATGCCCCTGGTCGGCAGCCGCGCGAAGCCAGCGCTCCGCACCCGGCTCGCTGCGGTGCTCCAGCAGGTCGGCCAGGGCGTACGCGCCGAGCGCATGGCCCTGCTCGGCGGACTGGCGCAGCCAGTACTCGGCGGCGGGCTCGTCGCCGCGCTCCCGGAAGTGCCGGCCGAGCGCGTGCGCCGCGGCGGCGGAGCCGGCGACGGCGGCGATACGCCACCAGCCGGCCGCCTCGTCGGCGTAACCGCGCTGGTGCAGCAGCACACCCAGATTGTTCGCGGCGGCCCGGTCGCCCTCGGCGGTGGCCGTGCGCAGATGCGGCTCCGCACCATCGAGGTCGCCACGGCGCAGCAGCATCGCACCGAGGGCGCTGATGGACGCGACGTCCCCGGTCTCGGCCGCGCGACGGTGCCTGGCCTCGGTCTCCGCCTCGGAATCGGAGGCGGCCATGGGCTCCACAGGCGTCAGGGACTCGAGCGGATCCACGGCGTCGACGGCCATCACGGCGGCCACGCCCACCGCGGCCACCGCGGTACCGGCGTGTTCGTGCACAAACCGCCCTGTCTTCAACAGAGTTGCCCTGTCCCCCATAATTCCCATCGTCGCACCACCTGCAACCCGCGTACACCTGGTATACCGCAGCCAGTGAGGTCACTTCAGCGTTTTGTCGACATGCCCACAGAGAGATAAGTCAAACACGTCTCACCCCAACACGCCGGACTCAACTCGCCCCGTTCGGCACACACTTCGGACACGCCGGTCCATGACATACGTCGAGGGCCCGGATCCAAAAGGATCCGGGCCCTCGACTTCAGTAGCGGGGACAGGATTTGAACCTGCGACCTCTGGGTTATGAGCCCAGCGAGCTACCGAGCTGCTCCACCCCGCGCCGTTGTGTACCTACAGTACCACGGTGCGGAGTGGACCCAGCTCAGCGGGCCGTCGGGTCAGCCGCTCGGCGTCCCCGGCTGTGCCGCGGCGGCTCGCTCGAGCGCCGCCTGGAGATCCGCCTGCGCCTTGCCGTACGCCGCCCAGTCGTTCTTCTTGAGCGCCGCCTGCCCCTCGTCGTACGCCTTCTGGGCGTCCGCGATGGCCTGCTTCAGCGCCGCGCTGCCCGTCGCCGGCGGCTGTGTCGTGTCGGTCGGCGGTGGTGGGGTCGTCGTGGGCGGCTGTGCCCCGTCCACCCCGAACACCGCGTTCAACGCCTCCGCCAGGCTGTCCTTGAAGACCGGCTTGCCGCCGTAGGACACGGCCACCTTCTTCAGCAGCGGGTAGTTCGCCGCGCCGCCTCGTGCGTAGACCGGCTCGATGTAGAGGAACCCGCCGTCCAGCGGCACCGTGAGGAGATTGCCGTAGTCGATCTCCGAGTCGGTGCCTCTGAGGTCGCGGACGAACGTCGCGACCTCCGGCACGCTGTTGAGCTCGCTCTGCACCTGCGAGGGGCCCTGCACGGTCGAGGTGACTCTCAACAGCCTGATCGCGCCGTAGCCCTCGCCGGTCGCATCGGCGTCGATCGCCATGAACGCACCGAGGTTGGGCCGCCCGCTGGGCGTGAACGTCGTCGTCAGCGAGAACTTCTGGTCGTTCTCGCCCGGCATCTTCAGGCTCAGGTAGTACGGCGGAACCGCGCTGCCGTCCTTCTTCGTCGGGTCGTCCGGGACCTGCCAGGCGTCACTGCCGCTGTAGAACTGCTCGGGGTCCGTCACGTGGTACCGCGTGAGCAGCTCCCGCTGGACCTTGAACATGTCCTGCGGGTAGCGGAGATGGGCCAGCAGCCCCGGCTCGATCTCGCTCTTCTCCTTGACCGTGTCGGGGAAGGCCTTCATCCAGGTCTTCAGAACCGGATCCTTGGTGTCCCACTGGTACAGGTCGACCGTGCCGTCGTAGGCGTCGACGGTGGCCTTCACCGAGTTGCGGATGTAGTTGACCTGGTTCTGCTGCGCGACGACGGCCCGCTGCCTGTCGGTCAGCGAGTCGGCCGTGGTGTCCCCCAGCGTCGTACGGGATGCGTAGGGGTAGCCGTTCGTCGTGGTGTACGCGTCGACGATCCACTTGATGCGGCCGTCGACCACCGCCGGGTAGGCGTCGCCGTCGATGGTGAGCCAGGGGGCCACCGCCTCGACGCGCTCCTTGGGCGTGCGGTTGTAGAGGATCCGCGAGCCCTCGCCGATCGCTCCCGAGTAGAGGATCTGCGGCTCGCTGAACGACACGGCGTACGCCGCCCTGTTGAACGCGTTGGAGAGGTTGACCCCGCTCTTGCCCTTGTAGCTGGTGGTCTCCTCACCGTTCTTCTCGTAGTCGAGCTCCTTCTGCGGGCCGCCCACGATCGAGTACTGCTCGGTCTTCTCGCCGTAGTAGATCCGCTGCTCGTACTTGCCGAGCTGGCCGGTGGTGGGCAGACCGGACTCGGTGAAGTCGGGAGCGCCGACCGTGCCCTTGTCGGGATCGTCGATCACGCTCGTGCCCTTGGCCGCGATCGCTCCGTAGCCGTGGGTGTAGGTGAAGTGGTCGTTGATCCAGTTGCGCTTGGGGATGCCCTTGATGTTGAGCTCGCGCAGACCGATGACCGTGTCCTGCGGCTTTCCGTCCGGTCCGGTGTACCGGTCGACGTCCAGGGTCGCGGGGAACTGGTAGTACTTCCGCTCCTGCTGGAGCTGCTGGAAGGCGGGCGAGACCACGTTGGAGTCGACGACCCGGTAGCTGGCGGCCGTGGTGGCGTCCTCGCGCTGCTGCGCCTTGCGCTTCGGGTCGCCCTTGCCCGGGTAGTCCTCCGCCTTGGCCGCGGCGATGCCGTAGGCCTCGCGCGTCGCCTCGATGTTCTTCTGGATGTACGGCGCTTCCTTGGCCTGCTCGTTCGGCTGGACCTGGAACTTCTGCACGATCGCCGGGTACAGCCCGCCGATGAGGATCGCCGACAGCACCATCAGGCCGAAGCCGATCACGGGCAGCTGCCAGGTGCGCCGCCACAGCGTCGCGAAGAACAGCACGGCGCAGATGACCGCGATGCAGAAGAGGATGGTCTTGGCCGGCAGATACGCGTTCGCGTCGACGTAGCGCAGGCCCGTCCAGTTTCCGGCCGCCTTGAAGTCACTGGACTTCACGGCCAGGCCGTACCGGTCGAGCCAGTAGGCAACGGCCTTGAGCGCGACGAAGATGCCGAGCAGCACGGACAGATGGCCGGTGGCCGCGGCGGTCGCCCGGGCACCCGGGCTGGTGACGCGCAGCCCGCCGTACAGATAGTGGGTGAGCGCGGCGGCGATCAGCGAGAGCACGGCGGCGGCGAAGCCGAAGCCGAGCAGGAACCGGTACCAGGGCAGATCGAACGCGTAGAAGGCCACGTCCATCCGGAACTGCGGGTCCTTCTGGCCGAACGGCACTCCGTTGACCCACATCAGCCAGGTGCGCCACTGGGAGGACGCGGAGGCTCCGGCGATCAGCCCGACCAGCGCGGTGATCCCGAGGAGCACCCACTTCTTGTACGGGGCGATGCCCATCCGGTACCGGTCGAGGCTCTGCTGCTCCAGCGACATCGCGCTGAGCGGCGGCCGCAGCCGGTGCGCCAGCCAGATGTTCAGCCCCACCGCGCCCGCCATCAGCAGGCCGAAGACCGCGAACAGACCGATCTTGGTCCACAGGGTCGTGGTGAACACCGACGAGTACTTGACCGAGCGGTACCAGAGCCAGTCGGTCCAGAACCCGGCGAACATGACAAAGGCCATGGCGAGCACGGCCAGCACGCCGAGTGTCATCAGCAGCGTACGGACGCGCCGGGACGGCCGACCCACTCTGATCCGTGGCCCGGTCGGGCCTCCGCCGCGGTCCGGCATCTGGAAAGCCAACGTGCGCCCCTCGAAGTTCGCGGTCGTGTAAAGCGTCGGGTAAAGCGTTGTCCACGCGTCGTGCAAGCGTCCTGCAGGCGTCCGGCGCGTGTTCGGTGGGTCCACGCGATCGTAGAGCCCACTCATGCAACTTACTGAGGCTTTACCTAGTTCCCGACTTCGGGGCCGAAGGAGGCAGGATGTTGAGCATGTCCAACGTTTCCCCCGGCGGCCCTCCGATGGCCGCGAGCCCGCTCACACGAGCAGTGCTCGAAATCGACGAGTACGCGTCCGGCCTCGGCTGGGACCAGCCGGCCCGGCTCTTCGCTCTCGTCGACACCGCGCAGCTGCGCACCCAGGAGCCGGGCCTCGCCGCCCAGCTCGGTCTCGACGAAGGGGACGCGGGCGCTCCGCTCACCCCGGTCGAGCAGGACGAGATCCCCTCTGGCACCCCGCTGGACGAGTTCCTCGGAACGATCGCCTGGCCCGACGCGGTGGCGGGCTGCGCCCTGACCGTCGAGCGGCTGATGCTGCCGCCGTCCGCGGAGGCGTCCGTCCCCGAGGGCCTCGACGAGGCCGGACTGGCCGAGTGGGTCGCCGCCCACCCGGGCCGGCAGGAGGTCCGGATGACGGTCGCGGTACTCCGCGACGGCGCCCGCGAGTCGGCACTGCGCCTGCGGGAGAAGGACTCCCCGACCGAGGTGCTCACCGGCTCCGAGCTGGTGCCGGGGCTGGCGGAGGCACTCTCGGCGACGTTCGAGGCGTAGCGACCGGCGACGGGAAGGGGGCGCGCCGCCGTCGCGGTGCGCCCCCTCCTTTGCGGGAGTCCCGTCCGTTGCGGGAATCCTGTCCGCTGCGGGAATCCTGCCGTGCCGGTCTCAGCTCTTGGAGCAGCTGGGCAGTCCCGCGGTGTTTCCGCTGCGGATCTTCTCCAGCGCCTTCGTGGCGTCGTCGATGGTCTTGACCCTGACCAGGGTCAGCCCTTCAGGGATGTCGGAGGCCGCGGACGCGCAGTTGTCGCTGGGCGTCAGGAAGTACTCCGCTCCCGCCTTCCGCGCGCCGACGAGCTTCATCTCGATCCCGCCGATCGGCCCGACGACGCCCTGGTCGTCGATGGTGCCGGTGCCCGCGACGAACTTGCCGCCCGTCAGATCGCCCGGGGTGAGCTTGTCGACGATGCCGAGCGCGAACATCAGTCCGGCGCTGGGGCCGCCCACATCGGCGAGCTTGATGTCGATATGGAAGGGGAAGGTGTGGTCCGTCCCGGCCGTGATGCCCACGACGGTCCGCTTGGCCTCCTCCGACCTGACGGTGCCGACCTGCACGTCCTTGCCGCCGGCGAGTTCCTTGCCGGCCTTCTCCGCCGCGGCCGCCTCCTTCGCCGGCACGATGGTGAAGCTCACCTTCGAACCGGGGGCGTGCTTGACGACGGCCTTGGAGACATCGTCCGGCTTGTCCACCGGCGTGCCGTCGACGGCCTTGATCACGTCGCCGGCGTGCAGCGCCCCCTGCGCCGGGCTCTCCTTGCGGATCGAGGAGACGACGACCCGGGACTTCACCGGGATCCCCAGCTCACGCAGGGCGGCGACCTTGGCGCTCTCCTGGGACTGGCTGAACTCCTCGGCGTTCTCCTGGTTGGACTGCTGTTCCGTCTTGCCGTCCGGATACAGGGTCTCGTGCGGCACCACGACGTTGTCATGAGCCAGCCAGCCGTAGACGACCTCCGCCAGGTTCATCCGGTACTCCGCGCCGGTGACCCGGACCGTCGTCATGTTGAGGTGACCGGTCGTCGGGTAGGTCTTGCGGCCGGAGATCTGGAGCACCGGCTCGCCACCGGAGTCACCGAGGGTGTTCACGGTCGGCCCGGGCGACATCTCGGAATACGGCGGGGTCAGGAACACGCCCACGCAAAGCAGCACAATGAGGATCAAGGTGGAGGCGAGCATCGTCGCTGTGCGGCGTGGCATGGAACGACAGTACGGGACCGGCCTGTGAGTGCACCTGCCGGGCCGGTCCGTACGGGGGCGGTGCAGCGGGCGGTCAGACGGCGTCCGTACCGGAGTGGGACTTCTCCATCGCGTCGCGGAATCGCGCGTAGCCGGCGAGCTCGGCGACGTCTCCCGTGGTTCGGTTACGTGAGGCCCAGCTTCCCCATATCGCCGCGCCGATGGCAGCGAAAAACGGAATCAGCAACCAAGCGAGTGCCGCCATCACGACCTCCCAACCCCATGAGCTGGACAACTGCTCGTGCAGCTGACCGATCAGCAGATTAACCATTCGCCGCTTCAACGCTGGTGCCAGGGGGGCGGTTACGCAAATCGGGCCATGGGCCGCCGTCCGGGTGCGGGCTCACTGCGCCACTCAGCAGGCGCCGACCCACTCCTCCGTACCATCCGAGAATTTCTGGTGCTTCCAGATCGGGACCTCGTGCTTCAGGTCGTCGATCAGCTTCCGGCAGGCCTCGAACGCCTCCCCCCGGTGCGGGCACGAAACGGCGACGACCACCGCCAGATCCCCGATCTCCAGGTCACCCACACGGTGGACGGCCGCGAGGGCTCGCACCGGATACTCCGCGGCGACCTTCTCCGCGACACGACGCAGCTCCGCCTCGGCGGAGGGGTGGCACGAATAGCCGAGCGCGTCGACGTCCGCGCCACCGTCGTGATCGCGCACCGTGCCCACGAAGAGCGCCGTGCCGCCGGCCGCGGAGTCGCCGACGGCGCCGAACACCTCGTCGACGGAGAGAGGGGTGTCGCGGATCGCCAGCAGCCGGATCGGGTCCGCTGCGGCCTGCTCACCGGGGTGGTCGTTCGTGCGTGCCATGGCCCCATCGTGCCGTACGCCACCGACGACGAGGAATAGCGCTTTCGACCGGGCGGACAGCGCGGCGGTTGGAGCGTCCTACAGGCCCCGGCGCTTGCGGGCCCGGCGTACGAGCGCGGCCGTGCCGAGCAGGGCGACGGTCGCGCCCGCGGCGCCCGCGGCGGCGGTCGCGTCCTTGCGTCCGAGACGACGGCCCGCGACGGTGTGCCGGCCCTCGACCTCTTCGAGCAGCGCGGCCAGCACCTCTTCGTTGGTCCACTGCGGCCGCCACCCGGCGTCGTGCAGCCGGCCCACACTGACGACCCACGGGTGCATCGTGTACGCGAGGTCCCCCGCCGGGGACGGGGTGAGACCGATCCGGTGCAGCCGGGCAGCCGCCCCGAGGGCGACGGCGGAGGGCAGCTCCATGCGGCGGATGCCGCTGAGCTCCTCGACCTCCTCCTGCTCCAGCCAGCCGTCGCAGCCGACCGCGAACTCACCGTCGACCTTCTCCAGAGCGGCGTACTCCAGGGCGCTCACCAGGTCCTCGACATGGCAGAACTGCCAGGTGGGGCGGGATCCGGCGACGACGAGCAGCCGCGGCGACTCGAAGTAGCGGGTGAGAGCCGTGTCCGTACCGCCGACGAGGATGGCGGGCCTGACCACGGTGACGTTGAGCCCGGGGTGGGCCCGGGGCGCGCGCCGGCCCAGGCGCTCGATCTCCAGCAGGTCGCCGACGCCGGTGGCCTCGGCGGTGGCGCGCAGCTCCGCGTCCTCGGAGAGCGGGATGTCGTTGTCGGGCAGCGCTCCGTAGACCATCGCCGAGGTGCACAGGACGACCCGGTGGACGCCCGCGGCAGCGGCCGCGGTGAGCACGGTCTGGGTGCCGCGCACGTTGTACGCGGTCCGGGCGGCCGCATCGGTCTCCAGGTCGAGGTCGAGCGCCAGGTGCACGACGACGTCGGCGCCGCGCAGCTTCTCCGCGATCGCCGGGTCACGCACGTCGAGAATGTGCCAGTGCGCCTCGGGAACCTCGCCGCGGCGCTCGTCGACGGCGATGACCTGTCTGATCTCGTCCGAGGCGACAAGGCGCCTGGTCAGCAGGTCGCCGACGCCGGAAGCGGCGCCGGTCACCGCGACGACGGGGCCGCGCCCCGCGGCCGGGGCCGAATGGTTTCGCGCTGCGCGAACCTGCGGATCTGGGGAACTCACCGGGCGTCTCCAGCGGTTGTCTTCAGTACGGGCGCGGATGAACGCGTACGTACCAGGTGGCGTCCATCCTGCCGCAGGCCATGAGCCAGTGAAGCATCGAGCCCATGTCCGGACCCGACATGTCGACGCCGCCGCGGCCAGCCGGGCGCCGCTTAGGCTGGTGGTGTAGTCGGGCAGTCGCCGCCGGCAGAAAGCCGGTGGCCCTACGAGCCGAGGAAACCCGTGAGTGACACCCCATTCGGATTCGGCCTTCCGCCGGAGGAGCCGGAGAACGGCGACGAGGGCAAGAAGAAGGACCCCGCCGGAGGTGGGCAGGGTTCCGGCGGCGGCCAGGGCGGCCCGGCAAACCCCTTCGGGTACGGGTTCCCGGGCGCCGGGGCAGGCGGGGCGGACAATCCGTTCGCCGCGATGTTCGGTTCGCTGAACCCGACCGACCTCGGCGCGGCCTTCCAGCAGCTCGGGCAGATGCTGAGCTATGAGGGCGGCCCGGTGAACTGGGACATGGCGAAGCAGATCGCCCGCCAGACGGTTTCCCAGGGCACCCAGGACGGCACGAAGGACGCGAGCGTCGGTCCCGCCGAGCGTGCCGCGGTCGAGGAGGCCGTGCGCCTGGCCGACCTGTGGCTGGACGGTGCGACGTCCCTGCCCTCCGGTGCCGGTACGTCCGTGGCGTGGAGCCGCGCGGAGTGGGTCGAGGCGACCCTCCCGGCCTGGCAGCAGCTCGTCGACCCGGTCGCCGAGCGCGTGGGCGTGGCGATGGGCGATGTGCTGCCCGAGGAGATGCAGGCCATGGCGGGCCCGCTGATCGGCATGATGCGCTCCATGGGCGGCGCCATGTTCGGCCAGCAGATCGGGCAGGCGATCGGCGTGCTGGCGGGTGAGGTCGTCGGTTCGACCGACATCGGGCTGCCGCTGGGCCCGGCCGGCAAGGCCGCGCTCCTTCCGCTGAACGTCGAGGCGTTCGGCAAGGACCTGGGTGTCTCCAAGGACGAGGTCCGGCTGTATCTGGCCCTGCGCGAGGCCGCCCATCAGCGGCTCTTCGCGCATGTGCCCTGGCTGCGCTCGCATCTCTTCGGCGCGGTCGAGGGGTATGCGCGCGGGATCAAGGTCGACACGACCAAGCTGGAGGACGTGGTCGGCCAGTTCGACCCGACGCACCCCGAGCAGTTGCAGGAGGCGCTCCAGCAGGGCATGTTCCAGCCCGAGGAGACCCCGGAGCAGAAGGCGGCGCTCGCCCGGCTGGAGACCGCGCTCGCGCTGGTCGAGGGCTGGGTGGACGCCGTGGTGCACGATGCCGCGAAGAACAGGCTGACGTCCGCGGACGCCCTGCGCGAGACCCTCCGTCGGCGCCGCGCCTCGGGCGGTCCCGCCGAGCAGACCTTCGCCACGCTCATCGGCCTCCAGCTGCGTCCGCGCCGGCTGCGGGACGCCTCCCGGCTGTGGGCGTCGCTCACCGACGCGCGCGGTCTGGACGGCCGCGACGGTCTGTGGGAGCACCCGGACATGCTGCCGACCGCCTCCGATCTCGACGACCCGGACGGCTTCGTCCACCGTGAGCACCTCGACTTCTCCGAGCTGGACAAGATGCTCGGCGAGGCGGCCGAGGGCCGTGACCAGAACGGCAAGGACGACACCGACAAGTGAGCCTGTACGACAACGCCGTCCGGGTACTGAAGGAGTACGAGGGCGTCCGGGAGGGGCGTGAGGGCCAGGAGGAGTTGCGCCAGACGTACCTCGACCATCTGGCGGCGTACCCCGACGGCATGTGGAAGGCCTGCGAGGCCGGGCATCTGACGGCCAGCGCGCTGGTGGTCGACCCCTCGCGCGACCGGGTGCTGCTGACCCTGCACAGGAAGCTGGGCATGTGGCTGCAGATGGGCGGACACTGCGAGCCCGGGGACGCCACGCTCGCCGACGCGGCGCTGCGCGAGGCCACGGAGGAATCCGGTATCGACGGACTCACGCTGCTTCCGGGCGGCCCGGTGACGCTGGACAGGCATGCGATCCCGGCGCCGTGCCACTGGCATCTCGATGTGCAGTACGCCGCTCTGGCGGCGCCGGACGCGGCCCCGGCGATGAGCGACGAGTCACTGGACCTGCGCTGGTTCGGCTATGCCGAGGTGGCCGATGTCGCCGACGCGTCCGTGGTGCGACTGCTGGAGCGGACCCGCGCGCGGCTGTAGCGCGATGCGGGAAGCGCCATGTGTGCAAGGGGCGGACGCCTACAGGCGTCCGCCCCTTGCACAACCTGCGTCTTGCACAGCCTGCTTCGCGCTCAGCTCCAGACGTTGTTCTGGTTCTGGGCGTGGGAGCCGTGCTGGCCCATGCCGTACTGGGCCCGCGCTCCCTGGCCGACCTGCGCGTTCTGCGGGGGAAGGACCTCACTGGGCTGGACCAGGGCGAAGCCCTGACCGAGGAAGCTCAGTTCCCAGCCCTCTCCCGTGTTGCCCCGGCGCCGCCAGACGCCCGTGGAGTGCGTCTGGGCCTGCATCTGCACCCGCAGCGAGGACGACCAGGCGACGATCGCGTCGGCGTCCACATTGACGTACTTGTCGGGCGTGACCTGCATCATCAGCGGCTGGCCCGAGGTCATCAAGGCGACCTTGCCCCGCCCGGAGATGTTGAGCTGGTACTTGCCGGAGCCGGAGATTCCGTACTGGCTGTCCACGGCGATGACTTCGGTGTGCAGCGCGGAGTCCAGCGCCAGCACATAGGCGCTGTCGACGGTCATGCCGTCCTGGTCGACGTCCACCACGTGCACGTACTGCGCGAGGTTGGCGAAGTAGACCGTGCCCTGGCCCGAGCAGCGCATCAGGTCGAGGCCCTCGCCGGTGCGGGCGCGGGCGCGGCGCTGACCGCTCGTCTGGTACTCACCGTCGAAGTCGATGAGCCCCTGGTAGGCGACCATCGCACCCTTGCGGGCGAGGACGTCGTCGTGCCCGGTGAGCGCGACCCGCAGGAGCTGCGGGTTCTGTACGGCGTACCGCTCCTGGGACTGCTGTTCCGCGTGACTGAAAAGCGGGCTCTGCATGGTGTGTTCTCGCTCCCCCTCAGCCCCGGATCCGCAGACGGTCGGTGCTGTCCTCGCTCGGCTGTACGACGACGATGCCCTGGCCCGAGAAGGCCATCTGGTACGCCTCTCCGCTGCCCCGCCCGATGAGGGAGGAGGCCTTGAAGCTGCGCTTGCCCTTCACCTTCAGGTTCGGCGACCAGGCGACGAGGGCGTCCGGGTCGACGTAGGTCTCGTCCTCCCCGCGGCCGCAGTCGACGACGATCGGCGTGCCGCGCGAGGTCAGCGCGACCCATCCGGTGCCCGCGACCTCGACGTTCCACAGGCCCTGCCCGGCGAACTTGGCGAGTCCCTTGACCCGCTCGACGCCCCACTGGAGGTGCGCGTCGAAGGCGAGGAGGTTGGTGCTGTTGACGGACAGGGAGTCGTTGTTGAGGTTGATGACGACGACGTCGGCGCCGTAGTCGGCGAGGTAGAGCAGCCCGTCGCCGGAGCACTTCATGATGGGCGCGCCCTCACCGGTGACCCACTGGGAGGCGATCTGCCGAACGGCCGGCGGGTTGGGCTCGTACTGCACGAAGCCTTCGTAGGCGACCATCGAGCCCGTACGCGCGTACAGGTCCTGGCCGCCGGCCATGGCCACCTTGAGCATCGTGCGACCGTGGTTCTCCATCCGGGCCACGACGGGGGTCGGGGCGTAGCCCGCGAGTTGCTGGTTCACTTTCCGGGCTCCCTCAGACCTCGTAGGGCTGGACGACGATGAAGTTGCCGGGGGCGCCCCGGAACTGCAGATTCACGGTCTCCCCGCTGTGGCCGGGGTACGCGTTGCGGCGCAGCCGTACCTGGCTGGAGAGGATCACCTGGGACGCGGACGACCAGGCCACGATGGCGTTGGAGTCGGCGAAGGTGGTGGGTGTGACCGGCAGGACCACCGGGATGCCGTGGGTCTTGACCACGACGGTGCCGGTGCCCTGGAACTGCATCGTGAACAGGGCGCCGCCGGGAATGCCGTGACCCTCGATGCGGCGGACCTCGTGCTGCAGGGACTCGTCGAACGCGAGGACGTTCTCCGCGGAGACGCAGATTCCGTCGCCCTGGAGCTCGATGGGGTGCAGATGTGCGCCGTTCTCGGCGAGGAAGACCTGGCCGCGGCCCGTGCAGCGCATCAGCTGCATCTCCTGGCCCGTGGCGTTGCCGACGATCCGGCCGGAGAAACCGGCGCTCTTGTAGCCGAAGTCGACCTTGCCCTGGTACATCACCATGCTGCCCTGACGGGCCAGCACCGGTGTGCCGCCCATGCCCAGGTCGACGCGCATCAGCTGCTGGTTCTGCGAGGTCCACCGCTGGCCGGTGGGCAGTTCCTTGTACGGCTGGAGTGCCGCCTGGAGACCCGCGCCGGCCGGCGGGGCGCCCTGAGGGACTCCCTGCGGCACACCCGGGGGCATGCCCGGCTGACCGTACGGGGCGGGCTGCTGGCCCGGGACCTGCCCGAACTGCGGCGGCTGCGGCTGGCCGTACGGGGACGGCGGCGCCGGAGGCGGCACCGTCCCGCCAGGAGGCGTGATCGGGGCGGCGATGGTCGGCGCCGCGTGCATCTGCGGGTTGACCTGCGCGGGCGCCGGAGCGGGGGCAGGCGCAGGGGGTGCCCCGAACGCGGGGGCGGGCTGCGGAGCTTGAGGCACCTGCGGAGGGACCGGAGCCGGAGGTGCGGCAGGGGCACCGAACGCGGGGGCCGGTGCGGGAGCGGCGGCGGCCGGCGGGGCGAACCCGGGCACGCCCTGCTGCGGGGCAGGCTCCTCCTCGGCCACCTCTCCGCCGAAGTTCTTCAGCAGCGCGTCGAGGCCGCCGTCGAAGCCCTGGCCGACGGCGGCGAACCGCCACACGTCCTTGAGGTAGAAGTCGCCGAGCATCACGGCACGTTCCGTGGAGAACTCCGAGCCGGTGAAGGCGTACCGGACGACCTCCTCTCCGCCGGCGACGATCCGGATGTACCCGGGGCCGATCTGCGACATCTGGCCCGCGCCGTCGACGGTCGCGGTGAACGACAGCTTGTGGATCTGCGCCGGTACGCGATCCAGCGTGACGCGGAACGACTCGGTGTCGCCGGCCTGCGCACCGAGGAGCTGAATGGACTCCTCCGGCGATTTCGGCTGGTTGAAGAAGATGAAATAACGGTCGTCCGAGAGCTGCTCGTTCGCGTCGAGGGCGAAGCAGCTGATGTCGAAGGTCAGCCCAGGAGCGGCGATCTGCACACCCACGTACAGGTCGGTCCCCGGTGTCAGGTCACTGATCTTGGCCTTGTGGCCTCGTTGGAATTCCCTGGCCATGCGTAACGACCGTCCCCCATCCCGACGAAAAATCTGACTGCGTCGCGCCAGGCTAACCGTTATCGGTGACATTGAGCCAAGCCGGTACACATTCGGTACAGGATCAGAAGAAGTCACTCATCGCGCGCGGTCGGCAGGTGCGGAAGCCGCTCCGCGGCGACCACTCCTTCGAGGTAGCCACGGGCCCGCTCGGTGCGCGGATACGCCTCCAGCAGCCGCCAGAAACGCGGCCCGTGACCCGGTACGAGCAGATGGGCCAGCTCGTGGACGAGCACGTAGTCGACGACGTACTCGGGCATGCCCTGCAGGCGGTGCGACAGACGGATGCTGCCCTCGGCCGGAGTGCACGACCCCCAGCGGGTGTTCTGATTCGTCACCCAGCGCACCGACGTCGGCCTGGCCCGGCCGTCGAAGTACTGCTCGGACAAACGCTCTGCGCGCTCCGCCAGTTCCGCGTCGCCGAGAGTCCGCTTGCTCTCCTGCGCGGCGAGCTTGTCGAGCATGACCGTCACCCAGCGCCGCTCCTCCGCCTCGGACATCCGGGCCGGGATGAGAACGATGGTGCGGTCACCTTCCCGGTACGCGGAGACCGTTCTGCGGCGCCGGGCACTGCGGCGGACCTCGACCGCGCTCGTCGCGGAGGGGCGGGGCGAATGTCTGATCACGCTGCGCTGCTGGCTTTCGGCGCTGTGCGGTCGGTCGGCGGACACGCCCCGACGTTACCCGCTGCCCATGGGAGAAGTCCCGCCCCCGAGGCGGTTCCACCTTGATCCACTCGACGGCGTGCACCAATAAGAACGACTAATGCCCCAAGCCTGTGGATAACTTTCCGCACGCGCCGCCGGGTGCGTGCATTCTGATGCCGTGACAGAGCGAACCATCCGAACGACCGACGGGTGGATTGGTATCAAACACGGAAGAAACGCCGTGCGAACGGGGGCGAGTATGCATCCGGTGGTAAAGCCTGCGCTGCGGCAGGCCTGGCGGGACCTTCGCCATGTGCAGTTCGGGACGACAGCGGCACATGCCGTGGTGATGGGGCCGGTGGACACGGCGACCGGATGTCTGCTGTCGCTCTTCGACGGGACCCGGGGTCTGCCCCGGCTCCGCGACGAGGCCCGGGCCATAGGGCTGCCCGACGGTCAGGTGGACGCGCTGCTCGGCCGGCTGGCGAAGGCGGGTCTGGTGGACGACGCGACGGGCGGCGGTCCGGCGGCGGACGCGTTGCGGAAGCGGCCGGGGGCGTTCGACCGGCTGCGCTCCGACCTCGCGTCACTCTCCGTCGTCCACCCCGAACCGGGCGGCGGGATGGGGCGGTTGGCGGCCCGCAGCGCCATACGGGTCCAGGTCCGGGGCGCGGGCCGGGTCGGGGCGGTGCTCGCGGCCGCACTGTCCGCCGCGGGGGTGGGCGAGGTCGAGGTGCTGGACGGAGGGCGGGTGGAGCCGTGGGACGTGGCACCCGGCGGGCTGCCGGCGAAGGCGGTCGGTGAGCGCAGGGCCGCGGCCGCCCGGCAGCTGGTGCGGCAGTCCGCCCCGGGCAGGGCGCCGCGGGCGGTGCGGCGGACCGCAGGGAGCCCGCCGTCGGTCGAGTCCCCTCTGACGCTGGTGATCGTCGCTCCACGGGACGGGCTCGCGGCGTACGCCCCCGATCCTGGGGCGGCCGAGGACTGGGTGACCACCGGAACTCCCCATCTTTATGCGGGCGTTGTCGAGGCGACCGGTGTGGTGGGACCGCTGGTGCTGCCCGGAGGCACGGCCTGCGCGGGGTGCCTGGCGCTCCACCGGGCGGACCGCGATCCGGTGTGGCCGCGGATGATGGCGCAGTGGAGCACGCCGGGGCGCCGCGCCACGGGCCCGGGAGCCTGTGATCTCGCACTGGCCACCGCGGTGGCCGGTACGGCCGCGGCGCATGCGCTGTCCTTCCTGGACGGCGAACTGCCGGCGAGCACCGGAGCGCGCTGGGAGGTGTCGTCGCCGCTGCTCGACTGGCGATCGGAGCAGTTCAGGCCCCATCGCGACTGTTCTTGTGGGGCGGCTGGGCAGACTCAGGGGGAGCGCGCCTCGAAGGCCGGGACGCCGCACGACACAATGGCCGGGGTAACGGCGTCGACGGAGCAATGCCACCACGCAGACGCGGCACGGCGGCTGGGATTTGGAGGGGCGCATGTCTGATCTTCCCCGGAAGGCGGTCACCCGGACCGCCAAGTTGGCCGCTCTGCCACTGAGCTTCGCCGGCCGTGCCACCTGGGGCCTGGGCAAGCGGATCGGCGGCAAGTCCGCGGAGATCGTGGCGCGCGAGCTGCAACAGCGCACGGCGGAGCAGCTGTTCAAGGTGCTGGGTGAGCTGAAGGGTGGTGCGATGAAGTTCGGGCAGGCGATGTCCGTCTTCGAGTCCGCCCTGCCCGAGGAGGTGGCCGGCCCCTACCGGGCCGCGTTGACCAAGCTCCAGGACGCCGCTCCCCCGATGCCGACGCGTACGGTCCATGAAGCGCTGGCGGAGCGGCTCGGCGAGGACTGGCGGGAGCTCTTCCTGGAGTTCGAGGACAAACCCGCGGCGGCCGCGTCCATCGGCCAGGTCCACCGTGCCGTCTGGCACGACGGACGCGAGGTCGCGGTGAAGGTCCAGTATCCGGGGGCCGGGGAGGCACTGCTCTCGGATCTGTCCCAGCTGAGCCGGTTCGCCAGGCTGTTGGGGCCGCTGATCCCGGGGATGGACATCAAACCGCTGATCACCGAGCTCCGCGACCGCGTGTCGGAGGAGCTGGACTATTCGCTGGAGGCCCGGGCCCAGCGGGAGCACGCCGCGGAGTTCGCCGACGACCCCGATGTGCTGGTGCCCGACGTGGTGCACCAGGCGGACCAGGTGCTGGTCACCGAGTGGATCGACGGGATACCGCTGGCCGAGGTGATCAGCGACGGCACGCAGGAGCAGCGGGACCGTGCGGGGCAGCTGCTGGCCCGCTTCCTGTTCTCCGGTCCCGCGCGCACGGGGCTGCTGCACGCGGACCCCCACCCGGGGAACTTCCGGCTGCTCCCCGCCCCCGGCGCGGCGGAGGGCGGGGAGGATCCCGGTGAGTGGCGGCTGGGGGTGCTGGACTTCGGCACCGTCGACCGGCTTCCCGGCGGACTGCCCAGGACGATCGGTGACTCGCTCCGGATGACACTGGAGGGCCGGGCCGACGAGGTGTACGGGGTGCTGTGCGAGGAGGGCTTCGTCAAGGAGTCGATCGACCTCGACCCGGATGCGGTGCTGGAGTATCTGCTGCCGATCATCGAGCCCGCGCAGGCCGACCGGTTCACGTTCACCCGCGGCTGGATGCGGGCCCAGGCGGCGCGGATCGCGGACCCTCGCTCTCCGGCACACCAGTTGGGCAAGCAGCTCAATCTCCCGCCGGCCTATCTGCTGATCCATCGGGTGACGCTGAGCACGATAGGTGTGCTGTGCCAGCTGAACGCGACGGTGCGGCTCCGCCACGAACTGGAGTCCTGGGTGCCCGGCTTCCTGGCCGACGCGGACGGCCTGGCGGTGGAGGCCTGACGCCCGGCTCCGTCACCACCAGGACGAGTCGAGTCGGCCCTCGATGGCCCTGATGTTGGCCCGCGCGCACTCCTCGCAGAGGTAGTGGCGGCGGCCGTTCTCCACGGAGCAGGTCCAGGTAGGCGGAGTGCCCTCGGCGACCGCGCCGCACCGGGAACACACGACGTTCTCGGCACCCGGCGGGGCAGGGTGATGAGTCTGCTGGTCCACCTCGTGACGATAACCCCGTGGGTGTCGTACGGCAGGACAACGCACCGCTGGGGCCGGTCCCTTCGGACCGGCCCCAGCGAGAGGCACTGTTGTGTTCTGCGGCCGACAGTCGTCGGCTACTGCATGACGGCCATGGCCAGCGCACGGCGGGCGCGCATCGACGCGCGCTCGGCGCGCCTCTGCATCCGCCGAGCGGTGGCCAGGCTCATGGCCTGGCGCTCCACGTCGGCTTCCCGCAGGCGCTCGTGCATATGCGCACGAGCCAGGGCTTCTGGGATGAGTTGCATTTCGCGGGTCCTGTTCTGACGCGAGGCGTTCGCGCCGATGGTGGTGACAGCTGGTGTGGCGGAGCCGGACGGCTCAGCGGCGGAAGAGGTCATCGGGGCCTGCTTCTGGGGATCGTGCGTGAGGGGGCGGTCAATGGTTCCCGCGTGCTTCGGGAGCTTGGGGGTCGTCCCCCAGGAGATCTCGGTCATGCCGCGACCGGGTTCTTGCGCGGGCGGCCACGCGGCCGCTTCCGGGCGACGACGACACCCTGGACGAAGAGCTCTCCGCCCCAGACGCCCCAGGGCTCACGCCGCTCCTTCGCCCCGGCGAGGCAGGCCTCGACCAGCGGGCAGGTGCGGCAGAGGGACTTGGCGTACTCGACATCGGCCGGCGACTCGGCGAAGAAGACCTCCGGGTCGTAGGAGCGGCAGGGGACGGGTACGCCGAGGTTCTCGATGGCGTCGTCGAGCGCGGTCAGCGCTGTGAGCGGGGTCAAGGTGGAGTCCTCCGTGAGGCCGGGCGGGGGGATCGTTTCGGAAGGCGGTACGGACGGGGCGTGCGCTTCGAGTTGCACGGTGGTGTCTTCCTCGTCTGGTCGGTCCGGTCTGTTGACCGGGCTTCGGCTGGTACCGGGTCTTGCTGGTCCCGAGGCCCCTTCGCTCCGTTTCCTCATCGGGGAAAACAGAAGGGCCGCGGATCCCTGGTGGGGTTCCGCGGCCCTGAAGGCGCCGGCCTGATCCTGGATCAGGCTGGATCACTCCAGGGTTCGAGCCCACGGAAGGCCCACATCGTGTGGTGCTGCGTCGTCTGCTGCTGGGTTCCGGCACTGGTCGCCGCGAGGGCATAGGCCTTGGCCTCTGCCGCCACTACTCCTGCTTCCAGTGCCTTGGTCGGTCGCTCATTGCGCTCCCGGACGGGCAGGCCCGCAGGGAGAGAGACCGGACGAAGGCCTGCGAAGCCAGACAGACCGGTGCCAATGAACGCCGAACCGGAGAGGCCGAGCGAGCAGGCGGAGACGACCGAGCGATCGGTCATTTTGACGGTGTTGCGGATGAAGCTGGTGTTGATGCTGATCACTGGAATCGCCTCCTCTCGGCGTCTCTGGGACCGGCCGGGGCCGATCACGCGTATTCGGATAAGTACAGCACGACAACAGGGCTTCGGAGAAGCCGCCGTTCCCGTGGTTAAGAACCTATGGGGATGACTGGGGCGGGCGCAAACTATTTTCTCGACGAGTTTGTATCAGTCGTCCTCATCGCCCTCACCAAGCTCCTGGCCTGCGCAGATAGCCAGGACATCGGCGCCGAAACGCTCCAGCTTGCGGCCGCCGACGCCGGAGATCCCGGCGAGCTCCCCCTCGCTGTCGGGCACGGTCTCGGCGATCGCCATCAGCGTCTTGTCGGTGAAGACGCAGTACGCCGGCTGGCCCAGCTCCCTGGCCTGCTCCGAGCGCCACTCGCGCAGCCGCTCGTACAGCGCCTCGTCCATGTCGGAGGGGCAGTCCTCACAGCGCATCAGTTTCATCTCGCCGGCGTCGGTGAGCGTCTTGCCGCACACCCGGCACAGCACGGGCCCACGCCGCTTGCGCCGGCCGCCGGCGCCTCCGCGCTCGATTCCGCCGCCACCGCCCGCCGTTCGGGTGCCGGGGGCGGCCGAGCCGGGCCGCAGCCCGTTCAGGAAGCGCGTGGGGCGGCGGGAGGCACGGCCGCCGGGCGAACGGGACAGCGCCCACGAGAGGGACAGATGGAGCCGGGCGCGGGTGACCCCGACGTAGAGGAGCCGGCGCTCCTCCTCCACCTGCTCGTCGGTCTTGGCATAGGTGATCGGCATCATGCCCTCGGTGAGACCGACCAGGAACACGGCGTCCCACTCCAGGCCCTTCGCGGAGTGGAGCGAGGCCAGGGTGACGCCCTGGACGGTCGGGGCGTGCTGGGCGGCCGCGCGCTCGTCGAGCTCGGTGACGAGATCGGCGAGGCCCGCGTCCGGCTTGACGCGTGCGAAGTCCTCGGCGAGCCGGACGAGCGAGGCCAGGGATTCCCAGCGGTCCCGCACGGCACCGGAGCCGGCCGGGGGTTCGGTGGTCCAGCCCTTCGTGGACAGGACCGCCCGGACCTGGGACGGCAGGTCGTCCGCATCGTCCAGCAGGGCGTCGTTCCCCCCGGCCCGGGCGGCACCGCGCAGCGCGACGCCCGCTTCCCGTACCTCGGCACGCTCGAAGAACCGCTCGGCGCCGCGCAGCTGATAGGGCACGCCCGCGTCGGCGAGAGCCTGCTCATACACCTCGGACTGGGCGTTGACCCGGTACAGGACGGCGATCTCGCCGGCCGGGACACCCGCGGCGATCAGATCGCGGATGCGCCGGGCCGTGCCCTCGGCCTCGGCGGGCTCGTCCCCGTACTCCGTGTAGGCCGGCTCGGGGCCGGGGTCGCGCTGCGAGATCAGCTCGAGCCGGTGCTCGGCGGCACGGCCCCTGGCCTGACCCAGCAGACCGTTGGCGAGGTGGACGACCTGCGGGGTCGAGCGGTAGTCGCGGACGAGCTTCACCACGGTCGCCTGAGGATGGCGGGCGCGGAAGCTGAGCAGATGGTCCGGGGTGGCCCCGGTGAAGGAGTAGATCGTCTGGCTGGCGTCGCCGACGACGCACAGGCTGTCCCGGTCGCCGAGCCAGAGCTCCAGCAGCCGCTGCTGGAGCGGCGACACGTCCTGGTACTCGTCCACCACGAAGTGCTGGTACTGGCGGCGGATCTGGTCGGCGATGTCGTGGCGGTCCTGGAGGATGCCGACCGTGAGCAGGAGGACGTCCTCGAAATCGATCACCGAGCGATCGCGCTTCAGCTGCTCGTACAGCGCATAGATCTGGCCGATCTCCGACGGGTCGCGGGGGGCGTCGCGGAGGGACTTGGCGACGGCCGCGGGATAGTCGGCAGGAACGGTCTGGGTGACCTTGGCCCATTCGATCTCGCTGGTCACATCCCTGAGCTCATTGCGGTCGAGCCGGATCCGGCAGCGCGCTCCGGCCTCGGCGACCAGCTGGATCTTGCGCTCGAGCAGCCTCGGCAGCTCACCGCCGACGGCTTTCGGCCAGAAGTACTGGAGCTGGCGCAGCGCTGCCGAGTGGAAGGTGCGGGCCTGCACTCCGCCCGCGCCGAGCTGGCGCAGCCGGCCGCGCATCTCTCCCGCGGCGCGGTTGGTGAAGGTGACGGCCAGCACACTCGACGGCTGGAGTATCCCGGCCCGCACTCCGTAGGCGATGCGATGGGTGATCGCACGCGTCTTGCCCGTACCGGCGCCCGCCAGGACACACACCGGGCCGGTCAGGGCGGTCGCGACCTCGCGCTGCTCGGGGTCGAGCCCGGCGAGCACCGCGTCCGCAGACTCGGGGACCTGAGGGAAGAGAGTGGAGTGCGTTGCTGCTGTCACCCCGCCATGCTGCCAGGTCCCGCGAGATCACCGGCACGGTTGTCCACAGGGGGACGGGATTGGTCGTACCAATACGGGAATGGGGGACGGGTCGCGTACGTTCGACTACTGGCACGCCCCATGGGGCACCCACCCCACGAGCTCAGAGGAGCGGGAGAAGAACATGCAGGGATCCCTGACGATGTACAGCACGACCTGGTGCGGGTACTGCCGTCGGCTGAAGAGCCAGCTCGACCGCGAGGGCATCTCGTACGTCGAGGTCAACATCGAGGAGGACCCGCAGTCCGCGGCGTTCGTCGAGAAGGCGAACAACGGCAACCAGACCGTGCCGACCGTACTCGTGGTTCCGCCGAACGGTGGCGAGAACATCGTCATGACGAACCCCAGCCTGGCCCAGGTGAAGCAGGCCCTGGCGATCTGACGCACCCCCCTCTGCGCTGCGCCCCCTCCGGTCGAGTACCGGTGGGGGCGGCGTCGTTCGAGGGGCGGTGTCGTTCCACGGCCGGCGTCGGACGGCCCGCGCGCCTACCAGGTGCTGACGAAACCGCCGTCGACGGTGATGTCCGATCCGGTGATGTTGCCCGCCCGGTCGCTCGCCAGCAGCAGCACCGCGTCCGCGACCTCGGACGGCTTGGAGAACCGGCCGGTGACCGCGACCCCGGCGGCCCGGGCGAGGACCTCTTCCGGAGTCATCCCGGTCGCCTCGGACACGGTGGCCGCCACTCCCTCGCCGCCCAGCCACAGATCGGTCTCGACGGGTCCGGGGCTGACGGTGTTCACACGGATTCCGCGGCCGCCCACCTCCTTGGACACGGCCTTGGAGAAGTTCGCGAGAGCAGCCTTGGCGGCGCAGTAGTCGATCACATGCGGGTCGGGGAACACCGCGTTGATCGAGCCGATGTTGACGACCGAGCCGCTGCCCCGGGCCAGCATCAGCGGCAGGACCCGGCGGGTGACGCGCACGGCGGCGAACAGATTGAGGTTGAAGGCCGCCTCCCACTCCTCGTCCGTGACGCTGAGGAAGCCGCCGGGACGGGCGGGCGCCGATCCCACGTTGTTCACGAGGATGTCGATCCGGTCCCCGGCCGCGTCGACCAGCAGATCCGCCCCCTCGGCGCCACCCAGGTCCACCCGCACCAGCCGCGCGCGGCCGGTGCCGACGAGCGCGTCGAGTTCGTCGGAGGAGTGCCGTGCCGCGGCCACCACCTGCACGCCTTCGTCGGTCAGGGCCTTCACGATCGCGAGCCCGATCCCCCGGCTCGCGCCGGTGACCAGTGCCACGCGCCCTTCCAGTCCGAGTTCCATGCCGTGTCTCCCGCCTCTGCTGCGCCGCGCCCGTGCGGCACAGCAGGGCACCATGTGCCGCTCTCCACACACTGCACCGCGCGGCGCGTCACCGCCCGCCGGGAACTCCGGCCGACCGGGGTCGGGCAGGGCTCAGGACGCGAGGACGTCAGGCGAGCGAACCCGGCTTCGGCAGGGGCTTTCCGTACCAGAGCTCGATGAGACGGGCCGCGATCGAGATCCCGTACGGCGGCAGCACCTCGCCGGACTCGAAGGCCGCCCGCAGGTCCTCCCGGGAGAACCAGCGAGCCTCGTGGATCTCCTCGCCGTCCACGGTGATCTCGGACGAGGTGGCGCGGGCCATGAAGCCCAGCATCAGGCTGGACGGGAAAGGCCAGGGCTGGCTGGCGACGTACTCGACCTCGCCGACGGTGACGCCCGCCTCCTCGTACACCTCGCGGATCACGGACTGCTCGATGGACTCGCCCGGTTCGACGAAGCCGGCGAGCGTGGAGAAGCGGCCTTCCGGCCAGTGAACCTGGCGGCCCAGCAGGGCGCGGTCGTCCTCGTCCGTGACGAGCATGATCACGGCGGGGTCGGTCCGCGGGTAGTGCTCGGCGCCGCAGGCCGGGCAGCGGCGGATGTGACCGGCGGCCGCGATGACGGTGCGCTCGCCGCAGCGGGAGCAGAAGCGGTGGAGCCGCTGCCAGTTCTCCAGGGCGACCGCGTGGACCATGAGTCCCGCGTCGCGCGGGGACAGCAGCAGCCCGGCCTCGCGCAGCCCGGCGGGGCGGGCGGACTGGTCCATGCGTCCGGGCAGGGCGTCCTTCTGCAGGGCGAAGTAGCTGACGCCGTCCTCGTCGGTGCCCAGGAAGTACCGGTGGGTCTCGGTGACAGGAGCCTCGAAGGCCGGGGTCATCACGAGTTCGGTACGGCCGTCGGGGGTGTCGTCGATCAGTACCTGTCCCTCCGAGACGACGAACACCCGGGTCGACGGGTGGCTCCAGGCCGCCGCCAGCCATGCCTCGTCGAGTCGGTGATGCGCGGCGCGGTCGATGCCGCTCGGCGCGGTGAGGCCGATGGGACGGCCGTCGGCGACATGGTCGAAGGTGCTCACAGGTGCTTCCCACTCCCCCGGGATGACCGGATGTCTGTCGGTGGCGGCGGTTGTCCGTCAGTGGCGGTTGTCTGTCAGTACCGGCTGTCTGTCAGTGGAGGGCGCCGGCCAGGTCGCCCCACAGGTAGGCGGCGGTTTCGACGCCCTTGAGCAGCAGCGTCAGCTCGATCTTCTCGTTGGGCGCGTGCCACCCGTCGGACGGTACGGAGATGCCCAGGAACAGCACGGGTGCGTCGAGGACGTCCTGGAGGTCGGCGGCGGGTCCCGAGCCGCCCTCACGGGTGAAGCGGATCTTCTGCCCGTCGAAGGCGCGGCTCATCGACCGGGTGACCGCCTGCAGGGCGGGGTGGTCCAGCGGGGTGAGGCAGGGCCGGGTCGCCGCGCCGAAGGTGATCTCGTGGCGGATGCCCGCGGGGATCAGGGAGGCGACCCAGCCGCGGAACGCTTCCTCGATCCGGTCCGGGTCCTGGCCCGCGACCAGCCGGAAGGAGAGCTTCAGCATGGCGGAGGACGGGATGATCGTCTTGCCTCCGGGCCCCTGGTAGCCGCCGCCGATGCCGTTGACCTCGGCGGTCGGGCGGGCCCAGATGCGTTCCAGGGTGGAGTGTCCGGCCTCGCCGGACGTTCCGTACGACTTGGCCGTACGCAGCCACTCGGCCTCGTCGAACGGCAGCTCGGCGAGGAGCTCGCGCTCGGCCGCCGTCAGCTCGGTGACACCGTCGTAGAACCCGGGGACGGTGACCCGCTCGTGCTCGTCGTGCAGCGCCGCGACGATCCGGGCGGCGACGGTGGCCGGGTTGGGAACGGCCCCGCCGAAGGAGCCGGAGTGGATGTCCTGGTCCGGTCCGTACAGCTCGATCTCGCAGTCGGCGAGGCCGCGCATGCCGGTGCAGACGGTGGGGGTCGTCTCGGACCACATGCCGGTGTCGGAGACGATGACGGCGTCGGCGGTGAGGCGGTCCCGGTGCCGCTCGACGAGGTCGCGGAAGTGCGGCGAGCCGGACTCCTCCTCGCCCTCGACCAGGAGCTTCAGATGGACGGCGGGCGTCGTGCGGCCGGTGGCGGCGAGATGGGCCCGTACCCCGAGGGTGTGGAAGAGGACCTGGCCCTTGTCGTCGGCGGCTCCGCGGCCGTACATCCGGCCGTCCTTGACGACCGGCTCGAACGGATCGGTGTGCCAGCCGTCCGCGAGCGCTGCGGGCTGCACGTCGTGGTGGCCGTAGACGAGCACGGTGGGAGCGTCCGGGTCGGCCGACGGCCATTCGGCGAAGACCGCCGGCGCGCCGTCGGTCGGCCAGATCTCGGCGGTCGGGAAACCGGTCTCCTTGAGCTTCGCGGCAAGCCATTCCGCACTGCGCCGTACGTCCGCGTCGTGCTCCGGCTGGGCGGAGACCGACGGGATGCGCAGCCACTCCGCGAGGTCGTCGAGGAAGCTCTCGCGATGTTGCTCCAGGTACGTACGGACGGCGTTGTCCGGGGTGACGCTCATGGCCTTGAGCCTATCCGGCTCCGGGGGCGGGTCCTCCGGCCGCCCGGTCGGGGACCGGCTCGGGCACGCGGTCACCCAGGAGGACGCGCTCCAGGGCCGCCCTGCCGGGCAGGCCGTCGGGGCGGACGACCTCTCCTGTGCGTACGTAGACGAAGGCGGCGGCGACGGACTCGGGCGGGAGGCCGTGCTGCTCGGCCCATGCGAGGCGGTAGACGGCGAGCTGGAGCGGGTCCGCGTCGCGCGCACGACTGGTCTTCCAGTCCACGATCTCGAACGTCCCCGTGGCCTCGTCGCGATAGACGGCGTCGATACGGCCCCGGATGACGCGGCCCGCGAGGGTGAGCTGGACGGGCGCCTCGAGCCGGTAGGGGACGCGGTGGGCGTACGGGGTGCGCTCGAAGGCCTCCTTGAGCACGGCGAGGTCGCGCTCGTCCGCGATCCCCGCCTCGTCCGGATCGCTCCCGGGCAGCTCGTCGGGCCCCAGCATGGGTAGCGGCAGCTCCTCGAAGCGCGACTCGACCCAGGCGTGGAAGCGGGTGCCACGGCGGGCGGCCCGCTGCGGCGGGCGGGGCATGGGGCGCGCCAGTTCCTGCGCGAAGCCGTCCGGGTCGGCGGCGATCCGCAGCAGCTGGGAGGCGGACAGCGACGCCGGTACGGGCACGTCGCGCACGGACGCGCGGGCGCGGCGGAGCTCGCCGGCGAGGGCTTCGAGATCGCGGTCCCAGGAGGCGATGACCCTGGCGTCCTCGGGCGCGAGGGGCTCGGCGCGCTGCGCGGGGAGGCGGGGCCGGGCACCGGCCTCACCGGGCCGCGCGAACGCGCCTGCACCGTCCTCGGCGTCCTCGGCGTCCTCGGCGTCCTCGGCGTCCTCGGCGTCAGGATGGTCCGCACCGGACGCCGGCTCGGTGTCCCACGGCTCTTCGCCCGCCCACGTCTCCTCTTCCGACCAGGCCTGCTCGTCCGCCCACGCCTGTTCGTCCTCCGGCCAGAGATCGTCCAGGGGCGGCTCCGGGTCGTGCGACGGCTCCGGCTCGTGCAACCGCTCCGGGTCGTTCGCTCGCTCCGGCTCGTGCAGCCGGCCCGGCGCTTGCACCGCGGCGGAGTCCAGGTGCGCGAGCACCAGGTCGGCGGCCGCGCGGCGGCGGGCCAGCGCCGCCGGGTCCAGGGGCAGGGGCCAGGCCTGCTCGGCCGCCTTCTCCTGCAGGGCCGGGTTCTCCGCGTCCTCCTCCGGCTCCTCGGTCCAGGCCTCGATCTCGCCGTGACCCGCCGCGCAGTGGTCGTACAGGGCGTGCAGGAAGGCGGAGGGGCCGCGGCGGCGCTTCTGGGTGGGACCCCACCAGTGGGCCGAGCCGAGGAGGAGGGAGCGGGGGCGGGTGAAGGTCACATAGCCCAGGCGGAGTTCCTCCGTGTGCTGATGGTCCCTCATGTCCTCCTTGAACGCCTTGAGTCCCCTGGCGTCCCAAGAGGTGACGTCGGGGAGGGTGTCGGCGTCGCCGCGCAGCACATGGGGCAGGACCTTCGCCTGGGAGGTCCAGGACTCCCGGGAGCGGGTGCTGGGGAACTGGTCGGCGACCAGTCCGGGGACCGCGACGACGTCCCACTCCAGTCCCTTGGACTTGTGGGCGGTGAGCACCTTCACCGTGTTCTCCCCACCGGGCAGGGCGTTGTCGAGGCCCTTCTCGTACTGCGCGGCCGTGCGCAGGAAGCCGAGGAAGGCGAGCAGGCTCGCCTCGCCGTCCAGCGAGGCGAAGGAGGCCGCGATGTCCAGGAAGTTGGCGAGCGTCTCACGGCGGCGGGCGGCCAGGGCGTGTGGTGAGGCGGACAGCTCCACGTCCAGGCCGGTGGCGCCCAGGACGCGGTGGAGCACGTCCATCAGCGGGTCGGCGAGCGAGCGCCGCAGCTCGCGCAGTTCGGTGGCGAGTCGGGCGAAGCGGATCCGGGCATCGGCGGAGAACGGCAGCCCGTCGTCCGCTCCGGCCTGCTCCAGGAAGGTGTCGAGCGCGTCGGCGAGCGAGATCACCTCGGCCGGGTCGGTGCCTTCGACGGCCGCGGCGAGCCGCTCGTCGGGGTCCGCCCCGTCGTCCTTGGCGCGGTGGACGAGGAGACGGGCGCGGCGCCCCAGCAGGGCCAGGTCGCGGGCTCCGATGCGCCAGCGCGGTCCGGTGAGGAGCCGCACGAGCGAGGCGTTGGCGCCCGGGTCCTGGAGGACTTCGCAGACGGCGACCAGATCGGCGACCTCGGGGAGATGCAGCAGCCCGGAGAGCCCGACGACCTCCACCGGGATGTCGCGGGCCACGAGGGCGCCCTGGATCCCCGCGAAGTCCCCCGCCGTACGGCACAGGACCGCGATCTCGCCCGGCTCCTTGCCGGTGCGGACGAGATGGGCGATCGAGTCGGCGAGCCACTCGATCTCCTCGGCGTGGGTGGGCAGCAGCGCGATCCGTACGGTGCCGTCGCGCTCGGCGCCCGGCGCGGGACGCAGGGCCTCGACGCCTTCGTGCCGTGCGCGCAGGGGTTCGGCGAGGCCGTTCGCGAGGCCGAGGAGGCGGCCACCGCTGCGCCGGTTCTCGCTGAGCGAGTAGCGGGTGGCGGGGCTGCCGTCCGCGTACGGGAAGTGCTCGGGGAAGTCGTCCAGGTTGGCCACGGACGCGCCGCGCCAGCCGTAGATCGCCTGGCAGGGGTCGCCGACGGCGGTGACGGGATGGCCGCTGCCCCCGCCGAACAGTCCTGACAGCAGCAGCCGCTGGGCCACGGACGTGTCCTGGTACTCGTCGAGCAAAACCACCCGGAACTCGTCGCGCAGGATGCGGCCCACCTCGGGGCGGGTGCGCGCGAGCTCCGCGGAGAGGGCGATCTGGTCGCCGAAGTCGAGGAGGTCGCGGGAGCGCTTGGCCGCGCGGTAGCGGACGACGAGGTCGAGGAGCTCACGGCGGGCGGCCGCGGCCTCGGGGACCTTCCTCAGGTCCGCGTTGGTGAGCTTGGCGGACTCCAGGGTGCGCAGGAGCCTGGAGTCGTGGGCGAGCAGGTCCTCGGGAGCCACGAGATGCTCGGCAAGCTCGGCGTCGAGCGCGAGCAGTTCGCTGACCAGGGTGGGGAACGACTTGGTCAGCGCGGGGTAGGGCCCCGGGGCCTCGCGCAGCGTTCGCGCGGCGAGCTGGAAGCGGGTGGCGTCGGCGAGGAGCCGCGCGGTCGGCTCCAGGCCGATGCGCAGGCCGTGGTCGGTGAGGAGCTGTCCGGCGAAGGCGTGGTACGTCGAGATTCGGGGCTCGCCCGGCGGGTTGTCGGGGTCGATCGTGTCCGGGTCGGTGACTCCGGCCCGCACCAGCGCCGTTCGCACGCGCTCGGCGAGCTCTCCGGCGGCCTTGTTGGTGAAGGTCAGACCGAGGACCTGCTCGGGGGCGACCCGGCCGGTGCCCACGAGCCACACCACCCGTGCGGCCATCACCGTCGTCTTGCCCGAACCGGCTCCGGCCACGATGACCTGCGGGGCGGGCGGTGCGGTGATGCAGGCCGTCTGCTCCGGGGTGAACGGGATGCCGAGGAGCTCCTTGAGCTGCTCGGGGTCGGTGATGCGTGCGGACACCCCAGAGAGGCTAACGGGGACCACTGACAGCGCCTGCCGCCCGTGGTCCCCGTCCGTGCTCAGCCCGCGGGTCAGCCGCCCAGCTTCGAGGGGTCGACGACCTGGTCGGCGGGCGGAACCGTCACCGTGATGGGGGCGTTGAAGTCGGAGAAGGCCGCCGACTTGGGCTCCTTGCCGCCCTCGCTGGTGAACTTCAGCAGGTAGGGCTCGCCTTCCTTGGCCACGTAGAAGGTGAACGTCTCGGCGCCGTCCTTCTTGGTCAGCACGACGGCCTTCTTGCCGTCGACATCGGCGTCCGCACCCTTGGTGAGGCCGGTCTTGGCGCTGTCCGCAGGCTCCACGAGGGCGTCGAAGTCACACAGGGCACCCATCTCCTCCTTGTCCACCTCCTCGGCGGGGATCTTGATCCAGCGGCCCTTGAACAGCTCCTTCACGGCGGCGATCTCCTCGGCCGAGGAGCCGTCCTCCTTGAGCGACTGCTCCCAGAACTTGTCGTCGCCCTTCATGTACATGGGGCCGCCCACCTTGCGCATCTCCGCCTTGGCGCCCTTGGAGCCCATGGTGCCCCCGCAGTCCCCCTTCTCGGAGATGGCGAGGTCGAATTCCATCGGGTCCTTGTCCGACGAGTCGAGACCCTTGACCTTGACGGAGTCGGCGGCCTTGGTGATGTCCAGCGACTTGTCGGCGATCTGGTCCGCCGTGAGGCCCGCGAACGGGTCCACCGGTGCCTTGGGCGACGGGGCGGAGCTCCCCGGCTTGTCGGCGCCGCCCTTGTCCTTCTCGCCACCACAGGCGGTCAGACCGACGGCGGCTGTCGCGCACAGCACCGCCGTGACCAGAATCTTCCGGTTGGTCACCGTGTCCCCATTTCCTCTGAAGCTTTATCTCTCGCTTATGCCGACCCATGGGACTCACCAGGCACCCGAATGGATGCACGGCAAGAGCGTGATTCACGCCATAGGGCGAAGCGGTGTTCTCCCAGGCCGGTCCGCCGTCGTTCGACGACGTGTCCGCCGTCATTCGACGACGTGGCGCCCCTCGGGCCGGGCACTGCACGAGGAGCGGAACGCGCAGTGGTCGCACTGCGATCCGGTGCTCGGTGTGAAGCGTTCGTCGAGGACGCGGCCCGCGGCGGTGGCGAGCAGCTCGCCGACCCATTCGCCGCTGAGCGGCTCCTGCGACTGGACGCGCGGGAGGCTCTCCCCGCCCTCCTTCTGGGGGGCGGGCCGGCGCAGCTGTACGAGTTCGGCGCCGCCGGGTGCCGGGCGGCGGCCGTCGAAGACCTCGTCGACGGCGCCCTCGCGGACGGCGAGCTGGTACACGGCGAGCTGGGGGTGGTGCGCGACCTCGTCCCTCGTCGGCGCCTGCTTGCCGGTCTTGAAGTCGACGACGTACGCGCGGCCCTGCTCGTCCTGTTCGACGCGGTCCATGGAGCCGCGGATCCGCACTTCGTAGGCGCCCGCTTCGAGGGTCACGTCGAAGTCGTGCTCGGTCGCGGCGGGCGTGCGGCCGTCGCGGTCCATGACGTGCCAGCGGAGGAAGCGTTCGAGCGCGACGCGCGCCTGCCCCTTCTCCTGCTGGGACTTCCAGGGGGCGTCGAAGGCGAGCGCGTCCCAGACCGAGTCGAGACGTTCCATGAGGACGTCGAGATCCGCGGGGGTACGGCCGGAGGCGACCTCGTCGGCGAGGACGTGGACGACGTTGCCGAAGCCCTGGGCGGCGGTGGCGGGGGCGTCCGCCTTGACCTCGCGCCCCAGGAACCACTGCAGCGCGCAGGTGTTGGCGAGCTGGTCGAGGGCGCTGCCGGAGAGGGTGACGGGGTGGTCGCGGTCGCGCAGCGGCACACCGCTGTGCGTCGGGTCGTACAGGCCCCACCAGCGGGAGGGGTGGGCGGCGGGCACGAGGGACTGGCCCTCGTCGTCGGTGAGCGCGGCGAGCCGGGCGAGCCGGCGGGCGGCGGCGTCGCGGAGCGCGGCGGAGGCGTCGGGGTCGACCGTGGTGGCGCGCAGTTCCGCGACGAGGGGCGCCACGGCGAGCGGGCGGCGTGGGCGGCCGGTGACGTCGCGCGGCTCGACGCCGAGTTCGGTGAGGAAGCGGGAGGGCTGGTCACCGTCGTCGGCGGGTGCCTTGACGGCGGTGACGACGAGGCGGTCACGGGCACGGGTCGCGGCGACGTAGAACAGTCGGCGCTCCTCGGCGAGGAGCGCGCCCGGGGTGAGGGGTTCGGCGAGCCCGTCGTGGCCGATGCGGTCGGCTTCGAGGAGGGAGCCGCGGCGGCGAAGGTCGGGCCAGAGTCCTTCCTGGGCACCGGCGACGACGACGAGGCCCCATTCGAGGCCCTTGGACCGGTGGGCGGTCATCAGGCGGACGGCGGCCGGGCGTTCGGGGCGGCGGCTGAGGGTGTCGGCGGCGATGTCCTGGGCCTCCAGCTCCTCCAGGAAGTTGAGGGCGCCGCGGCCGCCGGTGCGCTCCTCCGCGCGGGCGGCGGTGTCGAACAGGGCGCAGACGGCGTCGAGGTCGCGGTCGGCGTTGCGGCCGGCCGCGCCACCGCGCAGGGCGGCCCGCTCCAGGCGCTGCGGCCAGGGGGTGCCGGTCCACAGCTCCCAGAGGGCCTCCTCCGCGGTCCCCCCGCCGTCGAGGAGCTCGCGCGCCTTGCGCAGCAGCACGCCCAGCCGCTGGGCACCGCGGGCGTAGGCGGGGTCATGGGCGGTGAACCGCTCGGGTTCGGCGAGAGCGCGGGCGATGAGCACGTCCGAGGGCGGCGGCACACGGTTGCCCGCGGCCCGCTCCTCGTCGCGGAGGGCGCGTCCCAGACGCCGCAGGTCGGCCGTGTCCATGCCGCCGAGGGGAGAGGTGAGCAGGGCGATGGCGGTGTCGGGACCGAGCCGGGTCTCCTGCTCCGGTGCGCCCTCGGGAGTCCGGGGGGCGGGCGCCACGGCACCCGGGGCGGCCGGGCCCGTGGACTCCACGGGCGGCGACGGCTCCGGTGCCGCCGCGTCCACCGGCTGTCCGGCGGAACCCGCGGCCTGCCCCGCCTCGGGCGGCTGACCGGCCGGACCGGGGGTGTCCCCCGCGGCCTCCGGCTGCCCGGCCGGACCGGGGGTGTCCCCCACGGCCTCCGGCTGCCCGGCAGCATCCTCCGCGGCCACCGACCGCCCGGCGGAACCGGCAGCGTCTTCCGCAGCGGCCTGCGCCGTCGGCGTGGCGGCCACGCGGAGTGCGGTCAGCAGGGGCGCGACCGCCGGCTCGTGACGCAGGGGGATGTCGTCGCCGTCCGTCTCGACCGGGACGCCGGCCGAGGTGAGGGCGCGGCGGGTCGCGGGGAGGCTGCGGTTGCCCGCGCGGACGAGGACCGCCATCTCGTTCCAGGAGACACCCTCCTCCAGGTGGGCGCGGCGGAGGATGTCCGCGATGTTGTCGAGTTCCGTGGAGGCGGTGGGGTACGTGTACGCCTCGACGCGGCCGCCCGCGCGGACCGCGGCCAGCTCCCGGTGCGCGCGGACCTTGTCCGAGGGCAGCCGGGTCAGCGGCATGCGCCGAGTGAGCACGCGGGTCGCGGACAGCAGCTCGGCCCCCGAACGGCGGGACGTCGTGAGGACCGCGACCGGAGCCGGGCGCCCGTCGGCGCGGCGGAAGGTTCCCGGGAAGTCGAGGATGCCGTTCACATCGGCGCCTCGGAACGTGTAGATCGACTGATCGGGGTCGCCGAAGGCGACCAGCGTGCGGCCGCCCCCGGCCAGTGCCCGCAGCAGCCGGACCTGGGCCGGGTCGGTGTCCTGGTACTCGTCGACGAAGACGGCGTCGTACCGCTCGGCGAGCCGCTCCCCCGTCCCCGGCCCTTCGGCGAGGAGTGCGGCGCGGTGGACGAGTTCGGCGTAGTCGAGGACGCCCTGCAGGTCCAGGACGTCCAGATACTCGGCGAGGAACGCCGCGGCCGCCTTCCAGTCGGGCCGTCCGGTACGCCGGGCGAAGGCCGCCAGCGCGTCCGGGCCGAGGCCCAGCTCACGGCTCCGGGCGAGCACGGCCCGTACCTCGTCCGCGAAGCCGCGTGTGGTCAGGCAGGCCCGCAGCTCGGCGGGCCAGCCCGCCCCCGCGCGGCCTTCCCGTTCCAGGTCGAGCTGGCCCGCCAGCAGGTCGCGTACCGCCACGTCCTGCTCGGGACCGGACAGCAGCCGCAGCGGCTCGGCGAACAGATCCGCGTCCTGGTGCGCGCGGACCAGGGCGTAGCAGAACGAGTGGAAGGTGGTGGCCTGTGGCGCCCGGGCGCCGCCGAGCCGCACCGCCGTACGGTCGCGCAGTTCGACCGCCGCCTTGCGGCTGAAGGTCAGCACCAGGAGCCGCTCCGGATCCGCGCCGCGCGCGATCCGTGACGCCACCGCCTCCACCAGCGTCGTCGTCTTCCCCGTCCCGGGCCCCGCGAGCACGAGAAGAGGCCCGTGGTCATGGTCAACCACCTCGCGCTGGGACGCGTCCAGGAGAGGGGGATCCACCGGGCCCGGCGAGGTACGCACCAGTCGGTACGCGCCCGGGATCCTCCCCCTGTGCTCCTGCGGGCGCGGGGAAGCCCCTTGCCGCACCCGTCGGTGCGGGGTACGCCCGGTGGAAGTGGAGGAGCTCACGTGGATCGCCGGTCCTGGTGGGTGTGCTGACGGTGGAGACGACGGGGCCGGTGCGAAGGCGCGGACGGCCGGGACGACGGTGGCGGCCTGGACGGCCGGTGGTCGAGGGAGCCGGTGGCGCGGAGGGCGCCGCCGGCGGTGGTGACGCTACGCCCGCGGGCGACCGCGTCGCAGACGGTCCGCTCAGGACCGGGCCGCAAGCCGCGAACGAGTCCCGGACGACTCATCGCACCGCCGAATGGCGGAAGCTGTCAGGTGTGAGCCCTTCCGTCCGTCGTGGCCGATGCGGCCGCGCCGCCGTCCCAGCGCGCCCGCCTCATGTCGAGGCGCGGCACATGGTCCTCGGCGCCGCGCGGAGCCTGCCGCAGCGGGGTGCCCTCCGTGCGGTAGTGCTGCAGCGCGCTCAGTTCGTGGCCGGAGAGCAGCACGCCGTCCGAGCGGACCACGCGCCACCACGGAACCGCCCCTCCGTAGAGCGCCATCACCCGGCCGACCTGGCGCGGCCCGCCCTCACCGAGCCACTCCGCGACGTCCCCGTACGTCATGACCCGGCCCGGCGGGATGTGCTCGGCGACCTCGAGCACCCGCTCCGCGTACTCCGGCAGTTCCGGCACTTCCTCGCTCATCCGGCCCATCTTGCACCATGGCACGGACAGCGGGCCGCGAGCGTTGCTCAAGGAACACATCTGGACAAAGAGGTGCATCGTGTACACCACGCACCCCCGCGTCGCACCCTGATGCCACCGTGCGCCGGTTCGCCATGCCACCATCGTCCGGGCGGTGACTGGTGATACGAGATCAAGAAGAGACGGACACGACGAACGAGCTGGGCGTGCAGCCCGCCGCGGCGGCGAGCACCCCCGGCTCCGAGTCACGCCCGGAAGCCGCCGAACCGCACAGTGAGCGCGCGGATCACCCGGATCACACGGATCACACGGCGCCCTCCGCCCCCTCGCACCCCGAGGACGCCGGGCACCGGCAGGCGGACCCCGAGCACGGCCACGCGGACACCGGGCACCGGCACGGAGAGCGTGACCGGCGGCACGGCGACGGCGCCTGCGACGGCGGAGACGACGACGTGGCCCACATCGACCGCGTCTCCGGGGACGAGCCCCTCCTCCCCGCCCGTGTGCACCGCCCCTCCGATCTGACCCGGCTGCTCACCGGCACCCTGGCGATCGCCGTCGTCCTCGCCCTCGCCGCCTTCGCCCACGGCACCACGACCGGTCTCGAATCGGACATCTCCAAGGGCACCGGCCAGGCACCCGACCTGCTGGTCAAGGTCGCCGGTCTGATGTCCAGCATCGCCGTCCTGCTCGTCCCCGTCGCCTTCGCCATCGAGCGGCTGATCAAACGGGACGGACTGCGGATCGCGGACGGCGTCCTCGCCGCCGTGCTGGCCCACGGAGTCACCCTCGCCACCGACCTCTGGGTCGCCGAGGCCGCGCCGGGCCAGATCCAGGACGCGCTGACCCAGCCCGCCACGGGCGGCGGTCTCACCGATCCCGTCCACGGCTACCTCGCCCCCGTGATCGCCTACATGACCGCGGTCGGCATGGCGAGACGGCCGCGCTGGCGCGTCGCGCTCTGGGGCGTGCTCCTGCTCGACGCCTTCGCGATGCTCGTCGCCGGCTACACCACACCCTTCTCGATCATTCTGACCGTGCTGATCGGCTGGACCGTCGCCTACGGCACGCTCTACGCCGTCGGCTCCCCGAACGTACGGCCGACCGGCCAGACCCTCCTGGCGGGCCTGCGCCACGTCGGTTTCCGCCCGGTCACCGCGATGCGGGCCGAGGACGTACCGGACTCGGCCGACCAGGGCGATCGTGGCCGCCGCTACCTCGTCACCCTGGAGGACGGCCCTCCGCTCGACGTCACCGTCGTCGACCGTGAACAGCAGGCGCAGGGCTACTTCTACCGGGTGTGGCGCCGGCTGACGCTGCGGGGCATCACCACGCGCCGCTCCATCCAGTCGCTGCGGCAGGCCCTGGAGCAGGAGGCGCTGCTCGCGTACGCGGCGATCGCCGCCGGGGCCAACGCGCCCAGGCTGATCGCCACGTCGGAGCTCGGCCCGGACGCCGTCATGCTCGTGTACGAGCACCTCGGGGGCCGCTCCCTGGACTCCATGGCGGACGAGGAGATCACCGACGACGTGGTCCACGGGGCGTTCCGGCAGGTGCGGGCGCTGCAGTCGCGCCGTATCGCGCACCGCAGGCTCACCGGGGACGCGATTCTGGTGGATCGTTCCGGCACCGTCGTACTGACCGATCTGCGCGGTGGGGAGATCGCGGCCGGCGACGTGGTGCTGCGGATGGACATCGCACAGCTGCTGACCACCCTGGGTCTGCGGGTGGGAGCCGAGCGCGCGGTGGCCGCGGCGGTCGACGTGCTGGGTCCCGACGCGGTCGCGGACTGTCTTCCGCTGCTCCAGCCGATCGCGCTCAGCCGCTCCACCCGGGCCACGCTGCGACGGCTCGCCAGGGAGCGTTCGCAGCGCGAGCGCGAGGCGGTGCTGTCGGCCGCGGAATCGACCAGGCAGGCGAGGGCGGAGGAGTCCGTCACCGGCACCGCGGGCGACAGGAAGACGGCCCGCAAGTCCGTGCGCGCGGAGAAACAGGCCGAGAAGCGGGCCATGGACGAGGCCCTCGACGAGGCCCGCGAGGAGGATCTGCTCGCCCAGATCCGGCACCAGGTGCTGCTGATCCGGCCGCAGGCACCGGTCGAGCCGGCCCGGCTGGAGCGGATCAGGCCCCGCACCCTGGTCAGTCTGATCGCCGGAGCCATCGCCGCGTACTTCCTGCTGTCGCAGCTCACCAAGACCAACCTCAGCGTGGTCATGCAGGCCCACTGGGGCTGGGTCGCCGCGGCCGTCCTGTTCTCGGCGCTGAGCTACCTCGCGGCCGCGATGAGCCTGCTGGGCTTCGTGCCGGAGCGGGTGTCCTTCCTGCGGACCGTCGTCGCGCAGGTCGCCGGGTCGTTCGTGAAGATCGTCGCTCCGGCGGCGGTCGGCGGTGTCGCGCTGAACACCCGCTTCCTCCAGCGCTCCGGCGTCCGCCCAGGACTGGCCGTGGCGAGCGTCGGGGCTTCCCAGCTCTTCGGTCTCGGCGCGCACATCCTGCTGCTGCTGTCCTTCGGCTACCTGACGGGTACGGAGGAGACGTCCACGTTCACGCCTTCGAGGACGGTCATCGCGGGTCTGTTGACCGTGGCGGTCCTGGTGCTGGTGGTGACCGCGATTCCGTTCATGCGGAAGTTCGTGGCGACGCGGCTCAGGTCGCTGTTCGTCGGGGTGGTGCCGCGCATGCTGGACGTCCTCCAGCGGCCGATGAAGCTGATCACGGGCATCGGCGGGATGCTGCTGCTGACCGGTGCGTTCGTGATGTGTCTGGACGCGTCCATCCGGGCCTTCGACAACGGCAATCAGCAGCTGAGCTACGCCAGCATCGCCGTCGTCTTCCTGGCGGGCAACGCGCTCGGGTCGGCGGCGCCGACGCCGGGCGGCGTGGGCGCGGTGGAGGGTGCGCTGACGTTCGGTCTGATCGCGGTGGGTCTGCCGCCGGAGGTCGCCGCTCCGGCCGTGCTGCTGTACCGGTTGATGACGCTGTGGCTGCCGGTGCTGCCGGGGTGGGTGGCCTTCAACCAGCTCACCCGCAAGGGGTCCCTGTAGCAACCGTCCTTCCGCGACGGCGCCCGGGACCCGGCGGTCCCCGAGGTCCAGGGCGCCGTTCACCCGTACGGTCCGCCGCCGACAGGCGGACCACAGCGCCGCGCCGCAGGATGGGGTCATGCCGACCTCCCCCACCGGCCGCCCCGAGGGCAGCACCGACGCGGGCGACGACGACGGCCGAGACGCCGTGTGGCGCCGCGGCGGCGTCGTCCGGCGCGCCGGCACCGTGCTCGCCGCCGCGACCGCCTCCATGATCCTCGTCACCGCCGGCTGCTCCCACGGCGACGCCGACAGCGGCGGCGAGGAACGGGACCGGGACCTCGGCGCCCAGACCCTGGACTGGCAGCCGTGCCCGGCCCCCTCGGAGGCGGAGGGCGGCGGCACCGCTCCCTCGCCACTGCCCGGCGGCACCAAGTGGGAGTGCTCGTTCATGGAAGTGCCGCGCGACTACGCGCAGCCGGACGGGGACACCATCGAGCTGGCCCTCATCCGGGCGAAGGCCCGTGACCAGGCCCGGCGGATCGGCTCGCTGATCTTCAACTTCGGCGGTCCCGGCGGCTCCGGCGTCAGCACCCTGCCCGCCGCGGCGGGCGACTTCGAGAAGTTGCGCGCCCGCTACGACCTGGTGAGCTTCGACCCGCGCGGCGTCGGCCGCAGCCAGCCCGTCGAATGCCTCGGCGACCGGGAGCTCGACACGTACTACGCCCAGGACGCAACCCCGGACACCCCCGCGGAGGAGAAGGCGTACACCGACAACCTCCGTACGTACGACTCCGGCTGCGAGAAGAACTCGGGCGTGGACCTGCCGCACGTCGGCACCGTCAACGCGGCCCGGGACATGGATCTGATGCGCCAGGTCCTCGGCGACGACAAACTCCACTACTTCGGCATCTCCTACGGCACGGAACTCGGAGGCGTCTACGCGCACCTGTTCCCGAAGAACGTGGGACGGGCCGTCTTCGACGCCGTGGTCGACCCCACCAGCAGTTACGAGGAGGGCTCGCTCGGCCAGGCCAGAGGCTTCCAGCTGGCGCTCACCAACTTCGCCAAGGACTGCGTCGCGCGCGGCGACGCCTGCCAGCTGCCGGGCAGCACACCCGAGGAGATCCAGGACTTCATCATCGATCTCCAGAACCGGCTGGAGAAGAAGCCGATCCGCGGGATGGGCGACCGCATGCTCACCCAGACCCAGGCGACCAACGGCATCGCGCAGGCCCTCTACTCCAAGGAGTACTGGCCGCTGCTGGAACAGGGACTCGACGAGGCCGACGGCGGCAACGGCGCGCTGCTCCTCGCCCTGTCCGACGCGCTGAACGGCCGCAACAGGGAGGGCCAGTACAGCAACCTCCAGGCGGCCAACGCGGCCGTCAACTGCGTCGACTTCAAGGAGAGGTTCACGCTGGAGCAGACGAAGGCCCAGCTCCCCGAGTTCCGCAAGACCTCGCCGGTGTTCGGCGACTACCTCGGCTGGGGCCTGCTGAGCTGCAGCCAGTGGCCCGTGGCCGGAGAGTGGGAGACGCCCGATGTCAGCGCGCCGGGCGCGGCCCCGATCGTCGTGATCGGCAACACCGGGGATCCGGCGACCCCGTACGCGGGCGCCAAGGCGATGGCGGAGGAGCTCGGCAAGGGCGTCGGCATCGAGCTGACCTACGAGGGCGAGGGGCACGGCGCCTACAACGGCGGAAGCACCTGTGTGCAGGGCGCGGTGGACCAGTACCTCCTGGAAGGAAAGGTTCCGGCCGCCGGGACCGTCTGTCGGTAGCGGCGCTTGCGCAGGGGCCCGGAGTCACTGTCGGTTGCGGCACCTAGGATGGCGGATCAGTGGAACGGGTCGGTTGATTCTCCAGGGGGGCCGGGATGTCCTTGCGTACGAGGTCGGTGGCGGCAGCCGTCGCGCTGGCACTGGCCGGCGGGGCGCTGACGGCCTGTGACACGGGCGGCGGTCCCGAGGCGGGCGGCAAGGGCGGGGACACACCGCCGGCCACTCCGGTGCAGGAGGGCGACGCCGCGCGGGGGCTGCCCGACGCGCTCGCGAAGCAGCGGCCCGACTGGAAGCCCTGCGAGGGCGAGGACGGCTGGACCTGCGCCTCGGTGAAGGTGCCGCTCGACTACGACGCCCCGGACGGCGAGACGATCTCCATCGCGCTGATCCGCCGCCCGGCACAGGGGAAGGGCAGGCGCCTCGGCTCCCTGCTGTTCAACTTCGGCGGCCCCGGCGCCTCCGGCGTCGGTCTGCTCCCCCGCGCCTCCGTGGAGTACGAGAAGCTCAACTCCCGCTACGACCTGGTCAGTTTCGACCCCCGGGGCGTGTCGGAGAGTTCGGGCGTGGTCTGCCGCAACGACGCGGGCATGGAGGATGCCGCGACCCGGGTCGATCTCACCCCTGACACCGCCGCCGAGGAAGCGGCCTACTTCGAGGACGCCAAGGACTTCGGGCAGGGCTGCGAGCAACGCGCCGGCAAGCTCCTCGCACACGTCGGCACGGCGAACGCCGCCCGTGACATGGACCTCGTCCGCCATGTCCTGGGCGACCGCAAGCTCAACTACTTCGGCATCTCGTACGGCACGCAGCTCGGCGGCACCTACGCCCATCTGTTCCCGGGCAACGTGGGGCGGACGGTGCTGGACGCGGTGGTCGATCCGACGGCGGACGCGTTCGGTCACGCGCGCAACCAGACCACCGGCTTCCAGCGCGCCCTGGACAACTACCTCGAAAGCAGGGGTGAGGACGCCACGGAAGGCACGGCGCGCATAGCGGCGCTGCTGGCGCGGATCGACAGGAAGTCGCTGCCCGCCGACGACGACCGTGAGCTGAATCAGAGCCTCGCACTCACCGGCATCGTCCTGTCGCTCTACTCGGAGAGCATGTGGCCCGATCTCACCGAGGGCCTCGAGGAGGCGGAGCGGCGCGGCCGCGGCAGCAAGCTGCTGGCCCTGGCCGACGCCTACAACGACCGCACCGAGAGCGGCACTTACGGCACGCAGAGCCACTCGCAGCGGGCGATCTCCTGTGTGGACACCAAGCAGCGCCCGACGCCCGCGCAGGCGAAGGCGCTGCTGCCGGAGTTCAGGAAGATATCCCCGGTGTTCGGCCCGTTCCTGGCCTGGGACACGGCGGGCTGGTGCGCGCAGTGGCCGGTGCCCGGGGAGCGGGACACGACCGACGCGAGCGCGAAGGGCGCGGGGCCGATCCTGGTCGTGGGCACGACCGGCGACCCGGCGACGCCCTACGAGGGGGCACGCCGCATGGCGGACGCCCTCGGAAAGGGCGTCGGCGTCCTGCTCACCAACAAGGGCGAGGGCCACGGCGGTTACAGCCCGTCCAACACGTGCGTCGCGAAGATCGTGGACGACTACCTGCTGGACGGCAAGGTTCCGGCGGACGGCGGGACGTGCGGTTAGCTCCGCTCCGGCACCCGGTGTGCGCCTCTTCGCGGGCGTACGCGAAGGGGCCGGCCCCTGCCGGGCCGGCCCCTGCTTCAGAAGCGCTGCTGGTCTAGTAGACCGGCTTGTCCGGTTCGATCTGGTTGACCCAGCCGATCACTCCACCGCCGACGTGCACCGCGTCCGCGAAGCCCGCCGACTTGAGCACGGCGAGGACTTCCGCACTGCGGACACCCGTCTTGCAGTGCAGGACGATCTTCTTGTCCTGCGGCAGGCCCTGGAGGGCGTTGCCCATCAGGAACTCGTTCTTCGGGATCAGCCGGGCGCCCGGGATGGAGACGATCTCGTACTCGTTGGGCTCACGGACATCGATGATGTCGATGCTCTCGCCGTCGTCGATCCACTCCTTGAGCTGCTTGGGAGTGATCGTCGAGCCGAGGGCCGCCTCCTGTGCCTCCTCCGACACGACGCCGCAGAAGGCCTCGTAGTCGATGAGCTCGGTGACGGTCGGGTTCTCACCGCAGACCGCGCAGTCCGGGTCCTTGCGGACCTTGACCTGGCGGTACTGCATCTCCAGGGCGTCGTAGATCATCAGTCGCCCGACCAGCGGGTCCCCGATGCCGGCGAGCAGCTTGATGGCCTCGTTGACCTGGATGGAGCCGATGGAGGCGCAGAGCACGCCCAGCACGCCGCCCTCGGCGCAGGAGGGGACCATGCCCGGCGGCGGGGGCTCCGGGTACAGGCAGCGGTAGCACGGACCGTGCTCGGACCAGAAGACGGACGCCTGGCCGTCGAACCGGTAGATCGAGCCCCACACATAGGGCTTGTTCAGCAGCACGCACGCGTCGTTCACCAGGTAGCGCGTGGCGAAGTTGTCCGTGCCGTCGACGATGAGGTCGTACTGGCTGAAGATGTCCATCACGTTCTCGGCCTCGAGCCGCTCTTCGTGAAGGACCACGTTGACGTACGGGTTGATGCCCTTGACGCTGTCACGCGCGGACTCGGCCTTGGAGCGGCCGATGTCCGCCTGGCTGTGGATGATCTGCCGCTGCAGGTTCGACTCGTCGACCTCGTCGAACTCCACGATGCCGAGGGTGCCGACACCGGCCGCGGCCAGGTACATCAGCGCCGGCGAGCCGAGGCCACCGGCGCCCACACAGAGCACCTTGGCGTTCTTCAGCCGCTTCTGTCCGTCCATCCCGACATCCGGGATGATCAGGTGGCGGGAGTACCTGCGGACCTCGTCTACGGTGAGCTCGGCAGCCGGCTCGACCAGGGGTGGCAGCGACACGGGGACTCCGTTGGTGGGTTGCGTCAGTACGGGTGTTCTCGCTGTAACACTGCCACGCACCTTCTCATTCCGAGACACCCGGTCCAATCCGCGAGACGATTTCGTCCCAGTAGCCGGGCAACGCGTCGAATGCTCCGCTTTGCCCCGGCCCCCTTCCCTTGCGGTCGGTGAAGAAGATCGTTCCCGCTCCCTGCCAGCGGGCGATCCGCATCGCCTCGTCCAGATGCGTCCGCGGCACTCCGTACACGAAGTGCGCGAAGCGCTCGGGCGGATGGTCGGCGGTCCACTCAGCCACCTGCGACCAGCGGTAGTCGGTCCAGTGCCCCGAGAAGGTGACGAGCTGGTCGGCCACTTCCGCGTACCCGGGATAGGGGTGGCTGCCGTGCCCCAGGACGAGGTGACCGCCGTCCAGGACGGCCTCCAGCGTGGCCGTGGCGCGCCGTACGTGGTGCAGGTCCTCGCGCTCGACCGGGCAGTTGTCCAGCAGGAATCCCCCGACCTTGTACCAGTCCAGGTAGCGGTGGGCGTCGGAGACGATCTCGCCGAAGGTGCGGGTGCCGTGCGCGAGATCGATATGGCCCAGTACCCGGACACCGGCGTTGGTGAGCCTGCCCGCCGCTTCGAGACAGTGCGGGTCGGGCCGGCTGCCGGGTCCGTTCGCGACATTGAGGACGGCCCAGTGCAGCGGGGTGCCCGGCCGGGTCAGCTCGGCCCATTCGACCGGGGCGAGCAGGGGGTGGGCGTAGCCGGGGACACCGAAGCCGAGCCGGTCGGCGCCCGTGGCGGAGAGTGCGAGGTCCGTGCTGATCAGATGCGGCATGCCGCCTCCATCCAGATGTCCGCGAGGGACTCCTCCAGGTTGATCCGGGGCCGCCAGCCGAGCCGGTCCCGGGCAGTGCGTACGTCGGCCTGCTGCCAGCTGCCGCAGCCGTCGGGGTACGGGTACGGCGTGGCGCCCAGCTGCTCGGTGAGGGACTCGGGGCCGCGCGGGGCGCCGATGACCGGGTGGCCGGGGCGGACCGGGGAGCTGTCGAGTTCATGGAGCGCGCCCGCGTAGCCGGCGACCCTGGCGAGTACGGCGGCGGCGTCACGCAGCCGGACCGCACGGCCGGTGCCGATGTTGACGACGCCCTGGGCGGCGGAGAGCGAGGCGGCGTGCACCGCGCGCGCCACGTCCCGCACGTCGACGAAGTCGCGCTGGACGCCGAGGCCGCTGAGCTTCAGCTCGGCGTCGCCGGACTGCATGGCACGGCGCATGGCCTCGGCGAGCCGGCCCAGCGGCGATCCGGCGGGGGTGCCGGGGCCGACGGGCGAGAAGACCCGCAGCACGACGGCGTCCAGTCCCGAGCCGAGCACCAGCTCGGTCGCGGCGAGCTTGGAGACTCCGTACGGGCCTCCGGGGCGGGGCACGGCGTCCTCGGCGGTCGACGAGCCGGGCTGCGAGGGCCCGTACTCGGAGGCGCAGCCGACCTGGACGAGCCGGGCCTCGCAGCCGCTGCGGCGCAGGGCCTCGCACACGGTGGCGACGGCCACGGTGTTGTGCCGGGTGAGGTCGCGGGCGCCACCGCGGGTGGCACCGGCGCAGTTGACCACCACTCCGGGGTGGACGGCGTCCAGGAACCGTGTGAGGGCTCCGGGGCTGCCGCCCGCGAGGTCGAACCGTACGTCGGCGTCGTCGCCGCGCCCCAACGCGGTGAGGTGCACGGCCGGGTCGGCCAGCAACCGGTCGGCGACGAATCGGCCGAGGAAGCCATTGGCTCCGAGCAGCAGCACCCTCATCGCGCGGCTCCTCGGGGCCGACGGGCCGGTGCTGAGTGGTGCGGGGTCATCGTCGTTCGTCTCCTCGATGGGATGGGGCTGTGGTGGGTACGCCCGCGGCGTCGGCTCCGCGGGTGCGTGTGGGGGGCGCGTGGGGGCGTCATGTGGTGTGGGCCGAGGCCCGGGAGAGCGCTGCTGCCGCATGGACCAGCAGCCCGAGAGCGGCGGCGCCGCAGCAGAGGGCGGGCACGGCGGCGGCGCCCCAGTGGGTGACCACGGCCTCGACGGGCCGGGCGAGGAAGCCGCAGCCGGGGAGGCGACCGCCGACGACGGTGGCCAGGGCGAGTGCTTCGCCGGCGCAGGCGGCGGCCAGGCCGGCCGCCGCGGCGTGGGGGAAGCCGTGCACGGTGAGCAGCCGGGCGAGGAGGAGCAGCAGTCCGAGGGCGACGGCCGGGGCCAGTGCCACGGGCAGCAGCAGGGACGTCAGCACGAGCAGACCGGTGAGGGCGGTGGCGTGGAGCGCGATACTCACGAAGAGCAGGGGGCGTGCGCCGGCGGCGAACTCCTCGAGTCCCCGGCTGCCGTCGAGCCGGCGCCGGGCCCGTGCGGAGAAGAACCCGGCGGTCCAGGCCGCGGGGGCGACGGCGAGGGCGAGGCCCACGAGCGGGCCGGGCGTCAGGGGCCAGGGGCCTTCGGGGCCGCCGCCGAGGAGCTGGGTCAGCAGCCCGTCGCCGAGGAGCGCGTACGCCACCAGCCAGCACACCAGAGGACGTGCGGCGGGCACGGTGCGCCCCGGGGCGCGAAGGGGCCCGCGTCGCAGGCTCCACGCCAGCGCCAGGGCGAGCCCTGTCGCGCCGACGGTCCCGACCGCGATCCACGCGCCGCCGTCGGTGAACCGCAGGCCCGCCGCGGTGAGGACGGCCACGGCACCCGGCAGCAGCACGGCCGCGGTGTGCGCGGGGCGCGCGGCGGGGGTCTCGTCCGCGGCGGGCCGCGGGCCCGCTTCGCCGCGGGGCACCCGGGCGTACAACTCCTCGGCGAGCGAGAAGACATCGCGGTGCCGGAACCTGGCGGCGGTGCGGTCGGTGACGCCGTGGGCCTCCAGCCCGGCGGCGATCTCCAGGGGGTCGACGGCTCGTTCGCACAGTTCGCGGTGGCGGTGTATGAGCGCCTTCACCGGGTCGGCGGGGCCGCGGCGCCCTGCCTTGTTCCGGTCACGTCCGGACCCGCCGGCGGCGGGATCCTTGTCCAGCAGTTCCTTCGAGCGGGTGTCCCATGCCCCGGGGCTGGCGGGCCGCTTCGGATCGTCGGCCACGGCGACGGTCCGGCGCTCGGATGCCGGCGGCTGTCCGGCGGTGGTTCTGCCGGGGGCGGGTACGGCGGTGGAGTCAGGCATCGGGGCCTCCTGGGGCGGCCGCGGCGGTCATGGGAGCGGGGCCCGCCCAGCGGGGGCGGGTGCGGCCGCCGGTCCAGTGGCCGGGGACGTGGGCCTCAGCGGGCGTGGCGAAGGGCAGGGGCTCGCCGTCGACGTCGACGGCCTCCGAGTCGCGGTGGACCGGGCTGTGGGAGATGAGCTCCAGGTAGATGCCGCGAAAGGCGGCGAGATTCTGCTCGACGGTGAAGAGTTCGAGTGCCCGGGCGCGCGCCGCCGCGCCGAGCCGCGCACGGCGCTCCGGGTCGCGCAGCAGCGCGAGGCAGGAGTCCGCAAGCGCCCGAGGGTTGCGCGGGGGCACCACGAGCCCCGTACCGCCGATGACTTCGACGACCGCGCCGACGTCCGTCGACACCGTCGCGCGACCGCAGAACATCGCCTCGACGAGGCTGATCGGGAAGCCCTCGACGACGCTGGACAGGACGATGACGGCGCCCGCGGCGTAGGCGTCGGCGAGGTCGGGGGCCTCGGGGCCGCCGACCTCCTCGAAGGAGACCGGGTTGTCGCCGACCGCGTGCGCGTCGGCGGCCTCGTCGGGGAAGAGCTGCGCGGCCAGCGCCCTGCAGTGCGCGAGGTACGTGCCGGCCTCCGGCCCCTGTACGGGAGCGCCGAGGATCCGCAGCCGCGCGTCCGGCTCCTCCTTCCGCACCTCGGCGAAGGCGTGGAGCAGCGCGATGAGGTCCTTGGCCGGTTCGATCCGGCCGACCCAGACGAGGGTGTGCGGGTCGCCGCTGTCGTCCCCCTCCCCCACCGCGGTGAAGCGTTCGGCGTCCATGCCGGGATAGACGGTGCGCAGCCGGGCGGGGTCGGCGCCGCACTTCTCCTGCCAGCGTCTGGCGTGGGTGTTCCCGGGGGTGATGACGGACGCCTGCCGGTACACCTCGGACGCGAGGCGCCCGTGGAAGGCGGCGAGCAGGGCGCGGACGGGAGCGCCGAGGGGCGCGTCGTGGGCCGAGAGGTAGTGCGCCCGCAGTTGCACTCCGTACTCGGTGACCAGCAGCGGAACCCCGAAGAAGCGTTTGGCCAGAAGCCCGGGCAGGGCCGCGGTGCCGCCGGACGCGGCATGGCAGAGGTCGACGGCGCCGAGCGAGTCGTCCCCGTACCAGTCGAGCGAGAGCGGGCGCAGAGCACGCTCCAGTTGGTCGGTGAAGGCGAGGTAGTCGGGGACGGCCGCCGTGTGCACGGCCCGGCGTGCGCCGGGGGCGCGGCAGGCGCGTTCGAGGATGCGTACGGCGAGTTCGGAGCGGAGCGCGGCGTACAGTCCGCCGCGTTCGCGGGCGAGTTCGGCGAGTCCGTACAGGCCGTCGGCGAATCCGTCCTGCTCGCCGTCACCGCACACGGCGGTGGCGAGCGCCGTGAAGTGCCCGGCGAACGTGCGCCGTTCGCGCCGCCCGTAGGTGCGGCCGTCGTCCTCGGGCGCCCAGAGCGGTGCGGTGCGTACGCGCTGGACGTGGGGCGGCAGTTCGATCCAGCCCTGGTCCTCCTGCCGGGCACTGCGGCTGAGGGCGTAGATGTCGAATTCGTGCTGCGCGAGCCCGCGTACGAGCCGGTCGCACCAGAGCCTGGACTCACCCGTCGCGTACGGGTAACCACCATCCGTGAGCAGTCCGATCCGCACGAGCGCACCCCCGATCTCCTGTATGTGCGGCCGCCTTGGTCCGGCGGCTCGCGGCGGGAAGACGTTATGCGGATATGCCGGTGGCGCGACGGACGGTTGTCCATCGCGCCACCGGAAGGGGTGAATGCACGTAACTTTCCCGCTCTCGTAGCGTTCGGTCGCGCTACAAGCGGTTTCCGTCACGTTCCGTCAGACCATGGCGAAGCCCGGCTTGGGCCCCGTGCGGCCGTACGACGGCGAGGGCGCGGGCGCGGACGACGCCGACGCGCAGGGTCGCCGATCCCGAGAAGGCCGTCCCGGCCACCGGACGGTCGGGGACGGGCGCCCGCGGGCTGCCCGGACTCAGCTCTCCGGATGCACCCAGGGGTTGGGGCGGCACTTGACCCCGTCGATGTCGAGCGACTTGGTCTGCTGCTGCATCACCGGGGCGAGGGCGCCCGGCGTCCGGCAGTTCACATGACCGTGCCCGAGACGGTGCCCGACCTCGTGGTTGATGAGCATCTGGCGGTAGGCGAGCATCGCCTTGGCCCCGTAGGTCTCCGAGCCCTGGGCCCAGCGGAACGCGTTGATCATCACACGCTCGGTGGACGCGGAGTCGCAGGAGACGTTGTCGACGGTGGTGTCGAGATCGGACTTGGCGCACCACGTCGCCGTGGTCTTGGGGCTCGCCAGCGTGATGACGAACTCGGGCTCCCCCGAGGAGATGCGCTCGAAGGTCATGGCGCCGCCGTGCGCCCAGCTCCGTTCGTCGTTGAGCGTCTTCTGGACGGCCTCCGCGAAGAGCTTCCCGTCCAGGCCGAGGTTCTTCTCGACGTCGATCCGGTAGCGGACCTTCCGCCCCTTGCCCGGCGCCTTGTCGAAGCCCGCCACCGCCTCGAACTTCCCGGTGCCGCCCAGCTTGGGATCGAGCGGGAACTGCCGGGTCATCAACTGCGCGTACGTGAGCGGCGCCGCCGGTGCGACCGGTGCCTGCTGGGGCGGGATCACCCGCTGCTGCGAGCGCGAGGCATCCTCCAGCGCGCCCCGGTTCCCGCCCTGCGCCGCCTGGCTGGCCGTCGCGTCCGCACCCGTGTCGGTGACCTGTCCGGCCACCACGACCGCGAGGACGGTGGTCACGGCGGCGGCCGCGATGCCGGTGAACGTACGGCCCTTGCCGTGCTTGGCGGGGGTTTCCTCGTCGGGTGCCGTGCCGGCGGAGCCGGACCGGGTGTCCCGGTCCTGCTCCCGCTCGTCGGTGCCGACGCCGCTGCCGGGCGCGCCGGGGCCGTCGAAGGCATCGACGAACTCGCGCCGCGGGCCGGGAATCCGGGCACCGGCGCCTATCGGCGGCCCCTGGCGCCCGGGCGGCGGAACCACCGGGTGCTGCCCGGTCGTGGTGCTGGTGTGCCCGCGCGGGGCGCCCTGCCAGTCGCCGTACCGCTGGCCGGCCCCCTGCGGGCCGCCCCAGCCTCCGCCCGTCTCGTACTGCTCGGGGTGGCCGCCGCGCACCTGCGGCACCCCGTGCGCCGGCGTGCCGTAGGCCGCGGGCCCGGCGTGCTGCTCGGGCGGGGCGCCGGACCGCCGGCGCCGCCCCGAGCCGGATCCGGCGGGCGTGGTCGTGGTGCCGGCGCTGCCGCCGGCGGCGTTCCTGGGGTCGTCGGCCTTGGGTGCGGGGCCCTTGCGGCTGTGTCGTCCCACGCCCCGGTCAGCTCCTCGTGCTGTCGTCGAGTAGTTCCCGTACGGCCTGAGCGACCGTCTCGGGATACTCCATCATGGCGACATGACCCGCGTCCGGAAGGGTCAGCAGTCGCGAGTCGCGGAACGCGGCGGACGCCCTGCGCGCCATACGGTACGAGACGAGCTGGTCCCGGCACCCGTAGACGAGCAGGGTCGGCGCGAGCACCCGCTCCGCCTGGCGCCACAGCCCGTGCTGCCCGCCCAGTGTGTAGGCGTCGACGATGCCGCGGGCCGATCGCGCCATCACGTCCCAGAAGTACGGCAGCTCCAGCCGCCGCTCCATCTCCTCCACGGCGTGGAGGAGGGCCTCGTCGGTCACCTGGCCGGGGTCCCCGTAGCAGAGGGCGACCACTCCACGGACCCGCATCTCCGCGGTCCAGTTCCTGGTCAGTCGCCGGAAGAGGGGTGCGACACCGGGCAGGGCCAGTGACGCGGTGGGCCAGGCGCTGCGCTGGGCGCGCAGCTCGGGCAGCGCGGGCGAGACCAGGGTGAGCGTGCTCACCAGGTCGGGGCGGACGGCGGCGACCCGGGTGACGACGGCGCCGCCCAGCGAGTTGCCGAGCAGATGGACGGGTCCGCGGCCGCGCGCGTCGAGCAGCCGGATCACCGCGCGGGCATGGGCGGTGATCGAGTAGTTGCCGTCGTCGGGCGGTGGTGAGTCCCCGAAACCCGGGAGGTCGACGGCCTCGCCGTCCACCGTGTCCTCGAGGCACTGCATCAGGGACGTCCAGTTCTGCGACGAGCCGCCGAGCCCGTGGACGTAGAGCGCGGGAGGCAGTCCGGCGCGCGCCGGTGGGCGGGCGCGCACGGTGAGCGTCAGCCCGGGGAGCGTGACGGAGCGGAGCTCCTCGCCCTCCGCGACCCGTACGGCCCGTACCCGCGGAGCCGGTGCGGCGGCCCGGGTTTCCGGCAGCTCGGTCGAAGACATGGGGGCAATGTTACGAGACGATCACGCGGCGCATCCTGTGTTCGCGGTCACAGATCGCATAGCGTCGGGCAGAGCTTGCTTCTAGGCTCATATATGGGGAACTCGACCCTGTCCCATGCCGCACAGGAAAGGGATCCAGATGGCTGTCGACCCGACGGACCCGGAAACCTTCGCAGAGGACGATCAGGGCCGGTCAATCACGCTCGACGAGCTGGACGAGCTCGACGAGGAAACCCCGGAGGCGGATGCCGCCGAGCAGCACACCGAGCTCCAGCAGCGCGGCGACGTGCCGCTGGACCGCCTCGAACCGGGCGAGGCGAACGAGGCGGACGCGGCGGAACAAGCCCGGGTGGTGGAACTCGACGAGGACGACTACCGCTGATTTGTTCGGATTCCCGGTCATCACCAGCTACCGCGGGCGTCCGGTACGTGAAATTCTGCGCTCGCACCGCGCACATCACGGTTACCCAAAAGTACGATGGCGGGCGCGAGCGCAGAACGCACGCACGGAACACTGTGCTTGTGACATCGAACGTGGGAGGCGGCGTGACAGCCATCGAGCAGACAGAAGCGGCGCGCCCGAGAGGCACCCGCCTGCCGCGCCGTGCCAGACGCAATCAGCTTCTGGGCGCGGCCCAGGAAGTATTCGTCGCCCAGGGATACCACTCGGCGGCCATGGACGACATCGCCGAGCGCGCCGGCGTCAGCAAGCCGGTGCTGTACCAGCACTTCCCCGGGAAGCTCGAGCTCTATCTGGCGCTGCTGGACCAGCACTGCGAGTCACTGCTCCAGGCCGTACGGGGCGCCCTGGCGTCGACGACGGACAACAAGCAGCGCGTCGCCGCCACCATGGACGCCTACTTCGCCTACGTCGAGGACGAGGGCGGCGCGTTCCGGCTGGTCTTCGAGTCCGACCTGACGAACGAGCCCGCGGTGCGCGAACGGGTCGAGCGGGTCTCGCTGCAGTGCGCGGAGGCGATCTCCGACGTGATCGCCGAGGACACGGGACTGTCCAAGGACGAGTCCATGCTGCTGGCCGTCGGGCTGGGCGGGGTGTCGCAGGTGGTCGCCCGGTACTGGCTGTCCAGCCATTCCGGCATCCCGCGCGACAAGGCGGTGCAGCTCCTCACCTCGCTCGCGTGGCGGGGCATCGCCGGCTTCCCGCTCCACGCGGGCGACGGCCAGGGCGAGGGTCACTGACCGCTCCGGTCACCTCTGTTCGCTGCGGGCGTGCACGGCTGGTCCGTGGGACATCGCCTCACCGGGCTAATGTGTGCTGGGTACGGCGCGGCTGACCGCGCATCGCTGACCGTTCGGAGGGACATAGCCGTGGAGGTCAAGATCGGCGTGCAGCACGCGCCCCGGGAAATCGTTCTGGAGAGCGCTCAGACCGCCGAGGAGGTCGAGCGCGCGATTGCCGACGCGCTGGCCGGCAAGGCGCAGCTGCTCAGCCTGACCGACGACAAGGGGCGCAAGGTGCTGGTACCGGCCGACCGTATCGCCTACGTCGAAATCGGCGAGCCGGCCACGCGCCGCGTGGGCTTCGGCGCGCTCTAGACCACACCTTGCGGAAGGGCCCGGCGGGGGACTGCCCCGCCGGGCCCTTCCGTATCGCGTCCCGGCCGTCGTGTCCAGCGGTGATCGGGTGGTGCGGAGGGTTGCTTTCCGGCCGGTCCGGGTAGGACGGGCTACGACCAGATATGCCCGCCGGCGTCCCTGAGGTGATCCGTGGTGATCCTGGAAGCTCTCGGTTCCGTCCTGCTCGGACTCGCGCTCTCCTGGGCAGCCGTGCGAAGGCTTCCGGACCGGCTTCCGGCCCCCCGCGTGGTCTTCGCGACGGGCACGCTCGGCGCGCTGTTCGGCGCGTATCTGACACACATGGCCGTCGGCCCGGGCAATCTGCTGGGCACGCTCATCGGCGCGGTCTTCGTCGGGGCCGTCACGCTGTCGCTGCTGATCCGGCCCACGACACGGCGGCTGCGCCGATCAGCCGCGGTCTGACGTCCGTCCGACCGCCTGCCGACCAGCGCCGCCACCGGCCCGGCTCACCGCGTTACGCCGCCAGCCCCAGGGCGGCCATCCGCTTCGTGTGCGCCTTGGTGATCCGGGTGAACATCTCACCGACCGCCGCCAGGTCGAAGCCGTCGGCGACCCCGCCCACGAGCATCGTCGACAACGCGTCCCGCTCGGCGACGACCCGCTGCGCCTGGGACAGCGCCTCGCCCATCAGCCGGCGCGCCCACAGCGCGAGCCGGCCGCCGACCCGCGGGTCCGCCTCGATCGCCGCGCGCACCTTCTCCACGGCGAAGTTGCCGTGCCCGGTGTCGTCGAGCACCCCGAGCACGAGCCGGCGCGTGTCCGAATCCAGCCGTACGGCCACCTCGCGGTAGAAGTCGCTGGCGATCGAGTCACCGACGTACGCCTTGACCAGGCCCTCCAGCCAGTCGGACGGGGCTGTCTGACGGTGGAACTCGTCCAGCGCGGCGGCGAACGGCTCCATCGCCTTCGTGGGCTCGCTCTCGATCGCGGTCAGCCGGTTCCTCAGCTGCTCGAAGTGGTGGAACTCGGCGGAGGCCATCTTCGCCAGTTCCGCCTTGTCCGCCAGGGTCGGGGCAAGCTTCGCGTCCTCGGCGAGCCGCTCGAAGGCCGCGAGCTCCCCATAGGCGAGCGCGCCGAGCAGATCCACCACCGCGGCGCGGTACTGGGGGTCGGCGGAGGCCACGGCCCAGTCCTGGGCGGCGATCCCGGTGAGTTCTTCCGCTGCGTCGGCGGCGGGCGCGGTGGCGTTGTCAGGCGTCTCCATGAAGCGCACAATAGCTCGCCGTCCGCACCGCGGAAGGGCCTGGTCAGCCGCCGTCGCGGCACGGTTCCCAGGAATTCGCCCAACACAGATGCGCGAATCCGGGGTACAGTGGTATTAAGCCTGCCGGATATCGCGGCGGGCCCTCTGAATGAGGATGCCCGGTCGGTGGCCCGATCGGCTCCGACCTGACAGCCCTCTGTGCGCATTCCCGCCACATGAGGGGACCTCAGCGGCATGAGCGCTCGAGCGACGGCAGTGGTCCCGCGCCTTTCCGGCCAATCCACGGTCGGCCGTCCCGTACCCAGGTGCGGTAAGACCCCCAGCGTTCGCCTCGCGCCGCGTCTCACAGAAGAGGCAACACCCTGACTACGCAGGCCAAGACTTTCCGAGAGCTCGGGATCCTTCCCGAGACCGCCGAAGCCCTTGAGGCCGTCGGCATCGTCACCCCCTTCCCCATCCAGGAGATGACCCTTCCGGTCGCCCTCTCGGGCACCGACGTCATCGGCCAGGCCAAGACCGGCACGGGCAAGACCCTCGGTTTCGGACTTCCGCTGCTGGAGCGCGTCACCGTCCCCGTGGATGTCGAGGCGGGCCGGGCCAAGCCCGAGCAGCTGACCGACACGCCGCAGGCGCTCGTGGTCGTCCCCACCCGTGAGCTGTGCACGCAGGTCACCAACGACCTGCTGACCGCCGGCAAGGTGCGCAACGTCCGCGTGACCGCGATCTACGGCGGCCGTGCGTACGAGCCCCAGGTCGAGGCGCTGAAGAAGGGCGTCGACGTCGTCGTCGGCACGCCCGGCCGGCTGCTCGACCTCGCGGGCCAGAAGAAGCTGGACCTCTCCCACGTCAAGGCGCTCGTCCTCGACGAGGCCGACGAGATGCTCGACCTGGGCTTCCTCCCCGACGTCGAGAAGATCATCCAGCTGCTTCCGGCCAAGCGTCAGACCATGCTGTTCTCGGCCACCATGCCGGGCGCGGTCATCGGTCTCGCGCGGCGCTACATGTCGCAGCCCACGCACATCCGCGCGACCGCGCCGGACGACCAGGGCGCGACCGTCGCGAACATCACACAGCGCGTCTACCGGGCGCACTCCATGGACAAGCCCGAGATGGTCTCGCGCATTCTGCAGGCCGACGGCCGCGGTCTCGCGATGATCTTCTGCCGTACCAAGCGCACGGCCGCCGACATCGCCGATCAGCTCGCCCAGCGAGGCTTCGCCTCCGGCGCGGTCCACGGCGACCTCGGCCAGGGCGCGCGCGAGCAGGCCCTGCGCGCGTTCCGCAACGGCAAGGTCGATGTGCTGGTGTGCACCGACGTCGCCGCGCGCGGTATCGACGTCGAGGGCGTGACGCACGTCATCAACTACCAGTCGCCGGAGGACGAGAAGACCTACCTCCACCGCATCGGCCGCACCGGCCGCGCGGGCGCGACCGGCACCGCCGTGACCCTGGTCGACTGGGACGACATCCCGCGCTGGCAGCTGATCAACAAGGCGCTGGACCTGAAGTTCCCCGACCCGGCCGAGACGTACTCGACGTCGCCGCACCTCTTCGAGGAGCTCGGCATCCCCGCCGGGACCAAGGGCGTCCTCCCCCGGGCCGAGCGCACCCGCGCCGGTCTCGACGCGGAGGAGCTCGAGGACCTCGGCGAGCCGGGCGGCCGTGGCGCACGCTCCTCGTCCCGTACGAAGGCGGACTCGTCCCGTACGAAGTCGGAGGAGCGCCCGGCGCGCACGCCGCGTCAGCGTCGGCGCACGCGCAGCGGCACGCCGCTGGGCGACGAGACCGCGGCTCCGGCTCCCGCCGCAGAGGAGACCGCGGAGGAGCCCCGCACACCGCGTCGCCGTCGGCGCACCCGCGCGGGCGCGACCGAGACCGAGGCCGCTCCGGCGGTCGAGGCCGTCACGACCACGGAGGAGCCCGCGAAGCCGCGCCGCCGCCGTACGCGCGCGTCGTCGACCGCCCCGAAGACCGAGACCGAGGCCGTGGCCGTGGCCGTTACCGTGGCCACCGAGGTCGCGGCGGAGGAGCCGGCCAAGCCGCGCCGCCGCCGCACTCGCGTGAAGGCCGCCCAGCCGGAGGCCTGACCCGCTCGCTGAGGGCCCGTCACCCCACCAGGGGCGGCGGGCCCTCGGTCGTTCCCGGGACCATGTCCGGCGCCTGGAGGACCGGGGCCGACCCGCCAGGGGCCGGGACGGCGAAGCCCCCGGTAATCTCACCCGCATGAGCCGGCCCCCCACCTTCGTGCCCCCCGCCTGCGCCCGCGGTCACCACCTGCGCACCGCCCGGGGGGACTTCGCCGTGCTGGACGCCGCACCGAGCGGCCCGGTGCACGGCACCGCGATGCTGCTGCCCGGGTTCACCGGGAGCAAGGAGGACTTCATCGCGTTGCTGGAGCCGCTGGCCGCGGCCGGTTTCCGTGCCGTGGCCGTCGACGGCCGCGGGCAGTACGAGAGCGACGGCCCGGCGGACCAACAAGCCTACGCTCAGGCCGAGTTGGCCCAGGATGTGCTCGCACAGGCCGCGGTGGTCGGCGACGCGCCCGTCCATCTCGTGGGGCATTCGCTCGGCGGCCAGATCGCCCGTGCCGCCGTCCTCCTCGACGCGCGTCCGTTCCGCTCGCTGACGCTGATGTCGTCCGGCCCGGCCCGGATCTCCCCCGCTCAGCAGGACAAGGTCAAACTGCTGAGCGACGCCCTCACGGTGATGGACATGGACCAGGTCTGGGAGGCGATGCGGGCGCTGGACCCGCCGGAGGACGCCGACGTCAACGGCGAGGACCTGCGGCGCCGCTGGCTGCGCCACAATCCGGCCCAGCTGCTGGCGACCGGTCACCAGCTCACCGTCGAACCGGACCGGGTCGACGAGCTCGCCGCCGTACAGCCGCTGCCCGTGCATGTGCTGTCGGGTGAGCGGGACGACACCTGGCCGGTGCCGCTGCTCGACGCGATGGCGGTACGGCTCGGGGCGCGCCGCACCGTGATCGAGGGCGCCGAGCATTCGCCGAACACGGACCGCCCGGCGGCGACCGCCGAGGCGCTCGTCGGTTTCTGGCGTCAGAACTGACCGTGGAGGTGCTGCCAGAAGCCGTCCCGCAGGGCCCGGCGCAGATGCGCGTACCCCCGCAGGGAGTGCTTGAGCAGTTTCTCCGCCTCGATCAGCAGGTCCTGGTCGACCGGGCCCGGCAGATAGGGGTGTCCCGGCAGCAGCTCCGCCATCGGCTCCCGGCCGCGTTCGACCAGCCAGGCGGCGGCGATCTGCGCGCCCACGAAGCGGACGTCCTCACGTGACGGCGGCGGGCTGTCGTCCTCGTACGTCGTGACGGGCCTGCGGGTGACGTACGGCCTGCAGAAGTCGAGGTCGAAGGTGCGCTGGCTGTCGACCTCCCAGAGCAGCGGCTCCGCCTGGTTGCGTCCTTCGCCCGCCTCTATGCCCCACAGATGGACCCGTGCGCCGTACCCCTGGGCGGCCTCCACCGCGGAGACGAGGTCCTCGTCGCCGCCGACGAGAGCCGCGTCGCTGATGGCGCGGTGCCGGGCGAGTGACTCCAGGTCGGTCCGTATGAGGGAGTCGACACCCTTCTGCTGGTTGTTGGCGTTGAGGTTGCCGAGCCTGACCTTGACGTCGGGCAGCTCGGCGATGGACTGCTGCTCGACCGTGTGGATGCGGCGCCGGGCGCCGTCGTACCAGTAGACGCGCAGCAGCCGGCTGTCCGCGAAGATGGTGCGGGCCTTGTCGATGAACGCCTCGATGAGCCCTTCGGCGTCGAGGTCGAAGGAGCGCCGGTCCTCGGTGCCCGTCACAAGCAACCCGGCCGCAGCATAGACGTAACCGGCGTCGACGAAGATGGCGTGGGTGGACGGGGTCTTCGCGACCTCGGCGAGCATGCGCTGGAGCAGCTCGTTGGTGCGCTCCAGGCGGGCGCTCATCTCGGTGAACTCTGCGTCGTTCATGACGACCCCATTGTGAGCGGGCCACGCTCTACCTGCCAGTAGTTAGCCATCCAAAAAATTTCCTTAGCGTAGGGAATGTTTGCAGACAGCATCTCGTTGAGAAGAGCAGAAGAGACGGCCAGAGAGGAGCCCTTTATGCGCTTCGAGATCATGCGACTCGACGATGTCGACGGTACCGCCGTGGACAGCACCGTTGTGGACGCCGCCTCCGTGAACCGGATGGTCCAGCAGGCCGCCGCGATCGGCCAGCGCATCTACATCCGCCCGGCCGAGGCCTCGGCTTCGTAACGCTCAGTGGCGAGACGCCCCCGTACGGAACGGTTCCGTACGGGGGCGTAGTGCTGTGCGGGCACGGGGCGTCAGGCCCGTGCGGCGGCCGGGGCCGCGATCAGGACGCCTGGATCACCTGGGTGACACCGTTGATGATCTGCTGCACGGCGATCGCCGACAGCATCATGCCCGCCAGCCGGGTCACCAGCACCACGCCGCCGTCCTTGATCAGGCGGATGATCAGCAGCGAGTAGCGCATCGTCAGCCACAGCACGACGTGCATCGCGACGATCGCGGCCCACACCGAGATCTGCGCACCGACACCGTCGGCGTGCTGCACCGCGAGGATGACCGACACGATCGCACCGGGCCCGGCCAGCAGCGGCATGCCCAGCGGTACGAGCGCCACATTGACGTCCTTGGTCTGCTGGGGCTCGTCCGTCTTGCCGGTCAGCAGATCGAGCGCGATGAGCAGCAGGAGCAGACCACCCGCGATCATCAGCGCGGGGACGGAGACATGGAGGTACGCGAGGATCTGCTGGCCCAGGATGCCGAAGACGGTGATCACTCCGAAGGCCACGGCGACCGCCTGCCAGGCCATCCGCCGCTGGACCTTGGCGGGGCGGCCGGAGGTGAGGGCGAGGAAGATCGGGGTGATCCCGGGGGGATCCATGATCACGAACAGGGTGAGGAAGAGGGAACCGAAGACGGCGAAGTCGAACACAGTGAGGCCTTGCGGGGTGAAGGGGTGTCGGGGGACTGAGGAAAGCGGGGTGAGCGGGGATGTGCGGGCGCATCGGCACGCGCACATCTGCGCGGGGCACCGGCGGCGCCTGAGAGGGCCGCGGAACCAGGCAGGAAGGGGCCGCGGACGGATGCGGGCTAGCGGAGCGTTCCGCCCGTGCCCGGGACCGGGAAGGCACCGGTCGCACGGCGCGTGATCTCGCCGTAGACCTCCGGGTCGGTCGTGTAGTCACCGAGCCGGCAGGTCTTGCGACTGCCGTGGTAGTCGCTGGAGCCGGTGGGCAGCAGGCCGAGGTCGGCGGCAAGTCCGCGCAGCCGGGCGCGAGTCGGCTCGTCGTGGTCCATGTGGTCGACCTCGATGCCGTCGAGGCCGGCCGCGGCCAGCCGGGCGATGGCGGCCTCGGGTACGACCGCTCCGCGCTTGACGGCGAGCGGGTGCGCGAAGACGGTCACGCCGCCTGCCGCCTTGACCAGACGGATGGCGTCGAAGGGGTCGAGCTCGTGCTTCTCGACGTACGCCCGTCCGCCGTTCGCGAGCCAGTCGGGCGTGAAGGCCGCGGACACGTCGGGCACGACGCCGAGCTCGACGAGCGCGGAGGCCACATGCGGCCGGCCGACGGATCCGTCGCCGGCTATCCGGGCCACCTGCTCCCAGGTGACGGGCACCCCCAGCTCCTGGAGCTTGGCGACCATGCCCCGGGCGCGCGGCACACGGTCGTCCCGCACCAGCTCGCGCTCGCGCGCCAGCTCGGGCTCCTCGGGGTCGAAGAGGTACGCCAGCATGTGCAGACCCACACCGTCGACGCGGCAGGAGAGCTCGGCGCCGGTCACGAGGGTGAGGCCCTCGGGCAGTGCGGCGATCGCCTCGGCGTATCCGCCCACGGTGTCGTGGTCGGTCAGCCCGACGACGTCGAGTCCGGCGGCCGCCGCGTTGCGCACCAGCTCGGCCGGGGTGTCCGTACCGTCGGAGGCCGTGGAGTGGGTGTGCAGATCGATACGCACGACGCATGACTCCAGGGCTCGGGGCGGACAGGGCGACGCTCAATCGTAACGGCGGCGCGGGCGCCACCCGGACCACCGCGTCAGGTGAACACCGTCACGCACCCCCGCCCCACCGGTGCCGGTACCGGCACCGGACCTCGCGTCGTCACGCACACCGTCCCGCTCGCGTCGTCACCGCACACCGTCACGACAGCAGTCGTGGCGAGAGCGCGCCGCACGGCAGCAGCTCCACCTCCGAGCCGGCCTCCCGCAGATCGGTCAGTATCAGCTCGTCGTACATCAGCAGCCCGGTCGACTCGGGCCAGACGATCGCCCACAACCAGAGTCCCCGCGCCTCGCCCGCGAACACCGCACGGTCCTCGGGGGCGTCGTTGACGTGCCAGAGCGGTGTCGGCCGCCCGCTGGCGAGGACCTTGGCCTGGGGCGAGATGTCCACGGTCATGTGCGGCCCGGGGTCGGGCCCGTCGATCCCGGCGAAGCGGGCACCGAGGCCGACGCCGAGCTCCTCGGCGACCAGCAGCAGCTCCCCCACGCCGCCCAGGGGCCCTGGCCCCGAGCAGGCGACGGCCGTGGCACGGCCGCCGCTGCGGTCGTCGCCCGCGTACGCGACGCCGGTGAACAGCCAGCCGACGGGGAGCGGCCAGGGCATCCACACGGGCACCTTGGCGCGAGCCACCACCACGCTGAGGGCCTCGACGCTCGGCGGGATCACCGGCTGGAGTGGATGCACGGAACCGTGCACATCGCACTGCCAGGTGTCGGCAAAGAGACCGGGCGCCCTGACCCGGCCACCACACTTCGGGCAACTGGGTTCGCCCCTCATAGCGCTCAACGGTCCTACCCGTCCGCCGCCGCGTCAAGGACGATCACCCGTCCCGCACTGCGGTTCACCCGACCTCAGCAGGGAAAACTACATGTCAATTGCACTAATTAGCCAAACTAACTTAGTGTTTGCATATAGCAACGACCTCATGGGAGAGACAGAGGAGCATCCATGCGCGCAGCGGATCCGTTCGCCGGCGAGGACGAACGACGGGAAGTTACGGAAGGAGACCCGGGAGCGGAAGCGACGGCCGGCGGAGGCGGCATCCTGCGTCAGCCGAAAGCCGTGTGGGCCACGGCCGGCGCGTCCGTCGTGGCCTTCATGGGCATCGGTCTGGTGGACCCGATCCTGCCGTCCATCGCCAAGGGCCTGGACGCCACGGCGAGCCAGGTCTCCCTGCTGTTCACCTCGTACTTCCTGATCACCGCCGTCGCGATGCTGGTCACCGGCTTCGTGTCCAGCCGCATCGGCGGCCGCAGGACGCTCCTCATGGGCCTGGTGCTGGTCGTCGTCTTCGCCGCGCTCTCCGGCATGTCGGGCTCGGTCGGCGAGCTCGTCGGCTTCCGGGCCGGCTGGGGCCTCGGCAACGCCCTCTTCGTGTCGACCGCGCTCGCCGTCATCGTCGGCGCGGCCACAGGGGGCAGCACGGCGGCGATCCTGCTCTACGAGTCGGCACTCGGTCTCGGCATGGCCTGCGGGCCGCTCGTCGGCGCCGTGCTCGGCGACGCGAGCTGGCGCTATCCGTTCTTCGGGACCGCGGCCCTGATGACCATCGGCTTCGTGTGCATCGCGGCCTTCCTCAAGGAACAGCCGAAGCCCGCCGCCAGGACCTCGCTGCTCGACCCGCTCAAGGCGCTCGGCCACGGCGGCCTCGCGTCGGTCGCCACCTCGGCGTTCTTCTACAACTACGCCTTCTTCACCGTGCTGGCCTTCACCCCGTTCGTGCTGAACATGTCGCCGTACCGGTCCGGAGCGGTTTTCTTCGCCTGGGGCGTACTGCTCGCGGTCTTCTCGGTGCTGGTCGCGCCGCGGCTGCAGAAGCGGTACGGCTCGCTCAGGGTGCTGGGCGGCTCGCTGCTGCTGCTCGCCGTGGACGTGGTGGTCCTCGGGTACGGCGACCACACCACGGCCGTCGTCTGCACCGTGCTGTCCGGAGCGCTCATCGGCGTGAACAACACCGTGTTCACGGAGCTGGCGCTCGGCGTCTCCGACGCCCCGCGCCCGGTGGCGAGCGCGGGCTACAACTTCGTCCGCTGGTTCGCGGCGGCCGCGGCACCGTTCCTGGCGCCGAAGATCGAGGAGTGGAGCAACGTCCATATGCCGTTCGTGGTGGCCGGGATCGCGGCGGTGTGCGGCGCGGGCGTCGTGTGGGCGCGGCGGGCGTCGCTCGTCCACGAGGCGGCGGAGCTGAAGCCGGTCCACGCGACGCGGGACGGGGTCGCGGTCTTCGCCGACTGACCCGCGCGGGCCTGCTGGCCCCGCCCGATCAACTCGGCCATGAGATACGTCACTTCAACGACGCGCCCACGACAGCTGTGGTCACGCCAGGGGCACGGACCTGCGCAACGGATCGCGCAGGTCCGTGCCCTGCGTCAGCCAGCGCTCCTGGAGCTGCGCCGCACCGTGCACCCGCTTCCACGCGGCCTCGTTCTGCGTCATCGGCAGCAGCGGCAGGAAGCGCACCGGATCCATGGGCGAGTCGAGCTCCAGATCCTCGACCAGCCCGCCGGACTCGGCGACCAGGACCGACGAGAACGGCGCGGAGGGCCACAGCGGCCCACCCACGTCCATGGAGTTGCCGGGCGCCACGATCACCCCCTCGACCTGCGGAGACGAGGCCAGGACGGCGAGCGGACGCAGCACCTTGTCGGTGTCGGCGAGCCCGGCGCGCACCGACAGGACCAGCTCCGCGCGCGGCCCCTTCACAGGGTCGGCGAGCACGTCCTTGGGGTCGGTCATCGGCTGGGCGGACATGCCCAGCGTGGCGTACCGGGCGATGTCCCCGTCGATGAACCGGAGCACCTCGATCCGGTCCGTACCGACGAAGGTCACCGCGGCGCGCGCGTCCGGTTCGCCGAGCGCGCTGCGCAGCCGGGCCTCGACCAGAGCAAGAACTTCTCCCATCCCGCGAGCATAGATCGCATCAGGAACGGGCAAAGGACGAAGTTGACCCGCTGTCGGCTGATAGGCTTGGCCGCCTGTTCGGGACAACATGCCGAAAGCATTGTTCTCGAGTTCCCGACGACACGTCATCCCCTACGGGGGACCGGCCGGAGGAGGTGGGGCTGCGGTGGATCGAAGTCGACCGTGCAGTACCAACAGCTCTTCCGCGCGACTCCTCTCCTCGAATCGCTGAGGGTTCTCCGCACCGTCGGATCCATGGCACCGCGCATGACGGAAGAGCACGTCTTCCCTGCCTGACTGTCTGTAGCGAACGCCGTCACCGCGTCCCGCGGTGCCGCCCGCTTTGCGGACGTATCGAGACACGTCCTCATTCCGGGCTGTGCCACGCCACGCACCGGCGGCCTCTCCGTGAAGGAGCCTGCCATGTCGATGATCCGTGACCTGCGCGAAGCGGTCCGCCCCACGCTGCGCAAGAGCAGCGGCCCGTACAGCGCGTACGGTGCCTACGACACGACCCGTGACCCCTCGGCCTCCAGCGCGGTCGTGGACTGCGCCGTCTACCGCGACGGCGAGCGGGTCAAGGACGAGGCCTGCCTCAACCCGCACGAGGCGATGCTGCGGGTGCGCGAGGGCGGCGGATTCGCGTGGATCGGGCTGCACGAGCCGACCGAGGAGGAGTTCTCCGGCATCGCGGCCGAGTTCGGGCTCCACCCGCTGGCCGTCGAGGACGCCGTGCACGCCCACCAGCGGCCCAAGCTGGAGCGGTACGACGACACGCTCTTCACGGTCTTCAAGACCATCCACTACGTCGAGCACGCCGAACTGACGGCGACCAGCGAGGTCGTCGAGGCCGGCGAGGTCATGTGCTTCACCGGGCCCGACTTCGTGATCACCGTCCGGCACGGCGGACAGGGCTCGCTGCGCAACCTCAGGCACCGGCTGCAGGACGATCCGGAGCTGCTCGCCAAGGGCCCCTCGGCGGTGCTCCACGCCATCGCGGACCATGTCGTGGACGGCTACATCGCGGTCGCGGACGCCGTTCAGGTCGACATCGACGAGATCGAGATCGACGTCTTCTCCGCGCCGTCGAAGGGCAGCACGCGCGGCACCGACACCGGACGGATCTACCAGCTCAAGCGTGAAGTGCTGGAGTTCAAGCGGGCGGTGACCCCGCTGCTGCGGCCGATGCAGCTGCTGAGCGAGCGCCCGATGCGGCTGGTCGACCCCGAGGTCCAGAAGTACTTCCGCGACGTCGCCGACCACCTGGCCCGGGTGCAGGAGCAGGTCATCGGGTTCGACGAGCTGCTGAACTCGATCCTCCAGGCCAACCTGGCGCAGGCGACGGTCGCCCAGAACGAGGACATGCGCAAGATCACGTCCTGGGCCGCGATCATCGCCGTACCGACGGCGGTCTGCGGCATCTACGGCATGAACTTCGACCACATGCCGGAGCTGCACTGGAGGTACGGCTATCCGATGGTGCTCGTCGGCATCGTCGGGATCTGTCTCACCATTCACCGCACGCTGAAGCGCAACGGCTGGCTCTAATAGGCTGCGGGCATGAACGACGCTCCTCTCGGCAACGACGCTGCGCCCGGCGACGATTCTCTGCTCGGCCGGGCCCTCGTCGAGGAGGCCACCAAGAAGTCGGGCCTCATCTGGGTGCGCGGCAGCGGACCGGCCCGTGCCCTGTGGCATGTGTGGCACGAGGGCGCCGCGCATGTCGTCGGGGACGGGCCCGGTGAGCAGCCGCTGCCGGAGCTGGCCGACGGCTCGACGGCCGAGATCACCGTGCGCAGCAAGGACAAGGGCGGCCGGCTGGTGGCCTGGACCGCCGCGGTGACCGAGCTGCCGCCCGGCTCCGAGGCGTGGGAGGCCGCGGTCGCCGAGCTGAAGGGCAAGCGGCTCAACGCGCCGGACGGCGAGCGGATGACCGAGCGCTGGGCCCAGGAGTGCCGGGTGCTGCGGCTGGAGCCGCGCGAGTCGACCACCGAGCATCCGCAGGGCTCGCTGTCCGCCGTGCCGCTGCCCAGCCCGGCGACCACCCGCCGTCCGGTCCCGGCGGCCCTGCCGCGCCTCCTCCTGCGCCGGCGCCGCAAGAACTGACCCGGAGAGGACGACCGGCGGCGGGCTCCGCGTCAGTCGCTTCTACGGGGAAGCTGACGGCCGTAGTCGACCGTCTCCTCCTTCGAAGGGGCTTCGAGGGCGAAGTCCTCCCCCCAGTCCGCGAGCGTGAGCACACCCGCGCCGCCCGCCCGGGCGAACTGGAGCGGGTAGGGGGTGCCCTCCAGCGAGACGTCGAGCGATCCGCCGTTGCCGTCGCCGCCCAGGATCTTGATCGTGCGTACGCCCTCGATCGAGTCGCGGTCGCCCTTGCTGAGCTTTCCGTGCAGCCCCAGCAGCCCGTCGAGCAGCACATCCATGTCGGTGAAGCCGCGCAGCTGCTTGTAGGCGGGATCGTCGTCGGGGATCTTCACGTACATGTCGTCGAGCTTGTTCGCAGCGGTCTCGTCGTCCTCACCCGGCGGCTTGGAGGCGTCGCCCTTGTCGTCCGAGTCCGCTGTGGCCCAGAAGTCCGCGTCCGCCTTGAGGTAGAGCGCGTCCTCGACGCGCAGCAGCTCGAACGTGGAGTTCTTCGAGGTGACCGAGCCGATTCCGCCGGCCTTCTTCAGCCGCATGTTCAGCTTGTACGTGCCGCCCTTGGACACCAGCGTGCCCGCCAGCCGTACCGAGTTCGCCCCGTCCGCCGCCGCCTTGGCCCTCGCCTCGATGGCGGGCGCCTCCAGTTTGCCGACGCCGTTCGTCCCCGCGTCCGGGTCCTCGCCGCCGCATCCCGTGACGGCTGCGGCGAGCGCCGCGCACAGCGCGACGGGGAGCGCGGCCCGGCGGGCACGGGCGGCCGGGCCCGGGGGGAGAGCGGTCACGAGCGCACTGCCTCTCATACGCGTGGGGGTGGCAGACCGCAGCGTACCCAAGGTGCGCAGGCTCTCCGGAAGGGAGCCGTCCGGACCCTGGGCGGCGACGTCATGGAACGGTACGGGCCGTCCTGAAGCCGCTGAACAGTAGCGTTCCGGAGCAATTCGCCTCCGCGGAGGCGCTCGGCACGGCGGCGGACGACCGCACCTCGGCGGCGGCCCGGTCCTCGTCCCCACGCCCCGGAGGGACCGGCGTCGGGTCCGCCCGCGTGATGACGTCCGGCGTCGCCCGCTCTATTCCCGGCCGAGGCCCGCCCGGACGTGACGAAGGCGACCGCCGACAGGGGCCCCCGGGGCGGGATCCGGCGCCGTACCATCGTCCGTATGGTTACGGAAGACGCGGTGCGCGAAGCACTGGCGACGGTGAACGACCCCGAGATCAACAAGCCGATCACCGACCTCGGCATGGTCAAATCGGTGGAGATCGGAAACGACGGCACGGTCGCCGTCACGGTCTACCTCACCGTCTCCGGCTGCCCGATGCGCGAGACCATCACCCAGCGCGTCACGGACGCCGTCTCCGGCGTCGAGGGCGTCACCCGCGTCGATGTCTCGCTGGACGTGATGAGCGACGAGCAGCGCCGTGAGCTCGCGTCCTCGCTGCGCGGCACGACCGCCGAGCGCGAGGTGCCGTTCGCCAAGCCCGGCTCGCTGACGCGGGTGTACGCGGTGGCGTCCGGCAAGGGCGGCGTCGGCAAGTCCTCCGTGACCGTGAACCTGGCGGCGGCGATGGCGGCCGACGGTCTGAAGGTCGGTGTCGTCGACGCCGACATCTACGGCCACAGCGTGCCGCGCATGCTCGGCGCCGACGGCCGTCCCACCCAGGTCGAGAACATGATCATGCCGCCGTCCGCGCACGGCGTGAAGGTCATCTCGATCGGCATGTTCACGCCGGGCAACGCGCCGGTGGTGTGGCGCGGGCCGATGCTGCACCGCGCACTGCAGCAGTTCCTCGCGGACGTCTACTGGGGCGACCTGGACGTGCTGCTGCTCGACCTGCCGCCCGGCACCGGTGACATCGCGATCTCCGTGGCCCAGCTGGTGCCGAACGCGGAGATCCTGGTCGTCACCACCCCGCAGCAGGCCGCGGCGGAGGTCGCGGAGCGTGCGGGCTCCATCGCCGTCCAGACCCACCAGAAGATCGTCGGCGTCGTCGAGAACATGTCGGGCCTGCCGTGCCCGCACTGCGACGAGATGGTCGACGTCTTCGGCACGGGTGGCGGCCAGATGGTCGCCGAGGGCCTGACGAAGACGACGGGCGCCACGGTCCCGGTCCTGGGCCAGATCCCGATCGACGTCCGGCTCCGCGAAGGCGGCGACGAGGGCAAGCCGGTCGTCCTCACCGACCCCGACTCCCCCGCCGGCTCGGCCCTGCGTGCCATCGCCGACAAGCTCGGCGGCCGCCAGCGCGGCCTCGCGGGCATGAGCCTGGGCATCACCCCGCGCAACAAGTTCTGACCCGCGCGACGAGGTCCGAGCCGCGGCACGAGGTCTGAGCGTCGCGACGGCCCGAGCGCCGCGTCGAGGCCCGAGCCGACGGCGGGGTCATCCCGGCCGAAGAGTGCAGACCGCGCGCAGAGCCGAACGGGCACCGTTCCTTGAGAACGGTGCCCTTCGTGCGTCTAGGCGTACGCCCCGAGGTCCTGCACCACGGCGAAGCCGAGCCCGTACGCGCTCATCCCGCGCCCGTAGGCCCCGATGTGCACCCCGTTCCCGGCGGACCCGGCCAGCACCCACCCGAACTCCGACTCCCGGTAGTGGAAGGGCATCGGCACCCCGTCCACCGGCAGCGACAGCTCGGACCAGGCCGAGCCGTCCAGGTCGTCCGCGAGCTCGAACGCGGTCTCCGTCTGCTGAGCCAGCCAGTCGTCCCGCAGCGAGTGGTCGAGCTGCGCGGGCCAGGTGTACGCGAGCAGCCCCGAGCCGGCCAGCCAGGCGGCCGATGAGACCGTCGTGGCGTCCAGGACACCCGTACCGTCGCCGCTGCGCCGTACCGGGCTCGCGGCGACCGTCACGACCACGGCGAAGCGTTCCTTCTCCGCACCGGCCGCGTCGGACTTTATCGACGGCTCGTCGCCGTGCCCCATGGACCCGTGCTGCACCGCACCATCCGCGTCGGTGCCGACCTGCATCAGCCAGCGCTGCCCGGTGAAGGCCTCGTCCAGTCCGTACCAGGGGAACGGGGCCCGCAGATAGCCGTCGACCGTAGGCCGGGCCGCGGGCACCCCCTCAGCTGTGGACGTGCTGGGCGAACCCTGCGCCCCTGCCCGACTCGTCGTCTCCATCTGTCCGGCCGCCTCCTTGATCACCAAGGCCCGGAACGGCCCGCCCCCCGCGGGCGTCCTCTATTCCGGACAGATGGAGGATAGCCACCTCGCACCGGCTCGTAGGGATTGGTGGCGGTCGGGGGCACTCAGGTGGCGTCTGCGTCGAACGGCGGGCGCTCGCCCTGATCGGGCTTTTCGCGCTTCTTGACCAGATCCGGTGCGGTGGTGCCCGGCGATCCGTTGACCGCCGCCGGCACCGAGGAGTCGCCGGACTCCCTGCCGTGCACCGCGTCCGCGACCTCGTTCATCTCCTTCTTCAGGTCGAAGCTGCTGCGGATCTCCTTGAGATCGTCGTTCTCGTTCAGCTGCTTCCTGAGGAAGGCTTTGGGATTCAGATCCTCGAACTCGAAGTCCTTGAATTCGGGGCCCAGTTCGCTGCGGATGTCGTGCTTCGCGTTGTCGGAGAATTCCCGGACCTTGCGGATGAAGCGCGAGGCGTCCTGGATGACCTTGGGCAGCTTGTCCGGGCCGAAGACGAGCACGGCGAGGACAACGAGCGTCACGAGCTCGAGTGCGCCTATGTCATTGAACACCTTGCTGCTCCTCGTGTTCTTGTTCTCCGTGCCCGCAGCGCAGGAGTGGCCGGCTCCACGGTACCCGGCCAATCTGTCCCTGCGGTACCTGCGGGGTGTCCGTCACGTGCCCGTGGACGAACCGAGCGTCAGCGTCTTGGTCTGCTCTTTGCCGTTGCGGGTGAGCGTGAGTTCCAGGCGGTCACCGGGGCGGTGCGCACGGATCTTGACGATGAGTTCCTCGCCGCTGTGCACACGCTGGCCGTCGACCTTGGTGATGACGTCGCCGGGACGGACACCGGCCTTGGCGGCCGGTCCGCCCGCGGTGACGGACGCGGCACCGTCCTTGCCCTTCTCGCCGACGCGCGCGCCGTCGCCCGAGTACTGCATGTCGAGGCTGACGCCGATCACGGGGTGGGTGGCCTTGCCGGTGTTGATCAGCTCCTCGGCGACCCGCTTTCCCTGGTTGATCGGAATGGCGAAGCCGAGGCCGATGGAACCGGACTGACCGGCGCTTCCGTCCGGGCCGGGCGCGCTGTCCGCGGCGCGAATCGCGCTGTTGATGCCGATGACCCGCGCCTTGGAGTCCACGAGCGGACCGCCCGAATTCCCGGGGTTTATCGGGGCGTCGGTCTGCAGCGCGTCGACGTAGCTGACGTCGCTGCCGTCGCCCTTCTCGCCGCCGGCGGTGATCGGGCGCTCCTTGGCGCTGATGATTCCGGCGGTCACCGTGTTCTGCAGATCGAAGGGCGCGCCGATGGCGACGACCGGATCGCCGACCCGGACGTTGTCGGAGTTGCCCAGCGGCAGCGGCCTGAGCCCGGAGACGCCGGTGACCTTGACGACGGCGAGGTCGTAGCCGCTGTCCTTGCCGACGAGAGTGGCGCGGGCGGTCTCGCCGCCGCTGAAGGTGACGGAGATGTCGCCGGAGCTGCCGGCCGGGTCGACGACATGGTTGTTGGTGAGGATGTGGCCCTGCGCGTCCAGGACGAACCCGGTGCCCGTGCCCTGCTCGCCGCTGCCGCTGACGTGCAGCGTGACCACGCTGGGAAGGGCGCTGGCGGCGATACCGGCGATGCTGTCCGGAGCCCGGCCGGAGTCCTCGGCGCCGGACTGCGGCAGCTCGACGGTGCTGATCCCGCCGTTGCGTTCGAGGTACGCGCCGACGCCGCCGCCGAGCACTCCGGCGAGCAGCGCGAAGAGCAGTGCGCCGACGAAGGCCATGCCACGCCGGGTCTTCTTCCTGGGAGGCTCTCCGGCTTGTGTGAGCGCCGCGCCGGGCGAGCTCCAGGGGTCGTACTGGCTCCACTGCACCGGTGCGGGCGCGGGGGCCGGTGGGGCGGCCAGGGGTCCCGGCGCCGGTGCCGGTGCCGCGTACTCGCTGCCGGAGGGGTACGGCGGTGGCGTCCCGCCTCCGGGCCGCTGCACGGGCGGGGCCGGCGCCCAGGGCCCGGGGCCGCCGTAGGGAGGCGTGCGGTACTCGTCGGGCTCGTGCAAGGGCCGTACGCCGCCGTCCGTACGGTCGCCCGCCGGGAGGCCGTCATGGGCGTGCGGCACCGCGTCGGCCGGGTCCGTCCAGCCGTCACCCGCCGGCTGCGGGTGCGGCTGCTCCGCGACGGAGGTGTCCGGCTCCGGGGCCTGCGCCTGTGGGTCCGGCACCGATGCGGGTGCGGGCGTGGGTGCGGGCGCTGCCAGGGGGTATTCCGCCTGGTCGTCGACGGGAGCGGCCGGTGCCACGACCTGTGCGCCGTGGCGCACGGTGTCGGGTCCGGGTCCGGCGTCATGTACGGCGTCGGGCGTGTCGGCCGTTGCCACCGCGTCGGTCACCGACGACGGTTCGGGGCGGGCCGGCCGGCTCCACCACTTCGGCTTGGGACCCGTCGGCTTCCCGTTCTCCATGCTCTCCCCGCTACTGGCCGGTTCGTGCGCCCCGCCGGGCACCCCGTCCCTGGATTCAACCAGGTTTACGACTGGTGTCCCACAGCCCGCCCGGCCACCTGCGAGGACCGCGGTGGATCAGCGCCGGGTCGGGGCGGCGAGCCTGCTGGGCAGCGGGGTGCCGGACGCGGTCGGGCCGGGGGCCGTGGCCAGCTGGAACGCCGAGCCCGTGGGCCGTATCAACGACGGTGAGGAACCGCCGGCCAGCAGCGGCTGCGCGGCGAACGGATGGGACAGCGGCTGTGCCTGGGCCAGCGTCTGCGGGGCCACCGCAACCGCCGGAGTGCTGCTCATGCCGCTCAGCCCGGTGCCCCCGCCGCGGCGGCGGTTCGCCTCCGCACCCGTGCCGGCCGGGGTCTGCGCACGCAGCGGTGTCACATTGTTGCCGCGGTTGTCCCCACGGGCCGTGGCGTCGCCGGTGGTGGCGAGCGGCAGCGTCCCGCCGAGGGCGATGGCCGCGAAGGACACGGCGCTGGCGGCGGCGAACGCGAACCTGCGTCCGCGCCACAGGGAGCGCTCCGCCTCCTGGCGCCCCACGTCATGGATGCGGAACCCCGAACCGGGACCGCCGTCGGGCAGACCGTGCCCGCCCGGTACGTATCCGAAGTTCTCCGGGGTCATACCGAAGACGCCATCGGTGGGACGCCCCCGGCCGAACGGACCTCCCCGCCCGTCGTCATCACCTCCGGGCGGTCCCGCCGGCAGCCCCTGCAGCCGTGCGAGCAGACCCTCGGAGGGTGGCGGCGGGGCGGCCGTGGCGAAGACGCTCTTCAGCCGGCGCTGTGCGTCGGCCTCGGCCTTGCACTTGGCGCAGGTCGCGAGATGCGCGAGGACGCGATCGCGCACGTCATGTTTGAGCTCGCCGTCGACCAGGGCAGCGAGCCGGTCCCCCAGATGCTGCTCCGCGGGGGTCGGACTGATGCTGCTCACGCCGTCCCGCCCTCCCCGGCCACGCCCGCGAGCGCGCGCTGCTCGGCACGCGCCTCCGGAGAGCGGTGCTGCAGGGCCTTGCGCAGATGGGACCGGCCGCGGTGGATCCGGCTCCGGACGGTGCCGAGCTTGACGCCGAGCGTGGCCGCGATCTCCTCGTACGAGAGGCCCTCGATGTCGCAGAGCACCACGGCGGCGCGGAACTCGGGCGCGAGGGTGTCCAGTGCCTGCTGGACGTCGGCGTCGAAGTGGGTGTCGTGGAAGACCTGCTGCGGGGACGGCTCACGGCTGGGCAGCCGCTCGGCCGCGTCGTCGCCCAGGGCGTCGAAGCGGATGCGCTGCTTGCGGCGGACCATGTCCAGGAACAGGTTGGTGGTGATGCGGTGCAGCCAGCCCTCGAAGGTCCCCGGCGTGTAGGTCGACAGGGAGCGGAAGACACGGACGAAGACCTCTTGGGTGAGGTCCTCCGCGTCGTGCTGGTTTCCGGTCAGACGGTAGGCGAGACGGTAGACCCGACCGCTGTGCGTGCTGACGATGTCCTCCCAGGAGGGAGGGGTCCACGCCTGCGATTCCGCATCCGGTGCGAAGGTCGCGGTGGGCACGGAGTCGGCCTGGCTGGAACGGGCGTCAGCGGTGTCGGTCACGGATTTCGGCTCACCCGCCGACCCGAGAAGGCGCCTCAGCAGCCCTCTCCGATCCACAGGCGCAGCCGCACCTCCCCTGTCGGCTCTGGTGGTGTCCAGTGGAGCCCCTACCATAGCCACCTCGCCCGTTAGCTCCGGATAAGAATCTTTACGCGAATTTGGGAACGGGTGGCGCGCGTCCACACCTTTCCCCTGCTCTTGCACAACGCCCGGTCCCATCTGCGGGTTCCCGGGTGCAGCGGATACAGTCACGGTTGCGCCAACTACGGGGACAGGAGAGGGTCATTACCGCCAACCGGCAGACGAGCTGGGCGTTCGCCGACGCCTTTGTCGCCGAGGACGAAGCACTGCGCTGGGCCCGTGAGCGGGCCCGGGAGGCAGGGCTGCCCTCGGTGTCGCCGGGCACCGGTGCCGCGCTGCGGCTGCTGGCCGCGACGGCGGGCGCCAAGGCGGTGGCGGAGATCGGCACGGGCACCGGGGTCTCCGGGATCTATCTGCTGCAGGGCATGCGGCCGGACGGCGTGCTGACCACGGTCGACCCCGAACCGGAGCGGCAGCAGTTCGCCCGGGAGGCGTTCCGGGCCGCCGGCTTCGCGGCGAACCGGGCGCGTTTCATCCCCGGCCGCGCCCTGGACGTACTGCCGCGGCTCGCCGACGGCGGATACGACCTCGTCTTCTGCGACGGCGACCGCATGGAATCGCTGGAATGCCTAGCTGAATCGTTGCGCCTGCTGAGACCCGGCGGCCTCGTCTGCTTCGAGGGCGTCTTCGCGGACGGCCGCACGGTCGATTCGGCGGCCCAGCCCGGCGAGGTGCTGCGGGTGCGGGAGCTGCTGCGAACGGTGCGGGAGAGCCAGGAGCTGCTGCCGTCGCTGCTGCCGGTGGGCGACGGCCTGCTGTGCGCGGTGCGCCGCGGCTGACCGCCGCGAACAACGGCCTCCTCGGCCCCGCCGGCACGACGCGGACACGGCACTGCCCCGGCTCAGCGTCATACCGAGCCGGGGCAGCACAGAAAGGTGTGGGCGCTTCCGCGTCAGCCGACGACCTTCTTGAGGGCGTCGCCGAGGGCGTCTGCCTCGTCCGGAGTCAGCTCGACGACAAGCCGACCGCCGCCTTCGAGCGGAACGCGCATGACGATGCCCCGCCCCTCCTTGGTCACCTCGAGCGGGCCGTCGCCCGTCCGCGGCTTCATGGCCGCCATGCTCGTTCCCCTTCCTGAAACCAGCTCATCGTCAGCCGACGGCCCCCTGGGTGGGCACACGTCACCGGCATCGAACACATTGCTTCCCAGCCATTATCCCGCATCGCGGGACCCGATGACCAACATCAGTCGGCATCGCTTGCGCAACGCGCTTTCGCAAAACCACTCATTTCGGGGATCCGCCTGCGATACTTCGCCCTCGCGCCGGTCTCAGGCACCGATCCGACAGCGTGAATTCTTTGACGCAGGTCACATACCGGTGCGTATGTCGGGCCTACTCGATCTCCGCCATGCTGGGCTCGACATCACTGCCCGAGGTGCGAAGGGGACCCTGCCATGGCGGACACCGTGCTGTACGAGGTGAGCGACGGACTCGCGACGATCACGATCAACCGGCCCGAGGCCATGAACGCGATGAACGTCGAGGCCAAGGTCGCCCTCCGGGACGCCCTGCTGGCCGCCGCCGCGGACACCGGCGTACGGGCGGTACTGCTCACGGCGACGGGCCGCGCCTTCTGTGTGGGCCAGGACCTCAAGGAGCACGTCTCGCTGCTGATGTCCGACAAGGAGTCGGGCAGCAGCCACACCATGAACACCGTGCGCGAGCACTACAACCCCATCGTGCGGGCCATCACCGAGATGCCGAAGCCGGTGGTGGCGGGGGTCAACGGCGTCGCCGCGGGCGCCGGGATGGGCTTCGCCCTGGCCGCGGACTACCGCGTCGTCGCCGACTCCGCGAAGTTCACGACGTCCTTCGCCGGGGTCGCGCTGACCGCCGACTCCGGGGTCTCCTGGACGCTGCCGCGGCTGATCGGCCCGAGCCGTGCCGCGGATCTGCTGCTCTTCCCGCGCTCGATCACCGCGCAGGAGGCGTACGAGCTGGGCCTCGTGAACAAGCTCGTGCCCGCCGACGACCTGGCGGCCGAGGCGGCGGCCGTCGCCCGGGCGCTGGCCGAGGGCCCGACCCTGGCCTACGCCGCGATCAAGGAGTCCCTCGCGTACGGCTCCGGTCACTCGCTGGCCGAGACGCTCGACAAGGAGGACGAGCTCCAGACCCGGGCCGGCGCCTCGGAGGACCACGAGATCGCCGTACGGGCCTTCATCGCCAAGGAGAAGCCGCAGTACCTCGGCCGCTAGGCGCCCGCCGACCACGACCGGGCACGGCCGGGCGGGCGGGCCACCGCCCCCGGGCTGCCCGGCGGGCGCGGTCCGTCCGGCGGGCGCGGGGCGTCAGGCCGCCGGAGTCGGCAGACAGGCGGGCGACGAGCACGGTCGCGCTCGGACCCCGCCCGACCAAACCGCCCGCCGTTCGGCGCCTGGGCCGGCGCCGGGCAGCGGGCCCGGCCGCAGACGGGCTCGGAACCCCCGACCAAGCCAACCGCGTGCGGGCGCCCGCACGCGGGGCGTGCAAGCCGCCACTCGGACCCGCCCGACAAACCGCCCGCGCCGGGCGGCCGGGGCACCGCTCCGGTCCCGGCCCGGCTTCCCCGGCGGGCCGTGACCCGCGGCGGACGTGGGGCGGCGCGGGCGTCAGGTCGCCGGTGTCGCCCTGCGGGCCATACAGCCCGCCAGATGGTCGTCGACCAGGCCGCACGCCTGCATCAGCGCGTAGGCCGTCGTGGGGCCGACGAACCGCAGTCCGCGCTTCTTGAGGTCCTTGGAGAGGGCCGTGGACTCGTCCGTGACCGCCGGGACGTCCGCGATCGTGCGCGGCGCCCGCCGCCCGGCCGGGTCCGGCGCGTACGACCAGATCAGCGCGTCCAGTTCGCCCGCCGGCCAGCCGGAGAGCACCTGGGCGTTGGAGACGGTCGCCTCGATCTTCAAGCGGTTGCGGATGATGCCGGGGTCGCCGAGGAGGCGCTCCTTGTCGGTGTCGGTGAAGGCCGCCACCGACGCGATCCTGAAGTCGGCGAACGCCTGACGGAAGCCCTCGCGGCGGCGCAGGATCGTGATCCAGGAGAGCCCGGACTGGAACGCCTCCAGCGACAGCCGCTCGAACAGCGCGTCGTCCCCGTGGACCGGCCGGCCCCACTCCTCGTCGTGGTACGTGACGTAGTCCTCGGTGGACAGGCCCCAGGGGCAGCGCAGCCGCCCGTCAGGCCCCGCCACGGCACCGCCGCTCATCGCTCCTGCTCCTCGCCCGGCTCCGTCCCCTTGTCGAAGAAACCGGGCCGCTCCTTCGGCTCGTCCTCGGGCCGCTTGTCGAACAGCTCCGGCCGGCCGGCCGCCGTCGCCTGCCGCCCGGCGAGCATCGACTCCAGCTCGGCGATCCGCGCGTCCCGCTCCGCGAGCTCCGCGCCGAGGCGGCCGAGCACCTCGTCGACGTCCGCCATGCGGTAGCCGCGCGCCGTCACGGGCAGGCGCAGCGCCTCGACATCGGCGCGGCCCACCGGGCGTGTCACCGGCAGCGGGTCCACGAGCCGCTCGGGCGCCACCTCGGGGAGGACCGCGGTCTCTCCGCCACCGACCACCGCGAGCGTGACCGCGGCGATCACCACGACCATCGCGATCAGCAAGAACCAGAACACAGCGCGCGCCTCTCCCCGGAGCAGGAAACCGTCCGCTGCCGATCGTGCCATGCGCCACCGACAGTTAAGGTCGCAGGCGACCGATCGCGAGGAGGAAACAGCGGATGCAGGGGATGCACGACGGGACTCTGCGGCTGGGGCGACGCGAATTCGGCGCGCACGAGCCGGTGATCATGGCGATCGTGAACCGGACCCCGGACTCCTTCTACGACCAGGGCGCCACGTTCCGTGACGAGCCGGCTCTCGCCCGTGTCGAGCAGGCGGTGTCAGAGGGGGCCGCCATCATCGACATCGGTGGCGTGAAGGCCGGTCCCGGTGAGGAGGTGACGGCCGAGGAGGAGGCGCGTCGTACGGTCGGATTCGTCGCCGAGGTGCGCAGGCGCTTCCCGGACGTGGTGATCAGCGTGGACACCTGGCGGCACGACGTGGGCGCGGCGGTCTGCGAGGCGGGCGCCGATCTGCTCAACGACGCCTGGGGCGGGGTCGACCCGAAGCTGGCCGAGGTGGCGGCACGCTATGGCGTGGGCCTCGTCTGTACGCACGCCGGCGGGGCGGAGCCGAGGACGCGGCCGCACCGGATCGCGTACGACGACGTGATGGCGGACATCCTGCGGGTGACGACCGGACTGGCGGAGCGGGCGGCGGAGCTCGGCGTGCGCAGGGACGGGATCCTCATCGACCCCGGCCATGACTTCGGGAAGAGCACCCGGCACTCGCTGGAGGCGACCCGGCGGCTCGGCGAGATGGTGGACACGGGCTGGCCGGTGCTGGTGTCGCTGTCGAACAAGGACTTCGTGGGCGAGACGCTCGACCGCCCGGTGAAGGAGCGGGTGATCGGCACCCTCGCGACGACCGCGGTGTCGGCGTGGCTCGGTGCCCAGGTCTACCGGGTGCACGAGGTCGCGGAGACCCGCCAGGTGCTGGACATGGTGGCGTCGATCGCCGGGCACCGGCCCCCGGCGGTCGCCCGCCGGGGACTGGCCTGACCCCGCCCCCACCGCCGGCATCGGTCCTGGGTCCCGGCCCCGGGCCGAGGTCCGGGGCCGGGCCGGGGCCTCAGGCCTCGAAGCCCTCGTAGGCGACCGGCGCGGGCGGCCCGGTCTCCTTCGTGACCAGGGCGACCGCCTCGTCGACGTCGTCCGTGACGTGGAAGAGCAGCAGGTCACGCTCGGACGCCTTGCCCTGGGCGACCACGGTGTCGCGCAGCCAGTCGACCAGGCCGGACCAGTACGCCGAGCCGAAGAGCACGATCGGGAAGCGGGTCACCTTGCGGGTCTGGACGAGGGTGAGGGCCTCGAAGAGCTCGTCCAGGGTGCCGAACCCGCCGGGCATGACGACGAAGCCCTGCGCGTACTTGACGAACATCGTCTTGCGGACGAAGAAGTACCGGAAGTTCACGCCGATGTCGACGTGCGGGTTGAGCCCCTGCTCGAAGGGCAGCTCGATCCCGAGCCCGACGGAGATGCCCTTGGCGTCCCGTGCGCCCCTGTTGGCGGCCTCCATCGCCCCCGGCCCGCCCCCGGTGATCACGGCGAAGCCGGCCTCGACGAGGGCCCTGCCGATACGGATTCCCGCCTCGTACTCGGATGTGCCGGGCGCGGTCCGCGCGGAGCCGAAGACGCTGATGGCACTGGGCAGTTCGGCGAGTGCGCCGAAGCCCTCGACGAACTCCGACTGGATGCGCATGACCCGCCAGGGATCGGTGTGCACCCATTCGGAGTCGCCTTCGGTGTCCAGCAGGCGCTGGTCCGTGGTGCCGGGCTGGATCTGCTCTCTGCGGCGCAGCACCGGACCCAGCCGCTGTTCCTCCGGCCGCCGTGCTTCGTCGGGGTTGCCCATGACCTGCTCCCTCCGCTGCGGTGCTCGTTCCAGGTCAGGGTAGGTCGAAGCAGGTGGACAAGAGCGAAATTCCGGAGGTCGGGCACGCGGAGGTCCGGATGCGTGGCCTCACGTGGTGAGCCAGTCGCGGAGCCGCTCCTCGCAGTGGGTGATCCTGTCGATGGCCACGTGCTCGTCCCGCTTGTGGGCGAAGAGCGGGTCGCCGGGGCCGTAATTGACCGCGGGAACGCCCAGCGCGCTGAACCGCGAGACGTCGGTCCAGCCGAACTTGGGCTGTGCCGATCCGCCGACGGCCTCCATGAAGGCCGCGGCCGCCGGGTGCGACAGCCCGGGCAGCGCCCCGCCCGTGTGATCGTCCACGATGAACTCGGCGACCCCGCAGTCCGCGAAGTACTCGCGGACATGGGCCTCCGCCTCCGCCATGGTGCGGTCCGGTGCGTAGCGGTAGTTGATCACCACGGTGCACTCGTCGGGGATGACGTTGGTGGCGACACCGCCCTCGATCCCGACGGCGTTGAGGCCCTCGTGGTACCGGAGTCCGTCGATCACCGGGCGCCGCGGCTCGTACGTGGCGAGCCGGGCCAGGATCGGGCCGGCGGCGTGAATGGCGTTGGATCCCATCCAGCTGCGCGCGGAGTGTGCGCGTTCCCCGGTCGTGCGCAGATGCACCCGTAGCGTGCCCTGGCAGCCGCCTTCCACCTGAGCGTCCGAGGGCTCCAGGAGGACGGCGAAATCGCCCGTGAGCCAGTCGGGATGGGCCTCGGCCACATGCCCGAGACCGTTGAGGTGGGCGGCGACCTCCTCGTTGTCGTAGAACACGAAGGTGAGGTCGCGGTTGGGCTCGGGAACGGTCGCGGCGATCCGGAGCTGGACGGCGACGCCCGACTTCATGTCCGAGGTGCCACAGCCCCACAGGATGCCGTTCTCGTCCAGCCGGGAGGGGACGTTGTCCGCGATCGGCACGGTGTCGATGTGACCGGCCAGGACGACCCGCTCGGCGCGCCCCAGGTTCGTCCTGGCGACGACGTTGTTGCCGTGCCGGTCGACGGTGAGGTGGGGCAGGGCGCGCAGCGCGTCCTCGATCGCGTCGGCGAGGGGCTTCTCGTCACCGCTGACCGACGGGAAGTCGATGAGGCGTGCGGTGAGGGCCGGGCCGTCAAGGGTGAGATCAAGCGCGGTTTCGGGCATGGCTCCGACCCTAGCGTCCCGTACGGACACCCCTGCGGGCCGTGGTCCGAGGTGCCCGGCCCGGCCGCCCGGGGGCTCCAGTACGGTGGGCGGCGTGACCAAGACCGCCTCCCCCGTCCGGCGCGGCCGCTCCCTCCGTAACGCGGCTGCGCTCGCCGTGCTGCTGGCGCTGGTCGCGTACGTGGTCGTGCAGTACGAGAGCGGCGGCGGCGCGCCGCGCTGCCGGGTGCACACCGCTGAAGGCGACGGCCCCGGTGCGGGTACGTCGTACGAACTCAGTCCGGAGATGGCCGCCAACGCCGCCACGATCTCCGCGGTGGGCACGACCCGTGGCATGCCGGAGCGCGCGGTCACCATCGCGCTGGCGACGGCGCTGCAGGAGTCGGCGCTGCGCAACATCCGCCACGGCGACCGGGACTCGCTCGGGCTCTTCCAGCAGCGTCCCTCCCAGGGCTGGGGCAGCGCGCAGCAGATCCTCGACCCGGTCTTCTCCGCCGGGGCGTTCTACGACCATCTGGCCAAGGTGCCGGGCTATTCGCGGCTGCCGCTGACGGAGGCGGCGCAGCGCGTCCAGCGCAGCGGTTTCCCGCAGGCGTACGCGAAGCACGAGCCGGACGCCTCGCTCCTCTCCGCGGCGCTGACCGGCCGCTCGTCCGCCTCCCTGACCTGCACGGCGGCGCCCTCCACCAAGACCGGCGACCCGGCGAAGGTCCGCTCCGAACTGGTGCGCTCCTTCGGTCCTGAGATCCTCCCCGCGATCGGCGGCAAGGGCCGGGCCGGGGCTCCGCAGTCGGCCGAACTGATGATTCCGGTGAACGCGACGAGGGCGGCGGGCACCGGCGGCGCCGACCGTCGCGGCTGGGAGCTGGCCCACTGGGCGGTGGCCAAGGCGGAGGAACTGCGCATCTCGGAGGTCTCGTTCGGCGGCAGGGTCTGGAGCGCGGACGAGGCCGACGAGGGCTGGCGCTCGGCCGAATCCGAATCCGAATCCGAATCGGCCGGCGGGACGGTCCGCATCCGCATCGCGCGTTAGCGAAATCCTCCTCGCGCAATCGTCCGAGCGGCCACTCTCCCGAGTTATGCCGCGCGCGTCATGGCGATGTTTCCCCGGCTTGTTCGAGCCGATTCGAGACGGGTCCCCAATTCCGTTGCCCCACAAGGGAAGTGACGGTTCGGCAGGCTGTCCGCACGCATATTGTTCGCCCGTTTTTGTCCACAGCCGATTATGCGATGCATTGCAAACTCTTTACCTTGCCCCACCGCAACCTTCCCGGGCCCACAAGGGGTTGTCACTGCGTCCGGACACCGGACATTCACCACAGTCACCACCCAACGCAATCTCGTCGAAGGAGCATCATGTCCCTCCCCCTGACCCGTCGGATCGCCCGTGTCGCGCTGCTCGTCGCAGCCGGCGCAGCTCCCGTGGTCGGTGCGGCCGGCTCCGCGAACGCCGTGGACCTCCCCACCCAGGACCTGGGCAACGGCGGCCTGACCCAGCTCGACGGCGACGTGGCCGGCTCCGCCGTAGACGGAGCCGCGCGCGAGGTCGTCGGCACGGCGAACGAGGCCGGTGGCAAGGTGGTCGGCACGGCGTTCCCTGCCGCCGCCACGACCCTGGGCGGCGTGGCCAGGACGGGCCTGCCCACCGCGCAGGAGACGACGGGGGAGGCCGCGGCGGACGCCGCCGGCCTCCTGGGTGGGACCATGACCACCACGGCCGCCCACGGCCTGCCCGCGGCCGAGGGGCTGACCGGCGGCGGCATCCCGGACGCGGGCGCCCTGCTGCCCGCCGGGGAACTTCCCACCGGCGGACTGCCCACCGGCGATCTGCCCACGGGCACTCTCCCGGTGCAGGATCTGCTCGCCTGATCCGCCGGTCCACGGCACACGGAAGGGGCCCTCGGGAGCACGAACTCCCGAGGGCCCCTTCCGTACGGTCTCCGCTTGCCTACGGCTCGTCTCCGGCGCGGCTGTGGCGTCCGTACGGTCGCGGCCTCCGTGCGGTTCGCGTCCGTACGGCCTCAGCCGAGACGCTTGACCGCCGCCTCGACCCGCTCGTCGGTCGCCGTGAAGGCGACGCGCACGAACCGCTCCCCCGCCTCTCCGTAGAAGTCGCCCGGCGCCACCAGGATGCCCAGCTCCGCCAGGTGCCCGACCGTGCCCCAGCACGGCTCGTCGCGGGTCGCCCACAGATAGAGGCTCGCCTCACTGTGCTCGATCCGGAAGCCGTGCTTCAGCAGTGCCTCGCGCAGCGCGTCGCGCCGGGCCGCGTACCGGGCCCGCTGCTCCGTGACGTGCGCGTCGTCGCCGAGCGCCGCGACCGTGGCCGCCTGCACCGGGGCGGGCGTCATCATCCCGCCGTGCTTGCGGACCTGCAGCAGCTCGCCGAGCACGGCCGCGTCGCCCGCGATGAAGGCGGCCCGGTATCCCGCCAGGTTGGAGCGCTTGGACAGCGAGTGGACGGAGACCAGACCGTCGTACGTACCGCCGCAGACGTCCGGGTGCAGCACGGAGACCGGCTCGGCCTCCCAGCCCAGCTCCAGGTAGCACTCGTCGCTGAAGACCAGCACACCGTGCTCGCGCGCCCAGGAGACGATCCGGATCAGCTCGTCCTTGCCGAGGACCCGGCCGGTGGGGTTGGACGGCGAGTTCAGCCAGAGCAGCTTCAGCCCGGCGGGGTCGAGGTCGGTGACCGGGTCGTCGTAGACGACCGGCGTCGCTCCGCAGAGCCGCGCGCCGACCTCGTACGTCGGATAGGCCAGCCGGGGGTAGGCGACCTTGTCACCGGCCCCCAGGCCGAGCTGGGTCGGCAGCCAGGCCACCAGTTCCTTGGACCCCATCACCGGCAGCACATTGGTGTGGGCGAACGACACCGCGCCGAGCCGGCGCTCGCACCACGACACCAGCGCGTCCCGCAGCGCGGCCGTCCCCCACACCGTCGGATAGCCCGGCGAGTCCGCGGCCGCGACGAGCGCCTGCTGGATCAGGGCCGGGACCGGGTCGACGGGCGTGCCGACGGACAGGTCGACGATGCCGTCCGGGTGGGCCGCGGCGGTCGCTTTGTACGGCTCCAGCTTGTCCCAGGGGAAGACGGGGAGACGGGACGATACGGCGGACACGGTGCTCACTCTCTCGTTCGTACGGCGGCGCGCTGCGGCGTCGCCTGCCGGGCGGACCGGCACAAACGCCACGGCCCCGTACGGCGGACGCACCGTACGGGACCGAGTCGCGCTATCAGCCGTTCTGCGGCGGCAGTGCGGCGATGAAGGGGTGGTCCCGCTCGATCAGGCCCAGCTTGGAGGCGCCACCGGGCGAACCGAGCTCGTCGAAGAACTCGACGTTCGCCTTGTAGTAGTCCTTCCACTCCTCGGGAGTGTCGTCCTCGTAGAAGATCGCCTCGACCGGGCAGACCGGCTCACAAGCACCACAGTCGACGCATTCGTCCGGGTGGATGTACAAGGACCGTGAGCCCTCGTAGATGCAGTCGACGGGGCACTCCTCGATGCACGCCTTGTCCTTGACGTCGACACAAGGCTGCGCGATGACGTAGGTCACGCTGTCGTTCCTCCTCGGTAGGGCGCGGCGTCCGGTCTGCGGCTCGCCGCGGGGCTGCGCGGGAGCGCGGCGTCGTCGATGCCCGCACCTAGTATCTCCGTTCCTGGGGATGATCCGAACAGGAGGGGAGGACTGAGCTGTGGAATTCACTGCAGGCGGACGACTGGAGGTCCGCATCACCCCCTCTGACGTGGGAAAACGTGTCTCCGTGCGGCGGCGCGCCGAGACGGGGTCAGAAGCGGGGAAGTTCACCGACGCGGTCGGGGTTCTCACATCATGGGACGAGGGTGTGCTGCTGATCACACGCAGGACCGGGGAGACCGTCCGCATTCCGGAATCGTCGCTGGTCGCGGGCAAGGTCGTCCCCACCGCCCCGGCCCGTAGGCGAGGCCTTCCGGCAGCCTCCTTCGAGGAGCTGGCCCGGGTCTCGGCCCGGTCCTGGCAGCCGGTGGAGAGCGCTCCGCTCGGTGACTGGGTGCTGCGGGCGGCGTCCGGCTTCACGCGCCGCGCGAACTCGGTGCTGACGCTCGGGGATCCGGGGATACCGCTGGACGAGGCGCTGATACGGGTCCGGTCCTGGTACGCGGACCGTGGTCTGCCGGCCTATGTCCAGACCGCGACCGGGGCGGAGGGCACCCAGGAGGCGCTCTGCGCCGAGCTGGAGGAGCACGGCTGGGAGCGCGAGGTGACGGCGGAGCTGCGCGTCGGCGGGCTCGCGGCTCTCGGCGACCTGGACGCGGATGTGGAGCGGGTGCGGCTGGGCCGGTCGGTCGACGAGTCCTGGCTCCGGCGTTACCAGCGGTCCACTGTGCCGGGCCCACATGTGCTCAAGGTCCTGTCCAGCGGCCCTTCGGTATGGTTCGCCACCGTGCCGGGCGAGTCGGACGTTCCCGCGGCGATCGGCCGCTGTGTGGTCGACGGACGCTGGGCCGGGTTCATGGCGGTGGAGGTGGACCCTGCCTACCGCAGACAAGGACTGGCCACGGCCGTGATGGCGGCGCTCGCCCGGCGGGCGCTGGACGAGGGGGCCTCGGCGGCCTGGCTGCAGGTCGAGACGGACAACGGCGGGGCCGTGGCGCTGTACGACGGGATGGGTTTCGCGGTCCATCACCTCTACCACCATTTCCGATACTCCCGATCTTCCTGAGCGGGTACGAGACGCATATGCACCCGCCACACCCCGAGGCCACGCACTGGCGGCGCCGCTTCGCCGAGGAGGCCCGCTCCGAGCGGCCCGACCTCGCGACGCTGTGCCTTCTGGTGGGCGCGGAGGCGGACCCGGGGCTGGGCGAGGCGGGACTCGACGCCGCGCAGATCGAGCTGGACCGGCTGGCGGGCATGCTGCCGTACGGGATGGCAGGACCCCACAACTGGGTGGCCGCGATGGCCTCGCTGCTCGGCGACCGCTGCGGTTTCCACGGCACCCCCGGCTGCTACCAACGGCTGGAGTCCTCCCTGCTCCACGAGGTGCTGAGGCGGCGGCGCGGCCTGCCCATCCTCCTGTCCGTCGTCTGGATGGAGGTCGCCCGCCGTGCCGGCGCCCCGGTGTACGGCGTCGCCCTCCCCGGCCATTTCGTCGTCGGGTTCGGCGACCCCGAGAACCCGGTGCTGGCCGACCCCTTCGCGGGCGGCCGGCTGCTGACCGGGCCCGACGCGGAACTCCTCGTCGCGGGCGCGACGGGCGCCCCGCTCGACCCCTCGATGCTGGTCCCGGCGAACCCGCTGGAGATCGTCCTGCGCATCCTCAACAACATCCGCGCCTGGTCCGCGGCCCGCCCGGAACACACGGCGGTCGCCCTGTGGGCCATCGACCTGGCGCTCCTCCTCCCCGCTCATCCCGCCCGTCTCCGCTTCGACCGCGCCCAGCTCCTCGTCCAGCGGGGCGACTTCCTCTCCGGGGCGGCGGAGATGGACGCGTACGCCGACGTCGTCTCGGCGGTGGAACCGGCCACGGCGGCGGCGATCAGACGGAAGGCGCACGCGGCGCGGGCGATGCTCAACTGAGGGGCCCGGGAAGCGCGTGAGGGGCCCGGGAAGCGCGCACGACGCGCTCGCGCGCCGGGGGAGGGCGTCGCCGCGCCGGTCCCTCTGATCGTGGCCCTGAAGGCAGCACGATGCCCCCGCTCCGGAAGTCCGGCGCGGGGGCATCGCGCGTGGTGCGGTCGGTGCCTGGAGCGGGTGTCAGCCCTGAGGGTTGAGCTCGATCGTGCGGGTTCGCTCCGCAGGGGTCTTGCCGCGAAGGGCGTCGCGCATGACGAAGGCGACGTCGTCCGCGCTCAGCGGGTGCTCCTTGCCATCGCCCTTGGTGATCGTGATGCCGTCGAAGGTGCCGTCCAGGAGCTCGGTGATGGCCTGCTTGTTGTAGACCTCGACCAGTTTCCCTTCGACCGCCTTCATCGAGAGGATCTTCGGCAGGGACTTCGACGGCCCGAACTGGATCTCCTTGCCGCCCGCCCTGATCGTGATCAGGTCGGACATGGCGGGCTCGGCGAACTCCTTCATCGCCCGCTGCAGCTCGGCCTGGGTGATCGTGGGTTCGCGCGTGGCGACGGGCAGTTCGACGTTGTTGGCGCGGCCCGTCTCGACCTGGGCACGGTAGGCGTCCTTCACCGAGATCATCGACTTCTGGACGTCCAGCGCCTGGCCCGACTTGCCCGGTACGGCGACCGCCTTGCCCGGCTCGAACGTGATCGTGCCCTCGGTCGCCGAACCGGAAGTGCCCGCCAGGTCGGTCAGGGCGACGACGAGCTTCTCCTCGTCGACCGGGATCACCGGCTGGGCGACGCGCTCGCCGCCGAAGAGCGAACCGATGACCGAGACCGGGTTGTAGTCACTGCCGGCCGCGGCGCGGACCGTCGCCTGGCTGTCCAGGGAGAGGCCCGCCTTGTCCGGAGGGAGCTGCGCCTTCGTGCCGCCGACGGTGAGCTGGAGCGGGGAGGCGGCGCGCTTGCCGAGGGCCCCTTCCAGCTTGGAGACGGCCTGTTCCTTCGTGCCGCCGCCGATGTCGACGCCGAGGACCGTGGTGCCCTTGGGCACGTCGGAGTGGTTCAGCAGCAGTCCGGCGCAGTACGCGACGCCGAGGACACCGAACGCGCCGGCGCCGACGAGCACCAGCTTCGAGCGGCCCTTCTTCGCGGGCCTGGACGACGAGGCGGCAGGCGAGGACGGCACCGGCGAAGGGCCGGGCGTGGTGCGCGCCGAGGTGGCCGGGCCGGGGAAGTCCATGGCCGAGAAGTCGGCACCGGGACCGCCAGGGCCACCCGGACCGCCCGGCCCAGGACCGCTGGGATCGGAGGGCCACGGCGACGGCATGCCGTCGGGGCCGCCGGGCACGAACGGCGAGCGGTGCTCCGGCGGAACCACCGGGATGCCGCTGGTCAGCGTGTCGCCGGAGACATTGCCACCGGGAACACCGCCACCCGGACCAGGAGGAACGCCCGGGCCGCCGGCACCGTGTTCGGGCGCGGGCTTCTGCGGGGTGAGTACGGCGGTGTCGTCGCTCATCCGCGGCACCCCACCGCCGGGAACGCCACCACCGGGAACACCACCGGCCGGACCGCCTTGGGCGAACGGCGAGCTGCCGGTGGCCGGTCCCGTCGTGGGACCCGAGGGAGCGGCACCCGGCGGCCTGAGCCCGGGCGTGGGCGCGCCACGGCCGGCAGCGTCGGCGTTCGACGCGAGGTCGTCGAGACCGCTCCGGGGCCGCGCTCCGGACGCACCGGGCATCCTGTGCGCGCCCGTGTCCTCGGGACGCGACGCCGGATTCGCGTTCGGCCCCGGGTTGGGCCGCGGGCCGGAACCCGTCGCCTGGGCCGGAACGGAAGCCGGCGGAGGCGTCGGTGCCGGTGCGGGCGCCTTGCGGGGGGCGAACCAGTCGCTGGTCTTCTCCTCGGCCGGCTTCTCCGCCGCCTCGGCCTGACCCGCGTCGCGCCCGGCGTCCGTGGTGGCGGCGGTGGGCTGCGCGGGCGCGGGCGGGCGCGGCGTACTGCCCGTGCGCTCCGCCGCGCTTTCACGCGCCGCCGCGGCGTTCTTCTTGTCCAGGTCGCTCATAGGCGTCCGCATGACGACGGGCGGAATCGGACGCGAACCCGGGATGTTGATCCGGATCCGGGTCGTCAGCGTCGTCTCGGTCCTGGGTTCGTCAGGCTGTCGCGTGGACGCAGGCTCTGTTCTCTCCTCCGGAGCGTCCTGCGTGGGGTGCAGCGACGGATACTGGCGTGATCCGTACGGCGGTGTCCCCGAAGGGTACGCAGCTCCGCCACGCCCCTGGGGGCCGGAGGACGAACTGTCAGTTTCACGGCTCAAAGCAGGTTCTCCCGGTTGGCTCCGCCGCCCGTTCCTACTGGTTCCTGTTGCTGCGGGCGGCTCGGCGGCGCGCACCACCATACTGGCCGTCGCCGATTTCTATCCGGCGACTGCGGGAAGCGACGTTCCGCGGCCGACCCTGCGGGCGTGGGCAATTCGGCCTCAGATGGGACACGTCACTTATCAAGTCAGGCTGAGGGCGCGCCGGGTTGCGGCAATCGCGAAATCGTGGCGCACATCACAGCCAGCACCGTTCCCCCGAGCAGGAAGACGATCTCACCGAGGCCGCCGGCGAAGACGCCGTCGCCTTCCGGCCGTCCCGCGCTGAGGAGCAGCACCGAGACGATCCAGCCCGCGGCGGGGGCGACGACGCCCAGCTGGGTGCCGGTCGTGCGCAGTCCACCGTAGAAGAGTCCGGCCGCACCGAGCAGCGCGAGCAGCAACCCGGCCGGGAACCAGGCGGCTTGGACGAGCGATCCCGCGGCTCCGACGACCAGGCCGAGGACGGCGAATCCGACGTACGCGGCGATGCGTCCCGGCTTCGACGGCCTCGCTGTCAAGGCTCCGGACTGGCTCATCACACTGCCTCCTGCGTCGTCGTACCGGCCGGACCGTCCGTGCCGCCCGTACCGTGGACCGTACCTGCGAACAGGTCGTGCTCGCGCCGGCCGGCCGGCACGCCGGGGAGTCCGCGCACCAACTGGTAGTACTCGGTGGTGAACAGCGGCTGGCCGAGATCGTTGGAGAGCGCGAAGAACGGCCCGTCGACCGCGATCTGCGTGGCGTGTGCGCGCATCGCCGCGGCCTTGTGCGCGGTGTACGCGGCGCCGTCGATCTCGGCGGTGATCTCCGCGTCGTCCACTACGCCGGGAATGTCGTCGATGTGCGCGACGCCGGGGAACTCGACGTTCGCGGCGCGCAGCCGGGCGAAGCCCGCTTCGGCGACCGAGCGCGGCACCCGGTTCCAGTAGATCTTGGCGATGGTGTGCGGCGAGCCGAGATCGCGCCGGAAGGCGGGCTCGGCGGCGAGGTCGGCCGCGCGCATGGCGACGCGGTGCGCCTGGATGTGGTCGGGATGCCCATAACCCCCATGCGGGTCATAGGTGATCAGCACCTGCGGCCGGACGCTGCGGATCACCTCGACGAGATACGGGGCGGCCTCGTCCACGGGCGTGTTCCAGAACGCGCCCGGCCGGCGGTTCTGGGGAACGCCCATCATCCCGGAGTCGCGGAAGCGTCCCGGGCCACCGAGGAAGCGGTGGTCGGCGACACCCAGTTCCTTCATCGCGGCGGCCAGTTCGCCGATCCGGTGCGCGCCGAGGCCGTCCTCCTTGTCGGGGGCCAGGTGCGCGAGCTCGGGCGGGATGACCTCGCCCTCCTCGCCGAGCGTGCAGGTGACCAGGGTGACCCTGGCACCCTCCGCGGCGTACCGGGCCATGGTGGCGCCGTTGTTGATCGACTCGTCGTCGGGGTGCGCGTGCACCAGGAGCAGACGACGGGCTGGGAGATCCGTCATGGCTCCCAGCCTACGAGGCCCGGACTAGAACTTGAGGCCGCCGATCATGCCCGCCACGTTCGTGGTCAGCTGGCTGATCGTGGGTGCGATGGAGGAGCTGGCGAGATAGAACCCGAGGAGCATGCAAACCGCCGCATGTCCGGCCTTCAAGCCGGATTTCCTGACCAGCAGGAAGACGACGATCGCCAGCAGCACCACCGCCGAAATCGAGAGTGCCACGGCGGTTCACCTCCACAGAATATTCGGTCGGGAACGGGCAGCAGCATGTGCCGGAAGGTTCCTACCCACCTAGCGCTACGGATCATAACTATCCGTTCCGCCGCATCGATCGGTGCACGGCAGCACATGGGGGCGCACACCCTCCGCCCAGCGGGTCCGAGGCAGGGAAAAGGTCCGGCCCACTCGGCTAGGTTCGGTCGCATGACGTTGAAGCAGCAGCCCTCCTTCCCTCGCCAGTACGCCAGGACGCAGCGCTTCACTCTGGGCGCACCGCGCGCGTTCACGGTGTCCCCGGACGGTTCCCGGGTGGTGTTCCTGAGGTCCCCTTCGGGGACGGAACGATCGCACCGGCTCTGGGTACTCGACCTGGAGGGGGAGGTGCGCGAGCGGCTGGCCGCCGATCCGGAGGCGCTGCTCGGCGGCGCGGCCGAGGAGTTGTCGGCGCAGGAGCGGGCGCGGCGCGAGCGCAGCCGTGAGGGATCCGGGGGCATCGTCGGGTACGCCGTGGACCGCGAGGCGGAGTTGGCGGCCTTCGCGCTGTCCGGACGGCTGTTCACGGCGGAGCTGCGGGCCGGGACGGCGCGTGAACTGCCCGCCGCCGGGCCGGTGATCGATCCGCGGCCGTCGCCTGACGGGCGTCTCGTCGCGTATGCGGCGGGCGGCGCGCTGCGGGTGACCGGTGCGGACGGCGAGGGCGACCGGGCGCTGGCCGAGCCGGAGGACGAGCACACGACGTACGGCATGGCGGAGTTCATCGCGGCCGAGGAGATGGGGCGATCGCGCGGTTTCTGGTGGTCCCCCGACTCGGACCGGCTGCTGGTGGCGCGGGTGGACGGGGCTGCCGTACGGCGCTGGTGGATCGCGGACCCGGCGCATCCGGACCGGGAGCCGGCGCGGATCGGGTATCCGGCGGCCGGGTCGGCGAACGCGGAGGTGCGGCTCCTGCTGGTGGGGCTGGACGGGGCGCGCACCGAGGTCGTCTGGGACCGGGAGCGGTACCCGTATCTGGCCCGGGTGCACTGGTCGACGGCCGGGGCCCCGCTGCTGCTCGTCCAGACGCGGGACCAGCGCACGGTGCTTCATCTCGCCGTGGACACGGAGAGCGGTGCCACGCGCACGGTGCATGTCGACGAGGACCCGGCCTGGATCGAGCTGCTGGACGGGGTGCCCGCGTGGGCCCCGGACGGGCGGCTGGTGCGGATCGCCGACGAGGGCGGGGCGCGGGTGCTGGCCGTGGGCGACCGGCCGCTCACGGGGCCGCAGTTGCACGTGCGGGCGGTGCTGGACATCGGCGGGTCGGACGTTCTGGTCTCGGCGTCGGCCGGCGAGGACGCGGCCGAGCCGGAGATCGGCGAGATCCATGTGTACCGGGTGAACGAGCTGGGGGTCGAGCGGGTCTCCGAGGGTGCGGGGGTGCATTCCGCGGTGCGCTCGGGGGCGGTGACGGTGCTCGCGTCCGCGCGGCCGGGCGTGGTGAGCGGCACGGCGGTTCAGGTGCTGCGGGAGGGGAAGCCGCTCGCCACCATCGCCTCGTATGCGGAGGAACCGGTGATCACCGCCCGCGTACAGCTCGTCGAAGGGGGCGCACGGCGGATCCCGTGCGCCGTGCTGCTCCCGTCCGACTTTCAGGAGTCGGACGGTCCGCTTCCCGTGCTGCTGGATCCCTATGCGGGACCGCACGGACAGCGCGTGGTCGCCGCGCACCATCCGCATCTCACCTCCCAGTGGCTCGCCGACCAGGGTTTCGCGGTGCTCGTCGCGGACGGGCGCGGCTCTCCCGGCCGCTCCCCCGGCTGGGAGAAGGCGATCAAGGATGATCTGCCGGTCACCCTCGACGACCAGATCGAGGCGCTGCACGCGCTGGCCGGCCGGTTCCCGCTGGATCTCGGCCGGGTGGGCATCCGCGGCTGGTCGTACGGCGGCTATCTGGCCGCGCTCGCGGTGCTCCGCCGGCCCGATGTGTTCCACGCGGCCGTCGCGGGCGCCCCGGTCACCGACTGGCGGCTGTACGACACCCACTACACCGAGCGCTATCTCGGCAGCCCCGAGGAGCAGCCCGAGGTCTACGCGGCGAACTCCCTGGTCACGGAGGACGGACTGACCGATCCGGCAGAGCCCGTCAGGCCGTTGATGATCGTCCACGGCATGGCCGACGACAATGTGGTGGTGGCACACAGCCTTCGGCTCTCATCGGCACTGCTCGCGGCGGGCCGCCCCCATGAGCTGCTGCCCCTCACGGGCGTGACACATATGACGCCCCAGGAACAGGTCGCGGAGAACCACCTGCTGCTCCAGGTGGAGTTCCTGAAGAGGTCGCTCGGGGTCGCCTAGCCCGGTCGCGGAAGGACCGGCGGGAACCGCCCCGCCGTCCCCGGCCGGCGTCCTCGTGGCGAACGGCGGAGTGTCCTGCTCGCAGGTCGCGCCGGCCGGGGGCAGCGCCCCGCTGAGGACGTAGCGGACCACGTGCCCTCCCACGCAACTGCTCGGATTGTCCAGGGCGGTGTGTCCGTACCCGTTCAGCGTCAGCAGCCGGGCGTCATCCAGCTCCCGGGCCATGGCCTCGCCGCCCTGGTAGGGCGTGGCCGGGTCGTACGTCGGGTTGACCACGAGAACGGGGTGGGCGGTGGGGCGGTCCCACGGGCCGGCGTAACGTCCGGCGGCCTCGGCCGGCCAGCTCGCGCAGGGCTCGTTGGCCCAGGCCCACCAGTGCCCGAGGTCACCCGCCCGCTCGGCACTCAGCCCGTCCAGCGCGGAGTAGCGTTCCGGGTCCCGCGGGTTGGCGCTCTCCGCGCACATCACGCCGTAGACCTGCTCGAAGCCGGGGTACCGCGGGACCCCTGCCGGCGGCGAGGACTCGCGCGGTGCGCGCCCCTCCCACAGCGTCTGCAGGGTCCTCGCCGTGTCGGTCCAGCCCGGGTGGACCGTGTACAGCCCGGCCCGTACCTCGCTGACGGCCCGCGCGTACGTCCACGTCCCCGTGGGCCGCTCCGACAGCCGCCCAAGCAGCTCGCCGAACTTGACCCGGGTCGCCTCCGGGCTGCCCGCGGAGAACGCACAGCCGCTCAGCGGGGCGCGGCCGCACAGATCCAGGAACTGCCCGAGGACGTCGGCCGAACCCAGGTCCGAGTCCAGACGCAGGAACGTGCTCAGCTCCGGCCCCGGTCCCGTCCCCCTCGGCCCGGCGCCTTTCGCCCAGGCCCGCGGGTCGACGTTCCCGTCCACGACCAGACGGCCGACGCGGTGCGGGAACAGGTTCGCGTAGGTCGCCCCCAGGAAGGTGCCGTAGGAGACGCCCCAGTACCTGAGCCGCCGCTCGCCGACCGCCTGACGCAGCCCGTCGAGGTCGCGTGCGGTGTCGGCGGTCGAGATGTGGCGCAGCAGCTCCGGGTCGCGCTGTCCGCAGCGGCGGGCGAGATCGGCGTACGCCGCGACGAAGGTTCCGCGCTCCTCGGCCCCGACCGGGAACGGGGGAACGTCCTTGATCCACGCGGCGGCCTCCTTCGCGCTGCCGAAACACCGTACGGAGGTGCTCTCCCCGATGCCGCGCGGGTCCCAGCTGACGATGTCGAACCGCTCGCGCAGCTCCCGGGGGAACTTCGCGTACTGCCCGGGCAGCCCCACGGTGCCGGCCCCGCCGGGCCCGCCGGGATTGAAGAACAACGATCCGGCACGCCGCCCGGGGGCGGTGGCCCTGGCCCGGATCACCGCCAGTTCGATGGTCCGCCATCGAGGACGCGTGTGGTCGAGCGGGACGTTGGCCGTCGCGCACTCGAAGCCCCGCTGCGCCTTGCCCTTGCAGGGCCGCCACTCCAGCACGATGCCCCCGTCGCCCGCGGGCGGGCCCCCGCGGGACGGAGCGGCCGCGACCGGCCCGCCCACCGCGACCGAGGAGATCAGCAGGGCTCCGGCGACGCAGAGGGAGCCACGGCGACACCGGCGCTTCGTGATTCCCTGCATCGGCGGAACCCTCCGTCGCGGCCGGCCGTGTGGCGGCACACCCGATCGGCGTACCCACTGCCATCAGACGGGCCCCGCACGGAGCGGGCAACAGACGCACCGCCGAACGGGTGGCCCCACGGGCACAAGCGACCGGCCGGAGCCACATGGCGTGCTCCGGCCGGTCTACGGCACCCGCACGGCCGTACGCGATTCAGGGTGGCGTGTTCGTATATCGGTGCCGATTCGGCCAAGTTGCCTGACTGTTAACGAACTTGATGAGCACTTGTCATGCTTTGACGGGCTCCGGACGCCAGTAGCCGAGGGCACTGACCCGCTCCTTGGGGAGGGCCAGCTCCTTGCGGACGTACGACGTGAGGGACCGCGTGGTCGCCGTGTCGCAGGCGATCCAGACGAACGCGCCCTCCCGGTCGTCGCCGAGCAGCCCGGGCAGCGCGGCCCGCACCTCCTCGACGAGACCGGCCCCGTCGTCGCGCCGCGGCACCTGGCGCAGCTCGTGGTGCGCGGTGTCGGCCCGTACGGGCAGTTCGGCGTCCGTGCCGTGCGGGGTCTCGAACCAGATGGTGGCGGGGACCCCGGGCATCGCGTCGAGCAGGGAGTTGATCGCGGGCAGCGAGGCGGGGTCGCCGACGACGAACAGCCGCGACGGCAGCGGGTCCGGCACGGAGAAGCCGGTGCCCTGGACCGTCGCCTCTATGGTGTCGCCGGGCTTGGCGTTCCGGGCCCAGTCGCTGGCGCAGCCGTCGTGCAGCGCGAACTCCAGGCTGAAGGTGCCTGCCGCGGGGTCGGGATCGACGAGGGTGTAGGCGCGCTGATGGGGCTTGCCCGCGTTCTCGAACCAGAGCCGCACCCACATCGTGGGATGCACTCCGGTGGCGCCGAGCATGCCTCCGTCGGTGAGCTGCAGTCGGCGGTACCGCTCGGTGACCTGCTCCGCCCCGGTCACCGTGAATGCGAAGTCCTTGCCCCGCATCAGCTTGAGGACCACGCCCTCCCAGCCATGCCCCACCGCTGTCTCCTCCCCATGCGCCCAGTAAGGTTAGGCCAGCCTAACCTAAAGGCAGATCAAGCAGGAGAGCGGGGACAGTGTGACGACCGAGGTCTACCGGGATGCCTGGGGCATCCCGCATCTGCGCGCGGCCGACGGCCTGGAACTGGCCTTCGCGCAGGGGCGGAACGCCGCCACCGACCGGGCCTGGCAGATCGAGGTCGAACGGCACCGCGTGCAGGGCACGACCGCGGCCTTCCTGGGCGCGGACGCCGTGGTCTGGGACCGGTTCGCCCGCCAGTCCCGGCTCGCGGACACGGCACGTCGCTGCTTCGAGGCGCTCGACGCGGACACGGCGGCCTGGGTGCGCGCCTACGTGGACGGGGTCAACGCCGGGCTCCCGGAAGGAGCGGACGGTACGCCGGAGTTCGCGGCGACCGGGCTCACGCCCGGCCACTGGGATCCCTGGGTGCCGCTGGGCATATGGATATCCGCCCACATCCTGTTCGCCGGCTTCCCGACCAAGCTGTGGCGCGAGGAGGTCGCACGACGGCTCGGCGACGGGGCGACCACGCTGTTCGCCACGGACGGCCCCGGCACCTCGGGCAGCAACGGCTGGCTGGTCACCGGTGACCGTACGGCCACGGGCGCGCCCCTGATCGCCGGCGACCCGCACCGCTTCATCGAGGACCCGGGCATCTACCAGCAGATCCATCTGGTCTGCCCGGACGTCGACGTCGTCGGCCTCGCCGTCCCCGGCGTCCCCGGACTCGCCCACTTCGGCCACACCGGCTCCGTGGCCTGGGCGATCACCAACGCCATGTCCGACTACCAGGACCTGTACCGGGAACGGCTCAGACGCTCCGGCACCGGAGTCGAGGCCCAGGGTCCCGACGGCTGGCGCCCGGCCACGCACCACCGCGAGACGATCGAGGTGGCGGGTGGCGAGCCGGTCGAGATCGAGGTGATCGAGACGGACCGCGGCCCGGTGATCATCGGCGGCCTCGCGGCCGACGGAGCCGCCTCGGTGGCGGAGGCCATCAGCCTGCGCTACCCGCCCCGTGTCACCGCCCGTCTCGGGTTCGACGCGATCCCGGCGCTGCTGCGGGCCCGCACCGTCGCCGACGTGGACCGGGCCTTCGACGCCTGGGCCGAGCCGGTCAACGTGGTCCACGCCGCGGACACCGAGGGCGGGCTGCTGCACCGGGTGGCCGGGCGCGTACCCGTGCGGCACGAGGACAACCGGCTGCGGGTGGTGCCCGCGTGGGAGCACGGCCACGAGTGGCAGGGCTGGCACGACACGCCCCGCGCCGACGTCGAGGACATCGCCGTCATGGCGAACGCCCGCGGGATCGCCACCCCCCTCGGCGTGGAGTTCGCACCGCCGCACCGGGCCGACCGGATCGCCGGCCTGCTGCGGGAGTCGAAGAGCTGGACGGCGCCCGCGATGGCGGCCGTCCACACCGACACCCATCTGGCGTCCGCGGCTCCGCTGCTGGAGCTGGTCGCCGGACTTCCCGCCCTGTCCCCCGAGGCCTCGGCGCTGCGGGACCGGTTGCTGGCCTGGGACCGGCGGATGGAGGCCGACAGCACGGACGCCGCCCTGTACGCGGCCGTGCGCTCCGCCGTCGTACGGCGGCTCGTGGCCCACCCGGAACTGGCCGTGCTCACCGAACCGTTCGGGTATCCCGAGGTGTTCGTGCCCTGGCTGTACCCGCCGGTGAAGGTCGCCTACGCCCTGGAGACCCTGCTGACGACCGATCACCTGCCGGGCATCGACCGCGCCGGCGTGGTCCGCGCGGCCGTCGACGAGGTCGCGGCGGCCGGCGAGCACACGGCCACCTGGGGCGAGCTGCACCGGCTCGCGCCCTGGCAGGCACTGCCCGGCACGGCCGGCGAGGAGTGGCCGGGACTGCCCGGCGACCACGACTGTGTGCTGGCCACGTCGAGCGTCCCCGGCGTCACCGACCACAGCGCCCGCGGTCCCGCCGCCCGCTACGTCTGGGACCTCGCCCGGCGCGAGGACAGCCTCTGGGTGGTCCCGCTGGGCGCCCGGGGCATCCCCGGCGACCCCCACCACCGCGATCAGCTGCCCCGGTGGCTGCGCGGCGAATTCGTCCCCGTCGTCACCGACTTCGACCAGCTCACGCTCGAGCACCGCACCGAGGAGAACCATGACCACTGAGCCCGCCGTCAGACCCGAGGCCCTGTACGAGGAGACCGTCGAAGGACTGGGCACCGTACGGGTCGACCGCCTGGACCCGCAGCGGGACGTGGACGTCGTCCACTCCTGGGTCACCGAGGAGCGGGCGCGCTTCTGGGGCATGGCCGAGGCGAGCCGCGCCGAGGTGCTGGAGATCTACGAGCACCTGGACTCGCTCACCACGCACCACGCCTTCCTCATCCGCGTCGGGGACGAGCCCGCGATGCTCTTCCAGACGTACGAGCCGGAGGCCGACCGCGTCAGCGAGTGCTACGACGTCGAGCCGGGCGACATGGGCGTCCACCTGATGATGGGCCCCCCGAAGGGCGCACCACGGCCCGGGTTCACCGCCACCATGCTCTCGGTCCTCGTCCACTACGTGCTGGCGGACCCGCAGGTGCGCAGGGTCGTCGCCGAGCCGGACATCCGCAACGAGAAGGCGATCGAACGGCTGGCGCGCACGGGCTTCGAGCTGGGTCCTCAGATCGTGCTTCCGGAGATCGACCTCCCCGAGGTGTTCCTCCCGGAGAAGAAGGCCCGGCTGGCGTTCCTCACCCGTGAGGGCGCGCAGGCGCAGGACTGAGACACGGTCCGGGGCGGGGCCGGGCGGACTCCGGGGCGGAGCGCGCTCAGCCCTGCGCCCCGGGGGCCGGCACCACGTGTTTCTCCTCCGCGAAGTGACAGGCGGAGTCGTGCTTCGCCGGCCCCTGTGCGAGCCGGAACTCCGCCGGCACCGCCAGTTCCGGCACCTCCAGCGCGCACCGTTCCCGCGCCTTCCAGCAGCGGGTGCGGAAGCGGCAGCCCGAGGGAATGGCGGTCGGTGAGGGAACGTCCCCGGACAGGACGATGCGCTCCCGGTGGGCGCGGGCTCCAGGGTCGGGCACCGGCACCGCCGACAGCAGGGCCTGGGTGTACGGATGGGTCGGATGGTCGTAGATCTCGGCGTCGCCGCCGATCTCCACGATCCGCCCGAGGTACATCACGCCCACCCGGTCCGAGATGTGCCGCACGATCGACAGATCGTGCGCGATGAACACGTAGCTGAGGCGGAACTCGCTCTGCAGCCGGTCGAGCAGATTGACGACCTGCGCCTGCACGGACACGTCGAGCGCGGATACCGGTTCGTCCGCGACGATGACCTCCGGCCGCAGCGCCAGGCCGCGCGCGATGCCGATGCGCTGGCGCTGGCCGCCGGAGAACTGGTGCGGATAGCGGTTGACGTACTCGGGGTCGAGCCCGACGACCTCCAGCAGCTCCTGCACCCGGCGGCGCCGCTCGCCCTTCGGTGCCGCCTCGGGGTGGATCTCGTACGGCTCCCCGATGATGTCGCCGACGGTCATCCGGGGGTTCAGCGAGGTGTACGGGTCCTGGAACACCATCTGGATGTTGCGGCGTACGGCCCGCAGCGCGCGCCCGGACAGCTTGGTGATGTCCTCGCCCTTGTAGCGGATCGTCCCGCGCGTCGGCCGCTCCAGGTTCACCAGCATCCGGGCGAGGGTGGACTTGCCGCAGCCGGACTCGCCGACGATGCCGAGGGTCTCTCCGGGGAAGAGGTCGAGGTCGACGCCGTCGACGGCCTTGACCGCGCCCACCTGCTTCCTGAACAGGACGCCCTGGGTGAGCGGGTAGTGCTTGTGCAGGTCGCGCACCTCGATGATGGGCTCGGTGGGTGCGTTCGGCTCAGCCATTGAGGCACTCCCGCCAGAAGAAGCAGGCGCTGCCCCGGTCGCGGTTCACGGGGAACACCTCCGGCTCGTCGGTCGTGCACACGTCCTGGGCCATCGGGCAGCGGGGGTGGAAGGCGCAGCCCGGCGGAACGGCCATCAGGTTCGGCGGCAGGCCGCGGATGGCGTACAGCTCCTGCCCCTTCTGGTCCAGGCGGGGAATCGAGTCGAGCAGGCCACGGGTGTACGGATGGGCGGGCGCCTTGTAGATGTCGTGGACGGGGGCGGTCTCGACGATCCGGCCCGCGTACATCACGGCGATCCTGTCGGCGACGTCCGCGACGACACCGAGGTCGTGCGTGATGAGGACGAGCCCCATGCCGAGTTCGCGCCGTAGCTCGGCGAGCAGATCCATCACCTGCGCCTGGACCGTCACGTCCAGCGCGGTCGTGGGCTCGTCGGCGATGATCAGGTCCGGCTCCAGGGCCAGCGCCATGGCGATCATGATCCGCTGGCGCATGCCTCCGCTGAACTGGTGCGGGTACTGGCCGACCCGCTCCTTCGCGGCGGGGATGCGGACCCGGTCCATCAGCTCGACGGCCTTCGCCCGGGCGTCCTTCCTCGACATGCCCCGGTGCACGATGAACATCTCGCCGAGCTGGTCGCCGACGGTCAGCACCGGGTTGAGCGAGGACAGTGCGTCCTGGAAGATCATGGCCATTCCGGCACCGCGGATCTTCCGGCGTTCCTCCTCCTTGAGTGTCAGCAGGTCCTGGCCGCGGAAGAGGATCTCGCCGCCGGTGATCCGGCCGGGTGGGACGTCGAGGATGCCCATGACGGCCTGTGCGGTGACGGACTTCCCGGAACCGGACTCGCCCAGCACGGCAAGCGTCTCGCCCGCGGCGACGGAGTACGAGACACCGTCGACGGCCTTGGCGACGCCGTCGCGCGTACGGAACTCCACCTGCAGGTCGCGCACTTCGAGCAGCTTCTCGGGATTCATGCGGTGGCTCCTCAGCGCAGCTTGGGGTCGAGGGCGTCGCGCACCGCGTCGCCGAGCATGATGAAGGCGAGCACGGTGACGGCGAGCGCCCCGGCCGGCCAGAGCAGCATGTGCGGGGCGTTGCGGATGTAGGGGGACGCGGCGGAGATGTCGATGCCCCAGGACACCGTCGGCGGCCGCAGCCCGACCCCGAGGTAGGAGAGGGTCGCCTCCAGCGAGATGTACGTACCGAGCGCGATGGTGGCCACGACGATCACCGGTGCGACGGCGTTCGGCGTGATGTGCCTCAGCAGCAGCCGCGAGGAGGACGCGCCGAGGGCTCGGGCGGCCTGGACGTAGTCGTTCTGCTTGGCGGTGATCACCGAACCGCGGGCGATGCGGGAGATCTGCGGCCAGCCGAGCAGCACCATGAAGCCGATCACCGGCCAGACGGTGTTGCTCGTGACGACGGACAGCAGCACCAGTCCGCCGAGGACGACGGGGATGGCGAAGAAGACATCGGTGAGCCGCGACAGCAGGGAGTCGGAGGCGCCGCCGAAGAACCCGGCGAGCCCGCCGAGTACGGAGCCGAGGAGCGCCACTCCGAGGGTGGCGCAGACGCCGACGGTCACCGAGGTGCGGGCGCCGTAGACGGTGCGGGTGTAGACGTCGCAGCCCTGGCCGTCGAAGCCGAAGGGATGGCCCGGCTGGGAGCCCTGCTGGGCCTTGGCGAGGTCGCAGTCGAGCGGATTGCCGGAGGCGATCAGGGAGGGCCAGATCGAGATGATCACCAGGAAGAGGATGACCAGCGCCGCGACGATGAAGACGGGGTTGCGTCGAAGATCGTGCCAGGCGTCGGACCAGAGGCTGCGCGGCTTGCCGGCCGGGCCGGTGCCGAGCGGTCCGCCGGGCACCTTCTCCAGGGTCTCGGCCTCGCTGGTGGCGAGGTCCATCGTGCCGCCGGCACCGGTCGGTGCGATGGCCCGCCCGTCGTCGTGACTCGGCTCAGGCATAGCGGATCCTCGGGTCGAGTACGGCGTACAGCAGGTCGACGAGCAGGTTCACCAGCAGGAACACCAGCACCAGCACGGTCACGAAGCCGACGACGGTCTGGGTGTTCTGGCGGAGGATGCCCTGGTAGAGCTGGTAGCCGACGCCATGGATGTTGAAGATCCGCTCGGTGACGATGGCACCGCCCATCAGGGCGCCGATGTCCGCGCCGATGAAGGTGACCACCGGGATCAGGGAGTTGCGCAGCAGATGGCGGGTGATGACACGGCGGCGCGGCAGTCCCTTGGCGATCGCCGTGCGGACGTAGTCGGCGCGCCGGTTCTCGGCGATCGACGTCCTCGTCAGCCGGGTGACGTAGGCGAGGGAGACGGCGGCGAGGACGAGTCCGGGCACGATCAGCTCGTCCAGCGTCGCCTCGGAGGAGACCGACGGCCTGATCCAGCCCCATTCCACGCCGAGGAGCAGCTGGAGCAGCAGGCCGGTGACGAAGGTCGGTACGGCGATCACGACCAGGGTGAGCAGCAGTACGCCGGTGTCGACCGGCCGGCCGCGCCGCAGGCCGGTGAGGACGCCCAGGGTGATGCCGATGACGACCTCGAAGAAGATCGCGACCAGGGTGAGCCGGATGGTGACCGGGAACGCGTCGGCCATCAGCTCGGTGACCGGCTGTCCGTTGAAGGCGGTGCCGAAGTCCCCGGTGAAGAGGTTGCCCATGTAGGTCAGGTATTGCTGCCAGACGGGCTTGTCGAGGCCGAACTCCTTGCGCAGCTGGGCGGCGGTGGCCGGGTCGCATTCGCGCTGGCCGCACAGCCCCGCGATGGGATCGCCCATGACGTTCACCATGAGGAAGATCAGCAGCGTGGCGCCGATGAAGACCGGGATCATCTGGAGCAGACGCCGGATCACATAACGTCCCATGGAGGGCTCCTGGGGGCGTGGGGCCGGTGCTCGGCCGCGGGCGTCAGTTGACCGTGATCTCTTCGTAGACGGGGACGCTGAACTGGTTCAGCGAGACGTTGGCGATCCGGTCCGAGTAGCCGGCGCTGCCGTTCTGGTACCAGAGCGGGATCGCCGCCATCTGGTCCCGTACGACCCCCTCGGCGCGTTTGAAGGTGTCGATCGCCCTGGCCGGGTCGGTCTCCGCGTTGGCCTGGTCGATGAGCCGGTCGAACTCCTCGTTGTTCCACTTGCCGTCGTTGGAGGAGGCGTTGGTGTAGTAGAGCGGCTGGAGGAAGTTCTGGATGAGGGGGTAGTCCATCTGCCAGCCGGCCCGGAAGGGGCCGGTCATCTTGGACGCGGTGATCTGGTTGCGGTAGTCGGCGAAGGTGCCGACGGGGTTGCCGACGCAGGCCTTGTCGTTGCCGAGCGCGTTGTTGATGGAGTTGCAGACCGCGTCGACCCACTCCTTGTGGGAGCCGCTGTCGGCGTTGTACGCGATCCTGACCTGGCCACCCGGGATGCCGCCGCCCTCGGCGACCAGCTTCTTCGCCGCGGCGGGGTCGTACGTACAGGCCTCGCCGCAGAGCCCGTCGTCGTAGCCGCCGTCCGGCCCGAGGACCGGGGAGGTCCAGTCCTTGGCGGGGGTACGGGTCTTCTGGAAGATGGTGTCGGTGATCTGCTGCCGGTTGATCGCCTTGGACAGGCCCTTGCGGACCTTCTCCTGGCCGGGCTTGTTCCAGTCCGGGTCGTAGTAGGGGAAGGCCAGGGTCTGGATGATGCCGGCCGGGGTGTTGATGTACCGGTCGCCGAGATCGGCCGTGACGTTCCTGAGCTGAGCCGCGGGTACGTCGTCGACGAGGTCCAGATTGCCGGCCGTCAGATCGGTGTAGGCGGTGTTGTTGTCGGTGTAGACCGTCAGGTCGACGCCGCCGTTGCGCGCCTTGTCGTCCCCCGGGTAGCCGTCCCAGCGGCGCAGGGACATCTGCGAGCCCCTGGCGTACGAGTCGACCGCGTACGGGCCGTTCCCGACGGGCTTGGCCAGCCAGGCGGCGTGGTCGGAGAAGAAGGTGCTGGGCAGCGGCGAGAACGCGGCGTAGCCGAGGGTCTCGGGCCAGGTGGAGAACTTCTGCGTCAGCTTGACCGTGAAGGTGCGGTCGCCCGTGACCTTGAGGCCGGACATGGTCCGGGCCGTGGGCTGCCCGGACTCCGGGTGGACGTCGTCGTAGCCGTCGATGTAGCCGAAGAAGTAGGCGTTGCGCTGGTTGTTCTTGAGGTGGGCGCCGTAGTTCCAGGCATCGACGAAGGACTTCGCGGTGACCGGCTCGCCGTTGGAGAAGGTCCAGCCGTTCTTGATCGTGACGGTGAAGTTGGTGGAGTCGCCGGTCTCGATCCGCTCGGCGAGCATGTCCTCGGCCTCGCCGGTCCTCGGGTCGTAGCGCTTGAGGCCCCGGAAGATCATGTCGAGGACCTTGCCGCCCTGGACCTCGTTGGTGTTCGCCGGCTCCAGCGGGTTCTGCGGATCGCCCCAGGAGGACGTCACGATCCCGTCGGGGCCACCGGCGGCGCCTCCTCCGCCACCGCAGCCGGTGGCCGCGAGGACGACGGCGACCGCGCACACGCACGCGGACCGGGTGAGGTGAGTGGCTCCGTGCATGGAGTGCCTCCCGGGGTCCAGTTCAGCTTGGCCCCATATCACCACATAAGACGCATTACACATATGAGCAACGCCCGGGAGGCCCCGGACGAGGCCCGGGGGAACACCGGCGGAGGCGTCAGGCCAGGGACGGCAGACAGCAGACGCCC